>NZ_CP043761.1:1286475-1929713 GCF_008386395.1 Paenibacillus sp. 37 | reverse complement strand
GCGTAATCCCAATTTGTTCTCCTTCAGCTCCGACAAGGCGTACTTCCTTCGCCCGAATCTCATCATTAATCATGTGATCTTTACTAATAATCGTCCACCTCCAGGTCATTTTGAATATCCAGTTAAACAAAAATAAAAGGGATGCCGGTCAAGCTACCGACATCCCTGTAATCAACACAATTCTTCATGAGTATACACTTCATAAATTATTGGGATCGTTGACCAGCCAACATGTTTGTTGATCAGGTGAGAAGTCGGACTTCTGCTTGTGATTCCATTTCTATTCGTTTTAAGGCACTTGAATACTATATCACCCATGAAATACATTGTCAACATTCTTCACAACATTTTTCGTGAATTATACATTTGTGATATCAGATGTCAACAAATTATCGCATGCATGTTCCTTACCCTTGTTTGCTTTGCACCTCATCCAACCGTACAACACGTGTATGTTGAGTGTGGCTCCACTGTTTGTTGTTCTGCGTAAAGAAAGCGTAGAACGTAATCGGGTACCAAGACAGCAGGTAGATCGGAAACAAAATCAGATATAGATAAACTTTGGCAAAGGTAACCTTCTCCAGCGCCATGGACAACAGGAACGTCAGAATGTTCAAACCAATAGCCACGAACCCAACCCATAGCGGGAAGTATCCATAAATATTAGCAATGTGCGGACCACTGAATATAGCCATGTCTACCCACATCACAGCCGTCATCAGGAACGTAAGCAACACCACATAGACATTGGCTCCATAGATAGCAAGGTCGAATTTCACCAGGCTTCTTTCCTTAATGGACTGCCATAGCAACGGGAAGAAGTATCTACGCGCAACTGTAAAGTGACCTTGCATCCAGCGCAGACGTTGTCTCGCTGAAGCTTTGAATGTTAATGGCTTCTCATCAAATACTTTGGCGTCATAGTTGAAAACAGGATACACATTACGTTGCACACTGCGCATCGTAAACTCCAAATCCTCAACCAGACTTGTTGCACCCCAACCAATTTCCTTCAACAGGTTGGTCTCAAAGCACATTCCGGTTCCTCCGAGGAAATTCGCCATATTCAAGTTATGACGAGACAACTGCCACAGACGGTTGATGTACCAGTAAGATACACCATAAGCTGCAGTAATCCAGGAATCCTCCGGATTTTTCGTATCAATGTATCCTTGGATAACACGCGAACCATTGTTCAAGTCATCATTCATCTCAAGCAAGAAGTTACGGTCAACCAGGTTATCCGCGTCAAACATAACAACTGCGTCATACTGACGTGGCAATTTCCACAGGTACTTAAGCATCCATTCGATGGCGTACCCTTTACCTCTTAAATCGGCATTGGTACGTACACAGGCGTTTAATCCATGCTCTCTGACAATTTGAGCCGTTCCATCCGTACAGTTGTCACAGATGACAAACACATCGTACAGATCTTCCGGATAATCAAGTTGTTTCAAGTTCTCCATCAAGGCACCAATGACTTGTTCCTCATTGTGTGCTGCGACGAGTACAGCGAATGATTTTGTCGCCGGATAATGTTTCTTTTTCTTTTTCTTAATCAGACCGAACAGCGAAAACGTGAATTGGTACACGGCTAGCAGTGCCAGAATGACCTGCATCGTGACGAATATAGCGTCCAACATCGTTCTCTGTTACCCCCTTTTTTTCAAAACCCAGTTTACTCAAGCATTTCTCTTCCTGATTCTGCAATTTATTTTTTTTTTGATCTGCAGAATATGACCCTGTTCTTTTGTGTACTACGTGAATATATCAGGCAATGTTTCAAAGCTTGGTTGCTATCAGTTGGCTGCTTTATCGATTCTGTATCCTTTTCAGTCATTTGTCAAAACCCCAATTCCACTTTTTGAAGCAGAAATGTGATCTTTAAACGCTGAATAGACACTTCGTGATACCACAACCTCGCATTCATGCCTGTTATATCTTATTTTCAGCCGTTTACTTGATTTTTATTTCTAAAGTCCCTGCTTTTTTCATCAGCATGTTATTCTTCGTCAGAGGCTCTATAACATATAACGCAAACAGAACTCAAAAAGTTTGAAACAGAACTCACATTTTTTTACCTCATTTCAGCCATGTTGAATCATTGTATCTTTTTTGGTTGACCCAAGTCAAAAAGTTAAGATGGGTATATATCCACTCTTTAACATGAATTTCACTTTCTTTACATGGGTTCTTCTTGAAAAGGACAACATTTAAAAATATGATAAACATATACCTGAAATAACCTCAAGTTCACGAAAAACGGTTATATACTAATCAGGACGAAACCGGATGCAGAAAATCACCGGAAATAATGCCGCCATTACGGGCGGCCTGACTGGCAGGAGGCCAATATGAGCCGTTTATTCTTAAAGTTTCAAGATTATGATCGAAATGTTTTTATGTGGATCAACGGCCGACTTCATAATCGTTTTATGAATTTTTGGCTGTATTATTTCACCCATCTGGGTGGAGCAACATCTTCTATTGCAATATCCTTGTTAATCTGGCTGCTTGCTCCAGCCCCATGGAGCACAACAGGACTCCAGGCTTGTATCGCTCTTGCGATCAGCCACATTCCTGTAGCCATCGCGAAAAAATTGTATCCCCGCATTAGACCTTATCTGGCCTTGCCGGATACAATTACGTTCCGTAATCCCCTGACGGATCACTCGTTTCCTTCAGGGCACACAACTGCCATTTTTTCGGTCACAGTTCCCTTTATGACCACTGATCCGATCTTATTGCTAATATTGTTGCCTGTGGCCCTTATTGTCGGATTCTCTCGAATTTATCTGGGATTACACTATCCTTCCGATGTTCTGGCAGGTGCCACAATAGGTACTTTAGTCGCACTTGCAACAGTTGCATTCTGGTCTTAAAGCCGATATGTTAGACTCAGAAAAACCTAGCAGGAACAGGTGAAGCAAGCGTGGAGAAAAAAAGAGTATTACTATTATCTGAAGGCTTTGGTACGGGTCATACTCAAGCCGCCTATGCACTGTCCAGCAATTTGCGAAAGCTTTCGCCAGACGTGCAGACAAAAGTGCTTGAACTGGGAAGTTTCTTAAATCCCAAGGTTGCACCTCTGATTATAACAGCATACAAAAAAACGGTTACCAACCAACCCAAACTTGTCGGATACGTATACAGACACCAATATAAAAAATCATTAAACAGGCTGACAACACTGGCGCTGCATAAACTGTTCTATACACATACACGCAGCGTTGTGCGCCAGTTACGTCCCGATGCAATCGTCTGTACACATCCGATTCCAAGTGCTGTCATATCCAGACTGAAGCGTCTGGGTGTACAGGTTCCCCTATGCACAGTCATCACCGACTATGATGCACATGGGACGTGGATTAACCGTGAAGTAGATCTTTATCTGGTTTCTTCAGATGAGGTTAAGTCCAAACTAATGCTACGCGGCGTACCTACAGACAACATTCGAGTCACGGGCATTCCGGTACATCCAAATTTCTGGGAGCATCCCGGGCGAGAAGAGATTCGAAACAGATTTAACCTCAAGAACATGCCTACTGTACTGGTGATGGGTGGCGGCTGGGGAATGCTCAGTGACAAGCTGGTCCACCCGCTGCTGACACGCTGGCATGAAGATATTCAGATCATTTTTTGTCTGGGTCGCAATGATAAAGCACGGATCAGCATGGAACAGAACCCCATGTATCGCAAAGAAAACATTCATATTATGGGGTACACTAACGAAGTGGACAAATTGATGGAAGTATCCGACCTGCTGATCACCAAACCTGGGGGAATGACATGCAGTGAAGGCTTAGCCAAAGGAATTCCAATGTTGTTCCACAACCCTATACCTGGTCAGGAAGAAGAAAACGTCCATTATTTTACGGCAAGAGGATTGGGAGAACCCATAACTTCGCATGACGTAGTGGTCAAATGGATGAACAAGCTGTTGCATCACTACCCGGATGTTGTACGTAAACGCAAACGTCATCTGGCCGAAATCGCCAAGGTTCATCCGATGCAGAGCGCTCAAAGTATTATCGATCTGCTGGAGGACGTTCGTCCTTCATCCGCAGAAGAGGCCCGTTTATGAATTTATCCAAATAAAGTGCTGCTTCCCGTAATCTTTATCCAATCATGCCTCTAACCAACGGCTTCAAACAAGCCTGCAACCACATTGAAAAGGTGCCTTCGGATTTGAAGGCACCTTTTCTTTATGAAGAAAATTACAAATTATTGAATGCCTGTTGACTCCAAGTACTCCTGCCACTGCTTGGTGTATTCTGCCTGAATTTTTTCCAATCCTGCTTGCTTCGCCTTCTCCATAAATGTGTTCAATCCAGCCTCTACGTCTGCCACCAAACCTACATTAAGCGGATACAAATATTGTTTTTCCACTTGTTCCAATGCAGCCTTCTCGGCTTGGTACGGAGTCCAGTCTTCAGCAAATCCTGTAAAGATATCCGGCTTTTTGATTTTGTCGAGATCTTCAAACATGGTCAGCACGTCATCAAAGGTTTTATCATAGAGCATGAATTCCGGATTACGCCAAGCCCACCCATTCATGCCCTCACGCGGGAAGCCGTTTGTTTGTGCATCTCCGACCATTTTGTAGTATCCATTATCTACCTCGAAGTTTTTGCCTTCAACGCCGTATTCAGTCAACCAGTTATATCGTTTATCTGTCACCAGTTTCTCATAAAATGCCAATGCTTTTTCCGGGTTTTTACTGCTACGCGGAATCGCAAAACCATTGTGGATCGGGTGAACCGGTTGTGCAAACCCTTTTGCATTCGGGTAAGGGAAATAAGCCAGTTTCCAATCTGGATGCGTAGACTGCACCTTGATTACATCTGCATTAAATTTGTTAGGGTTTTCCCCAGACAGAACAACAGCCGCTTTTCCATTTTGCAACAACGAGTTGGATGTATCTTTTACATTCAGTACGTTTTTCGGGAAAAATCCTTTATCCATCCAACGTTTGTATGTTTTCAGGTCTTCCAGGTGTTGCGCGGATCCCCAGTAGGACGTCACGGTTGATGGTGTGTCATACATAATATCCAGTCCATATGGAAGTTGACCTGCTGTATTAACCAGCTTGGATGTCAATTGACGAATACCATGGGTATGGTTGGCATTGCTATCCGCAATAGGAATCATATTGGGTTCGTTGGCTTTGATGCCCTCCAGATACGCTTCAAGCGTCTCCAATGATTCCGGTTTTGGAAGATTGTACTTCTCGCGCAAGTCCTCACGGTACGCAATCCCCTCGGTTACATACTCAATCCAAGTGGATGGAACAGTATAGATTTTGTCATTGATTTTGACAGCATTCCACATGTCATCAGGGACATGAGCTTTCAGTGCTGGCGCTGCTGTAGGCAACATTTCGTCCAGTGGCAGGAACGCACCCTTCTTGGCATAGGACTGGTAGAATGTCCAATCCGCTGTGAAGATCAGATCGATCGGCTGTCCCGAAGACAGCAGCAGTTTATATTTTTGATCCCAGTCGGTCCATGAGGTGTAGTTGAATTTCACATTGACGTTCAGATCAGCCTCCGCCAGCTTATTGATCTCGGATTCAATAACAGGCAGATCTTTCGGAGCATCCCCAAGCATGTAAAATTGAAGCGTGACTTTCTCGCCTTTGTTCCCGGATGTTCCTCCCTGCTCGCTTCCTTGCGTCGATCCCCCCGAACCGTTATTACATGCGGCAAGTACCCCGGCGAACAACATCAGGGCAAGTACCAGAGACAGGTGCCGAATTGTTTTGTTACGCATACGCATCCTCCCTTTTTGTGGTGAACCTTTATATGTTAGCGCAGACTCGCCATGTTTCAGACCGGAAATGATGCCAGCAGCCTGACACCCACAGCGTGTTCACGTTCTAACCTTTCACTGCACCAATGGTGAGTCCTTTGACAAAATAACGTTGTACAAACGGATACAGGAACAAAATCGGTCCCGTTACAACGATAGCCATTGCCATCTTGGTTGATTCCGTAGGCACATCCTGACTGAGTGTGATCCCTGTGCCAATCGCCATCTGGTCAATGAATGTAATCGTGTTCATCGTGTTGTAGAGATAAAATTGCAGTTGGTACATATCCGGGTTGTTAATGAAGAGGGATGAGGTAAACCAGTCATTCCAGTAACCCAATGCCAGGAACAGACCTACGGTGGCGATACCAGGCATCGCCAGTTTCAACACAATGCTGAAATAGATGCGGAAGTCATTCGCTCCATCAATTTTGGCGGACTCAATCAATTCATCCGGCACTGCCGAGCGAATGAAGTTTTTCATCAGGATAATGAGGAATGGCGTCATCAACCCCGGGAAAATAAGTACGGTGTACGTATCTGTGAGATTGAAGTAGTTCGCCAGCATAATGTACCAAGGCACAAGTCCCCCACCGAACAGGGTTGTGAAGTAGATAAAAAACGAGAACGTATTCCGATATTTAAAGTCCTTACGCTGGAGCACAAATCCGGCCATCGTGATGAGAAACAGCCCTAGCGTAGTCCCCACCACCGTTGTAAAGACCGTTACCCCATAAGCTTTGAGTACCTGAGTCGGGAATTTGAACACCATTTTGTAACCTTCCAGGGAAAAGTCCGTTGGAAAGAGGTGATAACCATCCCTCACAATGGACTCGTTGCTGCTGAATGAACCGGATAGGATCAGCAGAAACGGTAGCAAGCACATGATGGATAAAATGATGATGAAGCTGTAGGAAATCAGTTGAAACATGAAAGTGAATTCCGAATCTCTGAGACGAGTATTCGTACGCGTGTGAGTATTCATTGGCGTGTTCATGATCGTTCTCCCTCCTGCCCTGCGGGCGTTCTAGAACAAGGCGTAGTCCTCATTTACTTTGCGGATAATATAGTTGACGGTCATGATCAAAATGAATCCAAATAAGGACTGATAGAGACCAGCAGCCGTTGCCATCCCGATATCAAACGTTACTTTCAGAGAACGATACACATACGTATCAATAATATCTGTAGCGTTGTATAGCACCCCGTTGTTGCCAATCAGTTGATAGAACAGGTCAAACTGTCCCTTCATGATGCTGCCGAGCGAGAACAACAATAGGATGACAAAGGTTGGCTTCAACATCGGTACCGTAATGTACCAGATCCGCTGAAAAATATTGGCCCCGTCGATTCGGGCAGCTTCATAATACTCGTCACTGATCCCCGTTATGGCGGCCAGATAGATGACCATGCTGTATCCAAGATTTTTCCACAGATAAAAGATGATGATCAGGAACACCCAGATCCAGGGTGTGTTATAAATGTCGACTGGACCGGCCTCAAAACGTTTGAGCACCGTGTTCACAAAACCCGACTCGTAGTTAAACATGTTGTAAGCGATTACACTCAATAGTACAAATGAGATGAAATACGGCAAGAACATGACGGATTGCGTGATTTTTTTGAATAACCTGCCCCGGATTTCGCTAAGCATGATCGCACAGAAGATCGCCAGACCGTTTCCTAATATAATGAAGGCGAGATTGTAACCCACAGTGTTGGTTGTGAGCTTCAGCAGCATTCCGGATTGCCACAGGAACTTAAAGTTCTCCAGACCGACAAATGGACTACCAAATAATCCGCCTTCAAAATCATACCGGGTGAACGCATAATAGATGCCGACCATCGGAAAATACGAGTTAATCAGAAAAAAGATCAGCGTGGGCAACAGCATCAGAAACATGATTTTGTTTTTGTTCAATTCTTTGAGCATGGCTCGATCCCTCCCGAATTTCTTGCGGTGCTGCGTGGTGGAGCTCTCTTTTTATTGTAGATGCTCTCTTCACTCACGGATACTGAAGCTTCCCTTCAGAAAATGAACGATTCTGCGAAATGAACTATGAACAAAATGAACGAACCATGAAATGAACAGACATCCACACACATCCGTTCACAAATGTTGATATCGTGCATAGGCTACACCTAGTGAACAATCCAGCGAAAGTTGAACTTTATGTAGAGAAAACAGGCAAAATGGCCTGTCCAGCATTGATGTAAACGCATACATAATATATAATTCAAGTTACTCTTGCTCTTCTGCTCATCCATGTATGAAGCCCCACTTATGTATATGAAATTCTATGTTGTTCACCCAAAACAGGTGGTTCGAGGGGGAAGATGAATGCGTAAACGTTCAGAGGACAGTCAGAAGGTCTTCACACGGATTCTGATCGGCATTATTATCAGTACCGTCGCTACCTTACTTGTGGCTTCTACTATTTTGTACGTCAACTATAATCGGATTGCTCTTCGTCAGGTGTATCGTACAGATATGAACAGTCTTACTCAAACCAGCCGTGAAGTGGCGAAAATGACCGAGACTGCAAAATCATTGTCATATCAGATCTATCAGGACTACACCATCTCTTCATTACTGCTTTATTCCAAACCAAATATCTATGAGATCACATCGGCGATGGAGCAGCTAGACAACTACCGTATGTCCCTTCCCTTTATCGAATCCATCTATGTATATAACTCCAAAAGTAATGAATTCTATATCAGTTCCAACGTGCGCAATGGGCAGCAGTCCATCTCGGAGATCGATGATCAGGGGATTACAAGCATCCTCCAACGCTTCCATGACTATAAACCTTTTGTGCCCATCCCGCGTACATATCAGGTCGGCTCTACCGAAGCAACAGAGGTTAACAGCTACACCTATCTCTGTTATGACACGATTAATGATAACGCAAAGCTAAACTATGCTGTCATCGTTAATATCAAGGATGATTGGCTCAGTCCGAATATGAATGCTGTGGATCAACCAGGCAAAACCTTTATTGTAAATGAGAATGGAGACCTTTTATCTGACTTTGGCGACCGTGCATTGATGAAAAATCTTTCCAGCGAAGCTTTTATGAAGCCAATTATGCAGGATACGGAGCAGTCAGCTTACTTTACCGAGAAGGTCGACGGAGAAAAATCTCTCATCACCTATACCGCTCCCGATGACCTGGGTTGGCGTTATGTGAGAATAACACCTTATGATCTGATTACCTCAGATATACGGAGTATGCGCACACATACCGTTCTGTTTTGTGTTGGACTTCTCTTCGCAGGCTTACTGCTCTCTTACCTTGTTTCCCGAAAACTATATCACCCTATTGACAAGGTGCTTGTTCGTTTACGTGTGATGGAAGCAGAGCGACGTGGCAGTCTTCATTTGTTACGGCAGGATTTTCTACGAGGGGCCCTACAGGGCCGCGAAACAGTAACTGGTGGTATGCTGGAAGAACGGATGAAGTTCTACGGTTCCTCCATTGATGTTCAGCGTACATCCAGGCTGGTATTGCTCCGTATTGACCATTTTACCGAATTCTGCGAAACGTATCGTGATGAGACCCAGCTTGTAAAATACGCCATGATGAACATATGCACTGAGACAGCCGATCTCCACTACAATGCGGAAGCTGTGGACATGGGCGGTGATCTGATCACACTCATCTTCAATGAAAAAGCGGAAAACCATGAACTTGGGCAACCTGCTCATCATCCGATCGAGGAGCTGCTGCGCATGATGCAGGCTGCTGTAATGACCCATTTGAAATGCTCTATCTCCTGTACGATCGGCACGGAAGAAGATTCATTGGAAGACAGTATTGCATCCTACACCAGATCAGCCGAAGCCTCACTGCATCGTTTGTTCATGGGACCGGGCTGTCTGATCTATACCTCTGACATCATGGCTTATCACGCCAAGGAGTACGCCTTCCCAGCAGGTAAGGAAAGACAGCTTGTCGACCATCTAATGACAGGCAAGACGCGAGAAGCCAAACAAGTCTATGCAGATATCGTCGGCGAAACAGCCGCATATCCATTTACCGTCTTCCAGCTAGCCTTATCCCATCTGACGATGACACTGAACCATGTACGAAATACCCTCAAGAAGAATAATCAACTCACGCTTGATTCAGTCTCGGATGGTCTAATGCTGCCTGTCAAAGACGCTGAAGACATCAGTGAAGTACATGAACACTTCTATCGGATGTTTGATGAGCTTGGTTCCAAAGTCGAGGAGAAACGTACACTGAAGCACGAAGAGTTGATTCGTAAAATCAATGGCATTATTGAGCGGGACTATGCGGACCCCAATCTATGTCTAACTTCTATCGCAGATGAGCTTAACATGTCGCCCATCTATGTAAGCAGGCTCTACAAACAGCTCACCCTGAAAGGGCTCACGGACGTGATTAACGAAACCCGCATAGCCAAGGCCCAGCATCTGCTGGTGGAAACGGAGAACTCCGTTGCCGACATTGCCGAGAGAACTGGATTCACCAACAGTTCATACTTCTATCGCATGTTCAAAAAGTTCAATGGTGTTACACCAAACGATTATCGTCGCAAAGAGTTTCATTCAGAGAACTTTTGAAATCATACCAGGCTTGAGTTTATGGAGCATTGCACATTGTTGTTAATGCAAAAAAAGAGCGACCTATGAGAATGAATCATTCACCTCATGTGTCGCTCTTCTTTGATAAGTTTAAGTTAGATTTCGATTTATTCCTGTTCCTGATCTTCGCCGGACTCATCCGAAGCTTCACGAACTTTATACTTGTCCAGACGTGTCTGCTGATACTCACGCAGGGCCTCTTCACCAACAATCACTTCAACCCGGTGAATGTTCATACCTTTGCCCATGAATTTCTGCTCGTACTCGGTCATCACATGTTCTTCGTTTAGTCCATCGCGATGCAGATTCAAAGAAATATTGGTCATTTGCAGGCCGAAATCGGCAATGGCGTTGAGTGAGAAATCAAACAGCGTCTCCGAATCGGTTTTGAAATGAATCTGACCTTTTGGATTAAGCAATTCCGTATATTTCTTCAGGAAGCGCGGATGCGTCAACCGGCGACGTGCATGCTTTGCTTTTGGCCAAGGATCACTGAAGTTCAAATAAATGCGCTCCAGTTCTTCCGGCTCAAAAACTTCCTCGATCTGTTCAATATTTGCCAGCGCAAGCTTCAGGTTAGGGGGTGTCTCCACATCAGCCTGACTCCACGCATTACGAGCTTTCTCACTGGCACGACGCACCAGTTCATCATACATATCAATACCGATGAAATTAAATTCCGGATATTTATAACTCATTTGGCTGATAAATTGACCTTTACCCATACCAAATTCCACGAAGATCGGATGCTCATTGCCAAACAGTTCAGACCATTTTCCTTTATGTTGCTTGGGGTCCAGTACAACAAGATCAACTTGTTGCTCCAGATTTTCTCTTATCCCTTTTCTGCCACGTAAACGCATTTTATTCCTCCGTTTGTCCCATACTTGTCTCAGACTTATTTTGCCGAAGAACTGGCAAATTGTAAAGAGCAATGAAAAGGGAATCTTCGGATCTGCCACTTTGGGCAAATCTCAAAGATTCCCTCTTCGATTTATTTGGAATTGGGGTCCAACTACTTTAGTAGTTCATAGTCTACCTTATCTTGGTGTGAAAAATCAAATGTCTTTTCGAAAGCATCGCGAACTTTTTGTCTTGCAGCCGCTTTCACTTTCGGATTTCCATTAAAACGAACACCTGTTAAAGCCAGTGCTTCTTCTGCCGTCAATTCAACAGACACACGATTCAATTCATTGTTTTTAACTTGGGAATTCATTCATATCACCTCACGGTATAGTATGGTCCATGACGTCAATCTTGATTCAAATGCTATGATGAATAATACCCACTAGATGGTGTCTGACGCTGATTTAAATATAACACAAGGTGTAAACTATAGCAAGGAGAAACCCTTGATTTTACGGCCTATTTTTGCGTTTCGATTCCCTTTTTTTTTAGTTTTTTGATACAATGATAAAGTGAGCATTTTGCATAAATCCCATAAGCGTCTTCCAATCAGCAAGATATGGATCAGGATGATTTTTCCTGTCCATATCTTGTACCCGTGAGCGATTCAAATCGAATAATGCAAAATACTAAAGTTCATGAAGACCCCTATAATCGCTATCCATCGTCTATGACGGAAATCGCATAGCGCTTCTTCTTTTGTTCACGTATGATTACTGTAATTCGACAGCCAAAGGAGTACCCTGAAGATGAATGCACCTGCATTACAGTCCCCTATGTTGTGGGGAGATAAACGATTCCATACCTGGAATTATGAGATGCGTGATCAGTTTAACAATAAGGTTTTCAAAGTGATGCTGGATGCTGGATTCACCTGTCCCAACCGCGACGGTTCCATCGCCAAAGGTGGTTGCACCTTCTGCAGTGCGCGTGGATCAGGCGATTTTGCTGGCAGCAGACGTGAAGATCTGGTCACCCAATTTAATACAATTCGAGATAAACAGCACCTCAAGTGGCCTACAGCCCATTATATTGGCTACTTCCAAGCCTATACGAACACGTATGCTCCGGTTGAGGAGCTGCGCGAATATTTTGAAGAAATTCTTGAGCAACCCGGTGTTGTTGGTTTGTCCATCGCCACTCGCCCGGATTGTTTGCCAGATGACGTTGTTGATTATTTGGCTGAACTGAACGAACGCACCTATCTGTGGGTTGAGATGGGACTTCAAACGATCCATGATTCCACATCAACATTGATTAATCGGGCGCACGACACGAAGTGTTACGAAGAAGCGGTTGAGAAACTGCGCAAACGGAATATACGAGTGTGTACACATATCATATATGGTCTGCCTCAAGAGACACATGAGATGATGCTGGACACTGGACGGGCAGTTGCCAATATGGATGTACAGGGAATCAAGATTCACCTGTTACATCTCATGCGCAAAACACCGATGGTGAAGCAATACGAAGCCGGACTTTTACGTTTTCTGGAACAGGATGAGTACATCAAACTGATCGTAGATACACTGGAGATGCTTCCACCGGAAATGGTCGTACACCGTCTTACAGGCGACGCACCGCGTGATCTGCTGATTGGACCAATGTGGTCCATGAACAAATGGGAAGTGTTGAACTCCATTGATCGTGAGTTGCGTGAGCGGGATTCCTGGCAAGGTAAGTATTGGAGGCGAGCATAGATGGGCTTTCTTTCAGTTCTCAGCTGTGCGCATCAGTGGATCGCTTCCCGTCTTCAGCCAGGTGATCTGGCCATAGATGCAACGGTGGGTACAGGAGCAGACACACTATTTTTGGCACAACAAGTTGGCAGGCGTGGTCAAGTCATTGGATTCGATATTCAAAGTGAAGCCCTCACACTGGCACAGGCCCGGATTCGAAAACGAACCGACGAAGCCAAACTTGGCTCCATCTCCATGCTTCAACTAAGCCATGATCGAATGACAGAAGCGGTACCTGAGTCATGGCCTGGTGCGGTTGGTGCAGTTATGTTCAATCTGGGGTACCTGCCTTCAGAGAGTGCAGATTCCTCCATCATAACCGAAACTGATAGCACGATCGCTGCACTCGAGGCTGCACTCACTTTATTACGCCCTCGCGGAATCATTACGGTTGTGCTCTACCCCGGTCATGACGGAGGCGCACAGGAAGCATCAGCCGTATTGGAATGGTCCTCTGCCCTGCCGGTGGAACAGGCACAGGTTGTGATGTATCGCCAATTGCAGCGAGAAACTTCTCCTTTTCTGATCGGAATCGAGAAAAAATAATTTCCTTTGTTCACCAAATACAATAAACTAGACACAATCGCAAGGCGAGCTATTAACGGCTTTTTCTTACTGCGATCTGTGTTCTACATCTACATATGCAAACGTATTCACTTGTTTGCTCATGGCGACTACATGCCCATGACTGATTAAAGCGATCCACCACTTCATATACTAGAGGAGAGATTACTGATGTCTACGCCATACCCATTACAATTCCAACCTGAATTCAAAGAACGTGTGTGGGGCGGTCGTGCGCTGGAGCAATTCGGCCTTACGCCCCCTGAAGGACATATCGGAGAAGGATGGATGATTGCGGATCATCCAAACGGTACAACCAAGGTATTAAATGGAGCACTTGCTGGCAAGGGTCTGGATGAAGTTCGTGAACAACTGGGCACCGAATGGCTTGGAACCAAAGGCGTTTCCGAAAAAGGCGGCCGTTTCCCCCTTCTGATTAAGCTGCTTGACTGCAACGATGACCTGTCCGTTCAGGTTCATCCAACAGACGAGTATGAGGCACTGCCTCCTGGCGAGCTTGGCAAAACAGAAATGTGGTATGTACTCGACGCAAAACCGGGCGCACACATCATCTACGGGTTGAATGAAGGCGTTGATCGGGCAACATTAAAAGAAGCATTGGAAAACGGCACGGTGATGGATACCCTTCGTCAGGTGCCTGTAGAAGCTGGTGATACGTTCTTTATCCCTGCTGGAACAGTGCATGCGCTCTGTGCAGGTGTCGTTGTCGCTGAGATTCAGCAAAACTCGGATACGACGTACCGGATATACGATTACAATCGTCCAGGGCTGGATGGCAAACCACGTGAGTTGCATGTTGAAGACTCATTAAATGTCACCGCCTATGAGGGCGCAGGTGCCTCAACGATGAAAACAAATAACGCTACTCCTGGTGAATGGCTCAAGCTTGCGGAATGCCCTTATTTTGTAGTTGAAAAAGGGGTTGTGAATAAACGTTGGGAACTCTCCACCAATCCTGACAGCTTCACGATTCTCGTTGTCTGTGAAGGAGAAGGAACTCTGGAGTGGGCACATGCTGAATCAGACAACATTGAATTGAAAGCTGGACAATGTTATCTCTTGCCAGCCAATCTGGGTTCTTATACATTAGATGGAAATACCACTGTGCTTCGCTCTTATCTGCCATAAATCAAGCTTATATGTAACCTGTGAAGGAGGAATTACACGAGATGCAGGAATCTACCTTTGCCTTGGTCGCTAGTGAAGGTACCCGTATTCATGTGTACCGCTGGCTTCCCGATCCGGAATGCAACGTTAAAGGTGTAGTGCAAATTGCACATGGCATGGGCGAGACGGCAGCCCGATACGCCGAATTTGCCGATATTCTTACCCAAAATGGCTATGCGGTTTATGCCAATGACCATCGGGGTCATGGCAAAACCGTGGAGAATGCCAAATTGCTTGGTAATGCTGGTATCGATGCCTTCCGCTGGATGGCGAGTGATATGATCAATCTGGGCGAAGTAGCCGCCAAGGAGAATCCTGGGGTGCCCCTGTTTCTCATGGGACATAGCATGGGCTCATTCTTGGTACAACATCTCATGTACGCTGGTCATGAGCAGTACCATGCCTTTATTTTATCCGGGACAAACGGCAGACGCGGTCTGCTCCGGTTTGGTGAGAAGCTGGCCTTCTTGCAATGTGGCATTCAGGGCGCTACTCATCCCAGCATGCTGCTCAACGCGATTGTATTTGGTGGATTTAACCGTTCTTTCCGCCCTGCAACGACACCGTTTGATTGGTTGTCGCGCGACTCCCAAGAGGTTCAGCGATTCATTGATGATCCCCTGTGCGGAGCAGTCTGTACAGCAGGCTTTTTCCGCGACTTCTTCAAATTGCTGCTTGAAGTCCATCTTCCACACAATATGGAGCGCATACCCAAACACAAACCCGTATACCTGTTCTCAGGTGAGAAGGACCCTGTCGGACTTCATGGCAAAGGCGTTCTTAATCTGGTCTCGCAGTATAAGAAGCTTCAGCTGGAGAATATTGAGTATCGCCTGTATCCGGATGGACGCCATGAAATGCTGCATGAGATCAACCGAACAGAAGTGGCTCAGCATGTTGTGAACTGGCTAGAGCGGAATACCCCTGGCTCGAATACACACCCTAGCCCGATGAACCCTACTGAGACGGCTGACTCTATCTAATAGAGTCGAAGGCAACATACCATGAGCAACAGCAAAAGAAACCCCTGGATCGGATGTGCAGCTCACGCTGCGCTCCAGTTCAGGGGTTTTCTTGTTAAGCGATATGAATAATAGCTATAACCAAGCTTTATGGATTAACCTTCAATTAACAGAGATTCCGGGTCTTCAAGCAATTCTTTCACGGTCACGAGGAAACGAACAGCTTCACTTCCGTCGATAATCCGGTGATCGTAGGACAGCGCGATGTACATCATTGGACGGTTCTCCATCCGCTCTGCATCAATCGCCACTGGACGAAGCTGGATCTTATGCATCCCCAGAATACCCACTTGAGGTGTATTCAGAATTGGCGTAGACAACAAGGAACCAAATGTTCCACCATTGGTGATGGTGAACGTTCCACCTTGCAGATCAGATAACGCCAGCGTGTTGGAACGAGCTTTGGATGCCAGGTCCGCAATGCTCTTCTCGATCTCGGCAAAGCCCAGACGATCGGCATCACGCACAACCGGTACAACCAGTCCTTCCTTCGCAGATACGGCGATGCCGATATCATAATACTTTTTGAGCACAACATCTTCGCCATCAATCTCTGCGTTAATTGTAGGGAATTTTTTCAGAGCCCCCACAACCGCTTTGGTGAAGAAGGACATGAAGCCCAGGTTAATCTCATGTTTCTCTTTAAACTTGTCCTTACGGCGTTTACGTACATCCATGATCGCAGTCATATCAACTTCATTAAACGTAGTCAACATGGCTGCTGTCTGCTGAGCCTCTACCAGACGTTTGGCAATGGTCGCACGGCGGCGAGACATCCGCTGACGCTCCACTGGTTTGGTATAGGTAGAACTTCCGGCTGCCGGAGCACTTGGTGCTGCAGGAGCTTTACTCGCAGGTGGAGCAGCAGGAGCAGGCGCCTGATTGTTATGGCTCTTCACATCATCCTGGTATACCCGCCCAATTGGATCTTTGCTCTGAACCTGATCTAACTCGATACCACGTTCACGTGCAAGCTTACGGGCAGACGGCGAAGCCGTCTTGGCACTATCGGATGACTCCGGTGCTGCCGCAACAGGTGCTGGTGGTGTTGGAGCTTCAGGTGCAGGAGTAACGGCCTTTTTCTCTTCAGCTACTGGTTCGGAAGCGGGTGCACCGCTTCCTCCTCCAGAACCAGCTGAGAGTGTACCGATCGTTTCACCGATCTCTACCGTCTCTCCTTCCTGACGAATGATCTTCTCCAGCACGCCACTTTCTTCTGCGCTGATCTCAATATTTACTTTATCCGTTTCCAGTTCAAGAAGCACATCACCCTGATTAACGGTATCCCCTTCTTTAACCATCCATCTGGATACAGTTCCCTCAGTTATTGACTCACCCATTGCAGGTACTTTAATTTCACTCACAGCTGTTACCTCCCCAGTGGAATATTATTCTTCGTCGTTTGTTTCAACGCAGATGTAATAATCTGTTGCTGTTCCATACTATGCACAAGCTGATAACCGCTGGAAGGACTTGCGTGTTCCGGGCGACCTTCGTATCTAACGGTTGTGCCTTCCGGGGCAACTTCACGAAGACGAGGCTCCATGTATGTCCAGGCACCCATGTTTTTGTTTTCTTCCTGCACCCATACCAGTTCTTTTACATTGCTGAAACGTGCAAGTATACGTTTGATCTCTTCTGCCGGGAACGGATATAGTTGTTCCACTCGAATGATGTGAAGCCATGACCAATCTGCTTTATCTTTTTCAAAAGCATCTTCCAAGTCGATGGCAATCTTGCCACTGCACAAAATAATGCGCTCTACGCGATCCGGCTGTGTCCCAAGTCCAGCTTGCTCCAGCACAAGCTCAAACTTGCCTTCACTGAATTCCACTGCCGGTGATGCAACACGCGGATTCCGAATGAGACTTTTCGGTGACATCATCACAAGTGGACGGGCATCTTCTGTTTCAGTCAACGAAGCTTGACGACGCAACAAGTGGAAGTACTGAGATGCACTTGACAAGTTAGCAACCGTCATGTTGTCTTCTGCACACAACTGAAGGAAGCGTTCCAGACGAGCACTTGTATGCTCAGGTCCCTGACCCTCATTCGCATGTGGCAACAACATCACCAAACTGGACTTCTGAGACCACTTGGCACGGCCGGATGATACAAACTGGTCGAATATAACCTGTGCACAGTTGGCAAAGTCACCGAATTGAGCTTCCCAGATAACCAGTGTATCGGGTGAATATACGTTATATCCGTATTCGAATCCAACAACGGATTCTTCAGACAACGGACTGTTATAGATTGCAAAGGATGCTCTTGCCTGTGGCAAGTGATGTAAAGGGCAGAACTTTGCTCCATTCTCCGAATCATGCAACACCAGATTCCGATGAGCGAATGTAGCACGCTCGGCATCCTGTCCACTAATCCGAATCGGTTTGCCATCAGCGAGAATGGTTGCGAATGCAAGTGTCTCCGCAAGGCTCCAATCCACTTTCTCCCCTTCATTCAAGGAAGTGCTCCGGCGTTGCAAAATCCGCTGTAACTTCGGATACACGTTGAAGTTCTCAGGCCATTTCAGCAGATCGGCATTAATGCTGCGCAGATTCTCAAGTGGTACCGCTGTTGGAGTAATCGTAACAGCTTCCGGCTCACTGATTTTCCGTTGATAATATTCATGTACTTCATTTTTCTTCATCTGGTCATAAGCTTCTTTTAATTTGTTCGTTACTCCATCGCGAATGCTCGTGATGGACGCATCATCGATAACCGATTCCTGCTTCAACTGATCCTGATACAAGTGGCTTACCGTTGGATGGTTTTTCACCTTGTCATAAACGATAGGTTGAGTTGTTTCGGGATCATCGGTTTCATTATGGCCGTAACGACGGTAACCGATCAAGTCGATCAGGAAATCCTTTTTGAAACGATTGCGATACTCTGCGGCCATACGAATGGCTGCAATACAAGCTTCCGGATTGTCCGCATTCACGTGTACAATCGGAATTTCATACCCTTTAGCAAGGTCACTTGCGTAGTATGTTGAACGGGAATCACCGCTATCTGTAGTGAAACCCAGACGATTGTTGACGATAATATGGATGGTTCCGCCATTCTGATATCCTGGCAGAGCTTTGAAGTTAAGCGTCTCCGCAACGATCCCTTCTCCAGGGAATGCAGCATCACCGTGCATCAAAATGGTAGCTGCCTTCGTTACATCCTGCTTCGGATATCCAGGGTCACGACGGTCATCCTGAGCCGCACGTGCAAAACCCTGTACAACCGGATTGACGTATTCCAGATGGCTCGGGTTATTCGCCAGAGTAAGGCGGGCCTGCACAGTTTCCCCGTCTTTTACAAAACGGTTGGCACCCATATGATATTTGACATCCCCCGTCCAACCGTAGTTGATTCCCGTCGAACCTTCCGATGGAACCAGGTCTTTGTTCGGAGCATGATGGAATTCAGAGAAAATTTTGCTGTACGGTTTGCCCAAAACATGAGCAAGTACGTTTAACCGTCCACGGTGGGCCATACCCATCAGAATGTGGCTTGATCCCGCTTCTGCCATGATGCGGACCGCTTCGTCCAGCATCGGTACAAGCACATCATTACCTTCGATGGAGAAACGTTTCTGTCCAACAAATGTTTTGTGAAGATAATCTTCAAATTGTTCAACTTCAACCAAACGTTCCAGCAAAGCCTTACGTTCTTTCGGCATAAGCGGAGCTGGTGAAGTCCGGGATTCCGCACGGCGATTCAACCACTCACGTTCTTGAACTTCGTGTACATGACTGAATTCATAAGCCATGGGTCCAGTGTAAATCTGACGCAAGCGTTGGATTGCATCCCATCCGGTTGCTGTCTGCCCATCTGCACCTTCCCAGATCAGGGAAGCAGGCAAAGCTTTCAGATCTTCTTCGTTTAATTCAAAATGCTGAGGTTCCAGCAAAGATGTATCTGTATCTTCACTGATTCCAAGCGGATCTATGTCTGCAGCAAGATGACCATACGTACGGATATTCCATACCAGCTTACCTGCTGTAACCGCTTTCTGTAATAATTGAATGTCTACGCTTCCGGAAGCCGATTGGGCGTTGCCGGAATTCGAGGTTGTGCGTGCATCCCTGCCAGACATCGGCGGTGCACCCCATTGTTCAAATAGTTCCCGATAGGCCGGTGTAACCGAACCAGGATCTTGAGCAAATAATTCATATTGTTCCTGTACGTATCCCATATTGGGGCCATAGTAACTTTCCCAGGGCTTCTTGTTGCCTTCCACGATCGTCATCGACGTTCCCTCCGTCTTGATTTA
This sequence comes from Paenibacillus sp. 37, assembly GCF_008386395.1. Taxonomy (NCBI): domain Bacteria; kingdom Bacillati; phylum Bacillota; class Bacilli; order Caryophanales; family Paenibacillaceae; genus Paenibacillus; species Paenibacillus sp. 37. The sequence continues at coordinate 1,909,595 of NZ_CP043761.1, read as the reverse complement.
GTCATAAGTTTTTGACGGAAATCATTGACTAAGCCGTAATTTGCGTTCGTTCAACATTTTAAGCTAAATTTTTCATGAAGTCCAATAATCGTGCTGTTGGTGGTAGTAACGTTAGTCCGACGCTCCCGTCAAGGTTTGTCTGCGTTTTCAAAATCAAAGTAAAACAATGATTGTATATACCGTCGCACAGATGTCGAATACTGTCCTGATCCGTTCGAAGGTTACACTTTCTCCTCTTCTTCAAGTGAAGTCCATGTTCTAATATCTATTCTATAAACTTTTACGCTCAGGAGCATTTCCTATTTTTAGTTCAATTGATGCATAAATTAGATGAATCGAATAAATCGAGCAATTTGGATAGAACAACGAACGCTTAATTACAACAAAATAGGCATACGATCTCCCATTTACCTCCTTAATTAAATTGTGGTCCATTATGTTCAAAAACAAACCGTCCAGTTAAACATTAACCAATTGACATCACATTCAACAAATAATTGGGGTTTTCTTGAGGAGACCAACTGAAAAAAGCTCGCCCAGACATAAATTATCCGAGCAGCTTCTTTGAATTCAACAAGTTTGAGTTAACACTACAGTTGATAATGCGCATCAAGTTGTACTTTGACTAATCATATACTCTGCAAACGGCGTTAGGGAAAGATCTCTAACCTGCTCCATTGTAAACCAGTCCGCGCCCAGCGAGTCTTCGCCATCGGGTTCTTTTTTGATATGATCCGGCTGACTGGCTGCGGTCAAAACAACATCATACAACATCCCGATATGGTGCAGCTCTTCCGGCTCACCTTGATACACCCATTCCAGTACCGTAGACTCCGCAGAACGAATCATCAATTACAGATGGGTCAGGCCCGTCTCTTCTTCAATCTCACGTTGAAGTGCGGCCTCTGGCTGTTCACCAAATTCCAGCCTTCCGCCTGGTAAATCCCATTGCCCCTGATATGCCCCACGTGCCTTATGAATCAACAGGAATTTGTGCTCCCAAGTGACCAAACCATATACGCCAATATGTGTATGCCGATTCACTTAAGTACCCTTCCTTTCGTCTTCATCCTCGATAACAGCATCCAGATCTATGGCCATACGGATCATATCCACACAGCGGATACCATCCTCTATAATCTCTTCCTCATAATGTCTCACAAAGAAATCACGATCAACCCCGATAATGCGGAAACCGCAACGTTGGTATAACTTCAATTGATGAAAGCTGGAGTTGCCTGTTCCAATCTCGAGAATCCGGCAGCCCAATCTACGTGCAGCTTCCATCGCTTCCTTAATCATGTGTTTGCCTACACCTTGTCCCTGCAGTTCTTCCTGTACGGCAATATTAACAATCTCGGCAGTCTCCGGACGAGTCTTTAACAATACGAACTCTCCAACCATCTCTCCTTCATACTCAGCAATAAAACAAACACCCCGACTCAGGTACTCATCAACAATTGCTTTTGAAGGATCAGCCATCAATAAAAGTTCGTACGGTCGCTCTTCTTCCCAGTCCAAAATCCGGAACGACAATTTCATGCCAATCTCCACCTTTTCATCGTACAATATTCATTCTCGTTCTGTTTGCAGAAGCCTATGTATGGCAGATCTACAAATATATCTTGCTTGAGTCTAACAAACCTATCACCCAATCTATTAACCAACTACTGTACCCGATTGATTTTGATAATGACGAATAACCATTCCTGATGCTTTGGACATCCCCTGTTTCTCATAGAACGTCTGCAGCTCCGGATCACATAAGAGATCAATCATATAAAGATCACGAAGACGTTCAAATATGCGTTGAACAAGAGCCGTCCCGATTCCCCGACCCTTATACTCTGGGACTACTTCCAGTAAGGGGATATACGCGCTGAGAACACCATCAGAGATGGCTTGTATGAATCCGACCACCTTTCCTGTATCTTCATCAACAGCCAGTTCAATGGCATAGGACTTTTCCAGCAACTTTAGAAAAGTTGGCGTAGACGGCGGGTTTGGCCAACCATAAAAAAAATTCCCATCTAGCTGTTCAAGATCTATATCTTCCAACTTATCACGAAATACGATCCCCACAGACTACTCATCTCCCATAAAAATAGTAAACTTCATTATATCATAATATCTGGATATAAATATATAGATATGGATGATACATTATGACCGATCATTAATTGAGAATTTTACATGCTGTATCCAACCTTCAATCCCCTTACCGGACTTCGCGCTGTTCAAGAACAGAATCGCTATACACCATAAATGTCTCTTGCAGCGTACGTCCGGATGACTTCTCCCAGATTACACTCCGCTCAAAAGTACCATTTTGGAAAAAACGCGGGACACGTTCAGCGAACCAGTCCTGCATAGGCAGCTCAAAAACCCGCTTCATAGGCACCCATAACAGTTCGCCTTCGGGCGGATCTTGCAATAACTGACCCTCGAATGAAGTCGCCAAATAGTTAAATACCATGTACCGCAATCCTTGTTCGGGATCACAGAACTCATCAAGCCCTTTATACGTAATCTCATTAACTGCTAGCCCCGTCTCCTCCAGAACCTCCCGCACGGCACCATCCACGATACTCTCCGGAAAATCTACCTTCCCCCCAGGAGCGATGTATCCCGGAAATCCTTTGCGATCCGGCCGATTCATTAACAACACCTGATCATTCATTTTGTCCCATACCATACACATCGTTAATATCTCTATTCTAGTATCCATATTCGTCCTCCTGCTAACATGCACTTCTCTGCTGTACACTAACATTTCTGGGAATAACCTGTGTTTTCCTTCTTTATTCCCACTCTGATTCATTCGTATTTTCACCGGTCTCACAGTATAGTCGATGATGATATATATGCATACGAAAGGCGGACGCCCTGTACACCTGTACATCAGAAGCCCGCCTGTTTTGTGATATTCTATGCTGCTCTTTCCTCAAGCCTGGAGTTTACAGTTCTCAGTTCAATTCCGTAATCAACACCCGGCGTTCCTTCCATTCAGCCCGGCGATAAGCCTGTTGCATACCAAATTTGCGGATACTTGCCTTTGGCACCGATTTATAAGGCAAAACAATCGTAAAGTCCTCATCAAACGGGAAAAAAGACAGGCCTACTTTTTCATTGGATAACCACTCTGCCTGAATCGGTTGTCTGGAACAGGCATCAAACGTACAACTGAGCCCTTCTGCAAAAAAATCATAACGCGCAGCAGGTGTTCCAGGTTCCTCCATACAGAGAAACAGACTGAGTTGATCACAAAAAAGCATGATCTCCACATCGCTTTGCAGCCTTCGTTTCAGCGCTTCAGCATCGCCACCCAGCTGATTCTCCAAACTCAACTGACGTTCGTGTTCTTGCTGCAGATAATCTCGGATGTCATCATCATCCTGAGCATTGGCCCCCAGATTTTTCTGAAATAGCTCCGTGTACATCAAGCTACACAATAATCCGGCGTAGAGGTTTTTCTGACGAACTTCTTCAATCCCTTTATGGTAGAATACAAAACGCGGACGCAATGGAAAGTCACGAAACGAATACGGTGATTGACTGTAATCATTCCAGAACGGAGACGAATCCAGTTCAATCCAGCCACGGTCATGTTCCTTGGCCGCTAGAATCAATTCATCCCGATGCGCAGCATCGGCTAGTAATTCATTCTTCCAGTGGGAAGCCATCTCTCCGGCTACTAATCCATGCTCATGCTGTGCAGTCAAAACAAAATCATGCTCTCTCTCATATACGATCATTTGCTGTCACCCTTCCGCATGGTATACGTTGACTTTAACATAAATTGGGTTAAACTTTCCTAGTAAGTTGTTTTTCGCTTCATTTTGACGAAAGGCACAATGTAAAGGTGTTGTCAGTTTCCTGAAATTTGATACACTAAAGGTTGTGTCCACAATTATATTACATACAGAAAGCGGGATCTCATGAATTTATACTCTCCTTACATCGAGTTTAACCGCAAGGAATGGGCTGAACTTAAAGAACATCAGACCACTCTTCCACTGACGGAAGCCGAATTAGAACAGTTAAAGGGATTGAATGAAGAGGTATCGATTCAAGAAGTCGAAGATATATATTTGCCTCTTACCCACTTTATTGACCTATATGCAAGAGTTTCACGAGAGCTGAATCAACTGACGGCCACCTTTATGAAAAAAGAAGCTCTCCCCACCCCCTACATCATTGGAATCGGGGGTAGTGTTGCCGTGGGCAAAAGTACAGCGGCCCGCTTGCTACAGGCACTGCTCGCCAGAGGTAAGAATAGCCCGAAGGTTGACCTTGTCACAACCGACGGTTTCTTATATCCCAATGCGGTACTGCAAGAGAAGGGCATCATGAACCGCAAAGGATTCCCGGAAAGCTATGATATCAAATCCCTGATTCAGTTCATGGGTGATGTAAAATCTGGCAAACCCGAAGTGAAAGCACCCGTCTACTCTCACCTCGCCTACGATGTCATTCAAGGGGAAGAGAAGCAGATCTGTCAACCGGATATTCTCATTATTGAAGGTATCAATGTACTTCAGATCAAAAAGGAAACGCCTTTGCTGGTTAGTGATTTCTTCGATTTTTCAATCTACATTGATGCGGAAGAAGAGCATATACGACACTGGTACGTTGAGCGTTTCAAGCTGCTCCGCAATACAGCTTTCCAGAACACGGATTCCTTTTTCCATCAACGATTCGCCAATATCGATGAAGAAGAAACCGTGCGTACGGCCAACCAGATCTGGCAGGATATCAATGCCAAAAATCTGCATGAAAACATTTTGCCAACCAAAGGGCGTGCCAGACTGATTCTGAAAAAGGAAGCCGATCACTCCATTGGGCAGATTCAATTGCGTAAACTGTAGACAACACTCGTGCAGTACACTTTGATGTTATAACTAATTACCCTTAAAAGGAGAGAAAAACACATTGCAAACCCTGATTATACTCGGCAGTATTATGATGTTCCTGGCTGTTGCTTTGGGTGCTTTTGGCGCACACGCGCTCAAGCGCAAACTATCCGCTGACATGATCAAAATCTATGAAACCGGCGTTCAATATCACCTCATCCACGGACTTGGGATCATCCTGATTGGACTGCTGGCAGACCGTCTCGAATCCTCTTCACTCGTCATGTTTGCCGGATGGCTGATGTTCGCCGGGATCATCCTGTTCTCTGGTAGCCTGTACACTTTAAGTGTAACGGGTGTTCGCAAATTGGGAGCCATTACCCCACTTGGCGGAGTCGCATTTTTGGCTGGATGGGTTATGATCATGATTGCCGCATTGTAAACATGCCCGTTGGATAAACGAAAAGAGTGTTCTGGCTGATATCCTATCGCTGGAGCACTCTTTTCCTGTTTAATCTGTCCAGATTCTGCGAATGGTGAGCTGCCCTGCATCTGGCCGTTGTCTCTCCAGCACATACACATCCGGGTTAGAAAGTTTAGCCCACTCTTCATAGCCAAAGGATGGTTCATACTCACGAATAAGCAGTGATAACAAGTTCCCATGTGTAACCACGGCCCCGTGTTGTTCAGGTCTGCTCCACAACTCTTCCAGTAGTGCCAACCCCCTTGCAGCCGCGTTTCTCGAAGATTCCCCGCCTTCTTCCACCCAATCCACATCATCATATGTACGTTTCAGTACATCCATCCAGTTAGGCAGATCAAGAGAGCTAAGTATTCTCTCCTGGAGACGTTCATCCGTATGTATATGTTGCAGCGTTGCTATGCCCAGCGGCATAGCCGTCTGAACAGCCCTTTTCCACGGACTGGAAACAATATACGTTATGGATTGATGAGCCAAGATATCTGCAAGTTTTTCAGCCTGCCTGATCCCTTCATCTGTAAGCTCTGCATGGGGTTCCTGCCCTGTAGCCTTAGCGTGACGGATAAGATAAATGGACTGCATAGCTATCACCTCCTATGGTGTAACCTACATAGAGTTCTTCTCAAGATATTGAAGTGCACTGTACATCTTCTCCTGCTCTTCCGGTCGGCCTGATGAACTGAGGAAAGTGACTTGTTTCCCTGTTCTGTCTCCATGTTGAGCCACCAGTCCAAGCCGCTGCTTGAGATGGTTCACCGTACCTGTACTGCCATCAATAATCTGTATATGATCGGGCAGAACCGTGCGCAGAATGGACGTATAGAATGGATAATGCGTGCAACCAAGCACCACTGTGCCATACTCATGAAGATCGAGATCTGCCAGCTTGAAGCGGAAATAATCAGCGATTTTGCCCGGATCAAAATCCAGCTGTTCACACCATTCCACAAGTTCCGGCAGCGGAATGGAATCCACACTGTGGTGATCATCAACACGTGATACCAGTTCGTTATACTTGGTTTGGCTCAAGGTGAGGGCCGTGGCAAATACAAGCACTCTCTTCCCACTATCACGATTCATCTCCACGGCTGGTTTCACCGCAGGCTCCATGCCAATGATCGGGATATCGTACTTGGCGCGCAGATCCTTCACAGCCAGACTTGTTGCTGTATTACAAGCAATCACGATTGCTTGAACATCCTCCTGAACGATGGCTTCCACACAATCAAAAATATGTCCTTTAACCTCATCCGCAGACTTGGTTCCATACGGGACATGCAGGGTATCCGCGTAGTACAGAAATTTTTCTTCCGGAAACTGTTGTAATGCCTGATGCAAAACGGTTAAACCACCGATGCCTGAATCAAAAAAAGCAATTTTCTTATTCAAGGATTTCACCTCTATAATGTATTCTTTCGGGTTCCAAGAACCTCTCAATGCTGCTCATGCTGACTGGAGGTGAGGTTTGTACTTCCGGCCCATCACACACTAGGATGATGAACCATTATTCTACGTTCATTTTATACTGTCTGAGCCAGTCCTTGCCACTATGCCAATCCTCTACAGGGTTAATCTCTCCGAGCAGTTCAGTACTGGCCTGAGCCACGATCCATTCCTTGAGACCATTATCTGGACTGGATTCGAGCTGCTGCAGCAGCAGATGCAATCCTTCCTCACCCGTATTCAAAATGTCGTCGTAAACCTCACGGTTACCACCAATATAATCATTGGGATTACTGTTGGTCACGAGGACAGGGTCGCTAACCATCTGCTGCAACTTGCTTTCAATGGTTGCTGATAATGCTTGGTCTTCTGTCCGAGTCGAACATGCTACTACCGTCAAGGCTGTGCATACGGATAACAAACCCAGAATCAGACTTCTGCGATTCACTGTGTCACTCCTTTCAACAATGAGTTAAAACAACAGATTCGGCTTTCATGCTCAATCACAGTCCTTCCTCAAATCTACAGTTGTGTTGTGATACTGAAATCCACACCGAACTGAATTAATCCCAGTTTACGGGCAACTTGCTGTGAAGCGAGATTATCCCAAGATGTACTGTAGATTGGCATGCGTCCACGCTCCTTGACATGATACTGCCAGCATTTTACCGTCTCCGCTGCATACCCATGTCCTCTATAACCGGGTGCCGTATATAGACTCACTTCCGCCCCATGATCGGAGAGTCTTGCGGAGCAGCACACTGCCACTGCAGAATCCCCAATAACATAAGCGGCAACAGGGCTTTTTTCATGCAAGTGGTCTGTTAATTCAGGGAAATGCTCTGCCAGCAAATAATGCTGCTCCTGACCAATCAACTGAACTTTATGATTCCACTCGTCAGATGACTCAGGAAAAGCATAGGCGGGTCCCATCCATACATGGTTAACTGGCTCAAAGGTTTCCACCTTGCGAATCAGTTTCGGAATATCCAATGGAAGCTCACATTCCTTACTCAATTCATCCATCAGATCCGGCGGTAACTGCTCATGGTAATAGATCAGTGAACCGGCAGAAGCCAACCCGATAAATATGGCTGGAGCCTGCCCACCACCCGGCTCGTTAATGCTTAATAGACGCTGCTGCTCATTGATTGTATATAACGTGCTCGCTTGTATCTTCAACATTTCCATAGACGACAGGTTGGATTTTGGAACCATAACTATGAAGTTAACCTTTGCAATAATTGTTTGCCTTCACTGCCTTTACCAGCTTCTTGCTGCTCCAGAAAAGCGGATAATTCACGTAAATCAGCCGGGCGATATCCAGCCCCGCACCCGCAATTATAATAGGTATAACCATGATGATACAGCATCATCACTTTGGTCCATTGTTTGGTATCTTTTTGCTTGGGCGCCTGGAAATCCTGTCCCATGCTAACCATAAACGTGGCACATTGCGGGCATTTATATTCAAGTTGCGCCACCACCTCAGGGCTCAGGTCATGTCTGGAAACTTGTTTAAATGATTTTCGACAGTTGAAGCAGGCATAGATGTCTTTATATGGTCCTGACATGGCATATCTGCACATCGTCTGCACCCCCTTAATAATTTCCATTATACGGGATTTCGAACACACATACGAATGGATTTTGCACATTTGCGAAAATTCCGTCCATTCACTCATTGACCTTGCAAAGTAGCTTTTTTCCAGGCCTCATCCAATTCCGCAATCGTTGCGTACCGCTGTGACCGATCATCGCTCACTGCACGTTTCACAACCTGATACAATGCTTCTCCGGCATCCCATCTGGCATAGGAACGATCTTTCTCCCCGCCAAGTAACCCAAACGCCGTTGCCCCCATGTTGAATACATTGGTAACCGCATCTATGGGTGCACCCAACTCAAATTCCTCTGGAGACATAAAGCGGGAAGATCCCCACATACGTCCCATGGTATTGGTAAAAGAGCCTTTCCGATACAAGTCGATATCACAAATTTTCATAAAGTTTCTGTCGAAATCATAGATCAGACTGCCATCATACAGATCAACAGCCACATAACCTCTCCGTTCCACCTCGATATGAAAATCCAGAATCTGTTCCATCGCCCGAATGCGTGTCTCCACTGGAAGCTGTCTGAACCGATAGTAGGGCGAACGCGGATCTTCATACTTAGCCGGAGGCGGAAAATACCAATGGGAGTGCAGACACTCCCCATTCACCCAGTCGAAGACACAGGCATAACCCTTACCCGTTGCAAAATGATCCGTTAGTCGAATCAACGTGTCATGCGCCAAATCTTCGTATACGGAAACAGATGATTTCAGATTACGAATGGCTTCCGGGGGACATCCTGTATGATTCGCATGAATGGTATGTGCTCCCGCATACTTTACGAACAATTTCTTTCCATCCTTTTGCACAATACCAAAAGAGAGATTCCCTGAATCCTGCTGATCGAATACGCGAAAAACCTTACCCAAGGGCTGTAACCAATCGAAAGAATGAGACTCTTTTAAGACAAAGGAAACACCGTCGATCTCAAGTTCAACATGATCTGTCATCGGACTCCTCCTGTGGTGATATCAGCATCCAATCTTGAGGGCTCTGTATAAAAGTAATTCATATGCGCCTCATCATATCCCTGACCATGGACTTCCAATGCGTTACGCTCGATGCCGTAGACTTCAAATCCATATCGCTCGTATAAACGTCGGGCTGATTCATTGGTTGTCACTACACTCAGATTAATCTGTTTGATACCTTCCAGATGTCTTCCCCGATCCAGCACCTCGCGGAGCAACCGTGAAGCCAGCCCACTCCCCCGATATGGGGGAGCAACATAGACGCCCCAGATCATGCCTTTGTGCCTGAGCTTTAGGCCATGTTCCCTTTTGAAACCCATCATTCCCGCCAAGGTTCCTTCTTCTGTGTATGCTCCCAGAATATAATCATCGGGCTCATTATGTATGCGTTCCTGTACTTCATTCATGGGAATCTCAATCGACAATTCAAACGAAGCCCCGAAGGCTTCAGGATGTGTTTTCAATGCTTCCAGTCGCAAAGGCCAGTAGATGTCTGCTTCATCCCGCTGAATATTGCGAATGGTACAGTGCTCTTGCTTTCGGCCTTCATTCATTCTTCAACCACTCCCTGCATCTCATAAGGATAATCGATCTGAAGTTTTACATTCGCTGCCGCTTCCTGTCCTGCAAGCAACCCAACAACATAAATCCCCAGATCAATGGACGTGGCCACACCACCGGCAGTAATTACATTTCCATCTTTTACAATCCGCTTCTGAATCACCTCGGTGACATACGGCTCAAGCAAGTTATATGCATGTGGATGTGTTGTTGCTTTTTTACCGGATAAAAAACCAGCTGCACCCAGCAGCAGAGAGCCTGTGCACACGGAAACCTTCAAAGGCACAGACTCAGCCTGTTTCAGCCAACCTACGAAGGCCTCGTCATATCGAAGCTTGCGCGTTCCCATGCCTCCGGGGATAAACACGAGATCGTATTCCGATAGGTCAGGCTTCACTCGATCCACCTTCATCGTTAAACCAGACTCATCCGTGACCTGATCTGTCATTGCACAGGTTTCCCACGTCGTTCCTTTGGTTTGCTCAAAGAAATTCAACCGATTGATCACATCATAAAACCCTGCAAAATCAAGGAAAGTCAGTCCATCAAACAAAACGAATGCCATTTTCATTGGTAACCTCCGCTTTTTTTAATTTGGAGCATCCTGGTTATGTTTCTGATTCCGATCCCGTTCCATCGCTTCCTTCACCCAATCACGTTCCGGCAGCTTGCTGTTGATGCGAAAGAGCAGAACCACAATCGCAAGAAGTAAAATAATAACGAGGAATTCGAAGATGGCCAATCCCTCCCTTTCGGAAATTATGCAATCTTGACTCGTAACTAATCTCTATTTTAATCCACGGGCAATGATCCACTCCAGCCACTTCCAGGGTAGAAGCAACTTGCCTATGATGAGCAAACGTGAACCTTTTCCGAGAGCATATCGAAGTCTTGGTGCACGCATCCGTGCAATTCGGCCAATCAGATCAGCTACCTCCTGTGGATCAGGTGCCGTCTCACTCGCATGTTTGGAATAACGAAGAACCGCATCCAGCTTATGCTTATATGGAGAGTTTTCGCTCCGGTGAATCTCACCCAAACCTTTATTCCAGATCGGCGTACGATAAGCACCTGGTTCAACCAATACCACCCGAACGCCGAACGAAGACATCTCATGCCGCAGACTTTCCGTGAATCCCTCCACAGCGAATTTGGAGGCAGCATACGGAGCATATCCTGGAAAACCGGACAACCCGCTGACACTGGACAAGTTAACGATTAACCCCTGCTTCTGTTCACGCATCACAGGCAAGACCGCACGTGTCACAGCGATTAACCCAAACAGATTCGTATCCATCTGGCGCCGCCAATCCTCCATCGATACTTCCTCAATGAACCCGCCAACCGCAAATCCTGCATTGTTCACCAGCATGTCGATTCGGCCATACTCCAGAACGACTTTGGTTATAGCTGTTTGCACCGATTCAGAATCCGTAACGTCCAACTGCTCGTACACCAAACGTTCTGTTATGCCTGCCTCTCCTGCAAGTCTGACCAACTCTCCTCTTCGACTAAGGTCGCGCATGGTAGCAACAACAAGGTATCCCTGCTTGGCAAGAGTAATGGCCGTTAACATACCGAAGCCACTGGATGTGCCTGTGATGAGAGCCACGGGATCATGTGCACCAGATGTTGATAGTCTTTTTTCCTTTGTTTCTTCATTTCTATGATCCTCTGTCTGCATCCGCTGCTGTCCATCTCCTATCTTGTATGTCACCACTGTCATTCAGCCACCTGCTCTTCCCCAATATTTTCCCACCAGCTCAATCAAGCTGTCTCTCCACCCTGCGTAGCTTGGTGACCCCTGGTTTGAACGTATACGGAACGAATCTCACCTCAGGCAAAGTACAATCCATCCTGTCTGCCAACTTGTTCAATTCCTGCAACACAGCAGCCTTTACTTGCCCCAGTGCTGCATTTCCTCCAAGTTGTAGCGATACCTCCATCGTCCCGTCCCCACGTTGCACCACACGATAATGTTCAATATCTGGCGACGCCGCAATGACCGAACGGGTGACGAAATCCGGAAAGACCGGCACCGCCTCACCCGTATGTAGTTGTGAAAAATATAGCGTGTCATCACAGCGGCCTTCAATCCGCTCAATGGCGGTAAACAGGGAACCACAGGCACATGGCATCGCCGCCTCGGTCAGAATATCATTCAGCCGATACCGGATGATCGGCTGTGATGTTCTGGAGAAGTCTGTGATAATGGGCACGAACCGCCGGGTGGCGGGATCAATGAACTCTTTTTCAATATGGACTATATCCTCATTCAAATGTAGTGTGCCATAACGACAGGTCGCTCCCAGGAACCCTTCTGTGCACTGATAGACTTGATAAATGGTCTGTCCGAAGACCCGCTCCAGCACCTTGCGATCCAAGGGGTCCAGCACCTCGGCAACAGAGATGATTTTATCCGGTACAGCAGTCAGGTGGCCTGCCACATAGGCGTCCGCCAACAGACGCAGCATGGATGGGGGAGCCACCCACACGGTAGGTTGGTAGGTTTCCAGCCGATTGACCAAGGTCTCCACACGCTCCAGCAGATCAAAGTACTGAAACTGTAACTTACCACGCTGCACCGATTCATACAGATTACTGTTGGCCCGCAGGAAAAATGCAATCTTCGCAGGTTTCCACAGTCCACCAGGCAGCAACTTGGCCAGCACCGTGCCCGTCCACGCATCCTGTTCCTGATCGCTCACCAGAAATATCCCCCGGTTCCCTGACGTACCCGAGGACAATCCAACGGTCACTCCCTGAATGGAGGGTTTGAAGTCACGCGTTTCTTCACTTTCACCTGCAAGAGCCAACGCTTCGTCCTTGGTAATGCCTACCGTATTCAGTGTATCGAAGTTCTCCATCATGATTGATTTGTCAATCAACGGAAAGTTCCTCCAGTTGGATGCGTCCACGCCACCCCACCACTTTCGATAAAACGGAGATCGGGCGCGGATGTGATGAACATGCCGAATAATCCGGCGTTCTTGCCAGCGCTCCAGTTGTTCTCGCGTTTTCCACTTTCTCAGCCCACGTGCGAGAGCATAATGAACCACAATACGAAGTGGATTGCTCATAAGCCCTGTCCTCCTGTGCCCCAAGCGTCCAGCACATCTCGACAATGACTTGGCACAATCCGAATGTGGGGGAACTGCTGATGCAGCTGAACCAACTTGTCAAAGTTACGGTGGTATTCCTGTCGATCAGACATAATGATACCCGCGAGCGCATGAGGCCTGCGCTGTTCACGAAAAGCCCGACTCGACCACACTGCGTCCGCGCACAGGAAATAATCATGTTCTTCTGTACGCAGCAGAAGTCCCATCATGCCTTCCGCATGACCGGATACATCCACCCCCAGCAGACTGCCATCGCCAAAGATATCGTAGACCTCATCAAAAGGGAACTCCTCTCCAGCTCTCGTCCATCGCTCAGGCTGACGCGTAACTGGCAATGATCTGGCCGCAAAATCCTCAGGCAACAACCCGGACAGATAACCTGCCTTCACAGCCGCAATCGAACCAAGGGAGCGCACAGCATCATAAGCCCTTGGCAGATAGATGAATTGTGCCTCCGGGAAATCTCGCACACCCGCGATGTGATCGCCGTGAAAATGGGAGAGGATGATATACCGAATATCCGAAGCTTTCAGCCCAAGCCCAGCCAAAAAATGAACGGCACTATCCTCTTCACGATAGACTACCGGTGTAATATGACGATACAGTGCATTGGGCAGATGAGCCGTTTCCTTGAAAAAGCGGGAGCTATATCCCGTATCTAGCAGGATTGGTCCATGTACAGGGTGAATGATGCAGGCAAAACCTGCCGGGAAAGGCACCGGCTTCAACCGACCACCCCGCAACGTCAGAAACTCTGGATGTGTACAGTAACCTGCCGCACCCAGATATAGTTCTACCGGAGTTGTCGTCAGCATGATTCAGCCCTCCACCAGTCTGCAAATTGTTGTAAACCCTCTTCAATAGACACCCGAGGGGCGTATCCCAATTGCTCCCGTGCATCCCTAATATCCAACGTCTGTGGGATGGATAAGGAGCCGACTGTATACCGTGTCAACGCGGGTTCACCCAACGCAGGAATATAGCCATGAACTCGCTCCAGCAACGCTGCCACACCATATGCCATCTGATAAGGAATGTTTCTACGACGCAGAGACATATCCAGCATGCCAAACAGGCTGCTCACCAACTCATTAAACGCCCTCGGATCGCCATTGGAGATATTGTAAGCTCTGCCAAGCGCTTCGTCAGGGGCATCACGGCACAACAACAAGGCGTCCACCACATTATCCACACATGTCAGATCGATTAATGCCTGTCCACCGCCAATCATCGGCACGCCTGATTTCGCGTTTGCTGCGACTATTCTGGGAAATAACGTCTGATCATACGGACCAAAGATCGCTCGCGGTCGAATCACGATCGACGGAAGTCCCTTCGCATGCCCCTCCATCACAACCTGCTCCGCGAGAAGCTTGGTGGCTGCATAATGATTGGCTGGTTTGGATGGCAACGGGTCATTCTCATGTACGTCATATCGCGGTATGTAGTTAAAATAGATACTTGGAGTCGAGACATGTATGAATCGCTGTACATCATTTTTTAGGCAGCCATCCATGAGTTTCTGTGTCCCTTCCACATTACTGCTATAAAAGTCCTTATACTTCCCCCATGGTGATGATAGCGCCGCACAGTGAAAGACCACATCCTGCCCCGTGCACGCTTCATTTACTGCAGCCTCATCCCGTATATCTCCATTCAGAAATCGGATTCCTGCCGACTCAAGTTCTGCACCAATCTTTGGCTGTCGGCCCATGCCCGTGACTTCCCATCCCACTTTTGCAAGTCGTGTCGCGAGATGCCTGCCCAGGCATCCCGTAGCTCCTGTAACCAATGCTCTGTTCATTGTTGTTCACCGTTCCATTCTATGTCGTGAGTCAAAGCTTCTGTCAGCGAGAACTTCTGTGATCTTGCCAGACGCCAGGCGGTCAGCACCACTGCAAATTGTTCAAACAAAGGCTGGATATCCTGCCGCATATAGACCACATCCCGGGCTCCACACCAGGCAGCTACCCATGCCCGGAACTTTCCTTTGCCGAAGATCTGCTGCAGCCCGCTTCCCAACATGGGCAGCATGAGCATGGCTTTGCTGCCCCGTGCGGGCGTGATCATCCTTCCTTCCTTGACCAACGTCTCCGGTTCAGTTAGTGCACGCACCAAGTCATCTCCAGGGTGAAACAGATGAATCCCACTCGTTGCCCTCGGATTACACTCAATTGCGTAAACTTGCCCATCCTGACCTTCTATAAAATCAAACCCAATCTGTCCACTGAAACCTGTTGCCTGCACAAATTGTCTCACCCATGCAAGGGCACCCTCATGTTCCACCTGTTCAAAAAACACACTGGCCCCCACGCTTCCTGTGCGGTAGCGGCTATCGTAGGTGGCGTGCGCAACCAGTTGTCCTTCGTGGGCTATGCTGTATGTACACAACACCTGACCAGGAATGAAGGCCTGTGCAACCCAAGGCAAAGCAGAGGATAATTCCCCTTCTTCCGGAGGATCGTTACGTAAATGTCGATGCTTCTTTTTGCTTGTGTGTCCTTCCTGCTCAGTCCCTGCCCCAGCGTCATCAATCAAACGTGTGGGCATGCGAACTTTGGCTGCGAAGCGGGAATACACCGGTTTCCACACCCAATCTCCTTCTTCTCCCAGAACAGACTGAGCTTCCGTCCATTCCTGCTGACTGTTGATCAGACGTGTATCCGGGACCGAAAGACCGAGTGAACCTGCAAGCTGGATGAAATCATATTTATGGTGCAGCGCATGCAGTTGCTCCAGAGTTGTAACCAGCACACGGCAATATGCACGCAGTCTGTCTGCCCCTTGAGCAACATAGAAGACTTCTTCACACATGGGGATCAGCAGGTCGATCTGCCAATCCTGTACCAACCGTTCCAGCTCTTCCAGATAAGCACGTGTATTATGACGCGGCGATGGGACCACAGCGCATTGTTCCACTGCACTGGATGATCTGGTCAGATGCCGTACGGCACTCTCCGCAACATAGACCCGATGGCCTGCCCGATGAAGCATGCGTGCCAGATCGAGCGTAACGGGAGCCCTTCCGCCTGTAAGCAGCACACGAAGAGAAGCAGCTGTACGATGTCCGGTTTCCCCAGATCTAGTAGTCAAAAATGAGTCCTCCCAATGATAATCCGGCAGCCGTGCCAATCATCAACACCCGATCTCCCCGCTGAATACGCTGTTGTCTAATCGCTTCATGCAGACCCATCGGGATCGATGCCGCAATTGTATTGCCGTGATTTCGTGTGATGTCCATAAACCGATCTTCAGCAATGCCAAGCTTCTTGCGGATCAGTCTCATCGCCATGGCACTCCCCTGATGGGGAATCACCAATTGGAAATCCTCCATCTGATTCCCGGTCGCCTGCAGCATATCGCTGATGAATCCAGGTAGAAGTCTGGAAGCCATGCGGAAGATGGCCTGTCCATCCATATGAAAAAGATAGGGCTCCGGCTGATCTGCCTTATAATTCAAAGCATGCAGCCGTGTACCTCCACCTGCAATCTCCGAGAAGCGAGCACCTCGGCTGTAGGTTCGAAGGGAAGCATGTACAATCTGAGAGGATGACCCTTCAGGCGAACGTTCAATAATAACAGCGGCCGCTCCATCTCCGAACAGGGCCGCACTCTCTTTATCCGACCAATTGAGTCCGGCTGAGGCAATCTCGGTGGCTACGAGCAGTACTCGCCGGTAACGTCCGGCATCTACCATATAGGAGATCACATCGAGTCCGTTCAGGAAACTCAGGCAGGTTGCATCCATATCAAAAGCAGGTACGCCTGAATCTTGCTGACCCATGGCCTGCTGGATAAAAACCGCCGTACTTGGCAACGGTTGTTCCTTCGTGCCACTGGTACACACCAGACAGTCGATATCACTGAATTGTAATCCTGCATCCGCCAGTGCAGTTTCCGCAGCCCGCGCGCCCATGAAAGAGGAGGTTTCTTCACCCGAAGCATAATGGCGTACACCTACACCTGTGGCTTTGCTAACCCAGCCTGCAGGCACGTCCAAGCGGCGATCCAGTTCCTCATCGGTGACTTCCTGTTCAGGCAGGTACTTCCCTGTTCCTGCGATCCTTACTCTTCTAAGTTGCATTTCCCCAACCTCTTTCTGTTCATCTGACTGATATATATAAGTTCAGCTAATTAGTATTTACACAGACACTCCGATGACAGAACAACTTTCCGATCGCTGTTATCCCCAGATTTTTTTGATTCCCTTCTTAAAAAGGGAAAATCCGGGGATAAGCATATGCTTCCGATGCAGCTTTCTTTCAGAAAGCTTTTAGGCGAACGCTTCGCTTCTTCAAGTTATTTCTGTCCCTCCGTTATCGTGTAAATGTTTAGTTGAACATATATAAATGAAATGAATCCTCCACCTCAAATGGCGAAACGCCATGAAGTAAACCTTAAAATATATAATAAAGGGCAGATGCCTCTGCCCTTGCTGTTGTGTTTTATTATTTATAATGTGTCTTCATTTCTTCTTATTCAAAATCTCGGCAAGTGCGACATCTAGCGTACCGTAGGTGAACGTGAAGCCCTCCATCTCCAATCGTTCAGGAATGACCCAACGACTTTTGAGAACCAATTCCGTCTCTGTCTGAATGAAGCGTGCGCCCAGTTCAAGCATCCAGCGAGGAGAAGGCAGTCCAATCCGAACACCCATCTGTTCTCTCAGACGCGTCATCAGCTCCCGATTCGTAACCGGATGAGGCGAAGAGGCATTGAATACACCATTCAGATGTGGATGCTCTTGCAGATAGATCACCATGCGGAACAGATCCTCGATATGAATCCAGCTGAACTGCTGTGTGCCTGCACCTTGCGATCCTCCCAGTCCAAAACGGACGAGGTTCGTCATGGGCACCATCACGCCACCCTTGCCCAGCACAATCGCAATTCGCAGTGCAATCTGACGCGTAGACGGCAGACTGAACTCAAAGAAAGCCTGTTCCCAAGCTTTGGCAACGTCGACCGAGAAGCCAGAGCCAATCTCGCCTTCTTTTTCCGTCATGGGACGATCTTCAGCATGTCTGTATATGGTCGCCGTACTCGAATTAATCCATAGTTCGGGAGGATGATTACAAGCCAGGACGGCATCGCCGAGAATACGTGTTGTACGGGTTCTGGATTCCAGAATGACTTTGCGATTCTCCTCCGTATAACGGCAATTTACCGATTTACCTGCCAGGTTAATCAGCATCTCTGCTTCTTCCAGTGCCCCTATAATTCCTGCACGATCCTCCCAGGCAATATGACCGGGCTGACGCGAGATAATCAGCACCTCATAACCCAGCTTCCTGAACCTTTGGGCAAAATCCTGTCCGACAAATCCCGTTCCACCAGCTAATACAACCTTCTTCACGGTATCCCCTCATTTCCCATACTGGGTAAAGAACTCGCAAGATATAGATTGGAATGTTTCTATGCATGCAAAATGTAGATAATAGATTAACACCGCCGGTGATCCGTTGGTTTGATTTATTTCACACCCAGAGCTACGTACAAGCGATCCCGCTCTTCGATAGCCCATGCGTTTGCAGGGTTTTGTTCCAATTGATATCGGAGTTCATCATAAAAATCATGGATCATGAATCCGTCCGGCAAGTTCCCAAGCATCGCTGTAAAGTTGTACTCTGGCAGTGTTCTTTTTCCTTCACTGATCTGCTTCAACCAATCCATCCAATTTGCAAGAGTAAGCACTTCCTCCTGCCACAACTCGGACTGTAACCCAAGCGCATCTTGAAGTTGCTCGTACGCCAATGGATCAGCGAAGGCTCGGCAAGCCTGAACAGCCAGTTCATACAACTCGGTCACTGCACGACGTACCTCATGCTTAAGTTCGACCTCCAAGCCTCCCATGTAATCCTGAATCTGAATGCTCTGTCCATCATCGTATAATAGCGGTGTCTGGGCCAACAGGCGTACAATCTCTTCCATCTCGTGCATTGAAACTCGCTTCTGCTCATAGAGAGCAGGTAATTGATATGCTGTAATGATCATTCACTCCTACATCGTTCTTCTATTAATGACCTATATTATAACATGGTTTGGCAATCATCTATCAGGTTAACTTGACTATCCACTACAAGTTGTAGTAGTTTATACGTACTACGTAGTGTAGTAATACGATCGTTATGGACGCATAACGATGTTAAGGAGTGTTCACTGTGAACCAGATTCAAAAATTATCCGAAACAGAAATGGAGTTAATGGTCGTTATATGGTCATGCGCCCCACCGGTCACCTCCACAGAACTATTAGACATCTTCGCTGAGAAGGGGAAAGCGTGGAAAGCGCAGACCATGTCTACCTTTCTGTCACGGTTGGTGGATAAAGGCGCACTTACCGTCACGAGACGTGGACGAACCAATGATTATGAGCCTCTTCTAAAGCCCGAAGACTACAAACTACAGGAAACGCAGCACGTTCTTGATGGACTGTATCAAGGTTCAGTCAAGAATTTGGTTTCGGCCATGTATGATGGTGACAAGCTTTCAGACGATGACATTTCAGAACTGAAAAAATGGCTTTCGGAAAAGTAGGTGCAGATGATGAATATCTTTTTTGAGATTCTGTGCAGCTTGACCGTGGCGGGAAGTATCGTTTCTGTTTGTATTTTGGCACTACGACTTATACCCGTATCTGTTTTTCCGACCAAGTGGCTCTACAGACTCGGTAAACTGGCTATCTTGTTTTATCTGTTCCCGGTATCTCTTGGCCTTTCATGGCTTTTGGATATTGCATTCCAAACGACATCAACTATACCGGGAACGGAGAATGCAGCAACTTCGGGCGTACTTGCAGGAACGTTTATCCCGGAACAAACCATCTCGGTAACCACAGCCTGGTTCTTGTTATGCGTCTGGGGCATTGGAGTCATTGGTTTTTCTGCATGGCAGGCGTACTGTTATCGAAGATTTCTGAATGAATTATCTCGTACACGTACCCCAGTCCTCTGTCATAGTGAAGCAGCTGTACAGCTACCATTAATCAAAGAGGCTTTGGGTCTCAAACGTAATATCACGCTTGCTCACAGCACGCTAGTACGAAGCCCTATACTGGTTGGCTTGTTTAAACCAACGATATATCTGCCACCCGAAAATACGGTGAAAATGGACATCAGCATGGTGATTCATCATGAGTTGGTACATCTGAAACATCAAGATCTGTGGGTCAAGGCTGTGACCTTGGGCGTTAGTGCCCTGCACTGGTTCAATCCCCTGATTCATATGATTCGCCGGGACATTCATACCTGGAGCGAGTTGGCCTGTGATGAAGATGTGGTGAAAGAGATGTCCCATGAAGAGCGAAGACGATATGGTGAGACGATTTTAAATGTGATGGCGGGAACCAAGAAAATACCTGCTCAATTTTGTTCGTCCCTATCGGGTGAAGGCAAACAATTAAAAAGGAGATTGATGATTATGTTTAATGTAAAGAAACTGAAAAAGAAACATTGGATGATAAGTATGGGAGCCCTCCTGCTTATTACTGGCGTAAGTACGTCCACCGCAGTATGGGCATCAAACCATACGGTTAAAGTAGAGGCCAAGGCTACTGAAGCTGTGCCTGTTCCTTCCGTATCTGAGACTCCTAAGATCGTAGCTTCTCCCGATACAGCCGGAGTTTCTGAAGCTGTAACTGCTCCCGCTGCTTCCGAAACGCCTGAAATCGTGGCTATCCCTGAGGATGAAGTTTCAGAAAATGTACCAGCTCCTTCGACTGCTGAACCTTCTGAGGCTCAAGTTGTAGAATCAGCCACAGTTCCTTCTCCTGCTGGACCTTCTGAGATGGTAGCCCTTCCTTCCGAGGACAAGGCTTCCGAGGCCGCAACCGTTCCTTCTCCTGCCTCATCTTCTGAAATGGTAGCTCTCCCTGGGGATAAGGTTTCAGTAACTGTACCTGCTCCTTCAGAAAAATAACCTATTGTTAAGGAGTAATAACCATCCTTATATGCAAACAGGACGAAGCATAGATCATAGATCTCCGCTTCGTCCTGTTTCCGTTTTTCTGTCATGTGCATTAGATAAATGTTTTGATCGTAGCAAAATATTCACGGATCATGTTGACGGGTTTCAGATAACCCGGTGACGGAGCCGATATGCCGTATTCTGCTGCATAACCATTCTTGGCAGCGATGTATTTGGAACGGAACATATGATAGTCACTGGTGACAATCATGATCTCAGGGTGCTCTAACCCGGATTCAAGAATGATTTTTTTGGAAAAGGCCAAATTCTCCTGTGTACTTGTGGAGCGATCTTCCATAATCACTTGGGCGGGGTTAATCCCCTGTTCAATCAGATAGTTTTTCATGGCGAGCGCTTCGGGAATCGATTCTCCAGGTCCCTGTCCACCCGATACAATGACTGGTGTCTGAGGGTGACTACGAATGTAGTTCAGACTTGCATCTAACCTTTGTTTCAGGGTCAATGACAATTCCGTTCCACGGATGCCTGAACCCAGGATAATGACATAGTCCGCTTCTTCCGGATCATTCGCACCAAGCTGTGTGAATACAAGTGCTTCAATAATGACAAAAGAGACGGCAACCACGCCAAATCCGGTAAGGATAATCCGTTTCAGAATAACATGCTTCTGATAGTCAATCCGTCTTAGCACGATAAAAGCCACCGTGATCATTCCAAAAAACATGACTGCAAATCGTTGGCCCCAGAAGGCCAGAAATGCCACAAAACATGCCAACAGGACAAGATCAATGATCAGTCCATTTTTGTGTAAGAACTTTTTTATCAAATCCGTAGACACTCCTTCTTGTACCCACTATTCCGCAAATCACTTATTATTCAAGCTGTTATTATCGTTAGTTTCGGCCATTGTTCCTGCCAGCGCTTCTTCTGTACTCTCTGATTATAATAGTCAGCATCCGTGAAGAATGGACTTTTGCGGACTATAAGGTGATACAGATCATGCAAACCATGCGGAGCGCAGATGTTAACCCGATCTTCTTCATCCAACTGTACTGCTATAGCAGTCACAACTTCTGGCCAATAGCGAAGAGCATCTTCAGTAGAAAGATAAGGATCTGTGCCATTGCGCAGATGCATTCTCGCCTGATTTTTGACCGACCACTTGGCATTGCCTGTCAACTCACGGAGCTGACACTCCAACTGTATGTCTCTTTCCTCACGCAGGTCTGACGCATCATAATAGACAACATCAATATCACTGTGCAGCTCGCGAACAGCATATCCATGCAGAACATCCCAGATATAATTGCGAATATATCCTGCACCTATGTAACATTGTGGCAAATGGAGACCTCGGACTCTCCGCAGATCATGCATTAATTGCTCGTGTTTGATGATCGTCTGAATGAATGGGTCCTTATATAACATATCTGCCTCCTGCGGTTTACCTCATTGTCCTCTTATAGCTGTTAACCTTCATTCCAATATATCATGTTTACCTGGCTGCAATAAAATGAACAACGCTTGAACATCCTCTGTACAACTTCGAATCTCTGATTAATCACAACCAAATAACCCATAAACAGCTTCGGTTATCCGAGTGTTTATGGGCGACAATGATCGAGTTTGAAACGGTTAAAATTTATTTAATCGGTATCCAGATTTGTGGCGGTTGATTGGGGCCCGGGTATACTTCCAGCTCCGGCATATATGCGTGCTCATAAGGGTTGGATGGAAACCATTCCGCAATAATCTGTTTCCACAGAAGCTGCATGCTCTCCGGCATCGGGCCTTCTACTTCAAATACACTCCATTTGGAAGCAGGCATGGTGAAGGTTGAAAATCCATCAGGTACCTCACCATCGTAAGCCGTAGCAATCCAGTATTGCATCTGTTTATCCTGTATTTCGCTCTGATCCACAACGACGCCAAGTAACCCTGGAATATCCCCGTTGTTCAGTTCAAACAAACGATCCTCTGTACCGCTCGTCCACGCTTCCTGCCACATCTTCCCGATGCCTTGCAGATGTTCTCCATCTACATATGAGAAAGTCTGCTTCACCCCTACGATAGTAAATTCAGGATGTTCAACGATTCTATATTTCATCGGTTCAGCTCCTTTTAGACTCACTTGAATAACCAAACGATTATACGATTTGACAGCGTTACTATTCTTTCGAACCTCACTGGGTGCGATTCCATGTTGTCTCCGAAAGGCTTTGGAGAAAGATTCTGGTGTATCGTAACCATATTTAAGCGCCAAATCGATAATTTTAACATCACGCTGAAGTAGCTCATGTGCCGCCAAAGTCAATCGTCTGCGTCTTATGTACTCGGCTACAGTAATATCAGTTAATAAGGAAAAGGTACGTTGAAAATAAAAAGGAGAGATATGAGCCTCTGCGGCAATCTGCTCCATCGTCATATTTTCAAGCAAGTGGTCTTCCATATATTGAATAGCGACCTGTAATGCGTTGATCCAGTTCATGTGATAATCACTCCTTGATGTCTAATATAACGGATAAACACCCCAATAACCTGTCATACTGTGCTTTCATTTGTCCGGTGAAAGCAAAACGATGTAGTTCATATAACGCCATCTCACAGAATTTGACAATGTAAACGATTTACTATAGCCTTTGAGTATAATGATCGTTCTATATTATTCTGAAGGGAGAGTAACACTGACATGAGCAGCAAAAAAGAAATGCTTTTGAACGTGGCTGAAGAATTATTCTATCTTCATGGCTTCCATTCCATTGGCTTAAAGCGAATTATCACGGATGCCGGGATCGCTATCATGACGTTATATAACCACTTTGAGTCCAAGGATGATCTCATCGTCCAAGTACTCCTGCGGCGCGAACAGCGTTATTTGGAACAGCTCCGGCAATATGCAAACAATAAAGAGCAACCCATGTTTCTCAATCTGGCTGAAGGACATGTAACTTGGCTAAAAGAACACGAATCAAGAGGGTGCTTGTTCTTACGCGCCAAGGAAGAATTCGGAGGTCACACTGACCATATCATCGTCCAGACAGTGAATGCGCATAAAAGACATATGAGAACATTAATCCAAACATTGGCGCCTGCTGCAAGTGATCGAGATCTGTTGCGATTTTCCCTGCTGCTGGAAGGTTCTACGGCACTTGCTGAGACAGAAAATGTAAATGAAGTCTGCCGTGAATTGATCCATATGACGCAAACCAGTTTCAAATAATGCTATTCCGGGTGAGTTAGTAGTTCAACTCACTTTTTTATTTAAATGAAATTATAATGATCGTTCTATCTAAAAGGCGGTGGATTTAATGAAAAAAATGATCTTCCCAGGCATTGCACTTATCGCTGTATGTTATGCATTCGGGAGATTCAGTTATGGATTGTTTATGCCGGAAATTTCGGAAGCCTTACACTTGAATGATGCAGCCTCTGGGGCGATTAACTCAGGAACGTATATTGCCTATTGTCTGTCCCTTCTAACTGCACCCCTGTTGATTAATCGCAAGGGGCATCATTATGTCATTCAATTGGCAGGGATCAGTGCAGTGCTCGGATTAACCGGCATCGCCCTGTCCCAGAATGCATGGGTTCTTGCATTTAGTGTATTTCTAGCTGGTTTGAGTACAGGCTGGGCCTCTCCGGCACTCGGTAACATGGTTAATGCCGAACTTGCACCGGATCTGCAAGCAAGAGGTAACAGCTGGATTAACACAGGGACCAGCTTCGGAATTGTTATATCCGGTCCACTCTACTGGCTGTTCACGGATTACTGGCGTCTAACCTACATCCTGTTTGCTGTGATCGGTGTTGTCGTTCTGCTGTGGAACAGACGTGTCATTCCGGCAACCAAGACACTGCCTTGTACCAAGTCACTCTGGACATGTATGAAACCAACCAGACCCGGGTCTGCTCTTCTGATGGCTTGTCTGTTAACAGGCGTTAGTTCGGCAATCTACTGGACCTTTGCCCGAAACTTCCTCACGGACGAGAAAGGGGTCTCCGATTCGGAAGCCGTGTTGTTCTGGATTGTGATGGGGGTTATGGGGATACTCGGCGGATGCGCTGGACGCATTATTGAACGTATTGAGATTGGGTGGTCCTACCGGATAGGTATCCTTTTATTGGCTATCTCGCTGGGGGTAATCCTTCTTCCATCCATGGCGGCAAGTCTGATCTCTGCGATCATATTTGGCAGCACATATATTTTCCTGACCAGTGTATTTATCGTTTGGGCAACGCGACTATTCAGTCCGAATGTATCGATTGGGATCAGCCTTGCCTTTCTCGCGCTGGGGGCTGGACAATTCCTTGGCTCCTCCATGGCAGGTTACACGATTGAAGTGTTTTCCAATACAACGGCATTTCTGGCCTTTGCTGCACTCGGCCTGTTCGGATTGTTAATTCGAGTGAAATAAATGACAGAACAACATTCTGATCGTTTTTTATTCTACTCGGCGTACACTTCCGGTCAGTCCATGTTGAAGCCGTACATCTGCAAAAGTAACTGTGGTCCCTTGCCCGATTGGGGATTGGGCCACAATGCCAACTTTGATCTCTTCGGGGCAATCGAGGCCAAAATAACGTACCAGCTTCCACTTCTCACCATCTTGGGAATAATGGAAAGCAAAGCTGCTGCCTGCGCGGGCTACACGTAAATAAGGCTTGCTGACATCTATAGGGGATGATACACAATCATCCGAGTTACCACGGGTCACAACACTAAGAATGGACGGCTGTTCTTCAAAAAATTCAAAGCAGACTTTAGCCCAATTCGTATCGTCCACCATCACCATCAGACAGCCCGAGTCATACTGTTCTTTCATGTCCACCTGTACTTGAGTGACGATGCTGAAATCTCCCTTGATTATTGTATGTAAAAAAGGAGCTGAGGCTTTCACCGGGTCACCTCCCGGATCAATGAAAAAGTCACTGACTGGCGAAACGGTTATCGTTACTTTGCCGTCTTCAACGGACCAATCTGCTGGCTCGTTCAGCCATCCCAGGTTTGCAGATAATGTTTGACCTGAACAATGTTCGAATAGATTCGTCATGTGGCACACCCTTTGTGTTGGAGTATAAGTTTACTAATTTCTCTATTTGTATTCGGTATATACGATGGTTAATCCTGTAGGTTTTACTGAAATATCCCACCCTCAATATCGTACACTGATATCTCCGCATGATCACTTCTTAGGATCGATGATAAAATCAAATTTCTTCATAACGGGCTCAATCACGTGTGCACGATTGGATAATACGTTCGTCCCAGACCTGTACCTCAATATATCGTTCCGGCCCCTTATCACCTTTACGGTTCCATTCCTGAGGCCAACCATAGAACTGAATAACTTCGATGATTTCATCTTTGGTATAAATCTGCTTACGATAAGGTTTAGCATCGTCAAACCTCATTGTTGGAAACAAGTCCAAAACTCACAACTGCATCTGGAAGGTCATCCCATGGAATGATTACATGATCGGGTTCTGAATACCAGGACAACAGCCATTCGCATGCACCAAGCGTCAGATAATGGGGATATGATTGTAGTGGCTTCCCACCTTTGGCAACAAACTGTTCATAAGCCCTTTGCTCAAGCGTTCTGCGAATTGCCATGTAATCTGCGGGTCGTCGACTGGCAAAGTTCCTTCCCTGAAGACGGATCTTCTGTGTAACTGTTTCTGCTTCATCCGCAGACAGGCTGGAGAGATTTCTGAAGGGACCAAGACTTTGTTCAAAATAATGATAGGCATTCCAGTCGTGCATACATTCTCCTCCTTTGAACAGGATCGATTTGGTCTTTTAAATTCAGTTGATAGAAATCGCCGCCCCTTACTATTAATAAGGTAATTTTATCCAAAATATGATAAACTGGATATACGAGATTAATTCAATGATATGAATTACAACAGGAGGAGATCAATCTATGTTTGGTGTTAACGTGAAAAAAGCAGAAGATCAACTGGTCATCCGCTGGCAGTTCTCCAAAATCGAAATTCCAATTGTACATATCACATCGGTCACTCTGGATGATACATACGGTGGCAGCGAACCATCCGCCATTCGAATCGGTCCGGTTAATGGCACAAGCGAGAGGATTCTGATCCGTACGGTTAATCAATCATATATCTTATTCACGAACAGTGTGAATTTATATCCCAATATCCGAGATATGCTACAACCGGCAAACTAGATTGTGGTTCGAAACGGATTTTTATGTTTCTCCAAGGAATAGCTCCATTTACATATGTACGCCACCAGAAAGAAGCGTGAGTATTCGCATTAAATCTTCTAGCGAATACTCACGCTTCTTTGATGCCAATACCAGTTGTTCGAAGTAACGTTCTTACAACCAACTCCATTTCGGTAGCTGATCCAACGTGATAATCTCTTCGCTGTTATACACTTCCTTCAAAAACGCCACTTCATTATGCGCCCCGTCTTTCAGAAATCCACCTGTCCAAGTACAGAACCAACTCCAGTGTACATCCTGTTCCTTCATTTGCTTAGGGTCAGGGATGGAGCCGTTCTCGGCGAGTGCAATGATTTTGTTGTCCTTCACAAGCTCACGCAGGTTGGCGTAACGTGCTGCCAGCGGACTGTGATCTCCTGCTTCCGGGTATACATCTACACTCACAATGTCCACGACATCATCCCCTGGATACCATTCCTGTTTTTCCGAGTTCCAGACCCAGATGAGATTGTGCAGCTTGTGCTCGTGCACTAATCGATTATACAACAACCTATACAACTGTATGGCAGGTTCGGGGCCTTTCGCTCCCCACCAGAACCATCCACCTTCGGCTTCGTGCAGCGGTCGGAATAACACGGGCACAACAGCATCTTTCAACTCTTGCAAGTGAACTGCAATCGCGTCGATATCCCGGATCAATAACTGATATGCTTCCGATTCAGTATCAGCCAGCGCTGAACTCAGATCATAGGTAGTCGCATCCGTATAAAACCCCCGCCACCACTCCTTGCCCGGTTCATCGATCAGATTCGTAGGTGCATTCCAGTGCCAGCATAGCGTCACGATTCCCCCTTGATGGTGCCATGCAATGGCATCCCGAATCTCCTGAGAGACCGCGCCGCGCTCTGTTCTTGATGGCGAATATTCCATGAGATCGAATCCAATCACAGCCGGTTTCCGCCCTGTATTTTCATTAATCCAGTTCAGATTGCTGTAGTCCTGCTGACCTGACAACATCCCTTTCCCATAACGCTCGACCAGGAACGCCATTAGTTCTCTGGCTTCGAATGTCGCTGCTTCATTCACCGGAGCACTGTTGATCATACGTACCGTCATCGCTAACACCTCCAATTAGGTTTACCATTTTAACCCACGACCCCCGAGCGCTCAATGCTCTCCACAAAATAACGCTGCACGAACAAGTACAAAATAATCAGTGGTGCAATCGCCAGCAAAATGCCTGTATCCACGATCATCGCCACATAGTTCGGATCTGCCTTGATGCCCGAGTTCGAACCAAAGCCCATCAGTTGTGGGATTAACTGGTTCGCCTGAGCAGGTAAGGAAGCCACCTTCAGTGAGATCAGTGGACTTTCACTCATGAATAATGCCGAATAGAACGTATCGTTGTACTGCCACACAAATGAGAACAGAATGACCGTAATCAGCGGTGAGATCGCATTGGGCAGCATGATTTGAGCAAATGTTTTGAATCCACCAGCACCGTCAATCAGGGCGGCCTCCTCAATTTCCTTTGGCATACCCTTGAAGAACTGACGGAAAATATAGATGAACAACCCTGCCTTTAGCCCACCTGCCGTAGCCGCCGTAATCATGGAGGGCCAATACGTATTCAGCAGATTGATGCCATTCTTTCCCGTGAACAACTGGATCATGCCCATAAAATCAAAGCTGCGGAAATGCAGATACATCGGCACCATAAGCGTGCTTGTGGGCACCAGAATGGTGAGAATGACCAGGACAAAGAGCACATTGCTGCCTGGAAAAGAAAACCGGGCAAAGCCGTAACCTGCAAGCGCACAGGACATGGCTGTCAGAAGCGTTGTGATGGTAACAAACAATAACGTGTTCGCCAGCAGAGGCAGGTAATCCATCACTTGCGCCGCTAGCCGAATATTATCCAGCGTAAAGTGCTGAGGAATCATATAAATCGTTGGATTGTAGATATCCTGTTTGTCCTTGAACGCAACTGAAACTTTGAGAAATAACGGATATAAAATAATAAATGAAATTCCGATGACCAGTGCATATCTGAAAATGGAATAGAGAAGGTCTGATGTTTTGTGTCGCACCCGATACATATGATAATTCTGCTTCGGAACTACTACCATGCGATCTGTCCCTGATGCAGCCATAATCTGAATCCTCCCTTAATGTTAACCGTCAGTTATAGTGAACCCGCCGTGACAACACCCACCCCACTACGATCAGTACAAGACCAATCACCAGCGTGTACAGCCAGGACATCGCCGAGCTTAAGCCAAAGTTCTGGGTTTTGAATGCGGTTTGGTAGATGGCCTGTGTGACCGGACTCCCGGCAAATGAGTCAATGATTGTATAGATGACATTTGTCAGAATCAACGGACTGACCATAGGAAATGTAATTTTCCAGAATGATTCATAAGCTGTCGCCCCTTCGATCTTCGCAACCTCATACATTGATCCAGGTACCGACTGCAGCGCGGCGAGGAAGATCAAAATCTGAACACCTGAGCTGCTAATAATCTCATAGATCCGCATGATGGCTTCTACAATGTAATCCACATAGGCCATTGGCAATCCCACATCCGCCAGCATCCGCACAATGGACACCACGTTGAACGAAGCCCCGCCATCGGCTGATGCATCGACCGCACTTGCATCTCCCATCAGATTGATCAATCCTGCAGACTCCGCTGCTGCGACTGCACTGGAAGCCAGAATAACCGGCAGGAAAAAGATCGCACGCGCCATCGTTCTGCCTCTGAACTTCTGGTTGAGCAATGTAGCCGTGAACAGACTGAAGAATAGGATCATCGGCACATTCAGCAGCATTGCTCCTACGGAATCCACCAGAATCCGGTTGTATGTAGCATCAAACAGAAGCGCATCCTTGAAATTTTTAAATCCAACGAAGTCCAGAACGTACCCGCCCGGAGCAACGGACAGATTACTCAGACTAAACCGAATCGATTGCAGGAGCGGCGTGGCAAAGAGGAAGATGAAACCGAGCAACCACGGAGAAATAAATGCAAGTCCAAGCAGCGCTCTCCGTGACTTCAGCGATAATCGAATGGTTCTCATCGGTTCACTCCTTCCACCACATAGTCAATCCCGTCAACTGTTGTTCCATCCACGGTTACTGCGTCCGCATTGTAATTCACAAGGATGGATGTACCGCCCGTATAAGTGATCCGGACCACGCCATCCTGGATGCGTTCATGCTTCAGGATCTGCTCATTCTCCAGTTTTCCCAGCACTTCATTGGCCTGCTTATACAAGGCAACAGCGTCATCCACCCAATAGCTATACTCGGTAGCGTAGGCCGAATCATAATTCGTAAGTTTCAGCCGGGAAGATGGCTCATAGGTCCATTGAAAATACGGAGCGGCCCCAAGCTCCAGGCTTCGCAGCAACTGTTTGCGCAGATCCTGATCCCCCGACGTGTTCATCGGAGATGCTGCGTAATTCATGTACCCATGAATGACCATCGCATAAAAAGGAACTTCTTCATCGGTAATATTGAACCGACTCGACCCTGCGGGTACATTCACAACATGTTGTGCACTACCCCAAGCGTAGCTATTTGCGGCGGATACCATCAGGTTCGGATAGGACTGTTCCAGCTTGCCCAGCTGCTCCTTCACAATGTGCTTCGCCGTCTCCCGATGAATCACCCGACTATCCCGATAATCTGAAGTCAGGACCTGCCCAAGATCACGAAGGGATAACCCGCCGAGATCCAATTGATTGAATTTGTCAGCAAACTCACTAACCACATAAGGAAGCTTGGCCGCTGAGAGCAAATAATAGCTGTCCCTACTCTGATCCATGCGATTAAGTGCAGGATTGTACGGATACAGTTCTGCTGTCTCCTTGGTGACAAACCGCGCTGCATCCGAGGAAGGAGCAAAGCGCATATCATCGTGATAAATGTGCTGGAAAGCCACATCCGGGAACAAAGCTCCACCCGACTGCTCAAGCTTAGCGGACAACGCTTGCAGTTCGGAACGACTGCCTACTTCACTGTCCAACTTCACCTGGGTTGGCGTGTGATGGCCGATGCCACCACCGAACCATCCCTGATACCGCATTTGTACACGGTTCACACCTTCCTGCTGTAACTTCGCTGCCATTTCGGTGGCCTGTTCGTACGTCGTCATAGCTAAAGTGCTCCGATAGGGCACGCTTAGGAACGAAGCCTTTTTGTCCACTGCACCAAGCACATCTACATAAAACGGCAACTCTGTCTGTTCCACGAGGGGTTTCAGTACATCCTGCTCGATCAACTGCTGTTGATACAGGCGGGCCATACCCGAGTAACTGGCATCTTCTCCATGAAGGAAATGATAGCGGACCTGAATATCTCCGCGGTAAGGCTCTTCGCCAAGCAGCTGAATCTCCTGCATTTTCTGCGAGGTGTACATCTCCAGTTCATCCTCACCCCGCAGGGAGAAGGTCGCATGCACGTGATTGTAACTGTTCTGCCTGCCTCCTATATCCGCGGAGATACTGGCTATGCCATCCCCTTTTTCAATGACTGCAAACCAGGCATTCTCCCCGTTTTTCAGACCAAACACAGGCATATGCGCGGATTCACTAACCTGAGGACGACTGAGTGAATTATCATTCGGGTCTGCCCCATATACACGCTGTACATACTGCTCTTCCTGGGTTTTCCCGTTGTTCAGGTGGATCAGGCTACCCGAACCGTCAGGTACGAGCATGTAGCCTTCACCTTTCGTATCCGCAGCACCAAAATAAGCGAGCAAATCAATATTTCGAATGCGGTATTGCCCACTTTCCTGAATCTGACTCAAGGGCACGCTCACAACAAGCGCTCCCTGCTCCAGTCGGTATTCCACAGAAATAACAAAGCTTGGCTTATCAGACACGCCTCCGCCTTCGACTCCATTCTCCTGATTGTCAAAAGCCAGATCGTCCGCCGTGTAACCTGCCGTCTCAAATGCACTCAACATCTTGTTCAGCACAAGCTGCTTCGAAATCTGTCCATCCAGCCGTTCCAGAATATCCGGATTGTTCTTGGTTGGATAATAACGCGCAGACGTGTATCTTGCGACAGTAGCATCCAGCTTGGAAAGAACCTTCTCCTCGAGTCGCTGCTTGCTGATCAGCTTGGGCAGTGCATCAATACCAAGTGATGTATCACCAAGTGTATAGTTGACCCGTATGCCCTGATCGATCTGGCCTGCGGTGAATTGTTTGTTGCTTATACTCGAACTGAAATTTGGAAAGTTCTCCAAAGTGCCCATCGAATCCCGGAAAGACACGTTCAACTGGGAGGACAGGACCTCTTTTTCATATGCGGAAGCGAGACTGTCCTCCGCCCGTTCTTTCGGGTTGCTGTACCAGATCTCTCCACTTTTCCCGTTACGTACTGCGATTTCCGTTGTCTCCTCGTTATAGTACAAGGCCAAACCCTGATCTTCGGCGACCAGCTTCATACCAGGCACACCCTGCGAAGAGTCGCCAAGAAACTGCAACGGGTCCTCCGTGACGGGCATGGCTTCGGTTGTTGCATCCATATAAGCCGCGGCTTCTACGGCAGGAATGCCCCTGTTGTTTATATACAGCAGTCCGGCTGCAATCATGATTACAGCTGTACCACCAGCCAGCACCGTATATATTCGTTGCCTTTTATTCACGGATGCCGCCTCCTTTAGGTCCGAAAAATCAACTCGCGGTAGATGTTATAACCGAATTCGTACAACTGTTGCAGCATGCTGAAGACCAGTGCGCCAAGGAATACAATAATGCCCATCACAATGAGTGTCAGCACCATCGTAACGATCGTTCTAACCACCGTGTACTGGTGTACCGTCATCATGCCAATGAACAGAAGCAGTACAAACCAGAAAAACGCGATGCTATTGAACAGATAATAAAAAGCAGTCTCCTCCTGCACCATGAACCGGCTAACCACGATCATCGGGGCATAGACCAGAATAACCGGAATGAGCGAGTAACCTGTTGCCAGAACGATTTCCCTGAACTTGCCTTCCCCTTCCATCAAGGTTGTTACTGCCCAGTTGGCCATGCACCATAGAAAGAAAGGTACCGCAACTGTGGCGATCTCAATGATGCTGTTAATCGTGCGAGGGTCGATGTAATTGACGAGAAATCCTGCATACTGCTTTTGCAAAATCATCATGACAATGGTAAGCGCGAGTGCTGCAAAAGCAACAAGCAGCCGTCCCCGGTTATCCGACTTGAGATCCCAGAATGCATCTATGGGGTGAAAAATGAGATGCAGCGGAAACTTAATGAAATCCTGCTTCACGATCAACCTGCCTCCTCCGTCTCCATTTAACCGCCACACGGGTCAGGATCAGAATGACAATTAGCGCGATTACAGCGGTCAGGAATGTACCAAAATGTTCCTTCATCATCTCCCGCCGATGCCTCTTAAACGCCACAGAATAACTCTTGCGATCCATCCCAAGTTCAAAATAACCTAGCGCTTCCTCGTTTTTCTTCTCCATTAATAAGGACTTGCCGATGCCGATATAGGCAATATCATAGTTGGCATTCAGCTTAAGCACTTCTCTCCATATATTCACGGCTTCCGTGTCCTCGCCCCGATAGTGGAGGGCCACCGCTTCATTCACACGGGCACCAAAACGGGTTGGCTCATAGACAACAAGGTTGTTCTTTCCCCGATCCAGAACCAAGTGATGCTCACCCGATTGTTCAATCGCGACAGGTGTTTTGAGCGTGCCCACCTGATTTCCTTTGCCACCGTACATGTAGAGCAGATGACCTTCATCGTCGTACGTGAACACCCGGTTCTGTGTCGCATCCAGTACACTGTACATGCCGTCGCCCAGCACTTTCACATCGATCAGTTTGGATGGACCGGGATTGTTACGGAACCGAATATCGCCTTTGACGTCGTAATAACCAAACCGCTTCAGCACATCTTCACCAGACGGATTCAGCCGTTTGATCGGTTCATTCGAGCCGGGATCAATATTCGTTGCATACACAAATCCTTTGTGGTCAATATCCGCATTGGAGAACTCCGTCGGGACAAACAGGACCATCTGTGCGCGCTGGGCTTTGGTGGATAACATGCGCCAGATATATTCGCCGTAGTCCCGCTCCACTTTGTTGGTACCGACGTATCCGATAAATTTCCCACTCTCGTCAAACTGCATAATCCCTTCGTAGACCCCTTGCGCCACAACGTACACTCGGCCTACATGGTCCACCGTTAGTTTCAAAGGCTGAAACTGGAATTGGGTCGACAGGATATCCGACTCGGGCTTCGTAATGGTTTGAATCAGCGTCCCCTCTCCATCCAGGACAACCACACGACCGTTACCCGTATCGGCGACGTATATGCGTTCTTCTTCATCTACAAACAATCCACCTGGAAGGTTAAAGGTCTCCTTGCTGCCCTCCATCATGAATCCATCGATTACACTCAGCAGCTTAAAGCCTGGGTCCAATACGATGATTCGATTGTTGCCGCTATCCAAAATATAGATCAACCCGGAGGGTGAAACGTTCACATCACCGGGGTCTTTGAACTCACTAATGCCGAGGTCACGGCCTGAAATGGTGCGCTCGGGCAGATAGGCATCTGGTGAAGGAACAGCCTCTTTCCAGTAGTTGTAGTTATAACTCTCATACGGCGCCGGGGAGGCCGCCGCAGGCACGGCATTCACCAGCAACAGAGATACTGCCGCCAGGAGAACAAGCCATCTTTTCACTGTGCGTGCCATATCGTTCCCCCTTAATCCTTCATGCCCGAACTCGCCATCGTCTCAATGATTCGGCTCTGAGAGAAAATAAATAGCGTGATCGGCACACTCATCAAAATCAGTGCTACCGCAGCACCCGCTCCTGCCCGGGATATTCCGCCCTGAATAATCTGACCCGCTGCATAATGCAGAGTCTTGAGCTGCTCGCTGTAGATGTATCCATTGCCATCACTGCCCCATAACATCTGGAACAGCAGTATGATCAATGTCAGCCAGGCTGGCTTCACATTAGGCATAACGATGGACCAAAAGATCCGGTATTCACTGGCACCATCAATTTTGGCTGCTTCCAGCAGTGCATCCGGGATCTGCTCCATGAACTGTTTCATCAGGTACAACCCGAGTGAATAGGCAAATGCCGGAATGATAACAGCCCAGTACGTATCGATCCATCCGAGCCAGGACATGATCATGTAGTTCGGAATTGCCGTCACTGCTGGTGTGAACATCAGTGACAGTACGACCACTTGGAACATGAATACTTTGCCCGGAAACTTGTGCTTGGCAAGCGGGTACGCCGCTGCGGAAGCCAGAAGCACATGGCCTACGATACCGATGCCTGTAATAAATACCGTGTTGAATATATAACGTGAGAACGGTACCCACGAGTCACTCAGCAGATTCAGCAGATCTGAAAAGTTGCTGAACGTGGGATTTTTGACAAATAGCGTTGGTGGAAAGGTGAAAATCTCATCCAATGGTTTGAATGCATTGTTGATCGCATAGATCAGCGGCAGCACCATGAAGGCACCAAATACGAGCAGAAGGGCAAACAGGGAGAGACTTCCCGATAGCGAGCGATTCACCCGCTTTTTGCCTGTCGCAATTGCAGCCATAGCTATTCTCCCACCCTTCGAAGCAGTTTCTGTACCAGCAAGTTGGTGCCCACCATAATCATGAACAGCACGGTGGCAATCGCCGATGCGTATCCCATCTCAAACCGCGTAGTACCAAAGTCGATCAAGTGGGTGACTACCGTCTCTGCCGCATAGTTCACGCTTGGGAACCCGGCCAGTGCAATCGACACATCAGCCACGGCAAACGAGGTTGTAAGCTGAATAACTGCGCCGAACATGAGCTGTGGACGCATTGAAGGCAGGGTAATGTACCATAGCTCCTGCCAGCGATTTTTGATCCCATCCACCGCTCCCGCTTCGTACAACGTCCGGTCCACCGTCTGCAAACCGGCGATAAACGCCAGAAATCCGGTTCCGAGACTCAGCCATAGCTGCACGAGAATGAGAATAGGCATAATGTAGGCTTCCGTCTTCAGCCATTGGATTGGCTCCAGCAGAAAACCCCATTTGATCAACAGCCCATTGGCAATACCATAACGATCTCCCGAGAAAATCATCAGCCAGATAAAATACACATTGCCCGAGATGGAGGGTGCGTAGAAGATCAGTGTCATGAACGCTCTCCATTTCGGTGTTAACTCATTAATAATCCACGCGAAGACGAAGCAAGCAATGTAACTGATCGGCCCGGTAATGATGGCAAACAGCAACGTATTCTTGATTGCAATCAGGAATACATCATCCTCCAGAAACAGGCGAGTATAGTTCTGCCAGCCAATGAAACGTGGAAATTCCAGCATATTAAAGTAGGTGAAGCTGAGTATGATCGAGATGACAACCGGAATCACGGTAAACATGAGGAACAGGAGCATATACGGTGCAAGCAGAACATAGGAATGTTTGCTGGCCTTCATTTCCTGGAGCTTCCAGCTCCACCACGACTTCATGCCCATCCTTGACGCTTTCTCAGGAGGACTGTTTTGTCCGTCTCGGAGTGATATTTGTGGCACGGTTAACCCTCCCTCTGCTTACGGAAGACCAAATTCATTACGTTTCACTCGAATCTCGTCCTGAATATATTGGGTGTAATCCATGATGGATTCCCTGGCTTCCACTTGGCCAACAACAGTTTTGTAGAATGCATTAAAGAGATGGCGGCCTGTAAAATAACCACCGGGTACTTCGGGAATGCCCTTCACCATTTCGAATTGAGCCTTCAGATTGGTGTAATCTTCGGCAGGCCACGGCAGGGAATCCAGTGCCTTGATGTTGGCCGTTGGATAACGGGCAGCGGCACCCATCAGCCCTTCCATCTCCCGTCCAAATTCCGCCTGAATCGGTGTACTGGTCCACCACTTCATGAACGCCCACGCCGCATCCTGATCCTTGGCACCCTCCAGCATCATGACTGCGCTGCCTCCACCCGGTACGTCCCGATTCAAAGTCCCATCCGCTTGAACGGTTCCCGGTACAGGAACGAATCCCCATAAGCCTCGAATCTCCGGTGCAAATACGGACAACTGGTTGTACATGGTGTAATCCGTTAACCCAATAGGCATCTGTCCTGTCCGGAAACGGTTGGCAAAATCATATTCCCGTTCCAGCTTGTAATCGGTATAGAACTCCGTCCACTGCTTGAACGTCTCGATCCCGATCCGGGAATCCAGATCCGATTCCTTGTCATCGTTCCGATAGAAGGCGCCGCCGTTCTGGAGCAGCATCGTGGCATACTGCGAGTTCGGCGGAATATTAACCCCCTGCATATTCGCCTGGGTCACAACCGGCATACCGAATTCCATGTGATTTTTGCTCAGAATCGCGAGTAGAGCCTCCACATCCTCCCAGTTCTGAGGCACTTCAAGTCCGAGTTCTTCGAGCACATCTTTACGATAAAACAGCATATTAAAGGTTTGTGTTTCCGGCAGGGCGTATACGCCTGAATCATAGGCATACGGCACGATTGCACTTTCTCTGAACTCCTGTTCTACAGTGCTATAATCACTGAATTGCGTCAGATCTACAGCCGAGTTCCGCATCGCAAAGTTCACCGGCAGATCATTGCCGATCTGCATCGCTACATCCGGACCTTCACCGGACAAGGTCGCTGGCAGCAAGGTTCCCATATTCACCAGCTTCAGATTCACGTTAATGCCACTGTCTGGTGTGAAGGTCTTGTCGATCATCGCTTTCATCGTATTCGCCTGGTCTCGTCCGCTACCAATCCAGACGGTTACCGTACGCTGATCTTCCGATGTAGCTACATTGCCGATCTGGTTATAATCAATGAAGAACGAATGATAGAATATCTTCGCTTCATGACCAAGTTTTGCGAGTGGTCCCATGCCTGTTCCGGGAATATCTTGGTCAATCGAAGTGACGTACAGTGCGTCAATCTCAAGAGGCTGCTCTCGTGCCTGCTGCACCCATGTGCCGAGACCACCTGTGTTGGTTTTGTAAGCCGCAAGCCGTCTTGGAATGGTATCTGGCTTGTCAATCATCTCGTCCAGTTGCAGCGCCATTGTCTTGATCAGAGCTTCCTGATCGCTGGACTGTCCTGACAGAAGACGAAGCTGTGCGGCCACTTCTTTGAGTCGGTTACTTTCCCCACTGAACACTTCCAGCAGGTTCGGAATCTGCTCCTCCACCCGATAATCCCGGAATTCATCAGGTTTGGTACCTGTGATCATCAGAATGCGTCGGTACATGGAGTTCAAGTTGTACAGACTGTCCTCTACATTGCGGATGAGCGGTGCAAAGTCACCGAGGCTGTTCTCCAGCCGTAGCACATGTTTTCCTTTTTCCAAGTGAAATCTGTATGCTTCTTTGCCCCCCATGACATCAATGCGATAATCACTTTGATAACGGAAAGGGGCTTGGGCCATCTCTGCAAACGGGACTTCACCATCAATGGTGAGCTTGCGTGTAGAATAGATGCCTTTGACAAAATTCTGCTGTGCGGTAAAACCGATATGATAAAGTCCGCTCTCCGGCACATCCACTTCCCATTCGATCCATTGTCCTGGCAGACGCCAGTTAAAGCCGCCAATCGTATTAATGCGTACCTGGGAAGCGCTGTAAGGAGATACAGCAGAACTTGACCTTTCGCTGGTCGGGTATAACGTAGGTGAAGATTTGGCAATCGCGGCTTCTCCTTCAATGCGAATAAGTACATCCTTCGGCTGCCCGGAGGAATCCGACTGTTGTGCACCTGCAGTTTCCGCGTAAGGAACAGCTGTCTTCTCATTGAAAAGACGAATGGACCGAATCACCATGGGTTCGCGTGATGATTTTAGCGTTAGCGTGTGTTCCCCTTTTTCCAAATAAAACTTGAATGGATTCTGTTCGTACCCGTCGGAGTCCTGAAACGTTTCTTCCATCCAGCGTGGTTGCTCCACTTGTCTCGGGCGTAGGTCATTACCTTGATTGTCCTGCTCAACAACATCTTTCTCATTGGCCCACACCCGGTCAAACTGCAAATAGGCGGCTTCCGCAAAAGGAAGTTCACCATCAATGTACAATGCACGCTCAATGGCCGAACTCTTGCCTTCAACGGGATAATAGGTGGCGGACAGGTTATACAGCCCGGTCTCCGGCACGTTAATGGTCCAATCGACTTGTCCGGTCTCTCCGGTATGGAGAGATACACCATCCATTCCCTCATAATTAGTCAGTTTGCGGACGTCTTCACCTTCGGCTTTTATGTAATCTCCTGCTTCAATGGTGATGTCCACATTCGGCTGTGTAGCCTGATCCGTTCCGGATCGATACTGTTCGTATCCCTTTTTCTGCCGGGTCTGCTTCAAGACCGCATCCACTTCAATGGCAGGCAGACTGCCAGGTGGAACGTCTGCACTCTTCCCATCAGCGCCGGAAGTTACATATAGAATGATGCAGGCTGCTGCCACGATGATCACTGTGGACCATATCCATGTCTTACGTTGTAGAATTCCAGCCATCCTCCGAGTCCTCCTCATCAAGGCTGATGCCAGCAATGCCGATTTGGTGGTTCAGGAAAAGGGGCTCTGTGCAACCTTGCCGACACGAGCCCCTGCCTGAATCTTTTGCTGGTGATAAGTTCTTATTGTTTGCCCAGTTTATCAATGGCAGCTTGTGCCTGCGCTTTGTATTTCTCAGCCGTTGCTGTGACGGAAGCATTGTCTTTGATGATATCGTTCACAAAATCCCCAAAAGGGTACCCCGTGTAGGCATCATCCAACAAGATACGGCCTGTTCCAGCGATGTGCTCGCGAATGATCGCAATATCCTTCTCATCGGTATAACGACTCTCCAGATAGTCTTGACCTGGATACTCTTCAATCTGTGGGATGTCGAAGGTCTCTTCATAGATTTGGTAGACGATCTTTGGATCCTCCACACCTTTTGGAATGAACTTCGCCGATGCCGCGTTGTTTGCATACGTTACCTCTTTGCTACCCTGTGGCCCATTCGGAACCGGTACAACGCCGACAGCAAAGGTGAGATCGCCCAATTGCCATTCAGCAGCAGTGAACAGAGCTACGTCTCCATCCTTGAACGTATTGCTTTCCTCCCAGTTGGTTTTGTCGCCGGTTTTGACCTTCACGACATTCTCCACGTTATACAACCGTTTAACGAATTCGGTTGCTTCAATCGTTTTCGGATCGGATAATCCTTCCTTGCTATTGGCATCATCCACGATCGTTCCACCATTGGCCGCGGTAAAATGACGAACGACATCAAGCGCCCAGCCAGAAAATCCGAATACGTCAGTTTTGCCGTCGTTATTGGTATCTTTGGTTGCCTGTTTGGCAAGTTCCATGAATTTATCCCAGTCCCATTTACCTTGGTTATAAAGTTCTTGAGGATCAGGCAGAGATAATTTTTTGAACAAGTCACGGTTATAGTGAAGTCCCAGACCGATGCTGGTTGGAGATTCGAAGGCGTATTCATTGCCTGCAATGGCAGGGAATTTGGTAATCAGGTTAGCCTCTTGGTTGATGTTGTTCTCAGGTGTAGTGAATTCGGAGATGGGCAATAGCTGCCCTTTGAGGATAGCGGGTAGTGCGGATTTGTATTCCATCTGAACGATATCAGCGAATGGTTCGCCGGCCAGCGCAGACGTGGTGAATTTGTTCATGTA
This sequence comes from Paenibacillus sp. 37, assembly GCF_008386395.1. Classification (NCBI taxonomy): domain Bacteria; kingdom Bacillati; phylum Bacillota; class Bacilli; order Caryophanales; family Paenibacillaceae; genus Paenibacillus; species Paenibacillus sp. 37. The sequence goes on along the minus strand of NZ_CP043761.1, from coordinate 1,868,729 downwards.
TTCTTCGAAAGGTACATTGACGAACTCCAGTTTTACGTTGTATTTCTTCTCCACCTCTGCAATTTTATCGAGTCTGGCCTTATCCGAGGCCGTCTCTCCTGCCGGTTTCAGATCCCACCAAGCCGCAACCTTGATGACACGTCCACCCAGATCAGGCACATTCGCCACAACTTCTTCCGCTGCGTCCTCTTTGTCTGTTTCAGCGATTTCGGTGCTGTTGCCTGAGTTCGTTGTTCCCTCTGCGTCTGTCCCCGTCGGCGTTGTCCCCCCACCACTGCAAGCGGATACAAAAAGCATCACAGCCAATAACATCAGAGGTAGAACATTCCATCTTCTCATCATGATTTTAACAACCTCCCCGAATGTGTATACCAATCATGCTTCACCCTAAATCGTTAACCCCGCTCATCAACCAATCGAAAATAAACAACCACCACCATTTGTTATTTTCTTGTTTGTTTTTGACAAACAAAATTTAACACAGCAAAATGTAAGCGTCAACATTTTTGTTGTTAACATTTTCTAATTATTCTGATAAAATGCTGATTAACCTCTAATATTCCTGTATTACAGCTTATTCAATATCCAGGACTCTAAGTACAAACTTATTAAACCATGATTCTAACTTTGTTTATTTTGTTATTTTTATAGAATAACAAAATAATAATTCAACAGACAAAATTCGTCATTCTATCTGAAAATATGCTTACCGTCACGTTGAACATTCATCCTAAAATACTGTGCATCACTAACATTTTGAATTCTCTGTCCGTTATTAGATTAAGAGAAATACATCATGTTATACTAGGAACAGTTGGATATCGCTCCAAATAAGGAATACGGCAGAACTACGAGTGTAAGGATGGTATGATGAAGACAAAGGTAACAATTCAGGAGATTGCACATTTTACGGGTTTGTCGAAATTCGCGGTATCACGAGCTTTGTCTGGAAAATCGGGAGTTAGCGATCAAACGAGGGATGTCATTCTCAAGGCCGCTGGCAAACTTGGATATTTCAAAGATAACAGCATGTTGTCTGGTGAACTGTATAACAGCCATGAACTTCAGGAACCGAAGAACACACGTTCAAGCGGAACGATCTTGATTTTATTTCCCAATGTTCGGTACCAAAATCAGGACTCCGTATACTGGGGACCCGTCTTTAACGGGATTTCTTCCAAGTTGAACCAAAAAGGCATTAACATTCTAACCTTGACGGAACCATCCGCAGACCAGCTATTCACCCTTCTCAACCCGGATGCCATTCGTGGAATCATTACCGTTGGCTCGATCTCGACCCCGATTCTGCTTGAAATCAAGCGTCTCAGTATTCCGGTTGTGATGGTGGATCATCTGGACCCTGTTTTTCACAGTGACAGCATATTCACTGATAACTTTGCATCCATGCGGGAGATCATGCTCTATTTGCTCCGCAAGGGCTTCAAAACATTCCAGTTCGTTGGCAATATCGGGGATGCTCATAGCTTCTATGAACGCTGGATTGCATACACTTCTGTGCTTATGGGTCATGGGATGGAAATACATCAGATTCCCGAGCTGAGTAATCAGGCACTGGATGAGTTCCGCCAGACATTCACTTCGGTGATCAGTGAGGATAACCTGCCTGAAGTGTTTGTATGTGCGAACGATTTCTATGGGCTATACACTATAGAAGCCCTTGAGAGTATGCGTATTCGTGTACCCGATCAGTGTGTTGTCACGGGATTTGATAATCTATACGACAATATCCCATTACTGGCTACAGTTAATGTGAACAAGGAGTTGCTCGGTGCGCGTGCAGTGGATCAGATGTTATGGCGCATTGCGAATCCGGAGAGCAACGTCGAGAAAAAGTTGATTCTTGCTGATGTCATTATTCGTGAACAGTTCGGCAGGCATAGTGGATAAAAGCAGAATATATGATCGTTAATGTGTGTGGATATACATATTGAAGCATATATGGAGTTAAGCTTATGTCCACACAGAACCACACGCCAAACACCCCTTTAACCGTATTTGAGCGGCTATAGGGGTATTTGCATTTGTTGTATGTGTGTAATGTTTATTGTTTATTACATTAGGGCCGTTACATCATCCCGTTCTACGTATCTGTACGCACATCATCCCACGCCTGATCCAGATAACAGATCATCCAGTTCAATGCACGGTGACGTTCATAAGCCACTCCACCATTCAGTCCTGCAGGAGGTGTTCTGTCATTCACACGGCTATCCACACACACCCAGTTGTAACGGTAGATCAGATCTGCTTCATCCAGAATCTCGCTCTTGCTGCGCAGAGATGCATCGGAGAGAAAGTCGGCAAAGCTGTCCTTCTGTTGCAAATAACCGACATCCTTCCCAACGTTACACAACTCCGTTGGTGCACCCAATTCCTCCACATAACCTAGCGCCCACAACATGACGTGGTACGCTTCATATCCCCAAGAGAAGGAGATGATCTCCTGCTGCTCTGCTCCGTGCTGGTCGATAAACCTCTTCTCTATGGGTGAGAAAAAGGATTCAGCCTCATACTTGTCGATCACTTCCTGAACCAGAGCTGCGGTATCGTCCGCGCTTTCGCCTGCTCCCAGACACTCTCCCTTAAGCGCGGCAAGACACAGGGCCACCGCACGGCGAGCGACTTCCTCTTTACTCCGGATTGTGGTGTGCTCTTCTCCGGCCCTTGCAGGCAAGTTCGCATTATAAGGAATGCCTTGTTCAGTCAACCGTTGCTCTGAACGCACTTTACGTTGGATTGCAGACTCCGTCTGGGTTCTAGCATCGTCCAGGAAACTGGTGTGCGCTGTCACCGTGTAGCCCTCTACCTCTGACTCTCCATTCACATCCAGCAATAACTGGCCTTGTGCATTCAGCAGAGATCCACCTCCCCAGAAGATCACAGCATCCAGAGCATCAGCCAGTTGTAATAACTCGCCGAAGAATTCTTCTGAGATATCCTCTTCTGTCTCAATACCAACCACCATGTTCAGTGTGGAACATTTGATCAGTACCTTTTCCTGGAGCGAAGCATTGTGCCCCTCAATCTGACTCAAAAACCCAAGCATCCCCTGAATCATGGTCGTAAATTCCTCAGGATGTGTCTGGCTGGTCATGATATTAAAGCCTTTGGTTTTCTTACTGAGCCATTTTTTCTGAGTCACTTGAATATGAGTCTTGTCTTCCCGGCGTTTAATCGTACCCTCAGGATAAATGGATTGAATCCATTCAAACAGCTGATCCAGGTCAAACTGAGAGCTATATATCGCACAATTCCTCATGAAGTTCACCCTCTCCGTTATCGTGTAAATGTTCAGTTGAACATATATGACTAATCCTTATACGGATCGAATTCATTACCTCCGGCCATGGCGACACCAACGGGACGCAGTACATGGTTGATTTTCAACGTATTGGCATGTGCGTTCAGTACATCCTGTAGTTTCTTGTACACAAACGGACTTTCGTCTGTGCCCGCTCCTCGCAGCTCGACACCATAGGCACGAATCGCCTCATGCATCTGGGCTTCGCTAATCTCGCCACCCATGCGTGTGCGCAGCTTGTAATTCATTTTGCCAGCCGCCTGGGTTCGACTCATCGTGCGCCCTGCTCCATGTACGGTGCTGCGGAATGACTCGGTATTTTCTTCGCTGTGGATCCCCTCCACAATCACCGAGATATCACCCATACTGCCTCCGACAAAACCGAGCTGCTCAGGTGCCAGTGGCGTTGCACCTTTGCGAACCACGACGACCTCTTCACCCATATGCTGTTCTTTCCAGGCAAAGTTGTGATGGTTATGTACGGTGTATTCAGCATTTGCCCCGAGAATTCCAAGCACCTGTTCAATGACATAATCACGTCCTGCATAGGCGTATCTGCCCGCCAGAGTCATTCCATCCCAATACATATCACCCATTTCGCTGTTCAGGTTAAACAATGTAGGTGGCTGATCCATGGATTCACCCGGCGCTTTGCCACTGAACTGACGCCCTGCGGCAAGGTTAAGGAACCCACTCGCCACTTTGTGACCGAACCCGCGGCTGCCAAAATGATTCGCGATCCACACCTTTCCCGTGGCCTCTTCTACAAAAATATCCACGAAATGATTGCCACTGCCTACGGTTCCAAGTTGGTTGCGTGCGAGCGTCTTCAGCTTATGCTGTAATCCTGGTTCGATGGTATCAAACAGCTTCCAGCTCGTGTCGTCGAACAGTTCATGATCCACGGGTGTTGGATTGTTACGACCCACGCCGAAAGATATGGTCGAATTGATGTCATCCATAATCGTACCAATCTGATCCCGAATATCATCCCACATCAGATTGGTGCGCACAGCCTTGTTACCACAGGCAATATCATATCCGACACCTGACGGACTGATCATATTCCGATAAGCGACAACACCACCGATGGGTTGCGAGTAACCTTTGTGATGGTCAGCCATCAGAGCCACACCCAATACATCTCCATATTGCGAGCAAGTCACCGCCTGACTTACGGCATTCTCCAGCGGTTCCCCCCAGACTTTAATGTTATCTATGATCCGCATGATTGTGTTAACCTCCTATGTACTCTTCTTAACTCGTTTAATTTAATCCATTCTATCAGAACTCTGACTCTGAGACACGAAATCCGTATAGGGGGAGTATAGGCCAGCTACAGAGAGCAAATTCCATATATATATGGCCTGCTCCCATCATCCTAAATTCACTAGATAAGTCCCAACATTTGCAAAAATACAACATTAGTACTAACATTAAATATAGTGTAATTAAATCCATATATAGCCTTTATCTCAATCATTTTCATTTTATTCACTATTAAAGGAGGTATTTATTTGTATCATTTCAGAAAAAGGAAAAGAGTTGCCGCTCTTACATTAACCACAGTTATTTTGGCTACTGCAACGTTGTTTCCCACAGGGCAAGCCCATGCCCAATCTTCCATCGAGACCATACAGGGTCATGTGACTGAAGTACAGACAGCAAGAACATCAGATGAAAAGATTGAACTGTGGAAACAATGGGCCAGAGAACATGCTTACCGGATCAAGAGTATTACACCTGTTCATGAAGATATTGAGAGTAATAGCTTTACAGACTTGGATATGTTAAAACCACTGCTCAAGGATAAACGAATCGTATTTCTGGGTGAAAGTTCCCACGGAGTAGCAGAATTCAACTTAGCTAAAACCCGATTAATTCAGTTTCTACATAAAGAGATGGGCTACAATGTGCTCGCCTTTGAGAGCGGTCTCTCTAATACATCACTATCTAACGCCATAATAAATCAAAAAAGCGCAGAGCAAACAATGCAAAGCTCCATTTTCGGCGTCTGGTGGTCCAAAGAAATTTTACCCTTGTTTGATTATCTCAAAACTAGTGCTCAAACGGAACAGCCATTAATTCTGACGGGTTTTGACATGCAACTGCAATCCCCCCTACTTGATGGTCACTGGCTGAAAGATCAGAAACTCGCCAAACAACTAGCACAAACAGAAAAACAATTGTCCGAGTTTTATATCGGGGCTGACCTTCAATCCTACCGTGCAAAGAAACAGGAAATGATTCAAACGTACAAAAATATTCTAAAATCACTGCAATCGAAAGAGAACCAAACCTATCTGCAACAAGAATATCCCAATCATCCGGAACTATCCAAGTTGCTGGAACGAAGCCTCGAAGATCGAATTCGTTTGGCTCAGGAGTATATTGAAATTTCTATCCGTTCCTTGATTGAATTGGAGGAAGGGAAGATGGATGCATTTCTGGACTCCCTTGTTTGGCGGGATAAAGCCATGAATGACAATCTGATCTGGTTAGCTACGGAAGTATATCCGAACGAAAAGTTCATTGTGTGGGGTCATAACGATCATATACGTAAAGCAAACAGTAAAGTGATGGATTCTTCATATCCAGTTCCACTAATGGGAGAGATCTTCCCTGAGGAATTGAGAGAAATCAGCTATGTTCTGGGGTTATATGCTTCAAGTGGACAAACAGCGGATAATGCAGGCGAAGTTCACAATGTCGAACCAGCGTTGCCTGGTTCAATTGAAGCTATCATGTCTGCGACAAATACACCCTACAGTTTCCTTGATCTTCGTTATCAAAAAAGAGAGGCAGGGAACGCCTGGATGTTCGAACCTCGATTTGCTTATAGCTGGGGCATATATCCAGAGAGCTTTGTTCCAAAAGAGCAGTTTGATGGTATTCTCGTGATCGACAATGTTCATCCACCTCAATATATGAGATTCAACTCGTCTAACTCGAAAGAGTAATTGTAAAGTAAGATCACAAAGAGAGAGAGCCACTGCCTCTCTCTTTTATGCGTCTTTAGTTAAAGATGCTTCCGGTAACCCTGAACCTTCTCATCCTTGAAACCTAACTTCTCATAAAATATATGTGCTTCCTTACGCTGATCGCCAGACACCAGAATCATGTAACCACAACCCATATCTTTGGCAATCCGCTCAATCTGGAGCATTAACCTCTGCCCAATGCCCTGCCTGCGTACCTGATCCGACACAATCACATTCTCCACAACCATGAACGGTTTGCATGGACCCACCAGATCCATACACTCAACCCCCATAACAGATCCAACCAGTTTGCCATTGTAAAATGCCCCAAGCACATGATAATGACCATTCTGCTGTATGTAATGAAACATCTTTTTCATCTGCTGTTCATTGGTAGGCATTCCCATCAACTCATTGTATAGCTGGCTTAGTGCTGGTAAATCTTCAAGTTCGATTCCTTTAATGGTAACCATCATAACCCTCCTGATTTTATCCAATTTCGCGTATGTTCTCTTACGTGAGGTCCTTCTTAAAATAATAATGACTGTGTCCGGTCGGTGCATTCTCGATCGTTGTGATCAATTGGTAGCCATGTTTCTTGTAAAATTCCGGTGCTTGATAGGAGAAGGTGTTCAACATGACAAAATCACAAGATTTCTCTCGCGCAATTCGCTCAACTTCAAGCAACAACTGTGAACCATATCCTCGATGCCGTTGTTCAGAATCCACCCACAGAATCTCAACCTCCAGCCAGTTCCAGCAAAGTGTACTAAGCACACCTGCAACAATCTCGCCGGTCTCATTTTTGATATTGAAATTCAATTCTTCGTAACGATGCCTTAATTCCTCGCTCACATGTGCAGCATTAAATGCGATAAGTTGCTCGCGAACATACTCTGAATCCTCTGAAGTACTTGGATTGATATTTATTTCGGACATCCTCTTCTCCCCCTATCGTCATTACTCACAGCCTCATTCATTTCTTGCATATTTTAACATAATATTTTCCCATACAAAATAAAAACAACGCACCTTCCATAGCGGAAGGCACGTTGATGTAACTTGCATTAGTCCACATATGCTGTTTTAAAATGCGCTACTCTATTTCTCTCAAATCAACGTACACGTGACCTACACCAACTTTGCCCAGAGGGTCCGTAACCTTCACCTCAATCCGAATAGGCTCACTACTCGTCCCCAGTGCAGTAACGTATAGTTTCTGTCCATCCATTCTGACATCTGCCAATTGAGGATCAGGAGAGTCAGCCTGTAGTGTGAGAGTTGATCTAACGTCATCTTCATCTTCAAACATAAAGGACAGGTCAATCTCAACCTCATCTCCATAAACATAAGCGGTATTACCCGCAGGTGCCTCTATCAATACAGGAGAAGCATCATCGAAGTCATACCTGTCTAAACGTTGCAGCAACGTGTGATGCAGTGCGAAGTCAGGCTCTTCTCTCAGGGATATGGAATTGTTACTCACATCCAAGTATTGCAGATCAGACAATTCAGCAATTCCAACGGGTAAATGAACAAGCTCATTACTGTTCAGATCCAGTTCTTGTAAGGAATCTAGTCCGCTCACATCCAATAAAGCAAGTCGATTATTCGCGAGTTTCAGATACTCCAGCTGATTCAATCCTGTAACATTAATCTGCGTCAGTTCGTTACCGGATAAATCAAGCCAATTCAAGTGATCGAATCCAGAGGCATCCGCTTTGCTTATGGCGTTTCCGGAAAGGTCGATTTCGGTTACATTCAATCCTTTGAATATCTCGACTCCTGTCAGATCGGAAATACCCGCATTTCTCGCATACAACCCTCCATTGGTCTGAATGAGTGCTTCCACCAATTCATCTTTGGTCAGTGGATCATCCATATCCTTTTGCAACCAATAAGCAATAGCTCCAGCCAAATGTGGATCAGGGAATTGGCGACTTATCGTATTGGCCTGTACCTTAACCTTGAGTTGTGCCGTAACACTTGCGCCCTGGACGTCAACTGCTTTGATCGTTAGCATTGTTTCTCCAGCAGCCTGTGGAACAAGTCGAATCACTTTTTCTACGACAGTAGAGGAAACAAGGGCTGCATCTCCGGTTATGACACTGAATTGCAATTCATCACCATCTGGATCACTAAAATACGTCGAGACGTTCAAGTCCAATGCGGCATGATCTAGTGTAAGTTCCTGATCAGGCAAACCGCCACTAATAACCAGTGGCACCCTGTTCCCCGTACCTGGATTGGACGGAGTGGAAGGATTCGTCGGAGTAGTTGGCGCAGATCCACCTCCACCACCGGTGCTTCCATTTCCATTCCCTGGTGCCGCCCCGGAATTACCGTTTGCGTTTTCTGTACCGTTCCCTGCGTTATTGCCGCCTGAAGTTGTACCCTGTACCTCGGTTACCTTTCCTGGCTCATCAGGTTTGGATTCCGAATTGGCGCCCTCTTGACTCGCAGCTTCATCAAGAGCTTGAATGACTTCAGTTGCGCGTAATGCAATCACGGCCATTTCCTGTCTGGAAGTAGAACGCTTCGGCGCAAAGTTTCCATTGTCCCCTTTCAAGATTCCCAACTCAACAGCCTGTTGTACACTTGGCAAAGCCCAGGCACTAATTTCGGAAGTATCCTTAAATGACAACTCTTTGGCCAAATTTAATGTTTCATCATATCCTTTAGCCTTCAGAGCCCGAATAATCGTTGTTGCCAGCTCTTCCCTTGTTACCAGACCAGCAGGACGAAACGTACCATCCGGATAACCATTCATAATTCCAGCCAATTGAAGTGCACGAATATAGGAACCATTCTCAGCGTTACGATCCAGATCCCTGAATAACTGATTTGGAAGCTGGACTGACGACAGCACGTTCAATTCCAATAGTTGAGCCAGTGTATACGCAAGGTCCCCTCTTGTTAACGTTGCGCTCGGGTTGAAATTCCCTGCTTCATCCGCCAGAATCATCTGTTGTTCGGCAGCCCTTTCAATGGCTTGCTTGGCCCAAGGTGCTGCCTGCTGCAAGTCACGAATGTCTACTGCATCGGTCGCTGCATGCATTGTCCCGGGAACAGAAATGACGGATAAAGACAGAAGGGCTGCCAAATAAGGCCAGACCTTACGGATCTTGTTTTCCTTATGAACTTTTCGTTTGGATTCTTGTGTTGACATTTTTTAACGCTACCTCCCACATGAACATAAACCCTGGTGTCAGCAAAGACTCGTCAGAGTTATTTAATTATCTTCATTGTAGGAGAGACCTTTGCTTGAAAACAGTCTACAAAAGAGTAGACACTGTTTCACAAAATCATAACAATCCCCGCTGCTCCGCGATTTGTACAGCATGAGTACGACTGCTCGCACCCAGCTTTGCAAACACTCGGCGAATGTGTGTATTAACAGTTCCGGGTGAGATGCCAAACTCGGCAGCAATCTGTTTGCTGGTCAGGCCCTCAGCGATGTGACCAAATATTTTTTGCTCCATCGGGCTGAGTCCCACTTCCTTTGTATCCAGCTCGGCCTCTCCTGCAGATGAGAGGCCTCTCAATCGTTTGTTTCTTGCAAAAGCAGATAATAGCTGCTTCACATAAGCCATTTTCACACCATCATCATGTATCGCCTTTGTACGACGCAGATAGAGATAGTCCTGCAGCAACTGTTTCATCTGTTCACCTTCAGCAACAAATGAACGAATATATCCTTCGGGTCCTCCCAGCACCAGAGCACGGGATAACGCTACAACACCGGCATCTGTGAATCCCTGCTTGTGCAGCATGATTGACTCTAGCAGAGCACACTCTACCTGTTCAGTGAGCCAGTCCCGTTCTTCAGCCTTTTTACGGATTCGTCTCAGTTCCTCTCGTGCATGATCGTACTGTTCAAGTACGATCATCGCACGTATGCGAATCATGGAATGGAAAATCTGATCACAGCTGATCTCAGCAGCCACATCTCCTTCGTTTGCAGACTTAGCCAGAATGGTTTGGGCCGATGCCACCGGACTCATTTCAATTAAAATTCGGTATTGATGTGCTTCCAGTGCTGGCTGCCAGTACTCCATATCCTTCACAGATAATAATCCTGAGACCTGCTGAAGCAGTTTCAAGCCTTCTTCAGGTCGACCCAGTGTAAGTTCAAGTCTGGCTTTGAGTACATAAGCTGGAACAAGCAACGCAGCCACCTTGATCTGCAAAGCCACTTCAAGCGCTCGGTCCGCATATCTGACCGCTTCTGCAATTTGATTTTGCTCCATTAAAATCTCACCATATCCAACACCATAGTAGGACGTTACATAGGCATGTTCAGCATACCAACGTTCCGTAATCGCTCCGAAGCAAGCTTCCCCACGCCTCAAGTAGCCATTAACGCCATGGAAGCTGCGCAGGCGCATACTCTCTCTCCGATCATAGTCCATATACTGAAAGGCAATATCATCAGGATAGCCCTGATCAATGTAGGACACCAAATAATGAGCCAGCCCATCTAAATCTCTATTCAAATAGGCCATGTATGCTCGCATCACACATATAACTTGCAACAAATAACCGATGATCTCAGGTTCCAGCCGCCCTTGAAGATGCACCCGGATCACTTGTTCCAGTTCATCAAGCTGCTTCACCATCTGTCCATAAGGCATTTCACGTGCAACAAGGAACAGGTAGGACATATATAATTTGGGACGTGATTTCACGATCTCCAGTGGCACAACATCAAAGTATCGCCGGAGCGTCCACCACTCTCCCATAATAAAATGGGCAAACAACTCTTCCAGCAGTCTCGCTGCATCCTGCATGTGCTGACCGAGAATATAATGATCCAACGCTTCTGCCGGGTATCCCCGTTGTTCATACCAAAGTGCAGCAAGAGCATGTAATTCATTTACTTGTTCAGTACCACGACGATCCAGTTCACGCTTTAGAAATGCAGAGAACAAATGATGATAACGATACCAGTGCGCTTCCCGATCAAGTGGAACAAGAAAAAGATGTTCCTTCTCCAGTTGCATTAACAATTGTGGAGCTTCCTGCATATCACTTAATACCTGACATAAACTGCTGTTCATTCTTCTCGTGATCGCTGTCCGGAGCAGAAATTGCTGCATTTCCGGTGACTGACGCTGGAATACCTCTTCAAGCAGGTAATCTGAAATCGTCCTCTCGCCAGTAGGTCCATGATCTTCACGCGAGAGAGGTGACGATACCGAATTCATAGGGCTGACCAACGCGTTTCCACCCCATGCGTGAGATAAAGCAAGCAGCTTCAATCCGGCAGCCCACCCCTCCGTCTGCTGTACCCAACCACGCGCATCTCCCCCGGCAATATCCAATTGCATAATCTGTTGGCAAAATTCAATGCCCTCTTCTGGCGTAAATGCCAGTTCCAGAAGCGTAAATTGCTTCAATTCACCTCTCAGACGCAGCTTTTCAAGCTTGAATGGAGGATATGTTCGACTAGACAGGACTAGATGAATGGATAGGGGGAGATTTTCAATAAAGTATTGCATCTGTTCATGAATCTCCGGCTGGGTTACTGCGTGATAGTCATCCAGAATAAGCAGCGTATGTTGATTGGTCTGGGCAACACGGTTCAACAATAATATCAATGCTGACCTGGGGTCTATCGGGTACCGTTGCAAAAAATGTGGCAGTACATCACCGCAGAGTTCCTTAATCACTCGATTCAGTGCATGAATAATGTAGAGCCAAAACGGAAGCGGGTCCTGATCTTTATCATCCAGGCAGACACAGGCTGCTTGAACAGCTTCACTTCTCACCCAGCTGCCCAACAGTGTTGATTTTCCTGAACCCGCCGGGGCAGTCAACAAAGTGACTTTGGATTGGAACAATTCTTTGCGTTGCAAACTTAGCCGTGGACGGTCCATTGTATCTGCTGGTAAGGGCGGAAGTTCCAGTTTGGTTGATAAAATCATAAATTGAAGCCAGTCCCCGTGGAGACCAGCGGTATGTTCCTGTTGCATGAGATCCTCCCGAATCAGCACCATGGTGCACTTTTTTCCGATTCATTATATGTACATTCAGATACTCTAAGTATACAAGGAACCATGACTATGCCCCACATATTTTTGAACAGAAACAAACGACAAACAAACCCTGCACGTTGAATTGATTGCAGGGTACCATTCGCACTGTGAAGCCATGATCCAATCGACGCTTTCTATCTTCCTGTCTGTAGCAACTTATAGTTTACTAGAATATAATTCAATCCCGATAACAGCGTAACTCCTGCTGCCAGCCACAATAAAATCACATCAACTCGCACCTCAGTCAGCAAACTAAACGGAACATTGTTCAACAAAATGGCCATGATCGCTGCCACCTGAAGCACCATTTTGATTTTTCCATATCGATCCGCTGCAAGAGCAATGCCCTGCTCTGTTGCTACCATTCGCAATGCAGTAATTACAATTTCACGTCCTATAATGATTACAGCAATCCATGAACTGATCATATTCTCCTGAACCATCATGACCAGCGCTACCGCAATCAACAGTTTATCCGCCAGTGGATCAAGCAACTTTCCCAGATTCGTGATCTGATTATATTTTCTTGCCACATATCCATCTAATTTATCCGTACCTGCCGCTACCGCAAATATAATTAGTGCAATCATCACGCTTTGCTGATTGATAAAACAGATCATAAACAATGGAATCAACGCGATTCTAGCCAACGTGATTTTATTTGCCAGGTTCATTAGATATCTCCACTCCTCTCATCCATTTTGGCTAACTGACCTTTTTTCCATTTACGAATTCGGGTACGAAAAGATTTAAAAGGGGCTACCGAATTAATCTGGATCCACTTCACCATAGCCCATCCGGGTTTGGTACCCGTCCACTGTCTCATCCCTTGCACAAATAATTCCTCCTCACTCAGTGAGTCAATCCAATTCTGCCATTGTTGTTCTGTCTCCCGGAACAAAGAGCGCAGCTCCTCCAGCGTATAACTTGAATATTTTTCGTAAAATGATTCATTTAACGACCCTAATTGGTTCCATTTATATCCTGGTGCCGGCATATGACTTTCAAGTCCCAACTGTTCATTGCGCTCCCAGTCCCTCACCATGTTCATCCATCCTAACTGGTAGGCGATCATCTGGGCAGGAGTCTTATCTACACCTTCAACCCACTTATCTTTATCACTGTCATGGATGTCAGTGAATTCACCCTCAAACAATACATAGGTGCGTCGAATCGTCTCACTTAATTCTTTCTTCGAGGCATATAAGATTCCAGGCACGCTACTCCACTCCCCTCGTTTCACCGTTTTACATCAATCAGAAGCATGGACTCTATCATCATTTCGACCCAATTCTATAAAGCTTCCTTAATCACCCGTTTATAGTACCACACAGACAACAGACCAAAAATCGAATATAACAATGTATAGACTATCATGACAATGACCGTAGGTGTCGCCAGCTCCGTACCAAAGAAAAACCAACCTGATTTCACGGCAAAGTAACTATGACTCAATCCCACCACAAGCGGAATACCAAAGTTAAACAACTGCTTGATCTGAATTCCGCGCAACAGATTGCTTTGTGTAAATCCAAGTTTACGAAGAGTGGTATAATTACCCTTCTCCTCTTCACTCTCATTCATTTGTTTAAAGTACAGGATACATCCCGATGTAATCAAGAACGTTAAACCAAGGAAACCAACAATGAACATAATCAAGCCCATATTGTTACGTTGGTTATTTCTGAACTCAATCTGGGAGAAGCTCGGTGCTTCCAACTGCAGCTCCTTATATACGGTATATGCCTCTTCAGCCTGCCCCTCGTTTAGAATACGTACACCATAGTAGTCAGCCCACTCGGATTTTTGCAGCTCGGGATCGATATCCTGCCGCAGTTGCTGGTATACCGTTTCATCTACTACAGCCACAGGCGTGCCCCGAGAATAATACGCGGGAAGGACTCCACGTTTGGTTGTTCCGATCAGTTGTTGTGCCAGCCTATGTTTCAACCCCTGCAAGACGATTGGACCTTTCTCCTTAATGAAAATTAACTGCTGAATGGCATTCCCATATCCCATGAAGACCACTTCACCCGCTTGTAAATCAATGTTATCTACCATGTTGTCACTCAGCACACTACTGAACAGGTACTGTTCCGTCATGGACGCATCCATCACTTTATGAGCATCAATTTCAATGTAAATGGGCTGTCTGTGCTTCTCTTCATATGGAATCTGTTTGTGTTCCAACTCCGTCACAAAGCGATTTTTCACATCCGCCTGAGCAAAAGAGAAATCCTCCGGCAAGCTTTCCTTCGCCTGCACCTCTGCCGAATAATACGAAATGTAACTGAGTGACAGCATGCCAATAGCAAGCGCCGACACGGTTGTAATAATCGTGAGCAGCAAGGCATTAGATTTCATGCGGAACATGATTGAAGATAAAGACAACACCTCATGAATGGTAAGGTAGCCGTTTTTGCTTTTGCGAATCAGATTAAAAATAAAACTTACCGAACCCTTATAGAACAAGTATGTGCCCAGTATGACCGAGAAGAGAATCAGGATCATTGTATACATCAACTGCTGCATATCCATTGCCTCACCGCTAAACAGCCGTGCAGACATGAAGTATCCATACACAATCAGAGCAATGCCCAAGACGCCAACAATCATCTGTCCGACAGACATCTTCTGCACCTGCTGCTCCGAAGTGGCAGACACCCGAAAGAGTGAGAGAATGCTCTGTCTCTTGATAAAAATGTAGTTCATCAGCATGATAAGCAAATACATTATCGTAAAGACAATCACCGTTTGCATCAGTGCCATCGGAGAGAAGTACAGTTTCGTAATCGCGTCCACACTGAGAATTTTGAACAATATCATCAATACCAGCTTGGACGCAAGGAACCCAATCAACACACCGATGGCCATGGAGCCAAAATAGAGAATACTGTTCTCCGCACTCAAAATACCAAAAATTCTGCCTTTCGTCAGTCCGATCAATTGAAATAATCCAATTTCTTTGCTACGCCGCTTGATAAAGATCGTATTGGCATAGAGCAAAAAGATACCGACAATGACGATTAACAGTACCGAAGATGCGCCTATAGCCGCCGCACCTTTCGTTGAAGCAGCTACCTCATCCATGGAAGGATCATACTGTAACGTCACAAAGGAAAAATATAAGGCCACACTGAACACAAGCGCAAAAACATAGAGATAATAATTCTTCAGATTTTTCCTGAGATTACGGAAGATAATATAATTCAAGCTCATTGCTGCACACCACCCAATACGCCCTGGGTTTTGATAATATCGTTGAAGAACGATTGCCGTGACTCGTCTCCTTTATTCAACTGGGTGTAGATCTGACCGTCTCGAATAAAGATCACTCTGCTGCAATAACTTGCGGCAACCGGATCATGGGTAACCATAATAATAGTCGCCTTTCGTGCGCTGTTCATATCACTTAACTTGCCGAGCAGATCCGAAGCGGACTTGGAATCCAACGCTCCTGTCGGCTCATCCGCAAAAATGATACTTGGCTCGTGGACAAATGCCCTTGCTGCCGAAGTCCGCTGCTTCTGACCCCCTGAAATCTCAGATGGATACTTGTCTTTCAATTCGTAGATTCCCAGTTCACGGGCGATCTGTTCAAACTTCCAGTGCGCCTCCTGCTTTGGAATGCTGGTGATCGAGAGCGGCAATAATACATTTTCCTTTACCGTCAGCGTATCCAGCAGATTATATTCCTGAAAAATAAAGCCCAGATGATGTTTGCGGAACTCAGCCAGCTGTTTCTCCTTCATTCCGGTGAATTCCTTGCCCTCAATATCAATCGTGCCCTGGCTCACCCGATCGATGGAGGAAAGTACGTTAAGGAGTGTCGTTTTGCCTGAACCCGAAGGCCCCATAATACCTACAAACTCTCCCTTGCTTACCCCAAGATCAATCCCCTTCAGCACTTCCTGTTTATTCAGTTTATTGCCATAGACTTTATGAATTTTTTTGGCTTCCAGTATCCACATATCCCACTCACTCCTCTTAGATCTTGTGCAAAATGCTCATGTCTATATCATAGGCGGAATGTGCAGTGTTATCGTGTGATTCACCGAACAAAACCAAAAAGCATGTGACATTGTTGTCACACGCCTGCAAGATGCACCATGTCGTTTTTTCGTGGAAAAGTAAGTGTGACGATTGTGCCCTCGCCAAGAGAAGATTCTACATGAATGTTCATATGAAGCGTCTGGACCACTTGACGAACCAAATATAGTCCCATCCCGGTAGCCGCCCCATCCATTCTGCCTCGGGTGGACGTAAATCCTTTATCAAATATACGCGGCAGATCTTGAGTCTCAACCCCTCGCCCGTGATCCTGAATCATGAGTATGATGTGTCCATCCTGTTCCCGACTTTCAATGAGGATGTCCGATGAATCGCTATATTTCACCGCATTGCTCAACAATTGCCGGAGAATGAAACCTAACCATTTGCTGTCTGTGAGCACACACGATACCATTAAAGACACATCAAAGCCAATGCCTTTGGAAATGCACCACGATTTCAGCGCTCGTATCTCGCTATTCAATACCGGTTCAAGTTCCGTCTCTTCGATGAACAGATCATTATGCATAAACGGAATCCGCTTATGATGAAGCTGCTGATCCAGCAACTGATGAATTCGTAACCATTCATATGTCATTTGGCTCTGTAACTTGTCATCTGGCAAGCGCTCGATCATCAGTTGCAACGCAGTCAGTGGGGTCTTCACCTCATGAATCCAGGACAACATCTCGTCCTTCTCCTGTTCCAGAGCGATAAAATGATGTGACGACTCCTTACGATAGCGCTGTGTCTGGGAACTGACCGCCTCATGTACAATCTGCTCATATGGACTTTCGGCGATATCGAGTTCTCTTAGATCATAGCTATGATCCCAGATGCTCAATTTTTTATAGAAACGGGTCTCTTTCAGGTATCTCGCCCAGATAAAAACAAGACATACCACCACATTCAGTCCTACGATATACCCCACAGATTGGAATGGAATGGACGAGTCCAGGTAGGCCACCAATAAAATAATAAGTTGCATGCTTACCAGTAGCCATAACCAACTAGCCCTTTCTCGTATGTACTTTCCGATCATGCTTCTGCCTCTTCCGTTGCCATGTACCCCTGACCTACTTTGGTTTCAATGTAACGCTCCAAGCCGATGGGTTCAAGTTTCTTCCGTAAGCGATTAACGTTAACCGTCAGCGTATTGTCACTCACAAAATGCTCATGATCCCACAAGCTCCGGATGAGTTCCTCACGAGTAACAATCTGATTTTTGTGCTCGACCAGCACTTTAAGGATGAACATCTCATTTTTGGTTAACAGAACAGATTCATCCCCGCAGGTCAGTGTATTTTTCACATATTCAATAGCAGCACCGCGCCAGGTTCGAAGTTCAATATGCTCTGTATTATAGTTGTACACCCTCCGCAAAGTCGCTTGGATCTTGGCAATCAATACATCGAAGTGAAAAGGCTTCTGGATAAAATCGTCTGCACCCAAATGCATGGACATGACCATATCCGCAGGATGATCCCGTGAGGACAAAAAGATAATCGGCACATTGGAGTGCGAACGAATGATCCGGCACCAATGGAACCCGTCATATTGGGGTAACTGAATATCAATAATAACCAGTTGCGGCTGAATTACGCTGTACTCCTGCAATACCTTGCCAAAGTCCTGCACACCATACACGTCATACGACCATTGGGACAAACGTTCCTTGATTTCACTGAATAACGACTCGTCGTCTTCAATGAGCATAATTTTAAACAAGAGACTTCACCACGTTTCTGATCTTCTAAGGTTGAATAAGGTAATTAGACTCCGTTGTTGCAGGATCACCTTTACCATTACAAATCGTTCTTTCGATCGCTGATTCCAGTGTACAGGGAAGTTGGGCTTATATCAAAAGGTAACCATACTTCGTAAAGAAAACAAGCCGAAACACGTATATCAATTAGCTCTCAACAGTGTGTATAACATGGCTTGCATCACTCTGTGCGTCCATTCGCTCGATTAACTGCATCGCTACGTCTCGTGGCGATCTTAATTGTCCTGCTTCATATACTTGATTGAACATACCCGCAAGGGCGAACTCCTCTGCACTTTTGCCTCGTGCAACAGCCTGTAATTCCGTATCGACCATCCCCGGATCAAAAGCAATAATCTCAACAGGGTTCTGTTGGCCCGTTTGCTCCAGAGATACGCATTGGGTGAACATGTTCATACCTGCCTTGGATGTACAGTACACTGCCATTGAAGGCGCGGGATAACTTCCCGAACCCGATGAGAGATTAACAATTTTACGTCTGGCGGACAGGTGATTTGTTTGTTGAATAAAAGATGAACTTAATATCATTGGTGCTGCTAGACTGATGTTGAGACTTTGACTTATCTCTGCCGCACTGCACTGATCGATAGGTCTTAGAGGCTCCAGCATCGCTGCGTTATTAATAAGTCCAATGAAATCGGCTTCCTGAGACGGAATTTGGCTCAATACACGTGTAATCAAATCATTGATCCCATTCAGGTCGGCAAGATCATACTGAACATGACGGTAACGCTCGCTCCATTCCTCCCCTGATTCCAACAGATCCGAACCCCCGCGTGAAATACCGTAAACGTAATCCCCCTTAGCCAATAATAACTCTGCAAGTTGTAAACCGATCCCTTTGGATGTGCCTGTAATGATAAAGTGTCTTCTTCCTGTTTCTGTTCCCATTCCGATACCACTCCTCCTCTATTTTCAATGCATGTTATTCCCCTGCTCTTACGAGTTTTTCTTTCTCCACAACGTGGCCCACAGAAAAGGTACACCAAAACACGGTTCATGCTGCTCCATCGCCTTCATTGCACGGAACTCCACACATTCAAAGCCATCTTCCAACATGTAGCGAAGCTTCTCCTCCGTGAACGCAAGACCGCCTCGCATCGACTTCTCTTGATACACCTGCCAATCATTCATGACGATCTCTGGCCCACCAATATCGCCATAACCAGGAGCAAAACAAGTCATTCCAAAGTATCCTCCAGGCCGGAGTGCATTGTGGACCCTCTCTATGTAGGGAATACGCTGATGTGGTAACAGATGGTGCAGACAACCCGAGTCGTAGACAAGATCATATTCTTGCTCCGGGGCCAGTTCGAACACGGAGCGACATTCAAAATGCACGTCCAGTTGCTCTTCTGCAGCCCTTTCCTTAGCCCAGGCTATCGCTGTCTCGGAAAGATCATAAGCATCTACCTGATATCCTTGGCGGGTCAGATACAACGCATTTCTGCCCGGGCCACAACCCAGTTCCAGTGCCTTGCCGCCTGCCAGCACACCTTCGTTCATATGCGCTACGAGATTCTCATCCGGTTTGTTTAGAAAAAAGGGGATTGGTCTATTCCGATCCTCATAGAAAGGCTCCCAAAATTGCTTGGCAGATCTGAAGTCCGCATCGAGCATATCATATAGATCCTGTACACTTTTAATCGTCTTTTCCACAAACACAGTCCTCCTTCAATACTCCATTCAAACCTTCATTTCCGACTCTGTTCATTCTCAACACTTTCGTTAAATCAGTCACACTCTATTATAACATTTTTACCCAGCAGTTCTCTATTTTTCTTGTGCTTTTCTCCTCCAAAACATAAGCTTATTCCCAACAAAAAAAACGATCGACATGAATGTCGATCGCTTATAATCGTAGCGGTATTGAGTTGTAATTTAATTCGCCCGTTCCAAGACTGCAAAGTAATTCCCTTCATTATCCGCAAAGTTGAAAACACGCCCCGTTGGCATCTCGACAATCTCTCCAACCGTTACATGTTTACTAGCCAAGTCGGCATATAATTGATCCAGATTTTCGGTGAAGAACATTAACGAAGGTGTGCCCAGATTTACACCCGCCGACATCCGCTCCACAGTCTCTTTGTCATGGAGGATAATGCTCGTCTGGGAGTCTGGGGTAGGCGCGATCTCAATCCATCTCATGCCCTCGTCAAGGTTTACTTCATCCACAATGTGGAATCCAGCGACTTCAGTCCAAAAAGCCAGTGATTCATCTTGATTATTGACATACAACATAACCTGGCCGACTTTGCTAAACATGGATCAATCACTCCTCTGATCATCTAATCTCTCAACAACCTGCTTATCATTCCTCAAATTCCAATAGAGTATAACATGCAGGACAGCTTTTTTTATCATATTTCTTTGCAAGTACTAAGTAAACATTAGACTTATTGAGCGGCTTTTAACTTCTTCGTAAGATAAAGCACAACATCGTCGTCCATAACTGTTTCTTCACCTGGCTGAATGTAATGATCGTGTCTGTGGACACCATGACCGTCCGGTATATATCCGCGATGGGCATATAGAACTTGCGCTTTGCCATAATCGGAAAACACACCTACACCAATGCCTGCTACATCCGTTCGTTCCAGAATAACTTCCTCTGCTCGGTCCATCAACCGTGAACCAATACCTTGGCGCTGGAACTTCATTAGTACATTAAAATCGTTAATTTCGGGAATGCCTTGTTCCCTGAAAGACGGGTAGCTGGAATTCCACAATACATTCACGTATCCGGCAAATTCTCCATTCAACTCGGCTACCAAGGTTACGCGTTCCCCATTCTGTTGTTCAGCCAAGTAATGAAGATACTGCTCAGGGGATCTCCCCCACCCCTGCTCCTGGAATGCCTTTGATATGATTACAGGATCACTCTCATTTAATAGTCTGATATGTACAGTCAATGATAAATCCTCCTTAAAAAGATATTTCTCCTTGCTATATTCCCAGTCTATCCCGAAGCGATGTGATGTGAGCAACATGGTGTTTGCCATGCCAAGCATACATGCCCAGATTATAATCCAGTCTTGTCGTTTCTTCTGATGAGGGATGATACAATTGTTTGGCATAATCTGCATCTGTCAGCGCGTTTAACAGAAACACCCAACGACGATGGAGCGCATCCAGAATCTGAAGCGAGAATTCAACATCCAGGTCTCTTGAATCACTCAATTCAGCCCAGCGCTCTTCATAATAAGGCCGAATCGTTGGTGTATCCTCTGTCAGTGCCAACTTGAAACGAATCATACTATTCATATGGCTGTCTGCCATGTGGTGAATGACCTGTTTGAGCATCCATCCACCTTCTCGATACGGCAGACTTAATTGCTCTTCACTTAGTCCCTTTACCGCTTCTCGTGCGTGTTCAGGCAACTCAGCAATGTCCTGAATCCACTTCTCCCGTTGTGCCAAAGTAACTTCACCCGTGTGTACAAATGGTCCTATCGGAAATCTTTCATCCATCCACCATTCCTCCTTGTTTATATGATTCAAAATAACTTTCAGTATTATCTAAGGAGCATATTCCATAAGCCAACAGTTTCGCATCTGTCCTTCATGCTGCTCATGTTTCTCCAATAGCTTAATCTTTTGGAAACCACATTTCTCATAACAGGATATCGCTCGCAAGTTCCAGGATTGAGGGTCCATAACCACTTTACGGGCTTGTTGTTCATTAATCAGATAAGCCAGCATGGATTGCATCAACTGTGTACCAATGCCTTTATTCCAGTAGTCTACCTCACCAATAAACTGATCCGTTCCATAGATGATCTCATCCGTATCTCCATAACCATACTCCGTTCGCTCTTCTTCCTCAAGCTCATAGAACTGAATGTATCCAATCGGATTCCCTTCGTGCTCAACGATACAACGAGTAGCAGCATCATCCTGATTGTAAAAATGTTCTCTCACATGCTCCAGGTCATGCGGCCGATCACGCCCTTCATAGTATTGAAGAACTTCCGGGTCTGACAGCCACTCCACCAGATGGTGTTCATCTTCTGTTTCCAAGAAACGTACGGTGATTTCATTCGATTCATATACATTCATCATTCTGATTACTCCTTATTGATCTCCAGATTCTCACCCGTAACCCAACTCAGATCCTTTCCTAACAAATGCTCGTTGTGAACATAATACACCATGGGATTCTCAAGCGGTTGAGTCGTTCCATCCGAAGATCTGAGCGTTAACCGCAACTTGTAACTCCCTATCTCATCAGGTATCGCAAATCCTATCAGATTATCAGCTGATTTCATGGTTTTCCCCTGCGCCTTCAGATACTTTTCCAGAATGACTTGATCAAGATAGGAGCTGCCAACAGACGAAGGCATGTACCACGCATCATCTTGTTCTTCAGTGAATGTGACCCCTTCCCATCCAGGAACAACGGGATACACCATATGTTGATCCTTGTCTTCTCTTTTTCGCGTTATCTCTAACTCTACCTCGACTACATCCGTATCAATCTGCCTGATTGTGCCTGCCATCACAACATCCTGAGCACTCACACTTGGAATAACATAGCTGTATATGAGCAGAGTCACCAAGAGGATTATCGTTATTCCCGTAATCCAAAATATTGTATGTTTACGCATCTATCTGATCCTCCCGTCTGGTTAATCTTACTTCTGGAGTAGTTCCTTCTCAGTTAAAGATTGAGTTAACCTATCCAACTCAGGGGATGCCGTCCAATCACTGGAGGCATTCAATCCATGCTTGATTGTATGTATCGCGCTATGTGCAGACATGTATATATTATGGTGGATTCCAGGTTGGACAATAATGTGCTCTCCTGCACGCATCACTCGAATCGAAAACATCTGATCGTCTCCATAACTGGCATACGCAAT
The DNA here is from genome assembly GCF_008386395.1 of Paenibacillus sp. 37. Classification (NCBI taxonomy): domain Bacteria; kingdom Bacillati; phylum Bacillota; class Bacilli; order Caryophanales; family Paenibacillaceae; genus Paenibacillus; species Paenibacillus sp. 37. The sequence goes on along the minus strand of NZ_CP043761.1, from coordinate 1,845,690 downwards.
CCAGCCGGTTTGCACCACATAAAACTCCGTTAGATTGATATGTACATGACTGTTTTGCCATGCTCCCTGGGAAGAAGCAACGGTTCTACAATAATAACTGCCATCTTCTGCTATCATTTTATATTTTTGTTCCCCATTCTCCATCTGCTCGAAGCTGGTTTTGACACCCGTTTCACCATATTTCTGTTCTGAAAATTCTGTGTTCAATCGGCTTCATCTCCTGACAAAAAATCCCTTTATTCTAACATTCGACATAGGTAAGTCGATTCTCCTGTTTGGATATGTGATATATCTTTATTAAAATATGAAACGCTTCTCTTCCAGCTTCCGTATTAAGGTCGAAGCCGTATGTATCCCATATAATAAACCATCTGATCTGGAGGTTGAGCGCATGTCATTTTTTAAGAAAATGTTAGCCAGTGTAGGTGTTGGAGCAGCCAAAGTGAATACAGAATTGCATACACCTGAGGTCACACCTGGAGGAATCATCTCGGGGGTTGTGTACATTGAAGGTGGAGATGTGGAACAGAATGTAGATCGAATCTATCTTTCAATTAAAACCCATTACATACGGGAGCGCGATGATCGCAAAGTAAAAGAGACAGCCGTTATAGCCAAATATCTGCTCACCGAAGGTTTCACATTACAGCCTGGAGCCAAATTGGAGAAAGACTTCTCATTTGACCTGCCAGAAAATCTGCCTATTACACTGCATCGTGCAGAGGTATGGGTAGAAACGGGCCTCGATATTTCAAGTGCTGTAGACCCCTCAGACCGGGACAGACTGCATGTTGTTCCTAGCAAAGACATGAACACCGTGCTCGATGCAATTGATATCCTTGGTTTCAAACTACGTGAAGTCACCAATGACTATGCACCAAAGTTGGGCGGAAATCTGCCATTTGTACAGGAATTTGAATTTGTACCAACAAACAAATTCCGTGGGCATCTGGATGAGTTGGAAGTCATGTTCTATCCCATGGGCGATTCGCTGGAGCTGTTATTACAGATCGATCGCCGCGCTCGTGGACTCAGTGGAATGTTCTCGGAAGCGATGGGCACGGATGAAAGTTTCGTCCGCCTGCATCTGTATGAAAGACATCTGGAGCGGGGTGCACATTCTGTCGCTCAAGGATTGGAAGAAGTTATATCCAAACATATCTAATCTATAGTTTGTGTAACAAATAAAAACCGTCCTCTATCAGACAGTTCTGATGAAGGACGGTTTTTGATTTTCGGAGTAATAAGGCTTCGAAGTTCTCCCCATGCAAAGACAGCTTAAGTACTTGGGACAGTCATGGAGCTCATGCGGACAAACCTTCAGGAACGCTGTGTCCAGCGCTGCATTCTTAATCGAAGACCGTAATATACTGCGGTGAGCAAAACGAATCCGGCAACAGCCATGATTATGGATGTTGTATCCCACTGAACAATGGATCCAAAAGCAATCTTGGATTGCAATGGGGTACCCGAAGAAGTGGTGTTCATCAGATCAGGTACATAATTCATGGTCATGACCATGCCTTGAACGATATTCCAAGCTACAAAACCGATGATGAATAACAAGGTAACCAAAAAGGATTCCATCGCTAATCGTTTATTCATGCTTGTCATTTTGCCTCCTCAAATAATGTTGTGAAGGATTTCTTTATACAAGATCTCTTCCCACTCAATTAGACAAAACGTGCTGCATCTCCTGTTTTAGACGATCTTTATTTTCATCCACATATTGATACAGCAGGTCAAAGCTTTCTTCGTTATCCGATTGCATGCTTAAATTCGCGGCTTCCAGTTCAATCTGCTGTAATACCTCATGAATCTGTTCCCCGTGTATTTGCAGGCTTGTCGTGATGTCATCTTCGGACAGGCCATTCACATTATCTCGTAATTGCCCGTGCGTTACGCCGCTCTCGGACAACATCTGTTCTATTTTCTTCAGGATCACGGCATCTGCATCATTGCCGATCCGCTCCATCGCTGCTATTGTCTCACCGAGATACTGTCCGCTGGCATTCTCAAGGAAACCAGTCACCCCGTTCATGGACAGCTCGGTATCCAGATCGATGATCAGAATGATATCTCGCAATACTTGCGGAAGTTCCTGCCCACTTTCTCGAATCGTCGCAAATTCAGCCCGATAAAGGTCCATGGCAACACTCCCCACCACTTCTTCACCTGACATTTCTTCAAGCTGATCGAGTGGTAACAACTCCTGCAATTCTTCTTGTAACTTGTTCATCTTTCTCTGCCTCCTGTATCTCTCTGTCTGAATAGTTTGAACGAATGTTTTTACACTGGACCACTACGCGGTCAGAATAAACTTCCGATCGCTGTTATCCCCAGATTTTTTCAATCCCTTTATTAAAGGGGAAAATCCGGTGATAAAGGCGAACGCTCCGCTTCTTCAGTTTGTTTCTGCCCTCTCCGTTTCGTGTAAATTTCAAGTTCAACTGCGCCGACACGTTATTACATCATAGCAGAATAAGCTATACAAGTTGAACTTATGGAAGTTTGTATAGTTTATCCTTTTAACAAATTTACAGGGAATATCGTCAAGTTAACGTGCACTTGACCTGTGGAAAATGTTCCGCTGTTATGATCTTGTCATCACGAGTCTTGGGAGGGGTAATGATGCGCCTGGCCTTGTTCACAGACACCTATCTTCCGGAAACCAATGGTGTTGCTGGCACGCTCCACCGCTTGAGTAACCATCTGAACCGCAGAAGAATTGAACATTTGCTGTTTACTCCGAACTCCATCATTGAAGGAAGCCATGAGACTCAAGTCAGATCGGTTGCCAACATCCCTTTTTTTCTGTATCCCGAATGCCGCATTGCTCTACCCAACAGAACAGACACGCACAAGCAGCTACAAACCTTTCAACCCGATCTGTTGCATATCGCCACACCTTTTAATATGGGATTGCTTGGTCTGAGGTATGCGCTCAAACACCATCTTCCGCATGTTGTCTCCTACCATACCCACTTCGATCGTTATCTCGAATACTACCGGTTGAAAAGTATGATTCCTCTCTACTGGAAGTATATCCAGTGGTTCCACCGTGCCTGTGAAGCAACCCTAACTCCATCGCAGGAAACGTTAAGCACCCTTCAAGCCCAAGGCATTCAGCGTTTGAAACTTTGGTCTCGCGGGATTGATTGCAACCTGTATTCACCTGATAAACGCAGCTCGGATATCCGTGAACGATACCACATCACCGCTCCCCTTATTTTACTCTACGTTGGACGCATTGCCCCGGAAAAAGATATCGCTACACTCACGACTACCATGCAGCAGCTGCCCCAGGAAATGCAGTCCCGTGTTCACTGGATTATCGTTGGCGACGGCCCATCTCTCCCGAGAATGCGTCTGCAATCCCCACCCAATGTCACCTTTACAGGCTATATGCATGGCGAAGAACTTGCTGTTATGTATGCTTCGGCAGATCTGTTTGTGTTTCCTTCCTCTACGGAGACATTTGGCAATGTGGTACTGGAAGCGATGGCTTCAGGACTTCCTGTGGTGGCGGCCAATGCCGGAGGTGTAAAGGATCTGATATCCCACAACCGCAACGGTGTGTTATTCGAGCCTGGTCAGGCTGATGCACTGATTCGGGAGATATGTCTCTGGGGAAATCACGGGAACCAATTGAGGATAATGGGACTGGAAGGCAGAAAGCTGGCTGAGCAGCGGTCGTGGGAGCATATTTTTGATACACTGATCGGGGATTATGAGGAGGCTATAGAACATCGGAACAGAAAAACGAAAAATCGAATTATTACTGCGTAGTCTGATGAAATCAGTTTCTTCCAACAACCCATAACTACCACCACTGCCCTATGCAAAATTAAACTGATTCGCTCGTTCAGGCTGCCATAGCATTTACACTCCGCTACGGTCAGCCTGAATAGCGAATATGTTGAGCGTTAAGGTGTGATACCAGAAATCAGATGTCCATTCTGAATGCAAGGTAACCCTTTTCCACACACCATAGGAAGTCTGCGTTGGACGGATAGAAAAAGGCATGATCTCATTGAACTGAATCATGCCTTTTATTGCAAAAAATCTATTGGGTGAATTTACTGAACGGGACTTTGATATCTACAAATCCTTTAGCGTAGGGTGCAACCTCATAAGGATGGAATCGGATGACGATGCCTTCATCATATAAAAAGAATTGAGAAGTTTGATCAAGCTGAAAATCATAAATATTTTCTTCAAAAATTGAAACTCCTGCATTATACATGGCTAATAGACTGTTGGAGATTGATTTCTCTACCTTCTCCATCTGATTATCATCTTTAACATACTCGCTTAGCTTCAGTTCTTTCCCCGTTCTTAAATCATAGTTATATGATTTTGTCGCATCCATTCCATGTGCTCCGCCAGTGTACACATGATCTTCATATACCATAGATAACTTTTCTTTTGCATTGTATTTTACACTGGCCATGGTAATGTAGAAATAATTTTTGTTTGATTTCTTTTCTTCTTTGTCCAGGCGAGCTGCTTTCACTGCGTGAAGTTTAAATGTCTTGTTCAGCTTATCCGTCACAGATTTCTTTCCACCTGTTAGATGTATGTATGGCTGTCCTTTGTAATATTGGACCTTCGTTTTCACTGTAATCGTGCTGGCTGCCTCTACATGACTACTCGGAAGAATTATAGCAATCAGTACAGTGATCAACAGGTAATTTATCCTTCTCCATTTTTTTCTCTCAGTTCTATATTTCATCATTATGGATAACCCCCTTTGGCTCAAATGATTTTGTTTCCTGCATTTTGTTCCATATTACCTGTGGAGTGCCCTTTAGGTCTGTTCCGCTCTGAACGTTGCCAATCCAGATGTCCTCTGCTCCCGGATGTTGTAAATAGTGCCTGAGCGTTGCTTTGATTAGAATAGACGAATGCAAGTCCAGTACCTCATCCAGCGGTATCCAGAATAACTCGCCTTCATCCGAGGCCACAAAATGTCGATGCGTGGTCTCTCCGAAATATATAAACTGCTGCCAAATCTCACCACCGTTAACCTCCAACAGAATATATCGAAGCCGAAAGTGTTCGACATCCTCTTGCGTGAACCCTGTCTCTTCTTCAATCTCCCGATAGCTGGCAGTCATGGGTGTGTTCAGTTCCCCTTGTTCCAGATGTCCGCCAATGCCCCCCCAGAATTCAAAATCAAACAATCTGCTACCCGCCTTCTTCATCATCAGCATGTCTGAGCCATTGCTCAAAAACGCTGTAGCCATCTGTCTAATCTCCATATGTATGTTCCTCGCTTTCCAGACTGTGATATTAAATTTTACTTATATAACCGTCTTCTAAAGCAGTTTCTTTAACTCACTTAGATGTTCAATCGTATGTAAAGGACCCGACGTAATGCTGTCCTGCCACGGCTGGTTGACCTTCATCCAGATGGTGCTCATGCCTACGCTTGCTGCTCCCTCAATATCGTTCACCGGATGATCGCCAATGTAGATACATTGCTCTGGGCTTAGACCGAAATGATCAAGCGCAAGCTGAAATATGCGTGGATCGGGCTTTTTGACTCCTGCCTCTTCTGAAACAATAATATGGTCGTAATCCTCCCGGATACCGAGTTGATCGATTTTTCCATACTGAATATCGGTCTGCCCATTGGTGATTAACCCGGTTTGGTATTTCCCCCGCAGATGCTGAACGACTTCTCGCGCCTGTTCCATCAGAACTGAACTTCGCACATACTCTCTGCCATAGAACTCCATCAGTTCTGCATGTGGCGGATGCTCTGCCCAAGGCAGTTCATTCAACAATTCGTTGAACAGAAGTGGTTTGTCCTTATAACCATCCTGGTCGAGTTCAATAATTCGTTTACTTATATCTTCGGTTGACTCAAGGTGACCAAAATAGGTCTTGATTAAACGCTGCGTGAAGCCGCCAAAGGTCATCGTCCTGTTCAGAATTGTATTATCCAAATCAAAAATAACCGCTTTAATATGATCCATCTTCCTTCTCCCCCAATTCCAGTGCATGCGTTATCTTCTCCATACTCGTCACTTCTCTAAATCCCAATTCGCGATAAAAAGATCCAGCAACCGGTTGATCCGTGTACAGAACCAGTCGAGCGTAATGATTTTCCGCTTTTTGAATAACCGCATCCATCAGCCTGCGCCCAACCCCATGTCTTCGAAATTCTCTCATCACATAAAGTCTGCGAATTCTTCCGGTATCAGTCACCTCAGAATAAGGATCTCTGTTCAAACCGCAGATCCCAACCACCTTATCGTGCACTCTGCATTCAAAAAGCGCTTCATCTTCTTGCTCGAATGTATTAATTCCTGTCTCATATTCATGGATTAATCGCTCGATATGTCTGAACCCCTCACTGGAGCTCTCGGCCAGCATCTCCACTAAATCGTCATGATTCCATCCCCATATCTCCTGTATCTGCATGGTGTAACCGCCTCCATCATTTTAAATCAAAGGTACACATGCAAACCCAACCATACATTGAATGATGGCCGGGTTTATCTTGTAAAGCTCATTCTCATTTTTTCTTTTTGTGATAGTGATAACCCGTGCACAGACCCTTTTGTTTGGATTTGGCTGAACAGTTATGTCCACCGTTCTTATCCAGTCTGCCTGGATGAGCATAAGCGGAAGAGGATACACCAACAAGTACGACAAGAGACAGGATTACGATAACAACCTTTTTCATAAGTCACCCTTCGATCAACACCCTATGCTTTAGGGTTTAATACGTGCTATATCATTCTACATGAAAATCCACAATTGGGATATCCTTCATCTTTTTCATCTGTACATTCTCATAAAATCTTAAATTGCTTCAATGCATGGGTGACCCCATCTTCACTTGCCCGCAGGGTGACATAATCGGCGCTTTGTTTAATCCGTTCTCCGCCATTTCCCATCGCAATTCCGATTCCCGCATACATTAGCAGATCCACGTCATTCTCCCCATCGCCAAAGGCCATTGTATCCTCTCTGGATATCTTCAGGTAGTCGAGAACATTCTCTGCAGCTATAGATTTGCTGACTTCGCTCGCTTCCAGCACATTCACTACATACGGATGGAATCTTACGAATCGTAAAGAAGGAAATCTGGATTGGAACTTCTCCGTCTCCGCTTCATCTGCATATAAGCAGATGCAATATACGTCCTGTTCCAACGTGCTGATTTTCTGCGGAGAATCCATGAGTCCAAGCGTATCTCTTAAGGCATCAGTAACACGACCATCTGCTGTACACAACCCGTTCGTCTCAAATGACTCTGTAAAATATGAAATACTGTGCCCATGCAACTCGGCAAACTCACTGAATGCTCTTACCATCTGGGTTGAAAGTACAGACTTATGTATCACTTCATCACATGCTTTGATCAATGCTCCATTAGCCGAAATGATCGTATCGATTCCGAGATTTCTGAATTCTTCGCATAAATTATAGGGCCTGCCTGTAACGAGTACAACTTGAACGCCTTTACGAATCAACTCCCGGATCGACTCAGCTGTACGCGGTGATAAACTCCGATCTATTTCGCTCAGCAATGTACCGTCCACATCAAAGAACACAGCTTTCATCAAGATGTTCTTCCTCCTCTGTCTTCAATTAAAAAGAGCAAGCACAGAATAACCTTGTTTGGTCTTCCTGCACTTGCTCTTGCAATTAACGGGTCTGAACATCTTGGGTACGACCCATGTACCATGATTGAAATGATTTCGCCGTATCCAGGGAAATGTCATGTGCCCGATGATGCAGTACTGGTTTGGCACGGTTCACCGTATGAACAGAAGCCACACCGAACCAACGCTGTAACACATTACGGGTGATCTGCACTTCGATGACTTTCTCACGTTTGGAGATGAAGAGGGTTGAAGTGAGCGCACCGGTTCGAAGTTGAATGAAATTCTGATGCAGAATGTATCGAGTATGGAAAAAATCCATCACTCTGCATGTTGCAATCCACACAAGCAGAAGCGCGGAAATCATCCACCAAGCATGTTTCTGCCCAAACACCAATGGTTTGAAATACCACAATAAACCCGTGATCATGATCCATCCCCAACTTGGTTTGAGCAGGCGCAGCCATAGTGATATTCGTGGAAGTTTTTCCATCTCCTGCGTAACCCGATAGGATGGCAGGATCTCCTCAATCAGGGTATAAGCTTGCTTCACCGGCAAGAAGGGATAGAGCGAGTTTACCTCCTGCTCGGATTCCCCCAGACTACCTGCGGTGGTCAGTTCTACTTCCGCTAGTCCAAGCAACCTTTTCATTGGCGACTGTGTGATTTTCACAGCCTGGACTCGCTCTTTCAGGATTGAAAATGACGTTTGCTCCATCATGCCCTTCGAGATATAGATCCGCTTGGCATCCGAGGTGATCTGGAAATTGCCATACTTTACGAAGGTTCTGACTATGCCCAGAGCAATAGATATGATCAATAAAACTAAAATCAACAAACCGGCAATCCACCAGGAATCAAGCCAGGTTAATAACAAACTTTCCGTTACTTCTTCATCAGGGAAGAAGTCCTTCACCCAGGAATACAGCGTGGCCAGGACCGGAATCAGTACGAGAAAACTAAGCGAGGTAAAGGATGCTTTGAATATGTCCTTGCGGGTGGAATGATAATGAACAACCCGTTCCTGTTTTTCTTTTGCAGACAGAGACATGACTTCATCAGTTATAAAAGGTTCAGATTGCGCCTCTCCCTCTTCCATAGCCTGAACCGCATCCAACGTATCATGTTCCTCTGTTGCTCCTGCTGTTTCTGCTTCTTCAGCCATATGACCTGCTACAATTTTCTCCAGCTGTTCCGCTTCGGAAAGTGAAACAACGTGTATCTGAAAGGTAGCATCTTCTCCCTTAATCCCTGTCTCGAATCGGATCGACGTCACGCTGAACAACCGATGAAACAGCGTTGTATGACGATTCACATTCTGGACCTTCGTATAAGGTATCGTTCTTCGGGTACGGTTAAACACACCACTATAGATATGAAAGGCTGTATCGTCAGCTGCATAACGCGAGGTAAACCACTTCAGGATAATGGACAGGATGCTAATGGAGACACCCACATAAAAAGCGATTCTTCCATAGAATATCCATTGGGACTCCGAGCCCTGACGGAAAACAAACAAAAAAAGGACGATGGCGAACCAATTCTTTACCCGTTTCCACAAGCTCCACAGCATGGTTAATGGATGATGTCGCTTCATATCAATCATTCATCCACCTCATTAATCCGTGCATAGGATGCAATCTGATGACGGAGAGCAAGCGCGACTTCCTCTGGCAATGCCGGGATTTCATGCGATGAACCCATCGTGCCAACCGATACGGAATAGAGTCCATATTTTCGCATTAAAGGTCCCTGATTTGTGGTAACCGATTGCACTTTCGCCATGGGGATGATCTGATGTACCTTGGTTAGCGCCCCACGCTTCAGTTGCAGGAACTCCTCATTCACATCATAGTACCAATGCTTGTATAACCATGCAGGCTGGATGAAAATATCCCACACCGCATAGAGCACAGATATGGCCGTAACCCCCCACAAAATCCAACCAATCCACGTTTTCCATCCATAGATTGAGTCGAGTATTAACAGTATGGCAAGGATCAGGAAACCTATTACATTCCATATGATGGCGCTAATTCTCCACAAGTTTACCGCATGAGGGGAAAGCCTTTGCTCGGGTATATTCCACTGTATTGACATATGTTCACTCCTTTTTTCCTCGGGTACATAAAAACACACATGATACACTGTACGAACAATCGTTCACGATCGATGCAAAAAGATAAAGAGATGACCCCTATACAATACAGGTCGTCATCTCTTTTGTTCATTTCATTTTACTATAAAAATCCTGTACTTCACACAACCACACCATATGGTCTGTTCCTTCGCCCCAATAGTTGTTCGCCACCACATAGGGTTCACCGAATTTGCGTTGCCACTTCTTCTGTGCGATCTGGTAACCGCTATCCAGACAAAATTGCTGAATTCCCAGCCGTTGCAGTTCAGTAATCAGTGCGAGAATGAGCGCCGAACCAACCCCCTGTCCTTGAACCTCGGGCAACACATACAGGCTACCCAGTTCTCCGATACCGTTCAGCCGGCCCTCTGTACATTCTCGAATCTCCTTACCACACGGTCCATACGAGATTGTGCCTACAATAACATCTCCCATTTTGGCGACGAGGAAAAATACACTTGATTCTATGTTGTTCTTTGCTTGCAATGCCATGTGAATCATCGCTTTTTTATGGGCTATTTCATCCTGAATATCAACCAGTAGCGAGCCTATTCCCTCCTGTTCGAATGCTGCCGGGATCGTTGTCTCGAATACCCGATACGCACCCTCTGCATCCGATCGTGTCATAGGTTCAATGGTAATTTTGTCATCCACAGGTTCTTCTCCGTTCCATATACCTTCTTAATCTGTACGTCGCTGAATCAGTCTTCTTAGTTGATTCGCATCTTCAAGGGATATGCTATAACCAGTAGATGTGTCCTCCTGGTTCACCAACAGGCCTTGCATCTTGGGATCCATTCCTAATGAAAAATCATACCGTGTTATCGAGCTGTCCGCATTTGTTATGCTCATGTCGTACTGTGTACCATAATCGAGAATGCCGGGCAAACGCTCAGCCTTATGTATGGCCTCCATCATGATCCGTATCTCGTCAGATCGATTAAACTCAACATCTTGGCATGGTTCCAAAGTGAGGTCTGGATTACAGGTTAAGGTGATCAACAGAGGAAGTCCCTCTTCCGCGTTCGATTCATTCGGTTGACTGCACCCTGCAATGAACGTGGCAATGACAAATACGAGCAACACTCCTACATATCTCACCATACTGCGTGCCTCCCTGACTTAGTATTAATAAACTAGTAATGAGTAGAGAAGTAATAAATACAGTATATAATGAAATGACTCAACTTCACTAACCATCTATATTCATATCAAGTTACGTAACTCCGGGTCCCATGAAGACAACATAGCGATCAGTCGCTCTACGGTCTCTTCCACAAATACCTGAACTCTCTCACCCGTGATGAACTCAGGAGTAATTCCCGGTTCTTCCCCATTAAGAAAAGAAAACGTGTGGTCCCGCCAGCGTACAATCTCATCGGCAGTTAAACGATCCGTCATGTTATAACCCAGTGAACTGTTGAGCACCCGCCATACCTCTTCGCTCCAACTTGTACCTCGATAGAGATTGAAATCAATCTGGTCCGTCTCCTGATAGTATAAACGCGCCAGCTCTTCTTTGGATCTACTCGTGTCTATGGGCAAGTCTGCCTTGTTGACCCGTTCGACGAATTCAGGATGCACACTCCGGAACCAGTAATAGTCTGTCATCACATGCATAAAGTACCCACGAACAAACCACTTCCATCCTTCATCGGTACGTTGTTTTATATAAGATGAGTAGAGTTCCTTGAGTCGTCCAGTGTAATCTCCTTCATCCTTTGGATTGAAATGGGTGTACTCCTTATCATCTCTGGTTGTACCTTCACGCATATGTATGGAATCCGGGGCGATATTCCCCAGATAGAATGAACCTCGGTCAGCCTGCATTTGCAGCGAGTCTGCAATCCGATTAGCAATATTGAGATGAACCATAGGTAACGGCATAGCGATGATCTCCTTTTATCGGGAAGTATTCTACTATACTTAGAAAAAGAAACGACATAATCTACTAGGTAACGTACAGATGGCTAGATTAGTAAGACTTCACTCTGCTCCAGCTTTTACACCGTAGATGCGTGATTATCCCTGAATTCTCTCCACTTGCATTCGATCAAACAGCTGCTCCAGATCCGTATGGTACTCCGGGTGCTCCTTCATAAGCAGACTAATATATTCCGATCCACATTCATAGAATACTAGACGATTAAACGGAGCAGTATCTCCAAAATGATTGCTTTCCTGCCCAAATTTTGCCCGAATCAGATTCTCAATATAACGCGCGTAACCCTCGTTCCACTCCAACCAGCTCCAATACTCGGCTTGTTCTTCATTTAATGAAGTAAACAGCGCCTTTCTAGCTGTCTGTACTTGTGTCAGGTCTTTACTCTTCAAAGCAGATAACAATGAGTTAATCCGTTCCACAACGACTTCATCTTCATACGGAAACTCATAATCCAGTTCCCATGTTACGCGCTTCAGTTGGTCCATTTTATGCTTAATCTGGAGACGGTTAACGATCCGCTCATCATATTTCTCATATACATAGCAATGAACATATTCATGGAATAGATAGACTTTCTGCTCCAGATCTTTGAACGTTGCATCCGTTACGATCGCACACATTCGTCCGTTCATATGATGCACCGGCATTGCGGCAAGGCACTCATCTGGAATATATAAATCGTCCGGCACCGTTTTTATCCACTCATATTGCTGTGTCTTGGACGAATAATCATAGATATATAATAAAGCTTCATAGGCTACAACCACTGGATAATGTTCTGCAAACAAAGGATGTATGCTAACCAAGTCCTTCTGAAGCTCGTTTAACTCGTTAATTTGCTCTAAAAAAGCATCCATGTCATTAACCCTCTCTTTACTGGATTGATGCGTTAATCATACTAGAATAGAAAAGATAAAACACTGAGAGAAAAATGATAATTCTGTTCGAGTATGAGATGGTAAAGTTAAAAACGCTCTCCGCGTTTTTCATACAGATAGATATCCAGTGCCTGAATCCCACGTCGGGCTAGCTTAATAAACAGGATCAGCGCATACACACCGAGTCCATATAACAACACATTAATCAACATTAGAAACATTGTAATCATAATTGTTATTCCTCCTATGAACCTATTAAATTATCATTTCCTATTCTAGCATATTTTTCCTCAGTTAACTTTTATGGTGGATGTAAAGGTTATTCGGTGTGCTTATTGATTCAAAACCAAAAAAACTTCCACATCCGTATGCGAAAGGTGGAAGTTTTATAATCCGGCATACATTTTTCTAAGTTCGTTCACCACTGACTATATGCCAATGTTGATGCTTCGAGTCCTGATAACTGCCCAGGTTAGTTATAATCTTTGATGAGCCTGTCTGAGCTAACATGTCAGCAGCTACTTTTTTAATGACCCGCATCATTTCAATAAGCAGCTCATCATTATTCTCTTCCTCTTCTGAAATGAAGGACTGAATATGTATCTTGGGAATTACAACAATGTGATGCTTGTAGTATGGCCGAGTGTGATGATAAGCCATAACGTTCTTTGTTTCCCTCACAACTTTGACTTGCGTTTTACCACTTAACACCTCATCACAATAAAAGTCCTGCGTCATTATACTCCTCCATCTTCGAAATGCATACGTTAAAACGTATCCTTATGATTTGGTCAAGATTCCCTGATCCACGGATTTCTGAATAAGCTGCTGCACATACTCCCACAATGTTTCGGAACCGTTCGCAATCTCACGGTTTCTGTTTAACACCTGATCACTTGTAATGTTATATTTCTGCCATGTATCTCCCTCATTCTGATGGTTGTGGATAATAGGCTGCAATCGATCAAGAGAGGAGGCAAATTGCGCTTCAGGCGTCTGTTTTGCTTCAAATTCCAACCATAACTGGAGTAGTTCTTCAGCCTGTCCCTTAGGCAACATACCAAACAGCCGATGAGCTGCTTTGAGTTCACGATCATATTTATCCGTGTGTGCCACCGTATCGTAAGCGAATGTATCTCCGGCATCGATCTCAACCAGATCATGAACGAGAAGCATCTTAATGACTTTGAGCATATCCACATCCTTGTTGGCATGACTCTGCAAAACCAAGGCCATCATCGCCAGATGCCAGGAATGCTCTGCATCATTTTCAAGTCTATCACCATGCATAATTCTCGTCTTTCGTTCAATCGTTTTGAGTTTATCAATCTCAATGAGAAATTGAATCTGATCCTGTAATGAGTCGCTCACAACATATCCTCCTTCATATCTGATCTCCCATCAAATAGAGAGGTCATACCAGTAAACTCTATAGTTAAAATCCAGTGACATCCCCACACCCTGTGCAAGACGAATGGAGCCCACATTGTCCGGTGAACAATCCCAATACGGATGTATGCCTACACGACCGCATTCTTCCACAAAAGCTTTTGCCACCATCGCACCATAATTCCTTCTTCTGTAGACTTCAACCGTTTCAATATCAACCGCATGTGTCTGATCTGCGATAAATGCCGAAAGGCAAACACTCGCGATATCATCGTTATGCACTATAACGTAGCCAAATCCATGTTGTAAAAAATCATCTCTTGTCGTCCAAAAGTGAGAGATTTTATCTTTCAGGAATGGAGAATTGTTATATCTTTTCTCTCCTAATAGTACTTGATCTATCCTGAGAATTCTGACTTCCTCGTCCTGTGAAGCACATATGTCGAGAGGTACTTGCTGACTTATCGAATTTGGATTCAACTTGAATACATGCTGAATATCACTGGAGATATCTCTTTTCCCGGAGATATGTTGAAGGACATCTTCCCAAGCTTCATCCACCACACCAATTTCCACAGCATGAATATGTAAGTTCAATAATTCAGGTTCAATACGTTCCCGCATGTACTCTTTCAATTCATTCAGAAAGGGTTCACTTCGAGAATCTCCGATCAACTGAAAACCAGATTGTCCATGTATCCAAATTAATGCTGCTGTGATATTCTCTGCATCATCGACATAGATCCGTCCCGGGTTCAAGCCAGACGACACCGCCTTGACTTCAATATTCTGACACGAATCCGTGAGATGTTTTACTTTGTGAAACTCCTGTTTATTAATCTCGGTGATCATAGGATCATTCCTCCTAAAACGACAGCTCAGGAATTATTTATCTAACGTGTAATCAGATCAAGTATCTATTAAGCAACTCTTGAATGCTAAGATTATGCTTTTCCAGCCAATTCATGTTCCTCTCAAACTGTTCAATCATAAACGTGAAGTTGTGTTCAATCGTTGCTCCGGCATAATGCTGACCAATATAGAAATGAAGTACTGCTATATAATAGATTTTTGTAAGTAAAGGGAGATAACCGAACTCAAGCACTGAATGCTTGCGTTCACGACCATACCCCTGAATAAAGGACTCAATCATTTCCATTGATCCTTGGGATTCCTGAACCACATGGTTAAAGCTAATTGTGAATTCCATAAACGCAGCATCCATACCCATAAAATCAAAATCCAGTACGCATGTGATCTTCTCATTTTCAGCGAGCAAATTATAAATCAACAAATCATGATGAACCAACTGTTGTGGTAATATCTCTAACTGCAGATTAGAACTCTTAATTTCTGTGATCATTTTCTGATAAAAGGTAGATTTTCATAAAAAACCTTAATCGATTGACGATTAGCTAACGGATGAATTTCGTACACTTTAGTAAATGAACTCCCCCTGCAAACTTGCTTGCCTATTGGGAACCCTTGCATTCGTGTCGAAAACTCACCCACCAGCTGCCCAAACTTCTTAGATTTGTCTACGCTAGACAATTGGGGTACAGTACCTTCCAAAAAGCTAGTAATAGACGCAAGCGTCCCGTCTTCTAATAATAAATAGTTTTGTCCGTCTATAGCCCTGTGAAAGAGTGGGACCTGAAACGAAGAAGGCGTACTTTCAAGGAAAGCCGCCACTTCACATTCAAGTTCAATACCATCGATCGTTTTGAGATGTCTGTTATAGATACGAACAATAAACCTCTGTCCATGTATTTCAAGAATCTTGGTAGTATTCGTCAGACCAAATGGAACAACTCCCAAGGTATACTCGGTATCTTCGAAATAATGAGAAATGATTCTATCAAATCTTATATTCGTAGATTCTCGTCTCTTCATCATCAAGCAGGTATCCTTTACCGATATAGGCCCAGTTATTTTTCTCATAATAATCGGTCAGATCAGTACATAAATACAGCTTGTCATACCCTTTTGTTTTCACCTCATTCAATGCATGGTTCTGGAGTTGTCCACCCAGGTTTCGGCCCCGATATTCTGGATCAACATGAAGACACGCAAACCAGGGAAAGAGATCCTGCCTGCTATTCAGATCACTTCGTAACAAAGCATACCCACCGATAATTCGGTCTCCGTCCAGCATCACATAAAACCTTGGTACATCACTATCTGTCTCCACAGAACGCTCTATACAATCCCGATAGAACTGGAAGCTTGATTCCGAACCCCATTGTTTCCAGAAATACTGCACTGCTTCTTGCAGCACGTCCGGCTTCTGCCGAATATCAAAAATTTGCAAAATGTTAATCTCCCTTCGCGCTTTTTACTTTCGTATAGGATCAGGTGTCCAATTCAACATTCAGTTCACGCACAAATACAGCTGTCCCCTTTATTCTGACATCCATATCCTCACCATCCCGAATCACACTCACTTGAACCTTTCCATCTCTTCCAATCTCATGGCCCTTGCTCTACCACAAACTGTACCTCATCAATCTCCGGTTTCACATAGGTTAAATAATAAGCCCCCATCACCCCGGAGGCTGTTCCAGTCACTGGATCTTCCGTCGTACCTGAGTAAGGTGATGAAAAATGTCTGGCATGCATCATCGCATCGGAATCACGGGTTTCGAAACCAAAGGGATGTAGGGAAGCTTTGGGATTCTCAATTAAAATTCCTGGGAACAGGGAAGAATCCGGTTTCATTTTCATAAAAGAGTTCAATTCACGAATCGGGATTAATAACGTCCAGGTTCCCGTACTTCCATAAACGATTGGCGTAGAAAGGTCAACATCATCCAAAGTGAGGTTTATGGCGCTCACCAGCTTCTGGATATCACCCTGGAACGGTATAAACTGCGGCTGATCCTGTTTCATTTCCATGTAAATGGTGCCGGCATTGTGCTCAAATCGTATAGGTAATATGCCTACATTGGTTTCAATCGTGATTAACTCTTTGTCACTCAACATATCACGCGTCTTTAAACCATACAGTGATGCCATTGTCGCATGACCACACAGATTAATCTCATGACCCGGTGTAAAATAACGTAATCTGACGTCAGCTACTTCAGAGTTCAACACAAATACTGTTTCATTAAAACCAACCTTATAAGCGATCTGCTGCATTTCCGTCTCACTTAAATGATCCCCATCAAAAACCACTCCTGCCGGGTTACCTTGGCCGGGAACTGTGGAGAAAGCATCATAATGATAGACCTTAATATTACTCATCACTTGACCCACTTTCTTTGCCATCTACGAGACGCACATTTCCATATAACTCTACGCTTTCACCATCAACTACAACCCCGCCTCCATCTTGGCACGCATAAACCGCTGTACGGTGAACATGAGTATATTCTCTTAATGCATTTAGTTTATCTTCCGAACCGTCCCAATGCGGTGCAAACTCAAAATTAACGAGTTCCAGTGCTTTCATATCTTTCAGATCTACTTCGTTTTCATCAGCATCTTCCCCATACCCCGCTATCTCTATCGTAGGTGTCGTCAGAATACTTCCTGCGCTGACCCCGATCAGCATGCCGCCACTCTTCACATAGGAACGTAGTAAACCAAGCACATTTCTCTTCTGTAATAAACTTAGAAAATAAAACGTATTTCCGCCGGATAGATGAATTGCATCACACTCGAATATGGAACCAAATGTGCTCTCCTCGTACTCCAGATCAAAATCATAATATTGAATATTATCTATTCCTATTTGATTATAGTAACGTCCAGTGTGTTCAAAATACCTTCGTTCCGGGTCGGAACATGAAGGAATATAGCCGATGGAAGGCTGTTCACTGTGGAATAAGCTTAGTATCCTCTGATTTAGCTTATCGTTAGATTCGAATACCAAATCACTTAGCAGAACCAACGTCGTCATCTGATTTCCTCCCGTACCTATTAGACTTGCTTAAACTCTTTATCCAAAATCGAGAAAAAATACTGGTCGGTCCACTGATTGTTCCACCATAGTTCTTCCTGGAAGACGGCCTCCCGTGACATACCCACATGCTGCATCAATGCGGCTGAGGGAACGTTTTGTGAATTGCACATGCCAACGACCTTATGAGCTTGTAACTCTTGAAATGCAAATTGTAGCAAAAGTCGGGTAGCTTCACTCCCGTATCCTCTACCTGCGTATTCCGAAAGTACAGCGAATCCAAGTTCCCAGCTTTTTCGGTGATCCACATAACTCCACATCTGAACGATACCAATGGGTGTATCCTCTGGATCATTCATGCGCCGTATAACGAAATCATAAGCATACGGTTTCTCATCTGCGACAGCAAAATGGCTGCGATAGTCCTCACGAACCTTTTCCTCGTCGGTTTCAACAGTTTCCTCAAAGCTCCATATGCTTTTGTCACATTCAAGTTGACCTATGAAGTTGAGGTCCTGCTCTGTGACTGTTGTTATTCTTACCTTCTCTCCCACGAATTCCATGTGGCTTCATCTCCTTTGGAGTATGCCATCGTTCCCATAGACTACTGCATCTGCCCATTAATATATCTTCTGTGACTTGCAGATGCTTCCTGAACCCACAAATCCAACTCCACTCTACTAACAAAAAATTGATCCTGAACCTTAATGAACGGAAACATCCTCCCATCAAAGAAACCTGATACGGTAAAGCTCCCTTGTCCCGCCTTAATAATACTCATCACCTGTTCTTCAGTCATACTCAGATACTCGGCAGTTTCTTGCATCGTTAACAACGCTTTTTCGGTCGGCACTTCTTGCTCAGCTGCCTGAGTCAGTTCACTATTTCTCTCCTGAGTCGTTAACAATATGCAGCCAATAATAAACGAGATACCCAAAATGAAACTGGCTATAAGTATAGAGAACGGAACAGATTTCATGTAATCCCTCCCTGCCAAAAAACAGATTAATCGTTAAACGTTTCGATTTGTGTACTGCCCTGCTTCACCAAGAAAATCACTTTTGGTTATCCCTTGTTCTCCGAGTAACATCCTGTAGTTCGATATCGTACCATCATGTGAAATGATAAACGTATTGCCGCTCTGTTGCCTGCACCACTCAAGAAGCTTTTCAGCTAATATCTGGAACCGATCTGCATCCATCTGATTAATACATTCTTCCCAACAATCCATCCCCAGCTCAACGAATCTTTTGTCACTATACTGATGGCTGAGCTCTTCCTTGGAATAGATCTGATCACAGACGAAAGGAACAAACTCTGGATTCTGAGGAAACATTCTTGGGCCAACCAGTGGGCTGAAGAACACAAGATTTTTGTTAGTGGTTAGGAGTTGTGCTGTTTCAATAGTACGTTTCGTTGGACTAACCAAAATGACGTCTTCAGGCGCAAAAACGACTTGTTTACGCAACGCTATGACCTGAATTTTTCCCAATTCAGTGAGGCCAGGATGCAGACAATCTAATTGGTTAGGGTAGTCCATCAAGTGTTCACCATGACCATGACGAATAAATGTAATGTCCATAGGCACCTATTCCTCTATTTCTGAATGAAGTGTTTGATGCCTTTTGCATCAAGAAGGTTACTCAGTTCCTTTTTCAAAAACACAGGATATACTTCCATCTGCTCTAGTTCGTCCAAGGAAAACCATTGGAAAATTAACTTACCGTTATCTTCTAAACCTTTGAATTCAGTTTCACTATATAGCTTATGGGCTTCCGGCAATGTGATGAGATAATAAAAGCCAACTTCATGATACTTCAGGCCATCATATTCAAAGAAATCTTCACTAACATATGCGAGCCTTTGCGCTCTTACATGAACACCCAGTTCCTCCATCATCTCTCGCACAATAGCCGCTTCTGTTGTCTCGTTTAATTTCACCCGACCTCCGGGCAGATTCCAGAAAGCATCCTGTTCAGTCGTATGCAAAAGAACTCTTCCCGCATCCATCACAATACCTGCCACACGGAAGTTGAATTTGTTGTTATTTTGGTCATACGATACATTATTGTTATCTGCAGTGGTCATCTCGCTGACCATCCATCAGCAAATCCGTCCATAAACCCGTTAATGAACGAAGGAATAATAAGTACGAGCAATAGAACAAAACTGGCAATGCCCCATCTAAGAATTACTTTCCGTTTACTTCGAACACCTATAATAATTAAGATTGCGGTTGTTGCAATTAAGGCTACTCCATAAAATGTCATAAAACTAACCTCCGGTATGTATTCGTATTTCATTAAGGTTACTGCAAAATCTTTTCTAACTTGTGCCTACAAGCCTCGCGGTCATAATCCGAATTATCCAGCCATACCTTATCCATTTGAAGTAACTCATAGATTTCAGACTCCAGCTTCTTTCTTTCCTGCAAAACCTGTACCGTACCCTTAACACCCTGATAACCCTGTGCCTGCCCCAAACCCTGGTTCGTATAATAATGAATGAATCCCTCTGACCATTCTTTGGGTCTTTCACTAACCGCCTTATCAAAGGTATAGGATATATCCTTCTGGTCGATATAAATGAGAAGCGGATTCAAAGCATGAATGATACGACCTAGTTCCAATACATACTGCACATTCTGCTCTTTGGATTGATTGCATTTTACAAGACCCATGGTTAGTGGATTCTGGATAAAACAACACTCAAATATCGTGATGTAGTCATCATTCGTGCTTAACACGTTTTGGGTGAAATCATGCCACTTCTCGGTGATCAGCTTCACATTTTGCTCAAAAGGAATTTCGTAAATATCTCGGTTGAAAATATCCTGTACAATGTGATCGGGAAGCTCTATTCCCCATTGTTCTCTCATCTTACGATAAGGAATCAGGTATCCTTGATCATGAGCAATTGCATGGCTTTTCAGAATCTCTGTGTATTCTTCATGCGTTTTCAATAAGGACTCGAAGTCTCCAGCATCATAAAAAGCAACACCTTCGTAATCAGCAGGGTGATCCAGGTTCCCTTCTTGAAATAGTTGTACCTCCTTGCCTTGTTCTATAAAATTTCGGATACCATTTGGGCAATTGTTGACTTGCCTGAACCCGGTAATCCTTCAATAAGTACTAAGCGTCTAGCCATTATTACATCATCCTTTATTTTGTGCGATGACATGGATTTTCCATGTATCTATCCGCTATTTTATTAATCAATATCTGCAATAACCCATTGCGCAGAATCGC
This sequence comes from Paenibacillus sp. 37, assembly GCF_008386395.1. NCBI lineage: Bacteria > Bacillati > Bacillota > Bacilli > Caryophanales > Paenibacillaceae > Paenibacillus > Paenibacillus sp. 37. The sequence goes on along the minus strand of NZ_CP043761.1, from coordinate 1,824,564 downwards.
CATCTTCTTTCTTTTTCCAAAACACCATCGTATTGATATATTCCTTATCGTTCTCTCTTAGTTCAGTAATCGTTACAGCTACCTGGAAGAGTTTCTTTTGCTCTTGAATGAGAATATCGCTTATGGAAGTAATCTTTCGAATTTTGTATCTTCCCATGCCCGATATAGGAGACTGTGGATCAAAAAGATTCATATATCGCTTTTCATCCTCTTCGTATAAATAACGCATACGGGCATTCATAAGTTTGACGATTTCCAATTGGTCCCCGGTATAGTTTGTTTCATCGAGATACTCTGGTGGGATGTCTTCCTTCTCTTGAAGTGTCGATATTTCTTCATTCTGTTGTACCTCTTTTTCTGTGACACTTTGAGCCGAGGAATCTAATGATTGTTGTCCATCTTCAGTGTTTTCCTGGTTCTGACAGGCCATTAGAAGTAGAAATAATAATGAAACTACAGTTAACTTTTTCATCATCAACCCTCCATTTAATCATGGATAACACTCCCCTGGTAAAGATCTTAAATGCCTTTTATTTAAAAAAGAGACTTCCTATGTATGTAAAATTTTCTCTCAAGGTACATCATAACCCATAATGTGGAATTTGCGAATAAACGAAGTTAACCATCTCTGTTTCTATCGTATTTCGCGCAAAAAACCACACTTCTCTGCACGAGTTACATCATGCAAAGCGCGTGGTTATCAGCAGAACTTTCTTTTAACTTTTGTAACTTGTAACTGTCCACAATCAATCTACCTATTTATTAAATAGCATATTCATTATGCCGACCGCTTCAATCTGGATCTCTTTTCCTTCATGATCCAAGAAAAGATAACTATATGTTGAAAAGATCCCCCTATGCTGTATATGTCCAGCTTTATATTGAAACGTCTTTTCCGCACCGTCGATCGTCTGCGTAAACATCCTGCCTTCATTCACATTATACGAAGAATGGATATCATGTTCACTTGCGAGCCATGCAACAAATTTCTCTTCGTTTGGATTGGTCATGACCAGGATAATGAACAGAACAACCAACACAACCATGCCCGTTCTTAGTCCTACGCCCTTCTTGCTACCATGCTGCGTGTGCTCATGTTTCATCCTGTTCACCCGTTTCTTGGACTGAAATCTGTACGTTCTTCGCCAAAACCCAACCACTCAGTCCATACGAAGATGAGATCACCATGTACTTGTATTTCTCCTCGATCAGCCGGATTTGCAATTCGTCATAGGAATCATAACTGACAGGCCAGCCTTGACCTTTCCCCGATTCCAATAACTCACGATTATATGGGATAAAATGTTCTAGATCCCACTCATCCAGATCCAAAATAATGCTGCCATGCAGCGGTGTATCAAACGCATGGGCCATAACACCAGAGAATAAAACATCCATATTTTTCGGCACATCATGATTTGAACGAGTACGCATCCTGATTCTTTCGTTCTCTAAATCCACTTCGTAGCTTAATATGATGTTGTCATGCAAGCTTGGCATACTCCCCCTCCTTCCAAATGTCCGTTAGCTCGTTATTCTCAAACACCATAATATCGTTTATAGTTCGAGACCCATTCCGCTTTGGAGAAATCAACAAAATCATACGGCTCGCAATGTCTAAGGTACAGCAACTCCTCTTGCGCCTGTTCCCCGTCCATCTTTTCCAGGTAAAACAATGTCTCTTCATACCCTGCACCACATAATAACTGCACATCAATATAACTGCTCGTATCCTGATTCTTCTGTTTGGCTTGCCAGATCAGCGTGGTGTCCTCTACATTTCCAATACAGAATAACATGATGCACAACAGTCTCAGAACCTCGTTATTCTCTGACTTTCGGTTCTCAATCTCTTGCTGAAGCAGCTGCCGGATGGCCTCCCGGTGTACCTCATCAGGTTCCACCCCGTACAACTGCAACATTTCTTCCTCGTTCATATTTGTTCCCCTTACCTACTTGAGAATGTTGTTTAACTCTTCCGCTTTTTTCTTGCTATCCATTCTAGCATAAAAATAAAAAGCGATGATGTGCAGCACGATAGATAATAACCACATGCCGGGGAACCAGGGAGCGATGAACTGGAACATGTCTACCGAGAATAACCATACCATCGCCATACCTCCTGCAATATTGAATGTGGACGAGATGACGATATTCCATACCGGTTTTAACGTAAAATGGTTCCATAGTAGGTTATACATCATTCCAAACACTATAGCAGCAATGAAAGCAATACCCGCTATGTTCCATAAATAGGACATCTGAATGGGCAGTTCACCAAAGAATATGGTTGCCAAGAGCGTGACCCATAGCGTCATTATGGTGAATACTTGAAAAAAAGAATGTCTAAGTTGAGTAATCATGATAATTTCCCCCTAAAGTTTTTAATATAAAATCGGCTGACAAAGTAACTGGAGCGATCGCTCAGGTCTACCTTAATTCGGGCATGGTCTGTTGCAGAGAATGCGGTGATGTACCGTGTATTGATGATCGTTTGATTATTAATTTTCACAAAATGAACGTCATCCAGATCCTCTTCTACAAATTTCAGACGTTTATTAAGCAAATATCTCTCACCTGAGATCACCCGGACACAGCACATCCGATCCTCTGATTCAAAGGCAACCACCGAGCTCAATTGGATCTGCATATTGCGATTATTCTTGGCATGGATGACCGTTAATTGAGTTTCTGATTCGCAGATCGCCTGCTGAATACGGTCCCACTTCGACTTCTCCACCGGATGAGTAGTTACCTTGGCTACTTTTTGCTCTATTGCTGGATCCTCTTCAAAAATGATTTTCACGTGTTGCCCTCCTCTCACAACTCATATTACAAGCATAGTTACGACAATCCCACTGTATTGCGTTTTGTTGCAGGATTTCGCAAGTTTGTTGCATCATCATTGCATAGATACGAAAAAGAACCACTCCATGGGAGCAGTTCTTCTATGTATTCATCCAACACATTCAAGGCATGAGCTGTTCATTTTAATTTTCAAGGTACCTACCTTAACCCTGCTTTATCTCCAGATACATCTCCTGATTTTGTAGGATCATTTCGTTCATGTGTGTAATAGCTTCTTCTGCCACAGTCTGATAAGTAGCATATAATGCCTCTGTTCTCTGAAGCAAGATCGGGTCCTTCTCCAGATCTGTTGGAAGCACCTCACGCCACGCTTCATCCACTCTATTGTGGTCCGTAATCAGGCATTCGATCTGATCCAGTACATTCACCATCTCATCTAAATGAAAAAAGCGCATCCCATTTTTTATTCCATTCCAACTTTTGATCTCAATGATATTATATGCCGAAAACCAATAAAATTCTGCCAGACTCTTCGTGTGATTGTGATAAGAATAGAACAAAAATAAAGCTTGTTGCCCCTCATGTAACTGTCGGTATATCTCTGTTTTGGCGGCCATATCTCTGCCCCGTACGGAAACAAGCATCGGTTCAATACATAACCAGCTTAATTGCTTGGAATATATATCTTCTGGTCGAAGTCTAGCCTTCATAACATGCTCCTCTCTATTCACTAATTTAAGGATTCTCTGGTGTATCCACCGCCGGGTCATTCTCTCCGCCCATTCTGCGTCTGGATGTCTCCATCTTGCCTGTCGAAGGCACATGGTCAGACGCTTTAGCTAATCCGAATTCGGGCATATTGACATATATGGTCTCGAAGGAACCCGACTGAGCCTTGTATGTTTCATGATAAATTCCTACTGTTCCGTCAGTACCAATGGAGCGGTTGAATTTTTTCCAAGCTTCCAAGTGTAATCCGCCCCGTGCGTATTTCTCCAATTCATCGTAAGAGCGCCAGTATTGTAGTAACGTCACCCCGCGCCAGCTAATAAAATACTCTGTACTCAGAAATCCGGTCTCCGGATTCATATACAGCTCTTTAATCATCGGGCCCATGGACTGTAGAACAGGCAGCCATTTATGTATAGCCCACAGACGATTAATCCTCATTCCGATGATAAAAACAACAAACTCTCCCTCAATCTGAGCTGAATATCTTCCTTTATGTATGTTCGGCATGTCACTTCTCCTTCTCGTCAAAAACATTCGATTTCATCGGATCTGGACGATCCTTTCTATCCGCTCATAGGCATTCAGAGGGAAATCAAAACTCCACCGTTTGTGATATTCCTCCGGTCCTATTTCCTTCATTTTGCTTAGTTCTCTGTAGAACAGCTTGGTCAACTTGACCAAGGTTAACTCCTCGGACATGAGTAAACGGCCCTCTGTGACGGCTTCCGTGCTAAAATTATCACTCATCTCATACACCATGAATTGAACCATCGTCTGTGATCGTTTCTTGATCCAGAATCGATACTCTCCAGGTTCGGTCTGCATGGTAATGGTTACCTCCGTGGCTCCCTTATGCAATGCAACGAATTGACGTGCTATATCCTCAACCGCATCCGACAAAAAAGATACTGGAATCTCAATCTGTTCTCCTTGATCAGGTTGAACCAGGATATCCAGCCACCCGTGCGGCTCAAGGGTCATAACAATGTCCATAGCCGTCCTCCTTGATGTGATTCTATGCTGCAGAATTAACTGAAGACCTTACCCCTTATTACAGTTAATGTGTCAGATAGTGAATCCATGCCCCGATATCCTTACCAAAGCCATAAACCAAATTTAACACAACGATAGACAATATAAATGCCGCACACTTGGGATATTTTTTCATCAGATCAGATAGTTCTATTATTGTTTTTTGCATGATCTACTACCCTTTCACCTAAGACTTCATACACATTCCAATTCGTATACAATTGTTTTAGCGCTAATCCTGTTGTATGTATGAACTCTTCCATAGCTTCCATGGATATAATATTGAAGTCACCCAAAGGTTCGTTATCAGGGTTAGTTAAAAACTCAAGTTTCTTTCCTCTATACTGGTACACCTCAGACTCCAGCAATCCACCTAAACCAAATGCTTTCCCCACGTTCAGCTCACTTAACCATTCATGGGCCCCGTTCCAATTCTGTAAAATCATAAACTCCAGCTTCTTAACATCCTGTGTATACACACTTCTTCCATTGGGGTGAACTTCATACGCAGGGTAGATATCGAATGTCCACACGCGATCCGTATAGATGTGGGCGATGTAACCGCACAGATATTGCAGAAATTTGGGATCACTATAAACTAACTGTTTGTTTGACTCAAAAAAGGCTCCAAGTTCTTCGTCTGTTGCGAACCTTCCTGCCTCTGGCATGAGGTGAGTTTTTGCCTTTTCGGTACGAAGATTGGTTCTTACATGGATGGAATCTGGAGCGAGGCTTCCCAATAACAATTCAGGAGATGGCTTGGACATCACTTCCGAAGCAATTGCAAAATGAACCATAGGCCAAGGCAATATAAAAACTCCTTTCGATATCATGTAAACTACTGTATTAACGCTATCACTCGCGTAATAGTTTAGACTCTCCTTGCTTCAAATCTACAAATATAGGCTTCTGAACATTGTTTATTGTGGAAATATCAATCTCATCAAGATATCTGAAAACAAGCTGTAATGATTCCTTTTGTTCATCTTCAAATAAAAGAGTTACTTGATCATCACAGAGTTTCCCCTCCAACTCCGCAATAACGTCAAATAAAAACATTACAAAAACTACTTCATTTCCATCCGGATACGTATAGTGCATCCTCTCGCCCGTATAGATGGAGGACAATTCATAAGAGCTCACTTCAAGCCCTGTTTCCTCTTTCACTTCTCTAATCATAGTTTCTTCGATTCGTTCACCTGGCTCCATACCCCCACCGGGTAATCCCCAATCTCCATAATCTGATCTCTTTTGCAGCAGAACTCTCCCCATATGATCTCGAATAATAGCTCCACCCGTAACGACAATACGACTAGTCATTACTCTTGCCCCTCTCTGTTGGGTTTCTTCAACAGCTCACAATTTCAATCAGGGAACTCTACGATTAATTCTTCATATCCCAAAATGCACAATGCATTTCCCATTTATCTCAGCACGCTTTGCCATGTTCGCAAGCTTATGTAATTCGTTGATTAATTCAACTTTGTTGTACACGAGTTTCTCGTAGTAGCTCCTCTGTTCTTCTTCATCAAAACAGTAACTCCCTGTTAGAACAATCGGATCTGTCGCATGGCCGAATAGATCAATCCAGACCTGAATCAGTTGATGAAACTTCAACAAAGCATCCTGCTCTTCAATAACGGTTATTCCATAGTTGTTCAGTCCACTAGATCTCATACAGGTAGATGGATTCCATGTGTCCAACCAGCGAAGGAAATCATAGATGTATGCAATGAATTCGTCTTCCAAGGTCGCATGATCCTCTCTTGTTAACCCACTTTTATGTATCATGCCATGAGAATCCCATGAGTAAGAATTATGGATATTCCCGCTTACTAGCGATTTGTTTTCAATCACAAAATGATGCTTCGGCATACCTACATATCTCCCCCTTACACGTCGCTCCCATAGACTCCTCTTAATTCATCATAACCCATGTATTGGTAAATGCGAAGTTGTTTTGAATCGAAAAAAATCAAAAAGTCTCCACAGTCTTATTCGACAGTGGAGACTCTATTTGCTTCTACACTTTCATTAGAAAAGTCACTAATGAAAATGGTCTTCATACATAAACATTAAGGTGTAGTAGTAATCTCCCCCGTACCCACAACTTGAGTTGCTGGGGCAATATAATTTCCTGCATCAAGCCCTGTAAGAGTATACTTAATTGTTATTACTTTACTGGTACCAACTGCTGCATTATTGTATGTCGCTACAGCATTTACTTGTACGTCATCCCCAGAGATCACGTTAGTTAATGCACCTGCCGTTACATTTGCTGCAAGAGTTCCGTCATACACTTTGGAGAGTATTAATGTCGGAGACGTGATCATCAATTGCTTTGCAGTGATCACACCTGTATTCACATCGATACGGGATGGCGGTAAATAGTTTCGTGCATCATTACCCGATAAAATATACGATACGGTTATCTTCTTATTTGTTCCTACATTTTCATTATCATAGACTCCTGAAGCACTTACCGTTACGTCATCCCCTGGACAAATTCCACTACCTGGACAAGCCCCTTCTCTAGAACCCGCTAGTGCAGTTGTTGCTAAGGTTCCATCATACACTTTGGAAGTGGTGATCAGATCTATAATCGTTCCCGTATCCACACTAAATTGTACGTATACAGTGTGGTTCGTATTATTAACTGGAGCAATATATTTGCCACTATCCACACCAGCTATTGTATAAACCACAGTTAATGGTCTAGCTTCCTGAGTTGATAATGTATCATATACCGCCTCTGCACTCACAGTCACATCCTCACCTGGAACTACCCCAACTAAGGAACCTGCAGATACGTCTATCGATGAATCTCCATCTGCCTTCTCAATAACAGTCAACATCGGCTCGCCGATTGTCAATTGTGCGGCTGTAATGGCCCCTGTCTGGATTGTATAGTTTGCAGGAGCAATATATTTGGCTGCATCTGCTCCGCCTAAAGTATAAACTACAGTGATTGTTTTACCGGTACCTATTGTTGCATCATTGTAGGTGGCTGCTGCACTTACAGTTACACGGTCTCCAGCAGCAACTCCGGTTAGTGAATCTGCTATCACTGTAGCCGAAGACGTTCCATCGTACATTTTCTCGGTTGAGAGTACTGGAGTCGAAACGGTTAACTGATTTGTACCAATAACGATCTCTGCAGAAGCCATCGATATATTGTTCGCGAGATCAACGGCATATACGACATACCTACCTGAGGCTAAGCCTGTTGTACTAATTGTCGTAGCTACGTTTGCTGTCACAGATTGCTTCTTGCCTGACAATCCTGCAACGGATTGATTTAGATCTGTAAGTGTTTTCGGTGTTGTGGAAGGAACCAGATACACATATCCACTTTCATTGCTTCTACCCACCACAGGATCCCCAGCTGCAATATGACCACTAGTTACATTGGACAATGTAGGAGCAATTGTATCCGTTCCACCAGTGGATGGTGAAGTCGAAGGAGCAGTTGGAGTAGCTGGGGTCACTGTATGTGTGACTTTACCCAACAGTCGAATTGTAGTTTCAAAAGTCGTACCACCTTTAGCAACGGAACTCAGCGTCACCTTTTCAATAGTACCCGTGCCTGAAATCTTAGCGACTGCATCTAAGAAGAGGTTTACAATCGTTGCATCCGTGCCTAAGTTAAGTGTCGTCCCCGTTGCTGTAACTGCTACGATAACATCCTTAATACGGCCTTCAGAAATATCCACCTGACCCCCGCTGCCTTTAACGGTTAAGGAATCAAATGTTCCTTTCAAACCTACTTTTGAACCAGCAGGTAACCGCTCGGATAACGTAATCTTGCCGAAGCCATTCCCCGTAGTATCCGTTTCTTGTAGCGTAGCAGGGGATTGAATGGTTACTTCTCCTAATGTCGTTGAACCTTCTACAATAATGAGAACGGGTCCTTTTTTCTTATCAACAATAAGGGTAGATGTTACGGTATTTTTGAAATAGATGGTACTAACGCCCCCACCCTCTACCCGTGTCACACCTTTAATCGTAACATTCGTAAGGTGCACATCTCCTTCTTGGATACCTTCACTAAATAATAGGTTCCCTTTGATGATCATATTCTTCAATGTAACCCCAGCCGCGCTAATGAGCACATCCCCATCAATGGTCTGCGTTCCCGACTCAGGGCCATATGTTCCAGCTAAGCTGTAATCCGTTGCTCTTGCATTCACTGAACGATCCAGCGCAACGACTGCTTCAGCACGAGTGATCGGTTTATTCGGATTGAAGTTATTATCATAGCCCTGTAAAATCCCTTTAGCCACTATAGCATCTACCGAATTTTTAGCCCATAAGGCTATCATATTGGAATCCGTAAAGTGATTTCCAGTACTAGTTTCATTCGATAGATCCAGAAGAACATCGATAATAACTGCAACTTCTTGTCTACTAATGGGTTTATTGGCACCGATTGTACCGTCCCTATAACCCTTTATGTATCCAGCTTTCACAGCTTTGGAAACCTCAGCATATGCCCAGTTAGATGAAGTAACATCCTTGAAGGATACAGATGATGTATCAGTAAATCCATATGAACGATTAACCAATGAGAAAAATTCTGCTCTTGTTATAGTATTGTTCGGTTTAAAGCTGCCGTCTTCATAACCATGAATAAAACCTTTGTCGATCCATTTCGTAATTTGGCTTTCTGCCCAGTTTCCCTCGATGTCTGATGCCGAAGAATCAGCAGCACCAAATACTACATTAAACGATGAAAACAACATAACTGTAATCAATAGAGTGGTGACAAGCTTTTTAGCACAATTCATGATATTATTCCTCTCACTCATAGTATGATTACTGGATCTTATTCGTCTCAACTTATCACAAAGATCAGCAATAGTATACATAAAATACTGACCATGGAATATGGCTGCAAAACCCAGTCTGTTAAAGAGTTTACAGCCCAACTTTCGGTGTATACAGTATACATTTTTTTCTGCTCCTCCCTAACACAATCAGAACTGAAATATAACAAAAAAAGGACACCTCATTGTCGCATCCATAGGTATCCTCGTTTATTAAATTAGGTAGTAAACTAAAGTGCTGGATCGCTAGTTTCCTTAATTCTCACATTCATAAAATCCTTCTTCTAATCAGGAACTCTGCCCCTTCCTCACGATACATCTCTATCCATTCATTGGTCACATGATCATGTCTCAGTATTCCCATATAATCTGTTCCAGGTTTCTTTGGTCTATAATCTGAATCCACCGTGTAGATATTGAAGTGCACCTCATCTTCGTCCTCTGATATATCCGTATGATCGAAAAGTGAAATCACTTCATCTTTATCGAGAAACCTAAATGGAGATGCCTGACGCTCTATAATATAAAAAGGAAATGTGATGTTCTCTATCTGAATGAATTCCTGGAACGCCTTAAGCTCATCAGGTATGAGATCCATGTACTGTCTAGCTACCTCTTCTGCCTGAAACACACCAGAAATCCACTTCCAATTCCCCTTGGTTGCTATGATAATAAACAAACGAATCACCTTCTAATTTAAATAGGATCTATCTCTTTCCACGCACAAAAGTCTGAGACAAAATCCGGTGGCTGCCAGCGATGTTGTCAATCTCAATGTTATATTCAGACTCGGTATATTCAATCTGATGTTGCTCATAATACTTTTTCCAGAACGAAACTGCTGCTGCATTGTTAGCGAGTTGTCCTACTTTGAATCTACCCTGAAACTGAGCAAAAACCAAGTCGACCGCTTGTGCTGCCAGTCCCTGTCCACGATACTTTTTGACCAGGAACAGCTCCTGCACGGTATAATCCACATCTTCTGGCACATATGGAGGTGAACACACCAGGACGAATCCAATAATCTTTCCTTCATACTGAATCAAAAACGGATGTAATTCATCGCGTTCCAGATAGAGATAGGTGTTCGTTGGATCATATTTCCCCTCTTTAAGTAGATCCTCGCCAGAAAATTCAGACAGATCATATAAGTACAAGTTGTACAGGTTGAGAAACAATTCCTTTTGTTCTGCCAAAATACTCTTAATTTGTACGTTCATCTTCATTGCACATCTCCCTTAGTTAATGAGTTAGTTAGTGATCAATACATAACCTTTCCGATGTTCACAGCACGTTTGCTGTGCCCTGTTCTCAATATATCCTTTCAACCACAACAGATATAGGCAAAGTTTGGTTTAATCCATAGAGTAAACTTAACTTTCACAGTGGACATGAACATTTATGCATAAAAATAGACCCTTTACAGGGTCCGGTTGGTGCTCTTGTCTTTATTTTTCACCAAGTATCCACTAGCAAGTGCAGCCGGAGCGATAAAAGGTAGAAACGCCATCCAATCCAGGAAGAGGAGTATAGGAACGAAAATAAATATTACACTGATATACATCATGACTGGCGATTTTTTCTTCAATCCCTGAACGCCGAAGGCAACGCCTGCCAATGAGATCACAAATACAAAAGCAATGTGAAGCACGTTCATCACCATCACCTCCATTTTGGATATAACCGACACTTAATGGATTAGATAATCAACCACAGGATATGAGATCACATTGCGATCTCTGTACGTTGAAATCACCGCTTCGTGATGGGTGCTTAGAATTCCATTTTGCAACATCACCGGACGGAAACCTCGCTCCATCGCACCGTTGTAGGTGAATAGAACACATTCCTCTGCGGCAAACCCGGCAATAATCACCAATTCAATTCCGTGACTCTTCAACACCTGCTCCAGATTAGTCTGCCAGAAAGCGTTGGAAGCTTCTTTGGTAACTGTGATATCCTTCTCATTCACATCTACCTCGGGAATAATACGATATTCTTCCGGTGGTGTCTCCTCCATGCCCTCCACATCCTGCACGTGAATGACCACATGATCATTCGAGCGCAGCACGTTAGCTACATGGTTAATGTACTCGCAAGCATGGTCTATCGAGCTCTGATCCATCTTTTTCCGCACAATACTCTCTTGCATATCAATGATTATGAATCCTACTTTCATCCAATCTCTCCTCATAAAATGTAGTATTAAACTTGTATCACATCTCAACTTAGTCTTTAAATAATTCATTCAGCATCCGGTCGCGGTTCTCCAGAAAACTGCGGGTAATCTGGTAGTGATCGGTATCCTCATAGACTACCTCTTGAATATGGTTATCGTCAAAACTTAAAATCTCCGCCCCCGGATACCCGAGCAGAATAGGTGAGTGCGTCGCAATAATGAACTGCGAAGTGCCTGACAGATCATGAAGAATCCGCAATAAAGAGAGCTGCCTAGCTGGGGACAATGCGGCTTCGGGCTCGTCGAGCAGATAGATGCCTTTGGAACTAAAGCGGTTGACGAACAGACTGAGAAAAGACTCCCCATGTGATTGTTCATGTAATGAACGCCCGCCATAATACGGAAGCGATTCCGGCATCTCGTCGACATGTGATGCGAATTGATAGAACGATTCAGAGCGCATGAAGAAACCATTCGTTATTTTGGGCAACCAGGCCAGCCTGAGATAATTCCCGAGCGAGGATTCCGAAGCATGTGTCTCATAGGTATTATTCCTGCCACCCCCTGCGGTATTGAAGCCACATTGATGTGCGATGCCTTCCAGCAGCGTAGATTTCCCTGAACCATTTTCACCTACAAAAAAAGTAACGTTATTTGTGATCTCCAATCGTTCCAAGGACCGGATCGCGGGGATGTCAAAAGGATATTGGTCCCTATTCTCGATCTTGGCCGACAGGAGTTCCACACTTCGAAGATACATAGGCATACTCCTATTCATGTTAGATTTGGCTCCAACTACGGCAGGTACCTTTTCGTTTACACATTCCCTATATTAAACGACGAACAGTTGGATGACAAAATTATGGTTGACGGTGGCAGATCAGCTTTATATTATGTAGGAAGAACGTTCTGATGAAAACATAAAATGAATTGGCGTGTTACCACCCCAGAGGGCATGAGCCAAGAAGCGAACATGAGACTATACTCGCTTCTTGGCTCTTTTTGCGTTCCGGAGCCATGAAAGCGTTAACTTTAGAAATGAGGAGGCGGTGAACCGTGAGTAAAGGAATGATTTTGCAGGTGGAGCGGGTCGTTGGCAGTAATATTGTTCTGGCCCGGTCGCACCAGAATACCAAGGAGTACGTACTGATCGGCAAAGGGTTGGGATTTGCGTTCAAGGTGGAAAGCACCGTTCAGGCCGATGATCCGCGGATTGAAAAAAGGTTCCGGCTGGAAGACCGGGAGGAGTGGGGGCAGGCGCAGGAGCTGATGAGGGACTTGGACCCCAATGTCATCGACATCTCTGACCGAATTATCCGTCTCATCGCTGATCAGTTTCCCGGCAAGCTGAATGACAAGATCTACCTTGCTCTTCCGAGTCATATTCAGTTCACCTTATATCGTATCCGCAATGGGATGGAGATTCTGAATCCTTTTCTTACGGAGACAAAGCTCAGTTTTCCGAAAGAATTCGAAATCGCCTTGGAAGCGGCGGCCATGATCGGAGAGGCCTTTGGCGTAGAGGTACCGGAGGATGAGGCCGGGTTCCTGACATACCATGTGTACTCCTCCGTAAATCACGTCCCTGTCGGACAGTTGGTTAAGGTATCCAATGTGATCAGCAAACTTCAGTCGATTATTGAAGAGGAGGGTGGTGTTCGCTTTGATCAGAGCAGCCTTAGCCAGGCAAGACTCATGATACACCTGCGCTTCTCCATGGAACGCCTGTATCAGCAGCCGATGACGGCTCCCACCTTCGCACAATATGTGAAAAATGAATATACGTCCGAATACCAGCTGGCCAGAAAACTGAGCGCTGTAATGGCCGAGGATTTGGGTACAGAAGTGCCTGAGGAAGAAACGGCTTTTCTCGCAATGCATTTATACCGGCTTTTTCAAACCCATGCCAAAACCAACAACAGAAAGGACAACACACAATGATCTGGAAATGGAAAAACAACAAATCTGCCAAAACATCTGAAACAATATCCGTCGCATCCCCGCTCACCGGAACCTGCGTCAGTTTGGAAGAAGTGCCTGACGAAGCGTTCGCGCAAGGACTTATGGGACCGGGAGTCGCAATGATTCCCCAAGAAGGCAGGCTGGTCGCCCCTATCGACGGCACTGTGGTGCACCTGATCAAATCGCACCATGCCGTAATGATTGAGCATGCTTCCGGGCTGCAGCTGCTGCTGCATATCGGTATGAATACTGTCAGCCTGAAAGGACAGGGCTTCACCCCCCAAGTGCAGGCCGGGGATCAAGTCACTATCGGTCAGACTCTGATTGAATTTGACCTGAATGCGATTGCTTCCGCCGGTTATCCGGTCATCACCCCTGTCATCGTTGCGAATGCGGCTGAACAGCCGTGGGAGTCACACCCGGAGTATGGCAGCGTAGAAGCAGGCATGGGAACGATCATGAAAGTCAGCTTGTCCAAATAACCTAAATCAAAAAAAGAAAGGAAGAACAATATGCTGAAATCACTGCAAAAGCTGGGAAAATCCCTGATGCTTCCTGTAGCAACCCTGCCTGCGGCAGGTATTCTTCAAGGCCTCGGTCTTCTTAATTACGAAAAGGACATTCCACTCGGTCCCGTGATCGGGGGATTTCTTAATCAGTATGTAGTTCCATTCCTGAATGAGGGAGCGGGGGCGATCTTCGGCAACCTTGCGCTCATCTTCGCCATTGGGGTGGCAATCGGACTGGCGGGGGATGCGGTCGCCGCGCTTTCCGCCCTGATCGCTTATATGGTACTGACGCGGATTCTGGGAGCCGTTCCAGGTGTATTCGGCTATATTCCTGACGATGTCAAGCTGGATATGGGCGTATTGGGCGGGATATTTGCCGGACTGCTTGCAGCCTATATGTATAAAAAATATCATAATATCAAGCTTCCTGACTGGCTCGGCTTCTTCTCCGGCAAACGCTTTGTGCCGATGGTCACCGCCGGCTCCATGCTGGTGTTGGCCATCCTGTTCGGCATGGTCTGGAGCCCGATTCAGGATGCCATCGGCGCTTTCGGCGCCTGGATTGTAGGTTTTGGCGGCGTTGGCTCCATGGTGTTTATGATCGCCAACCGCCTACTCATCCCGCTCGGTCTGCATCATGTCCTCAACTCCATCGCCTGGTTCCAGATCGGAGATTATACCAATGCAGCCGGGGAAGTCGTGCACGGCGACCTGACCCGCTTCTTCAACGGAGACCCTACGGCAGGCATGTTCATGTCTGGCTTCTTCCCGATTATGATGTTCGCTCTTCCGGCGGCGGCGCTAGCCTTGATTCATACAGCCCGGCCTGAAAAGCGCAAAATGGTCGCTTCGATCTTTATCGGCGCAGCGGTGGCTTCGTTCTTAACGGGTATTACCGAGCCGCTCGAGTTCTCCTTTATGTTCGCGGCGCCTCTACTATATGTGGTTCACGCTATTCTTACCGGTGCGGCGGCCCTAATCATGTACCTGCTGAATGTTAAGCTGGGCTTCGCCTTCTCTGCAGGTCTAATCGATTACCTCGTGAACATGAAGCTGTCGACCAATCCGCTGCTCATGATCCCGGTCGGACTCGCATTTGCGGTCGTCTATTATTTCCTGTTCCGGTTCATGATTATCAAGTTCAACCTGAAAACGCCGGGGCGCGAGGATGACGCTTATGATGCCGATGCCCCCACTAATGCTTCCGCCGTGGCAGCGGCGTCTGCCGACACCAAGGCTGGCAAAGTGCTCGCCGAGATTGGGGGAACAGATAATATCGAGAGCATTGACGCCTGCATCACTCGCCTCCGGCTAGTTGTCAGGGACGACAAAGCCGTCAACGATCAGGCGCTCAAACAGCTCGGCGCTTCCGGCGTCATGAGGCTCGGTGGTGGAGCTGTGCAGGTCATCTTCGGCACTCAGTCCGAAATCCTGAAGGATGAGATTAAGAAGCTGATGTAACCCTCGTCCTCCTGTGAGTTTAAAAGGCCGAGAACAAGGGTATGCTTCCCCCTATTCTCGACCTTTTTTGTTAACCAAGAAGCGCAGGATATTCTTTTGAAACGGCTCTGATTGAAAAAAAGAGAGCAAGCTATATGCCTACTCTCTCTGCGTTAATAGACAAATCTGCGCTGCGCCCAGTAGCTAAACAGGAAGATGGACACCTCGGTCAACAGCTTGGCTTCGAGCAGTGGGATAATTAATTTTTCATTATAAAAATACAATAAACCGTAGTTTAATAACAGCACCAGTAGGACAAGTGAGAAGTATTTGGGCAAAGAGTGGCGAACCTTCGAGATTCGCCCTGCGGAGAACACGTACTTCCGATTCATCGTGTAGTTGAAGATGGAGCTGCACAGTCTTGCTGCAAGGACCGACAGAAACAGATTGTGAGTGAAATACTGCATGACGAATAGTAGTCCAAAATCAATTAGAGCAGACAGCAACGAAGATGTGCTGAACATCAGGATTGGCCTATAGATCCGGAACGAATCGACCAGCGGGCGGAAATGAGAGGACTCATTGTGATCCAGATACACCGTATCAATAAACTCCTCCGTAATCTCATACCCTTCCTTGTGTGCCGTTAGCAACATGTTCATCTCGTATTCAAACCGATCCCCGGGAATCTGGTTCAGCCAATCCAGCATGGAGTAAGGAAAACCGCGTAGACCCGTCTGCGTGTCATATACTTTGGTACCTGTCGTGAGCGAAAAAACTGCCCGAGTGACTGTGTTGCCAAAACGGCTGCGTGCTGGGATTTTCCCGCTGAAGCGACGGCTGCCGAGTACAATTCCGGGTCTCGTTTGTGTGAGCAGCACTTCGAAGATACGCTTAATATCATGTGGCAGATGCTGTCCGTCACTATCTGCGCACACTACACCGCCTTGAGGTCCGTACTCCTTAATATGCTGAAAGCCTGTCTTCAACGCCCTGCCCTTACCCAGATTGACGGGATGTGTCAGGACCGTACAGCCATAGGCTTCTGCCGTTTCAAAAATCCCACGGTACCCTGGGCCACTGCCATCATCCACTATCACAATGGGTCCAAGCTTAAATGTCTGTAACCGCAGAACGAGATTCAGTAAACGTACATCGGGTTCATAGGATGGAATTAATATCGTCATGATCCTTGTCCCTCCGTCAGATATAAAATGTCACTTACGCCACGTTCCTGGTTACGCCCCAGCGGGTTATTAACGACTCGACCCATAAAGTACATGGTGGATGAACCGCCGCCGTCCAAGTTGTAGGCTTCAGTTGCTCCGAAACCTTTCATGACATCGGCCAGTTCTGCCAAGGTCATGCCACGGCTGTTGTCCTGCCGTCCGTCCACTACCACGAAAACGTAATGATTCGGAGCAATCATGCCGATAGCAGTTCTTGGATTTGCGTCTTGAATGGAGCGGTTGCCGAAGTTATTGTCAATTTTCACACTGCTAAAATCACTGACAATCTCGCCATCCTGAATCAGAATGGGCCCGAAGGATAACGTATTGGTGGCACCTTCAGCCAGCAGTTCCGAGGAAGAAATCTCGTTCTCGTTATATGTTTTTATGGTCCCATTGTTGAACAGGGCAAGTGCATCCCGCGTCGGGCTGTCCCGGTACAATGTTCCATTTCGGATAATGACACCATCATCACGGAATCCATAATAATCACCATTAATGGCAAAGATCGCATTGTTGGCTGCGGCAATCTCTGACGTATTCTCGGTAATGTTCGTTCCAAAACTATTATCTGCCAGTGCAGTTCGCAGGCTGCTTGCATCCGTTAGCTGAACATCAGCGACATAATACGTAATCTGATCCGAGCCAGATCCTGACTGTACCTTATCAATATGGACCTCCATATCATCACTCGAATAATCCCAATCATCTGACGTTGCATTCACTTCAGTTGCGGTGGTCGGAGTACTGGTGGAATCATTCGTATTGCCCGTTGCTGCCGTTGCTGTGTTCTCATCCGCTACAACCACCTGCACATGCCGGATCAGGTAACGGTCAGCCAAGCTGTACAGGATTCCACCTACCGCAAGCACGATGACAAGTGTGATGATGAGCCATCTTCGCTTTCTTGGGGAGATCGGTCTTTTATGTGGGTCTTTCCGGGTTGGTTTCTGATACATCTTCATCATGTGAAGCTCACCTCTTCATCTAAGTTCTTAAGGCCATATTAGGCCGGGTAGCTTAAATGAATCTGAAACCGAATGAATTGAACTAAGGAATATTCACACTGACACTACGATGACAGAACAACCTTCCAATCGCTGTTATTGTGTGAATGAATAGTTTTAATAAAATAAGGTGATCCGTTTTCCCATTGAGGAAAGCAGTTCACCTTATTTTCAAGCTATATAACCTTAAATGTCACTGATATCGTGTACGTATCTCGCTCAACATAAATATCAAAATTTCTTCGTCGTAGCTTCCTGTTATGCGTCTGCAAAAAGAGCATCGTATGCGGGACAAGGCCGCTTTTCCAGAAATTCCGTTAACGCCGGTGGCTGCTGGGCATAAATATCCTTCAACGACGTTCCGTTATAAATGTTGCCAATCACGACAGGATGGCATAACTCACAGATGAGAATATCTCCGTTGCCGTGCAAGTGAAGTTGTTTCGTGCCATCCACGCAATTAGAGAAATACACGCCCGGTTGCTCCCGCAAATTCAACTGTTCAGCAAACCGGTCCATACAGGTGAAATAGAGCGTTGTATCTGGCTTTTTATGCTCAATTAATTCCGTTACAGATCGTACAAGAGACTCTTTGGATACAATCTGGCTCCAGTCCGTATGCGGCATCTTAATGCTGTTCTGGATCTCATGGATGCGCACACCCAGATCATATACCTTATCGCTAATGGCCTGCATATTCGCTTGATTACCTTCAAACAGTAACGTTTCCAGTACCGTCTCCAGACCGGCTTCCGTGCACAAACGGATATTCTGTTCCAATCTCTCATACATGCGAGGATGCACACGGTAGTACGCAGCATAGGCCTCTGCATCCGTATAGTTGAACGAGATATGGATGTTGGACAAGCCCGCATCACGCAAAGCAAGAATCCGTTCTTCTGTCAGCAGACTGGCATTACTGTTCAATTGTGTATCGATTCCATGTGCCGCGCAGTACGTCACGATCTCCAAGCAATCCTGGTATTTCAGGGTAACTTCTCCCCCGGACAACCGCACGCGCTTAAGACGAGGAAGCTCACTAATAATGCGGATGACTTCCTGACTATCAATGCATGCTCCATCATCCCGATTGTAGGCGCAGCAATAGTCACATTTATAATTGCAGTTCGATGTCACTCCCACTTCAAGCCCTTCCAGCTCATATACGCCGGGTGTTTCCAGTTCGAGTGATTTATATCTGTTTTTGGCTATCAATTTGTTGTACCTCCTGGTTCCTTCATTCTTCCAAGTTATATTAACTTGAAGATTATAGCGAAAGGCATCAGGTTCACGATATGACATTATGTACGTTGGTTGTTAAAAAAGTGTGATGAAAGGAAATCCCCGGAGCCCTCTATTGTATGTCATCCATGTTGAACTCAGGATTATAGGCAAACTCATGGCTTGCCAGCATGATGAATGAGACACGCCCCTTCTGGTCAAATGCCATGGATAAGGCTTTCATGTTCTGAAATCCTCCTTCCAATATTGCATGATCAAAGGATGATATGACATGGTAATTTCCTTGTTTATTTTTCTCCATAACATATGTAATACTTTGTACTTTTCCCTTTTTAGTATCTATAAAAGCTTTTTTGCCGTATTGTTGGAAGACCTCTTGAACTGTACTTCCATAACCTATCCCGCTTGGCGTTTTATACGTTTTGAATTTTGCCGGGTCATCAATCATGATGCCATCCACACGGCCATCTTTGTAATGAATACTCATATCTTTGTACTGGTAAACATTCGTATGCTTATAATAATCTTCGTGTAGTTCAAGTTGCTGCTCAACTTCTTCACGAGTACTTCCTAGTTTAATCGTAATATCTTTGGATTTAATCTGAAAACTGAATTCATCCTCCGTAAATATCTTAGTTGCATAAGATGCAGGAGGTTCTTGTGAAACCGCATTACGATTGTATGCCACTTCTGAGCTACTTAAAAAAGTCATGAATAGCATAAGATACAGGATTCCTTTGCTCAACCTTGTTCGCCCTTTCCCAAAACACGTTCTTTATTTAATGTTAGTATAGAAATCTTCTTTTACAATGGCATACATCTTCAGATCCTGAAGTTCATTTTTCACCTTCATGTATTTCCTCAGCACACCTTCAAATTGCATGCCGGCCTTTTCCATGACTTTCGCGGAGCCCGTGTTCTTCACTAAACATTGAGCCTGAATTCGTTCCAATCCCACTTCCTCAAATCCAAATTGGATGATTCGTTTCACCACTTCGGTCATGTAGCCTTGATTCCAATATTGATCAGATAACACATATCCCAACTCGACTCTCCTGTTATCGCTATCACACCCTAGATAGTTACAACTCCCAATCAGCCGCTTGGTTTGTTTATCTTCAATGGCCCATGGGCCTATTAAATTCACATCATACCGGCTCATGACAAAATCCAAAAAAGCTTTGGTATCTTCTTTGCTCTTGTGCGCGTCCCAGGTAGTGAACTCCGAGACAGCAGGTACAACACAATAACTATACATATCATCCAGATCATCATAGGTAAGCCGCCGGAGTATCGTCCGTTCTGTCTCCAATACCGGAAATGGTTCGAAGAAACTTTCAATTGTTTTCATAGATTCGCCCTCCCTGAGATTGTTAAGAAGAGAAACAGATAACCGTTCGATCCGCGTTGCCTACTCATCTGTTATAAAATCAAGGCCACAACCTGCGTGTCTTCCACTGCCCATCTTGCATCACATATTGGACTCGCACATGCTTACGCTTTGAATCTCCCTGCCAGAACTCCACCTCTTGTGCATTCACGGCATATAAACGCCATTGTGGTGTAACGACATCGGGGTCACGTTGAATGTGTTCTTTCTGAGTTTCAATGGCACTATCCAGCACTTCCTCACTATCCAAAACCTCACTCTGATGCCCTGTCATGGCAACTGCTCTCGCTCCAGCTGACCGTTTGCGGAAATCATCAGCGCCCGCTTGATCTCCCTGATCCTCGGCAATTCCCCTTATCCGAATCTGTCTTCCCAGTGAGGGCCAGTAGAATGTCAGAGCCACATAAGGGTTCTCCTTCAACTGCTGCCCTTTTCGGCTCTCCGAACTCGAAGCAAAATAAAACGTTTCGTCGATTACGTTTTTCAAAATCAACACCCGCGCATCAGGATAACCATCGTGATCCACGGTGGAGATCGTCATGGCATGAGGTTCTTTCACTTCGTTCTCAACTGCCAATCTCAACCACTCCAAAAATAGCTTTCCCGGCCGCTCCGGCAACTGCCCCGTATCCCACGTTGGAAATGGGCCGGATAAAGATTTTAAACGTTGCAACAGTTCAATTGGTTGATCGCTCATGTCATCGCCTCCATCTTCTATTTAATCTATCCGTTTATTTTTATCCTTTACTCTCCGCTTCTTCAAAATAAATACCCAAGAGCATCCGTTGTTCACCCATTCCGTTAGACATATCAAAAAACTAATCTAGATGACTCAAACCATTTACGTTGCTAAGTTTCCAACCATGCCTTCCCTTTTCAACGGTATGTACACTGGTGTTGCCCATGGGATAAAAGCTGGACTGATTGCTCCATTCCCGATTCTCAAGCAGATAATACAGGATGTTAATCACTCCGCCGTGAGTAATTAACAGAACATTGGACTTGAGTGTATTCTCCTCTAGACCTCTGAAAAGATTCTCGAAAGCAATGCTTATCCGGCTATAAAAGTCTCTTGGACTTTCTCCTCCCGGAAAAGGGGAATCCATCTCAAGGGTGTTGAAATAAACCCCTGGGTAATGTTCTTCAGCATCCTTATGGAGCATGCCTGCCAAATCTCCGTTATTCATCTCCCGCCAATCTTTCATTAAGCCAGCCTGCATGTTTAATCTCTTCTCAATTTCCCGTGTAGTCTGTACTGCACGAGGAAGATCACTGCTAATAATCGTATGTATGTTGTACTCGTCAGCATGATGATGCAAATGCTCTCCCAATTTCCTGGATTGATTGATTCCTTGTTCCGTAAGTCCACGATCGCTCCATCCGCCTCGATACCCTTCCTCATCCATCCCATGCCTTACCAGATAAACTTTCAAGATCTCTTCTCCTTTTCCCTTTGAACAGGTTAACTATATATGTGACTGGTTTCGTTTGTAACAAATAAACCCGACCTCTGATAGCTTCTATCCGAGATCGGGCATTTCCTGCAACCCATTTATCTTACAAATGTGTTATGAACTCGCTCTGATTTGATAAAGTAAGGAATCCAGATCGCACAAGTAAGTACCGACTTGCCAATATCTCTTAACGAGTTTCCATCCTCAAGTTCTCTCGCCATCGGAATCTGAAGCAACAATAAATAATCAATGACACTAACGGCTAGACTGACACTATAAAACATGATCATAAGACGAGGAAAGATCGATTTTTTACTATACAAAGCAATGATAGTATATATGCTAAACACTAAAAACAGTGCGTTATATACCGTTTCAAAAATAACGACCGGTCCCCATAGCGGGTGATAATATGCAGATTGCTCCGAAGTTAGCAACTCCCAAGTCTCTGTGGTAAGCATGGGCAAACAATACAGGACCAATTGGAGCGCCAGGAAAATCAACGTAAGAAATAATCCGATCTGGACGAGAATCAGCCAACCACCCAAGCCCGATACGCCTAGTGGACGGTAGTCTGTCTTTTGCTCTTGAATATGTGGTTCCACCTCGTAACACTTCCTTATACATTTTAGTTTTTTAGTTTTTCAGTTTTTCAGTTTTTCAGTTTTTCAGAGATGAGTCTTCCACGTAATCGTACTCATACAAATCAAATCTACGGGTACTTCTTTCCCCTTACTACACGTGCGTTGTATGTATTCTCACACTCTTCTTATAGCTACTTCTCCATCCTCCTCTTATATAGAATTTTACACAACTTCCTTATTGCACTACGTGTGTCAAGAAAGCCAAAGAAGACCTTCGCTATACTTCCGCCATGTTCAGTTTAGTACGCGTCAGTCATAATCCTCGTATACAGATGCAGATGGTGACTCAGCATTTGACTACAAAGGAGGATATGGATATGTCCAATCCCAAAGTAAAACTTTTGCCTTTTGCCGACATTTCGAACTATGTTGAGGGATTCGATATCGTTTCCACCCAGTGGGGCGGTGATGGCCGAGTCTATGTGCTGCTCATGAATCAGATCCCCGAAAGAAAACGAGGTGTGTTCGTCCAAAGTAAATTGAATCAAAGTTATACGTACAAAGTGCTCATTGTGACAGATCAAAATATCGAGGAAGTTGTCATCTGGGGACAGACGTTCAATTATCATTACGTACAACCATTACATGAACATCTACTGCTCATCGGAGCACGCTGTACGAATTATGGGAATGGACAGGTTGATCTGAACGCCAAAGTGTGTGATTTAGACGGAAATACAATTCGCGAGTTTTTGTTGGGAGACGGTATTCAGAGTGTACAAGTTACCGAAAAGGGAACGATCTGGACCAGTTACTTCGATGAAGGGGTATTTGGTAACTACGGATGGAGCGATCCGATTGGATCATATGGTCTGCTGGCTTGGGATGAGCACGGGAATAAACTATATGAAAATCGTGAAGCTGACATTGCGGATTGTTACGCACTCAATGTGGTGAATGAGAAGCAAGTCTGGTTCTACTTCTATACCGATTTTGAACTCGGTTGTATCTCAGGGGGCACCCGTGAACCCAACGTTACATTCATGAATCCAAACATCTCCGGTTCCTCCGGCTTCAGTACGGATGGTTATCATTTCTTGTTCGATGCCGGGTACGGTAAACATGGGACGTTTGTGCTTAAGAAGATGGAGAAGCCCGGAAGATTGAGTAAGGGGCAGAAGGTTGATTTATTAAATGAAAATGGTCAGCCCTTCAAGCAGGCAAGGCAGGATTTTCGCCAACATCGTCTGCTACTCAGTGAAGGTAACTTGTTGTATCGGGTAACGATAGAGGAGATTACTTCCGCTTCTGGTTTGGATTAGTGGAACAGCGTGAAGAGGGTTATTTCTTAAAAGACATTCCCTCTTCTTCCAAAGCGCTTCGCAGTTTAGGTATGGCAGATGGCCCTATTCCGTGCAGCTTCAGGATCTCTTTTTCTGTGTACTCTGCAAGTTCCTGTGGTGTCGCAATGCCTTCATTCTCCAAGGCACGTCTGGCGGGAGCTGACAGCAAGGCTAGAAATCCATCTGTCGGTTTACGTTCAGCTTCGCACGTTGGACAGGTTGGGCAATCACTTTTTTTATAATACGAATGTCCTTGTTTGCATGTTCTGAATGTTCCTTTATCGTTTGCCATATGGGCATCCCCTCCTGGATTAAGTATTCAACCAGTTCTTCATATCTGAGATCATATTTTCGTATTGTTTCAAAGCCTCTAAAGTCCTAATGACTTGTGATGTTCCTAATAACTGTTCCTCTATGTCCGTACATTCAATCCGCAGTGACCGTTTAAGACTATACTCGAGCCAGTCCAACTTTCCAGCAAAACCAACATCCAGAACCACTTCCCAATTGGCTGTTAGACTGCCCACTCGCTTCTTATATCCACCTATAAAAGCCAAGAACTTTTCCTCGTTTATACTTCCAGAGCTATCTACTGACCAATACACAGCTGTTTCTACCAGATCATGCATCGGATTAATATAACCTGCCGATTCCCAATCTATAATAATAGGTATGTCTTGTCTCCACATCACATTCTTAGGCTCCAGATCTCTGTGACTAATAACATTATTGGATGCTAGCATTGAAGATGAATTCTTAGCTTTCATGCTCCACTCATACAGCTGATCCATATTGGAATCCAAAATCTTAATCCATTCCGAATTCTCAATTCCTCCTTTGTTCAGATAAAACATCCAATCTATTTTTTTAGAATTAGTCGCCTGTGAACTATCCAATTCTAGTTGTCTAAAATCCGTTTTATGGATATCTGCAAGGATCGTTCCCATCAGAGAACTGTTATTGATCGTAACTTCATCTTGTTCCAAACGTTGACCCTCAATCCAATCAAATATTAGATAGGATTATCAATGTTATGCATAGAAGCACCCTTTAACATTTTTGCAGGTTGAGCATGGATATGTTCAGCTGCCACGTTTGCTATTTTTTCTGAATCAATATAATTTTGCACAGCAGAAGGTCTTACCATGATCTGAGGGTTCAATGCCTTAACTGCATAATTAGCTTGCGTCGTTTCAATGGCGTACATTCGATGAAGAAGTCCACCTGAGATTGGTTTGGGCGAACTGATCAATTCACCAAGCTGTAATTCATTACACAGTTTCTCAAAATTTAAAGTATATTGAGTATCATTCATATGTCATCCCCTCATTTTGACTATTTGTCTGGAGCAAAGCTTACAATCCGTACTCAGCAAAAATGGCTGCATATTTCTTTTCAAATATCGTCCAGCGCTTTTCGACTCCGTATTTGGCATGTAGTTGCTGTAAATAATACTTGGCTTCTTCCGTATCGCCGGCTTGTAGCAGGAAGCGGAAAGTTTCTTCACTTAAATGTAGCGCTGTCTTCGCCATATAATAATGGACTATATCTCTGGCCCCTGTTAGCGAGTGTAGGAATGAAATACCCTCTTCCAAATGTGAAACCAGTTCTTTCGATAAAGCGTCTGGATTGATATCGGGCGTTAAGGTATAGTGCGCCGGAGCGGAAGGGACTATTTCCTCGATCCGGCAGGTGAAATGCGATTTGTTCTCCAATACGACCCCACTCAATGCAACAGACTGCAACTCCGCGAGCTCGGTGGAATGGACACTACAGTTAATATAAAACTGCACGTGACTACTCGTGTTAACCTTTGATTTTTGAACGTTGAACTTGTATACGAGGCTTCCAGCCGCTTTGGAGAAATTCAGATCTTTCTTGGAATAGCCGTGTTTGGCCAATAAGGGTTTGACGTCTGTGTTGATGATCTTCTTAAACAGTTCCTGCATAAGATATCACTCCCCTTTTGTTCAAAATCATGCTTGTTCTATTTTATAAAAATAAGGGCCACACATGGATTCATGCGTATACACATACGTCCATGTAAACGCCCGGTCGAAGATGTAGATATCCTGCTCCGAATCAAAATCCGCTGCAATGATCCGATTCGCATTTTCGTATAAAAGTACCCAACCACCACTTTCATACATCACATATACTTCATCTTTCGGCTCGGCATTGAAAGCATCTCGTGCTTCATCATGTGTCAGACATTTCTGTTGTTCATAACTGAACATATGCCACTTGTACTGGCTATAATGGATAGACTCTTTGACCACATCATCGATATTATGTGCAAACACGCTATCCCATTGCTTTACAATCCCTTCGGATTCCTCGTACAGTTCGGACACGATAACTCTCTTATCCTGCAAGTTATTCTTCAAAATATATTCCTGATGGATACGCTCAATCCCCCAATATGCTTGGTTCAGTTCCAATTCGGGTAAAGTATCCAGTAGCTCGTTAATTTTATCTCGAATCATCGTTACCTCCGTAGGCTATCTGGAATTAAAATACTTGGTCCTTGCCTGCCTGTTTAGCTTCTTCTCGCAGCATATGAGCCAGTTGGTACATCTCGGCGATGTCATATCTGTTCTGTGCCCGGAACCTCCGAATCGCTTCATCAATCTCTACCACTTCAACAGCAACCACCTGCTCGCCATCCTCTGGATTCAGCGGATCACCGACAAGTTCAACATCTCCATATCCGATGATTCGCACGAAATGGGGATGCGGGATATGCGGTCGATACGGTTCCAACGCACTGGATGTACAGTGGAATTGACCAAAAATCTGATAGGAACGCATTTCCGCCCCAAGTTCCTCCATCAGTTCGCGCTTCAGTCCGTCCATATACGGCTCACCTGCTTCAAGCGTGCCTCCGGGCAGCTCCCAGTCTCCATTATCCAGTTGGAAGACAACACATTGATCCCCGACAAATGGAATGATGCTAACATTGCTCACCAGCTTTTCATCCACGATGTCATTTAATCTGAACTCTGCCTCAATAATTCCCCAATGAATTGACGTACTCAGCGCCGGGAATTGTTCTGCATTCAAGCTGCTCATCCGCACCGTTCCTCTCTATGTAAAATAAAATCTCTCATCTATATACTTCTCCCAATTATAGATGAAAATGAAGAATGAAGGCCACCTTCCCCTTGAGGGAATACATGACCTTCTCGTCCTTAACCACATCAGATCGTTCCGTTCCTGACAAATTCACCTAATCGTCTAATGCTGCACCAGCTTTCCCTTTTCCAAAAAAAGAACCCGGCTACAGAGCGGCAAGATCCGCTCATCATGTGTAACCATCACTGCACTCTTGCCCTGCTCTTTCACGAGCCGTGCAATCATGCCGACAATATCCAGCCCACGTTCCGCATCCAGACTGGCTGTTGGTTCATCCGCGAGCACGACAGCCGGATCGTTCATCAACGCCCGTGCAATGGCGACCCGCTGACGTTCTCCGCCAGACAGCTTCTCCGTATACGCCTTCCGCCGATGAGTCAAACCTACCGTATCCAGCAGCGCATCCACTCGTTTCTCCGCTTTGCTTTTATCCGTTCCGGCGAGCTTTGCAACGACCATGAGTTGTTCTTCTACTTTTAGATAAGGAATGAGATTGGCACTTTGAAATATAAAACCAAGCTGCTGTAGCCGTACATCGGATATATCTTGTTTGCTTTTGCCCATAATAGAAGCCCCGTCCAGCAGAACCTGTCCTTCCGTTGGTTCAAGAAGTGCGCCAGCAATGGACAGGAATGTACTTTTACCCGAGCCGGAAGGCCCCATCACAGCCACCAGTTCCCCCTCGGCCACCTCAAGGTCGAGCTTATCCAGAATCGTGCGTTTACTGCCACCATCTTCAAAGGTCTGGGTAATTCCCTGTAATACCAATCGGTTTCTCATGCTGCAGTCCTCCCAATCGCATCAAGTGCATCAATTTTGGTAACCTTCCACACTGAAAATAATGAACCCGCCATAGACATTAGGATGAACAATATGCAGGTTAAGGCAAGCGTGGATAAGCCTAATTGAAATGGCATTGATGCTGGCAAGATGGACTCAAACAGTCGAACCAACAGTACGCTAATGACCAAACTGCCAACCGATAGAATGAACACTTGTAACGAAACACTACCCGCCAGATATCCATTCCGCGTTCCGATCGCTTTTAATATGCCGAACTGACTTGTTTTCTGAATCGTGATGACATAGAAGAATACCGCAAGCACAAACGCCGAGATGACATATAGAAAAGCGATCATCATGAGCAACGATCCCTGCTCTTCCTTATATCCAGGAATGGCTGATACGGCATCCGACTTCGTGATGACTTCCGTATCAGGCATTGCAGCACTCAGTCCGTCTACCTGCTCACCCGCGTCCTTTACCGCAATGGCATTGTATATCGGCGAATTGGCATTGATGTCGGCCGAACCTTGTGTAGTTCGTGAACCTCCTTGAAGCGTAAGCCATTCTTCTTCATTCAGGAACACGACCGGCGAGTGACTGAAAGACTCATTTTGTACAAATCCGCCAACGGTCCACTCCATTCCCGACGCTTGATCGACCAGAACGGTGCCAATCGTCACACCGGATTCAGCTAACTTATGATCCACCACAACCTGCCCGTTGGTCTGATCCGTAATCGGAGTTCCTTCGGTAACCGCTGGAGCAAGCCAGCCTTCCGGATTCACCATGAACAACGTGACATCGATCTTTTTCGTGTCGCCCATTGGACTGACGGTTGTCATTTTCACACCGAGCGGCTCAGCGTTCTCTTGCCCCACTACGGAGCGAGCTTGATTAAGCTGATCCTGATCCACTTGTGACCGGGTAAACCGATGATTCGAATCCTGTTCCAGCACAAAGTGGGTTGCTGCCATATTTTTGACCGAAGCTGCGTTATCATACGCCAGCCCCTGTGCAAGACCTGTAACAAACAGTACCAGAAATGAAACCAGCACCATGATTGTAGCAATTAAGGCATACCGCCCTTTGGCATACCTCATTTCCCGAATAGCCAAGTACATGTTCTGTGACCTCCCTCTTGATAACCCAAGTATAGGAGGCGAAAATGAACGGAAAATGAATAACAGATTACATCTGCGGAAGTGTCACGGTAAAGACCGTACCTGCTGACGAACTGGAAACCTCAATTGTACCGTCATGAATTCGGATAATTTTCTGCACAATGGCAAGTCCAAGCCCGGTTCGGCCGGAAGATCGTTCCCTTGCACGGTCCACCCGATAGAATCGATCGAACAGGAAAGGCAGATGCTCCGCAGCAATCCCGTTCCCTGTATCCCGAATCTGGATTACACACTGGTCATCTATCTGCTCGGCATGGATCTCTATGCTTCTTCCTTGTGGAAGGTGATTCACTGCATTACCCAGCAGATTCATCCAGACTTGCATGAGCAGCACTTCATTGCCAATCAGCTGGATGGATTCCGGCACCGAAATCCGAAGCAGCAGTTCTTTTTCTTCCAGTTGCCATTGCAGCACCTGAACCGCTTGCCGGAATTGATCCCGCAGAGAAAACTTCACTTTAGTTAGATCTTCGTTGCCTTGTTCTAGAGAGGACAGGAGAAGCAACTGCTTGCTCAGCAAGGAGAGATGACGGCTCTCCTCCTCAATGATCGATGCATAGTGCTCCCGTTCCTGTTCAGGCAGATCCCGATCTGCCACCAATTGGGCAAACCCCTGAATGGAGGTCAGCGGGGATTGAATCTCATGGGATACGTTCGATACAAACTGTTGCCGTGCCTGATCGACCCTCTCCAATTCACGGCTCATGGTCATGAAATGCTGGGCTAATTGTCCAATCTCATCCCGTCTTGCAGTAGGCAATTTCAGATTATATTTTCCTTGTGCGATGCGTTTGGTCGCCTCGGACAGACGTTCAATCGGATTGACCAGATATCGGGTACTGATCAGAAAGATCAGGATACTGATGCCTATGGTAAATGCGCCAATCAGTGCAAAAAAGATTCGCAGCTCACCGAACTGCAGAATTACATCCGGACGCATAAAGAGAGCGTAATTCGCATTGCCTAGCTGTAGATAAACACCCACGGTATTGCTTAATTGATTATCGAAGAAACCGGTAATGAACGGTTTACTTGGAAACTGGGCGACGCCATGGTACACCTCACCATTAAGTACCAGATCTACAGCTCGCTTGTCCAGGTCCTTCTCACGGAATTCGCGGCCGTAGAATTGGTCGTTGCCTTTTCCATCCGTTACATAGATTTCGTACCCGAGTGCGGCGGCATTGTTCAAATACTGCTCCATGGTCCCGGGTTGCTGCTCTACAAATTGCTTCATTTGCGTTGCAATGCCTACCAGCTTCTCATCATTGAATTCCTTGAGCTTCGCATGATAGTAGATATTCGACAAAAGGAAACCCAGCATGCCGCTGACCACAATTACCGCAACCGTAATAAGGAATACCCGGACGTACAAGGTCCTCACGGTGCTTTCACCTCCATCTTGTAACCAATGCCCCGCACCGTTTGGATCACGAAATCGTCCGCATAATCAGCAAACCGATCACGGAGTCGCTTAATATGTACATCAACAGTACGGTCATCTCCTTCGTAATCTGCTCCCCAGACAAGTCGAATGAGTTCATCCCGAGAGAACAACCGTCCCGGAAACTGGGCAAGCTGTGAGAGTAATTCAAATTCCTTCATTGGTAAAAAGAGAATGGATTGCCCGTCCGTGACCTCCACATTGTTACGGTCAATGACGATTCGATTCATGCGGATGATATCGCTGGATGTGCGATGGTACCGACGAAATAACGCCTTTACCCGGTAAACCAGTTCTTCGGGTTCAAACGGCTTGGTCACATACTCATCCGTTCCTTTCAAATAACCTTCTCTCTTATCAGATAGCTGATCTCGTGCCGTCAGCAACATAATCGGAATGTCGTAATGCTGCCGAATGAAATCACATAACTCCAGTCCGTCCATGCCTGGCATCATGACATCGAGGATCGCCAGATCGATTGGCGTTTCTTGCATCAGTTTCACCGCTTCTACACCATCCTGCGCTTCATGTACCCGATAGCCTTCCTTGGTCATGACATGCCGCAAGAGTGCTCTAATATTCGCATCATCGTCTGCCAGCAGCAGATGTTTCATATCGTTGTCCGCCCTTCTATGTAGCGAGAACATCTCACTATGATCCTGCACAGATGGTAGCACAAAAGCAATCTCATTCGCCAGCACGTGCACGGAGATACCTTGATATGTTTACATTTCCTTAAATCTGGTTGACACTACTATGAGGCGCAACTATAATAAAACCATAACATATGAACAACCGCTCATATATTCATTTGTAGGTGGTTAATCCTTGTTAAGGATCATTTATAGTCACACTAGAATTCATATTACATAACGGAGCCTCGCTCCAAAGGAGAGGATTTAATATGTCTGGACATCAACACAGTCATAACCATGGGCACAACCACGCTCACACCACCAATAACAAGAAAGTCCTGTTGTTTTCCTTCATTATTATTACCGTCTATATGATCGTTGAAGCCTTTGGCGGATTCATTACCAACAGTCTCGCACTTATTTCGGATGCAGGTCATATGTTGTCCGATTCCATTGCACTCGGGATCGCTTTGCTGGCGTTCACGTTTGGTGAAAAAGCCGTGAATACTGGCAAAACGTACGGCTACAGACGATTCGAGATTCTAGCTGCCACGTTAAACGGAATTACATTAATCGCCATTGCACTCTACATTTTCTACGAAGCCATTGGTCGATTCATTAACCCGCCAGAAGTCGCAACCGTAGGTATGTTAATCATCAGCGTCATTGGATTGCTCGTCAATATTCTGGTGGCCTGGATCATGATGCGTGGTAGCGATACGGAGAATAATCTGAATATGCGCGGTGCTTATCTCCACGTCATTAGTGATATGCTCGGATCGGTTGGTGCCATTGCGGCAGCATTGCTCATGATGTTCTTTGGCTGGGGTTGGGCCGATCCACTGGCAAGTGTAATTGTCGCGACACTCGTATTGCGTAGTGGGTTCTATGTCACCAAATCATCTCTGCATATCTTAATGGAAGGTACACCGGCCAATGTGGATGTGAATGAGCTGGTGCAGACCATCAAACAAGTGGATGGCGTCAAAGGCGTACACGATGTGCATGTCTGGTCCATTACCAGTAACCTGAACGCACTTACTGCTCATATCGTCGTAGATGGAACGATGGATGTTTATGCATCCGAGATCCTGGTTCAGAAGATTGAACATATGCTGGAGCATAAAGAAATCAAACATGTAACGCTCCAAGTTGAGTCTGAGAAACATCTGCATGACACCTCGGTACTATGTACGGTCAAAGGCGACGCACCTGACGCCCATGCGCATCATCACCATTGAGATGGGTAAAAATATATAAATGCTTCTAAATAAAAACAGGGCAGATTCCCCGGAATGGGAACGCCCTGTTTTTACTTTCCTAAGTTCAGCTTTTTGGTATGAGTAGAAAATGGAATAGCCTTTACCTTATCGTAGCAGACTCTGGATTACCTGTATCTGGCGAGTAGCTTTTCTTTCTTTTGATCGAATTCATATTCCGAGATGATATTTTTCTCTTTTAATTCACCCAACTGTAGCAGTTGTTCATGAACATTCACAGGGGTCTTTTTTCGCTTGCTAGATATGACTAGGGCTAGAATGGAGAAAAGCAGACCATACAGTACACCCAGAAGTCCCAAACCTGCCGCTGCCTCCGCACTTTCTTGCGAACCATCTAAAAAAACTGTTATTAATAAAAAATTGAGTACGAACCAAATAAGACTGAAGATTGATAATGCTTTCAATGAATATTCCTCCTAAAGGATATGTATGTTTTTATTCAAAATCAGGAAAGGTCGGTCAGAAGACTAAACATTAACCTCGTCCCAGTTTGTTATGACGTATCCAAGCTGAAACAACAGGATGACAATATAACTGATGTTGATTCCCAGACTGGTCTTCACTCTCTTAGTCTGATCTAAGAATTCCTCTTTGTTCATTTTTCCGCGTTCCAGCTTGGACTTTATCTTTTGTTTTTCTTTCCATAACAGCATAAACTCGATTACACCAAATACACCCCATACCAACGTATATATCAGTAACACTGCATTAGCAACTGACAACAGCATAAGGGAACCTTCATCCAAACCTTTCTCCATTCCTAGTTTGAAGCTTACATTCACACTCAAGGTGAGAATGACTAATCCAAAACCTATAAAACTTAAATACGGTGTAAATCTGGAGCTTCGCAATACTACCTCTCCTTTCTGATAATATAACCCTAGCACATATGCTAGGGCTCTTCGATTCAAACTTAAATTCTCTTTAGGAACTTTGATCTTATAAAACACATAACCAATCTAAAAGTCAAAATATATAATTACATTCGAACTGTCCATCTATTTCTTCTGTGCCTGTAACAATTGATCATTAACAAATGCTTTCAAGAAGAAGAGTTCATTCCCATTAGGCTCCCGTAACTGTTCCTTTTCAAAAGATGCTATCGCCTGATCTAACAATGTGGATGTCACCGCTCTACTACTCACAGTAAGCTCTTTCCAGAACACATCCATCTCTTCCTGATCACATATGGATTCATGACCCAACAAGAAATGCTCCGCATCATACTTTTGGATATCTTGTATCATGTGGCTGAGCAAGGATTGCTTAAAATGAAACATTTTATTCGTTGTTGTTCCATACGGACTATCTCCCAGAAAAATAGTCTTCTCATCAGGAATATATACAATTGTTGAATCATCGGTATGCGTACTCTGAATCGTCTCCAGCATACAGAGCTTGTTCCCCAGATCAATCTGGAGGGAATCTTTAAAGACAATATCAGGCTTATCTAGCAGAAATGATTCTCTCATCGGGATTTCCGCCTGTATAATTTCCATGCAATGCGTACTGATTACATCAGCATCAACATACTCACGAAGTGACTGATCATCGAAGGAATAAGATCTCCAGTCGTTCAAGCGCTTATTGGTTAAACGATTAACGATGATTGTCGCACCGAATTCATTCATTCCCAGAAAATGATCCCAATGTGCATGCGTAATAACCACATACTTAACGGGAGGCACATCCAGGGATCGAATTCCCTCGATAAAATCTCTGGCATGTTGAACTGAATTTCCACCATCGATCACCAGGCTATATTTTTCCCCACACACCAAGCCTAATACCGGTCTTTCTCTATCATTATCATTGGACATATAATAAATGGAATCGCTTAATTGATTTAACATGTCAATTCCTCTCCTCTATATGATTATTTTCATATCATAGGCAGAGAAAAACCGCATGCTTATTCAAGCTAATACATGGATTTTTCTCCGTTTATGGATTTACCAATGGAATCACCTCTTTCAATCTGTAATAGATTCAACGCTATTTTATGTAATGGCAATGATTATACTCGTTATCAGCATCAACAACGTTACAGGCGCCCAGATTCTTCGTTCCCATACACTTCTCGTAATCAGATTCAAAATCGTCCCAAGTACTAAATACGCGACGATAAACCAGATTGCTGTCTCTGCAAAAACAGACCACTGAGGCCAAAACAATCCTGCTTTACTCAGAACAATGATACCCATGAATGCCAAAATCACAATCTGAACTATGCAGGTAAAACGCATGGAGATAGGGTATTTCCCGGGAAACTTCCCACCCATAGCATACTCGCCCCACGGTACACCTACCGCTAAAGCAACTTGAAAGAGAATCACGATTAGGATCAGGAAGGTAAATGCTATTGCTGACGTTAATACGATCATGAGCACACTCCTAAATCATAGGTGATTATAATGGTTTATCATAAGTACCCGGGCTTGATCACAGTTCAATGGTTCAGTAAAAGGTACTTCCAGGAAGTATTCAAGCTGCCACTGCTGGGTTTTCTGAGCCTGGTTACTTGTTGGTTTGTCCCAAGGCGGATATACACGTATGGCGCGCTTGCCACCTTTGCCTTGATCTGATACGATATCTCGCTGTAACAATACATGCTTCGGAAATACAAATTGACCAAAGTTGCTACCTGTGCGCGTACTAATGACATACATATCTGCTGGATCTGATACATCATATGGCTGTGTCGATCCATCCTCACTCCGCTCCCACAGGGTAACAAATTGTCCAATCTTAGTTGGGGTGGTTTTGGCGACGCGAAATCGAATGGAGAGAGAATTTAAGGTGAATACATACGCCCCGTATTCAGCATTTTGTGCTTCTTCATGTGGTTGTGAGCAGATAAAGCCACACTTGTCATAGATCAGTTCCTTACTGGCAACTAAGTCGCCATGAAGTATATCAGGAGTAGTCCAAGCATTCGGACAATTCAAACTACTTTTGTTATCCAACTTGTGATATCTCTCCTGTCTTATATAGTCTGAACTAAGGCATTTGCGATAATTTCAGATATTTCTTCGTTGATATGATGCATCTTGAATAAGTTACTGATCTCATTTATCGTTGGATTGATTAACATATAGTTTCCTCATATAACTAGGATCTTGATTCATTTGGTAAACATGCGGTGAGGTTAGCTTCCAATTGCACAGTGGGTTATCTTTCAAAATGGGCTCGTTCTTCTTGCTTGGAACTAAAAATATAATCCGGATACTGGTTTGCCATGGGTGGAAGCTGACCCTCGGGGAAAAACTGCAAATCCTTCATCTCTTCATTATCGGGCGTGGGTTGCCCGGATTTGATCCTGCATTCAAATACGATAGTCAAATATTCAACCTGATGACCATTGCTGTATGTAAACCTTCTTGCTTCACCCCCGTATACTCCAATAATCTTCTCGGGTTCAACAACTAGACCTGTCTCTTCCAGTGCCTCTCTAACAATCGCTTGCGCCGGTGTCTCACCAAGCTCAATGGCTCCAGCAATTAACCCCCAGGTTGATTCGTTATGTTTACGACCGAACAGGATCTCCCCTTGTTCATTTCGGATAATCCCAGCGACACCCGGCATAAAAATAAGCTCATTGCCGATCTTTCCCCTGAGGTTTTTGTAATAGTCTGACATGCCCATACACAGTTACCTCCTGTCTTTTATTCTCTGAATTCTTTTCCATGAATGATCCATTGTACGGCATCCCAAATATCTGCAGCGATATAATCAGGTTCAGTCTCCATCCATTTGTCTCTGAATTGGGTTAGTGAAGATTCCCCCCAGCCTGTTCTCACCATGATCTTGGTCGCTCCTACAGCATGGGCAGCAAGCATGTCTGTATCTCCTACATCTCCAATAACGATGCATTTGGATAAATCCAAACCGTATTCCTCTGATGCCTGTAATAACATTCCGGGTTTAGGCTTTCTGCAACTGCATTCTTGCTCGTGTGGACATATATAGGAGTGATCGAATCCGTACTCGCGAAATTGCTCTTCAAAATCCTCAACACTTGCTTCCCCACGTGAGATTCGATATTGATTCGTAAAAGCCAGTACCATAATTCCTTCTCGTTTCAAAAGCGTAATTGCTTCTTGAGCATTGGGGTATAATCTGAAATCTCTCGGATGAATAAAATGTCCTGTACCACCGATGGTTCCATCTCTGTCTATAAAAACAGCTTGTACATTCCCATTTGGCTTCATCATGGTCTGTTCCTTTCCTTACCGAGAACATATTAATTGGATCTCTCGCCTCTGATCTAAAATTATTTCCCTATACTTTCTCATCGATAATATGCTTGCTATCATCTTGCTGCTTATGGTGTTGCTGTTTTTTGATTTCAGTTTTAAGATAGTGTACTTCTTTGATGAGTAGATCCAGCTTTTGGGATGTTTTGGATGAATCTACGGCATAACGTATAATTGCCGCAAAGATAAGAACCACAATAATACTTATCATTGAGATGATTAAAGCCCAGAAAAACTCCATATTTTTGCTCAACTCCTTGCTGTCAAAAAACTAAATTGTAAAACTCTTCTGAAAACCAAAACCATATCAACCCCAGGATCACCATGATGGTGCCTAGTACTTTTAATATTATTTCAATATGTTTAGGGAGCTGCACCTCCTCAACGATCCCTTATACTCAACAGACGTACTGGTCTACCCCAAGGTTTGAAACAATTTGTGTTTTATTTCTTTGTTGTTTTTCGCCGCCCATTCATGCACAGCTTCTACACCTGCGGAATCCTGACCTCGTCGAAAATAAAAGCACAGATCGATCGGCACTAACCGTTTACCATAGAGTTTGATGCCAATCCGTCTGTAATTCACATAAATACACTCAATCTGAGCTGCATCATATCTATGATTTCTCGTAGAAATCACATGATCTCTTTCCAGCGTAATACTGGGTTTAGTGAAAAATAAACGCCAGATCAGGAAAACGATATAACCGAGAATAAAGGTCAATATAACGATCAGGGAGTACTTCGAAATACCATTTTTACCGTACATACCATCCCTGAAAAGTATAGCTTCAATGACCAACATACATAGTAGGCTCAACCATGCTCTTGGATAAATCGTCTTGTATGTGATGAGTTCCACCTCCTAATTATTCTCTCCATTAATCCGAAGCCACTTGGAAGGGACTTTTCTGGCAAAATGCTTTTCAACAAAATCCAAAATGTCTTCAATTCCGGGCAATGCCGCATTTTCTTTGGCTTCGTCAAACGTCATCCATTGGTACTCGGTATGTTCATGATTTAACCGGACAACCTGGCTTTCATCCACGTATCCTACGAATACGGGAGCGGTATAGATATATTCTCCCATGGGTGAATAATATTGTTCGAATTGATTGGCAGAATACAACTGGACTTCCGTAATACCTGTTTCCTCGTGGGCTTCTCTGAGTGCAGCTTCCCATGCCTTCTCACCTTTTTCTATCCCGCCGCCAACATAACACCACTCGTTATGCAACATACGACCCGCCCGCTTTAACATCAGTACACGGTATTGATCGTGGGTCTTCTTCAACAGAACTACAGCCACGCCTTCGCAACGAAAGGGCACTGCCTGTTTCGCGTGCTCCTCACCATTCACCTTCCCGCCCCCTTTTCTTCGGAATCAAAGTCTTCCAGAACCTTAAACTTATCCCCGTGGATTTTGTCCAGATGATCTTCTCCCCAATAACACAAATGGTCCAGGGCAGGCTTAAGTCCCCAGCCGTAGTCCGTTAACTCATACTCCACTTTGGGTGGAACCTCCGAATATACCTTGCGCTGCACAATCTCGTCCTTTTCCAGACCTCTGAGCTGTGTTGTCAGCATCTTCTGCGTAATGTCCGGTATCAATCGTCGAAGCTCTGACGTGCGTTTCCGTCCAGTCATCAAGTGATAAATAATCAAAGGCTTCCACTTCCCACCCATCACTTCCAAGGCCGCTTCCACGCCTACTTTATATTTCTTTGGAGCACTTGTTTCTCCATGTTCCGTCATTTTTGAACCCCTCCATAATCAGGCTGTATCCTAGGTGAAAACATAATCTTCTTGCTTCTCTTTTTCCATTTATTCAAGCCCATTTCGGGGCCGCCATTTAGGGTACTTCAATGTTCCTATGGCACTTTATTCTTCTTATAGAACATCAAAGTGCGTACTTCCAGATGTTTTCATACCTGTTTATAATAGCATCAGCCATTGATTTATGGCTACAAGACCGTAATCCAGAAAGGTAGTGAACGTTAAGATGAACGTACTCGTTGTAGTATCCCACCCGCGTAAAGATTCCTTGACCTTCCAGGTAGCTGAACGTTTTGCAGAAGGGCTTACCGAGGCTGGTCACGGTTATGAGATATTGGATTTGCATGGGATTGGATTTGACCCAATTCTCCGAGAGATGGATGAACCCGACTATACTCAAGAAAATCAGGTGTTCTCACCAGAGGTTGAAACTGAGATGGAGCGTTTGAAGAAGCACGATGCTGTGGCTTTTGTGTTTCCTCTCTGGTGGTGGCATCTGCCAGCCATGTTGAAGGGTTATGTGGATCGTGTCATGAACAACGGATTTGCCTACGGCGCGAACAAGCTCCCTCATCAGCAGATATTATGGATCTCTCTTTCGGGTGTGACGGAAGAACAGATGCATAAGCGCAACTATGGTGAATCAATTGCCAATCTGCTCAATGTGGGTATTGCCGATTACTGCGGCGTGTCCCAATCCAGGGTTGAGTTTTTGTATGAAACGTTGGAATCCAAGCCTGAGCATTATGAGGCATTGCTGAACCATGCGCATAACTTGGGACTAAACTACGCCAACGACCCTTCGACGTTATAAATGCATTATAGCGCTACATCGATATGACGCCTGACGCCGCAACTCCGCTTGAACACAGCAAAAAGGTCGCTCCAAAGAGCGACCCTGTTTGTTTAAATGCAATTATTTTACTGTCGAGAGAAGAAACTTCTCCAACATAGTGATATCGGTGATGCTATGGTTGCAAGCTGTGTTATCCATGCATACGTACTGGGCCACGGAAGAAATGTTGTCCGGCGTATAACTCTTGGTTTTCACGTTGAAAAATCCGAGCTCCTGATGGCGATGACAGAACATGCAATACCCTTTCTTGTTCGTGGCTGTAAGCCGTCCCTCAATTCCGAGGAATCTGCCTTCATGCGGATACACGATGAACAAGCGATCGGTAGCAATGTCGGTCCATCTCAGATAAGTTGTACGTGCGTAATCGATGGATTCCAGATCCGGCACTTTGAGCTTCTTTACCTTGGGAAACAGCTTCTGAATTTGTTTCGCGGATACTTGCGGAAATGGAATCAGATATGCTTCCAGCTGGTTCAGATAGGTCTGCAACTCATGTGTCTTCTCATACGTGGATAACTGCTCCAGCAGTTGCTTTTGTTCCGGCGTCAGATCATCGAAGATGCCAACGGCATTCGTGCTGACGGTATAACGGACCGTATCCAATACTTTGGGGTCCACGACCGAGCGCAGCGTTTTGAGCAGGAAATCAGCTTGTTTATGAATATAATTGAATTGATGATTGTGAATGAATGGTGTTTGCATGGCTTTCAGCCCCTTAGTTTTATTAGGAAAATAAAGTAAGGTGCAAAGCCTGCGGGTTGAACCATGCTGTTGATGTTGATTCCAGGGCAACAATCTCATTTTTGTCGCGCCCTACACAAAGTCCGCCCCTATTCAGGCTTTGCGTAAGGCTTTCTAGCGAACGAGCAATCCGGCATTATCCATATTGCCACGTCATAACCCCCAATACGATAGATATATCGAAATTATATCAGGGTAGCATAGCGTAGGCAACGGGCTTCGTTCCAGTTTTCTCTTTTCAGGAAATATGATTGATTCTCAGGCTTTCTTCCCATTTTCCACGAAATGATCTACTGCTGACTGCTCAATGGCCAGTCCTTCCGTGTAACGCTCCATGAACAAGGCAAATCCATTCACATCCGCGCTATTTGGAGAAACCTCTTGTCCTTCTGCATCAATAAACACCTTAGTAGTAAGGTACTCCGCCAAACCCTCGTGCTG
Organism: Paenibacillus sp. 37; assembly: GCF_008386395.1. Lineage (NCBI taxonomy): Bacteria > Bacillati > Bacillota > Bacilli > Caryophanales > Paenibacillaceae > Paenibacillus > Paenibacillus sp. 37. Next base: position 1,784,296 of record NZ_CP043761.1, on the reverse strand, counting down.
CTGCTTATTAACCATGTAGGAAGCCAAAATAGCCATTCCCCATGCGCCACCTTCGCCCGCGGTAGACATGACCGAAACGGGAATATTCAGTGCGGATGCGCACATTTTTTGAGCGACTAGTGGGGTTTTGAACAATCCGCCATGCGCCCATATGTGCTCAATCGTTACGTGCTCCTTCTGTGTGAGAATATCCAGTCCGAGCCTGAGTGCAGCAAATGCAGCAAACAGATGGACTCTCACGAAGTTTGCCAGATTGAAGCGACTCTCTGGAGAACGCACGAACAACGGACGACCTTTCGCAATTCCTGTAATGTTCTCCCCTGAATAGTAGCCGTAGCTCAGTAAGCCACCACCATCCGCGTCAGCTTTCAATGCTTCATTGAACAAGACGCTAAATAACTGATTCATATCGGGTTTCATTCCCATCGCCTCATAAAATTCACGGAACAAGTCGACCCAAGCATTAATATCGCTGGAGCAGTTATTCGCAAGCACCATAGCCACAGGATTGCCGTCAGGTGTAGTGACAATGTCGATCTCAGGGTACACCGCAGATACGTTTTTCTCTAATACAATCATGGCAAAAATCGATGTACCCACGGAAATGTTGCCCGTCCGTTTTTGGACACTATTCGTAGCAACCATGCCTGTTCCAGCATCGCCTTCCGGAGGGCAAAGTGGAATATGGGATCCCAACCTACCCGATGGATCTAACAGTCGCGCACCAGCTTCACTAAGATATCCGGCATGTTCACCGGCAGTGTACACTTTAGGTAAAATATCTATAAGATTCCACGCGTAGCCTCTGTCAGCAATTAAATCGTCAAACTTCTTCAACATAACTTCAGGATATCCCCGTGTGGATTCATCAATTGGGAACATGCCTGAGGCATCCCCTATACCAATAGCTTTACTGCCAGTTAAGAGCCGATGTATGTAACCCGACAATGTCGTAATATAATTGATGTTCGTGACATGCTCTTCTCCGTTCAAAATCGCTTGATACAAATGTGCGATGCTCCAGCGCTCTGGAATTTTAAACTGGAATTTCTCGGTTAGCTCTGATGCAGCCTTCCCCGTTGTGGCATTGCGCCATGTACGGAACGGAACCAATAACTCCCCTGCCTGATCAAGTGCAATGTAACCCTGCATCATGGCAGAACATCCGATTGATCCAATCTTTTGTATCGTTACACCATATTTTCCCTCAATCTCTTGCTGTAATTGATAATAGGTTTGTTGCAAGCCGTGAATCATATCATTCATATGGTAAGTCCAGTAACCGTCAATCAATTGATTTTCCCATTCATAACTGCTGGAACAGATGGTTTTGAAATGGTAATCCATGAGTACAGCTTTGATTCGTGTGGACCCAAATTCAATGCCTAGCGAAGTTTCTCCCCTGAGTATAGCTTGCTTCAAGTTTTGATCCATGATCATATTCATCCTCTCTGAATTTGAAATTCAGCCGATTTGAGAATAAAGTCATCTAAATAGCCCAAGTCCTGGGGTGAATTTCACGAAGAACGAGCAGAATCGGGGTCTGTATGGACAATTACAAGGAATTCACACTCGATCGTTAATGTTGCCGGCTTCATTGAAGATAACTATTTCATCAACTTCAACTGTACCATTTTATTCAAATAAAGGTAATACACTACATACACGCAACATCTTTTCCCGCAAAAAAGAAGCCACCTCCCTGGCCTTCCCCAGTTCAGTGACTCCATTTTGCAATCCTATTCTAACCCCTACATTTAACTACTCCTTAACAGCACCAACCACAATTCCCGTTACAAAGTACCGTTGCAGGAACGGATACACTAACAAGATCGGCAGTGCACTGATAAAGATCTGCGAAGCCCGAATGGTCCGTTGGGACAGGTTCTTAACCGCTTCTGGATCAAGCTTCGACATGTCCGCTTGTACGATGATCGTCTGCATGAAAGTCGCAAGTGGCAGCTTTTCCGCATCACGGATGTAGATAATCCCATCAAAGTATGCGTTCCAATGCCCAACCATCATGAAGAGTGAAACCGTTGCAATAACAGGTACGGAGACCGGCAGATAGATTTTGATAAACGTTTTAAAGTGCCCTGCTCCATCGATAAATGCAGCTTCCTCCAGATCCTTCGGAACGGTACGGAAGAAATTGAGCAACAGTATGATGTTGAACACCGCGACCAATCCAGGCAGGATCAAGGCCAGCAATGTGTTCATCAGCCCCAGCTTCAGAATTAGGATATACCCCGGAATGAGGCCACCGCTGAACAGCATCGTGATGACAAAATACCACAGATAGATGTTACGTGCGCGGAACACCCGCGTCTCTTTGGACAGCGCATAGGCTGCAATCGTATTGACGATTAACGCAAGCCCTGTACCCAGTACCGTCCGCTCCACGGATACCCACAAGGAGGAGAGGAAGTTGGTATTGGCAAATGTTTTTGCATACGCCTCCAATGTAAATCCAATCGGCCAGAACGTGACGAGACCAGCATTCGCAGGTGCAGATGCGCTAAGAGATACCATGAGCAAGTGATACAAAGGCAGCAAGCAGAGCAGTGAAAGCAGGGTCAGTAACACATTGTTGAATATGCTAAATATGCGGTAAGGCATCGTTTTATGATACATTCGTTCGTCCTCCTCTCTAGAAAATTCGGTATCCGGCGAATCGGTAAGCCAGTCGGTACGAGATCACAATCAGGATCAGGCTGATGACCGATTTGAACAGATTCACAGCGGTAGCGAAACTGAACTGCCCACTAAGCAGACCTTCTCTATACACAAACGTATCGATAATATCGCCTTGTTGGTAAATCAACGGGCTATATAAGTTAAAGATCTGGTCAAAGTTGGCGTTAAGCACATTCCCCAGTGCCAGGGTCGCGATGACGATCCCAATCGGAATAAGTGCCGGGATGGTAATATACATCGTTTGCTTCCAGCGTCCCGCTCCATCCACTTCAGCTGCTTCATAAAGTGCTGGGTTAATGCCGGACAACGCCGCGAGGAAGATGATCGTGTTGAATCCAAACTCTTTCCAGACGTCACTCGCAATAATCGTGAATCGGAACCAGCTGCCATCCCCCAGGAAGAAGATCGGCTTGATGCCGAATACCGAAACCAGGAACTGATTGACAATACCCGTCTGGGCCAGAATGTCGATCAGGATACCGGATAACGTTACCCAAGACAGAAAGTGTGGTAGATACACGAGCGTTTGAATCGTTCTTTTTAGCGCCATCTTCCGTACCTCGTTGAGCAATAAGGCGAAGACAAACGGAATGATTAGATTCATGACAATCTTCGTACAGGCAAAAAATAGCGTGTTCCACGTAATTTGCAGGAAGTAATCATTTTCCCACATGTACCTGAAGTGCTTTAGCCCTACCCATTCGGAATTGAAAAATCCCAAGGCAGGTTTATAATCCTGAAATGCCATCAAAATCCCGGACATCGGAATGTATGAAAATATAAAGACCATAATGGCCGCCGGCAACACCATGAAGTGCAGAATCCATGGCTGTTTGTAGCGTTTTTTTCTCTTTTTTTCCAGCTTGTTCCCAACGTTTGCCTGCGGGACCCGCTTACCCTCCAATTTAGCCTCCATAGCACTGCTCCTGTTCCCAAAAAAAGTTTTTGTGTGTGATGGGGTTCTCTGATATAAATAGTATCAAGCCATACTGAGGTCTGCTATATAACATTGTTAGGCTTGATAGTGTTTTGTTAGGGCCATCCTAGAAGAAGTTGTTTACACACGAATTAGAAGGAGACTTTTTATGTATATATGGAAGCGCTTCATGCCTTTTCAAAATAAAACCAGATCCCGATTCAGTCTATTCGCCAAAATAAATCTGTTAATTGTGGTCTTATTCATCCCCATTCTGATCATGTACACCTACTCCAACAACGTCACCTACGATGTCGTCAGCAAAGAATTACAGATCTCCAACACGAAGCAGCTCACGTTCTTGTCCAGTCAGATCGACTCCCGTATCAATCAGATGATGGATTTCAGCCTGATTCTCTCCCGAGATCCGAATGTCAGAGCCTTCAACGGCCTGAACATGTGGGATGATCGATATGACCGGATGCAGACCCGTTATGTAATTCAGGAGAAGATGACGCTTCAGACGAGCGTTACCGATATATGGCCTACCCGATATGCGGTGTATTCACAGCAGAATGAGGATGTCATCGCCAACTACAACCGAACTACCGGATATGATGAGGCGTATTTGAAAAAAAATATGAGCGGACAATGGACCTATGGGGACCAAAGTGCCGAATCACAGGATGAGATGAAATCCTTCTACTGGTTCTTTACGGACTCCCTTGCCCAACCAGGAATGCTCACGGGAAGCAATCTGGTGATTGAAGCCAGCTTCAGCTATGAGAATATTCAGAATATGCTGGATACGTATAAAGCAGGCGGACAAGGCGATCCTTTCTTATATCACAAAGGAAATGCACCCATTCTGAATCGCAGCGCGGACAAGCAGTTATCCGCAGCACTTACTCAGTATCTGGATACGCACTCGCCAGAGGATACCACACAGGACGTGGTCGAACTAAACGGAAAGAAATATCTGGTTAGCTCCGTGAAGTCCACCTATCTGGATTGGCATCTGGTTGACGTCATCCCGCTGTATCAGATTTTGAAACCCATCTCGCTTAGTCAGAATCTGTTCTACACCAGTATGATTTTGCTACTCGTTGTGGGCATCTCGGCTTCCATCCTGCTGTACCGGAATGTCCAGTATCCGATCAAACAGCTGATCAAAGGTTTACGCCGCGTAGAGCAGGGCGATTATTCCGTTCGACTGCATAGCAAAAACCAGAATGAATTCTCATTCCTGTTCCGCCGATTCAACGATATGTCCCATCAGATTCAGGATCTGATCGAGAATGTTTTCCATGAGAAGATTAGAGCCAGGGAAGCTACACTAAAGCAATTACAAGCACAGATCAATCCGCATTTCCTATATAATTGTCTAGGCTATATCATCAACATGGCTCAGATGAAGGACGAGCAAGCGGTGGTCTCCATGGCGCATAACCTAAGTGCGTATTATCGCTATACCACCCGTATGGAAAAGGAGACATCGTCGCTTCAGGAAGAGATCAAGCTGCTGATCAACTATCTGGATATTCAGAAGCTGCGCAATGGCCGGATTGAATATCACATCGATATCCCTGAGGATATGCTTGCCCAATCGGTGCCGCGATTAATGCTTCAACCCATGGTTGAGAATTCCGTCATACACGGTGTGGCGAAGTCCTATTCATCCGGGGAAATCCGAATTACCGGGGAGCGCAAGAATGGTTTTGGCAGAATATACATCGACGACGACGGACCCGGCCTAAGCCCCGAACAGTACGAAGCGCTGAACTTGAAGATGCAGGAACCTTTACAGGAAGAAATGGGCTGCGGCCTTTGGAATACGAATCAACGAATCATGCACACATTCGGAAGTCATTCCTACCTCCTATTCGGCCCATCCCCACTTGGCGGATTCCGAACCGAAATCATCTGGGAGATATCAAAAGAGGATACGGAGCAAGGAGATGCTTCTAAGAGTTAAAGTTAATACAAAAAATAAATTGACGATTTAATTTTGAACAAGATCATGTACACGATAACGCAGAGGACAGAAAAAACCTATAGAAGCAAAGCGTTCGCCTTTATCCCCAGATTTACACATTTAAAAATTCAATCAATAAATCTGGGGGTAACAGCGATCGGAAGGTTATTCTGTCATCGGAGTGGCAAGTGTACATATGTCTGCGTTCAACCACCAAGGAGACAATACAAACATGCAAATGATGATCGTAGACGATGAAGCACACTGGGTCGATAACCTGTCCATGACCAAACCCTGGCATACGCTGGGGATCGAACATGTGCATAAAGCCTACTCGGCACACGAAGCACTGCAAATGATCGACACCCACCCCATCGATATCGTGATCTCGGACATCCAGATGCCCGAAATGACAGGCATAGAACTGATCGAACGCATCCGCATCCGGGACAAAAAGATAAAATGCATCCTGTTATCCGGGTATTCCGAATTCGAGTACGCCAAAAAAGCCATCCAGTTCGAAGCCGTAGACTATCTGCTGAAGCCGCCCACTGACGATGAACTAATGGGTGCTGTTCAGAAGGCCATCGATCAATTGAACAATGAATGGGAACTGGTCAGTTCGCTGACACGAACGCAATTTACATTGCGAGAGAATCTCCCTCATTTGCGAGGAAGACTGCTCCTTGGGGCTTTGCAGGGACAACGAATCGCAGCTGCCGAATGGGAGCGGAAGCTCGCCAATTACGATCTCCCTTTTCACACCGGGGATGCCGCATTAATGTTGGTTCGTTTGGAAGAAGAATTCGGACATTATGACAGCACTGATCAGACCCTGATCGAATATGCGATCATCAACATGGCGGAAGAGATTATGGGTGAGTTTATGGAAGTGTGGGGTGTGAAGGAGGAGCACGGATATCTGGTGTTTTTGCTTCAGTTGAAAGAACGGAAAGGCGATATTGGCAAAGAAACCATCCTGGAGAAGCTATCGATTCAGCTTCAATCCAAAGTAAAACAGTTTCTGAAAGGCTCCCTCTCCATCGTTATCACCGAGTGGTTCACCTTTCCGGAACAGATTTACGATCGCTTCCGTCAGGCTTCCGCTTATTTCCGGCAGATCGTCGGCGACGAACGCGAATTCGTCATGCGCGTTAGCGATGTTGAGACACCTGCGGCGCAAGGTCCACTCGACGTACTTTACACCCCGCCCACCTTCATTAGTCTGTTGGAAAGCGGACAGTGGGATGCCGCCGAAGAGAAAATCCTCGCAGTCTGCGCCGAGTTGGACGAGAAATGGTCGGAATCCTGGGAACACTGCATGGAGGCAGGTTTCCTCATTACAGCATCGTTCACCAACATCGCCCATCGGAACAAGCTGACTCTGACCACTTTAATGGGAAATGATGTCGAGGATTTGCAAAGTGGGGAAGTTTTCGCTACCATCAGCAAATTGCGGAAATGGTCACTCAGCGTGCTGGGCAAACTCAAGGAAGGCACATCCAACGAGATCAAGGATATTCGTTCGGATTATGTGAAGAAGATTCAGGATTTTACAGATAAGAACCTGCATCTGGATGTATCTTTGCGTGTGCTTGCAGATCATGTGAACCTGCACCCAACCCATCTGTCCAAGATCTATAAGATTGAAACAGGCGAAGGCATCAGTGATTATATCTCACGTCTGCGCATGGATCGGGCCTGTCACAAGCTGGTTACGACCACCAAAAAAGTGTATGAAATCAGCATGGAGATTGGTTATATGGACCCGGCTTATTTTATCAAAGTATTCAAGCGTCAATTCGGCGTTACGCCGCAGGAATACAGAGACCAGCATAAATAACATGACTGAAAACCGAATTTTTTGAACTTCATTTGCACATTCACTAATAGAGTCCTATGGAAACTAACAAACTCATATAGATGCCCTCCCGCCCAAATTGGTACAGTTACATTGTAGAGGTTGTTCAAAAAGTCCGCTTTTGATTACGAAGGATGCCTAGCGGCATCATCAGCATCGAATATAGGATTCAGCCGAAATGTCCGTTGCTCACGTAGCTCTATCTACGCTCCGCTACTCCATTTCTAGCTTCATCCCATCTTCTCGGTACTGAAAACCGGCCTTTTTGAACACGCATTTATAAAGATCATACACCGTAGGGGGACTGAACAATGATCAAATTTAAAACATGGTGGTCACTGCTCATGGTTATCGCGCTTATCACGATCACTGCGTGCGGCAGTGGCGAGACAGCCAGTGACAATGGTACCGATAATACGCCGGGAACTGTCGGCTCAGCGGAAGCAGAAGCTGCTTTTGCCAAAGGAAAATATGACCCACCCATCGAGTTCAGTTCGGTATTAATGCCGAAGAAATACGTGCAAGGGGATACCAAAGAAAATAACGTGCACGATCGCTGGATGCTCGAAACGCTGGGTATGAAGCATAAAGATACCTGGTATCCGGCCAATGACGATCAATACAGACAAAAGCTGCAACTGGCTATCGCCTCTGGCGAGAAGCTGCCTGATTTCGTCACCGTACCCACCAATGCGGTACTGACCAATCAGCTGATCGACTCCGGTCAATTCATCGCCATCGATGAGTTGTTCGACAAGTACGCAAGCCAGACCCTGAAAGATCACGCAGCAGCACATCCTGAACTGTGGTATCCGTTCACCAAGGACGGCAAGAAATACAACATGCCGATCATGGAGTACACCGATAACGACGATACACTGCTCTGGCTCCGCGAGGACTGGATGGAGAAGCTGAACCTGGAAGCTCCGAAAACTATCGCAGACCTTGAGAACATCATGGACAAATTCAAGAACGAGAACCCTGACGGTCTGTCTCCAGACAAAGTATTCCCGCTGGCGATCTCGCTGAAAAATAACACCAACACCTGGATGGGCCAGCTCGACTGGTTGTTCGGTGCATACGGCACAATCGAGGAGCAATGGAACAAAGACGCGAACGGCAATCTTGAGTACGGCTCTGTTAACCCGGGTGCCAAACAAGCCCTTGCCAAGCTGGCTGAATGGATGGATAAAGGTTATATCCACGCTGACTCCGCTCTGTGGGACGAAGGTAAATCCGCTGAAAGCTGGACAGCTGGCAAAGCGGGCATTCTGCCTGGCGCTAACTGGGTACCAGACTGGCCAGCACCTGACCTGCTGAAGAACGTACCTGGCTCTAAGTATAAAGCTTACCCTGTTCCAGCTGGCCCAGACGGCAAGATTGGTACGAAGTGGCAGAACTCTGGTGTCAACGCAAGTATCATGATCAACAAAGATGCGAAGCATCCAGAAGCCATCTTCCTGTATTACAACTACTTGCTGGATAACCTGGCTAACCCGAAAGCGGGCAGTGAGTATGAATACGGCTTCGCCAAAGGTTACGACTGGGATATCATTGACGGACAACCGACCAGTGACAAAGAGAAGATCAAAGACTTCTCCAACGAATTCCCTTTCCTGACCGGCCCAGCACGTATCCCGGATCTGTACATGAAAACACTCGTGAAGCTGGCCAACGGCGAGAAGCCTGAAACACCGTACGAGAAACAAATGGCCGAATTCCGTAAACCGGAAAACTGGTATGCAGGTAAAGTCGTCATGTCCCAGATCGATATCCGTAAACAAAACTATTTCACTGGCGCAGCCACACCAACCATGGTATCCAAATGGAACCTGCTCCGTCAGTCCGAGATGGAAACCTTCAACAAAATCATCTACGGCAATCTGCCAATTGATGCCTTTGACCAATTCGTTGCCAACTGGAAATCCAATGGCGGAGATCAGATCACTCAAGAAGTGAATGATTGGTTTAAGTCTGTAAGTGCGAATTAATATTTGGATTTTGGAAAAGTAGAGCGTTAAAAAACCAGCCGAAGCGTGTAATTTACCGCTTCGGCTGGTTTTTTAAGTTAAGATCGGGGTCGCTCCCCCTTACTTTTGGGTTCGCATTAGTGGATCAAGCCTTCGTATCAATCTCCTCCGGCATCGACTGACCTAGCAAGGATACAGTGAGCCGAATCCCATCTCTTAGCCCCTGCATGTACAACCGCTCATTTTCTATGCCTCTGCTGACAATATATCGACTCTCCCACTCAGCATATTCTGGTGTCTGCTCGACATCTTTGCTAGCAAACAAAGCTTCAAAAGCTTCGTCGGTTTCCCCACGTACACGACTAAGTTCAGTATCATGTTCGATTCGGGCAGATACCTCATCCAGCCTTGCTTGAATCGCTCGTTGCATCCACTGTGGAAAATCCATTGCTTCCCCTCCCCTAAGCATTATGTACCTCGCTCATCATCGTACAACTCGATTATGTCTCGCCTTCATCTCACTCACTCGGGCCACCAGTTCATCCACCCTCCGGCTCTGTTCCTGAACCTCAGGGTTCTCCCACAACGGAATCGCTTGCTTCAAGGATGCCTCACCAAGCTGATTAAGCATGCGCCGTTCCACTTCCAATAAGTCAAGCAATCGGCTCATACATCCACCTCTCTAATGGGTCTAACCACATCATGTCTTGTTGCTGTTAGACGGAAGCAACCTTTTAATGCAAACCTAGCTCTATGGTGCACATCCATTCTATTGTCTCATCCAAATTTTACATAAAAATATGATTGTTTTAATGCAGGTTTCGAATTAAAACTGCTATAAACCTTTGATGTTAAAAATATTATCAGTTCCCGGGTTGTAGCTATCGGCAAAAATAAAAGCATCAAACAACAGAGTTTCTTGCCAGAATGTAGACATTAGGGTTAGATACCTGTCGGGGATTTACTTGAAGGGGAAATCTGATAAATGAGTTTTAACCACGAACGCTATCATTGTAAATGGTCAGCACTCCAGCTTCAAAATCAATTCTGCCCATAGTGAAATTTTCTCCACGCAAGAAGACTAATGCTTTTATCATTTGTCATCCTTTAAATATTTTTATAAAAATGTGGCTCAACCTTAAAATAAGTGCTTGGCACTTGAGCATCCACAAAACCTATTTCACAAAATTCATGGTACAACATGAGCATTGTTTTAAACCAAGCACTTATTTCGGCTTTGAGCCCAAAAACATTAAATTATTTTAAGGTTTTAATATTAAAAGGAAAAGAGCCAGTCCCTGAATCACAAAGGGTGGCTCCTTAACGATTATTGATGGATAAATTATTACTCTAGATGTAGTACACGCAAATAAAGAATGTATGCAAATGCCATCCAGATACACAATGAAGCAAACTCTCTAAATATTCATGCTATGCACTAAGTTGGAATCATCAGTCTCATAAAACATTAATAATAATTTTAGTAATACTCTCTAATTTCCTGTATTAGAATATCTATATCTTTATTCTCATGTACATAATCCATATACATACTTACCCCGGATTGCAAGTACATTAACCATCCTTGTAGAGATGATACATAAACATCATCCAATGTCGAAAGTTTAGAGTATTTTCCAACATATACATTTCCAGCATTCCATGATTCATGTCTTACCGGATATAAAATGCCCTTGTTTATATCTTGAATAACTTTAGCATACCCATTCTCATCAATTACTAGCATGTTATGGTTACGATCATCAGCAATTCGCATAACTTCTTCAATTTCTGACTTTGTAAATAGATGAGTCGGTTTTCCAATTTTTTTTAAGGTTATTGAAAAATATTGTTCATATTCTAGTAAATCAAGCCCATTTCGAACAAGAATATCACTAACATAATTAGTGAATTTATCAAGTAGATGCAATGCATCTTCTCTATTATAAATACAGTACGCCTCGATTGCATTTTCCTCATTTAAACTTTTTATATAACCATCCTTACAAAGGTAGAACTTTTCCCTTGAATACGTGGGATAATGCGATTCCTTTTTCACATTATATAAAATATTAAATGCGATGTTTCCTTTACAAAACTTTTCATTAGCAATAAATTCCGAAAGACACCATTCTAGATAGTTTGAATTTATAAATTCCCTTGTACTTTTGATATTCCCTTTTTTAGTAGTCCTTTTAATCTCTTTGGTTGTTTTAAACGGATTTTCGTTAAATAATGAACTGCCTAAAATCCTATCTTCTTCAAATCCTCTACTCTTCAAAGTATTAACTGCTACTATAATTTTATTGATATACTCTCTAAACTCATCGTTATTGCAATCACCATGTCTACCATCATATGTAGCGGGGATTGCATTATAAGGACCATTTTTTAGCACTATTAAGAATTTACCTTTCAAATATCGATGTACGATTTTATAGTTATCTGGAAGTGGTTCGCCACTATCATAATCATACACACCATACTGAGAGTAATCAGCAGAAACGTAATTTCCTGGATAGTCTTCAACAAGATATTCACGGGATACGTCATGATTAAAACAAATTGGTGACAGCTCGTCTAGTTCAAGCAAGAAATAATTCCAAACGTACTCTTCACTAAACCCTTCATAGCGTAGGCAACTTGGCTTTACAACAAAACAAAATCCAATTGAATCGTATAAGCAGATACACCCATTTTCATCAGCTTCCCGAGCCATGCTAAAATCTAATCCACCACCGTCTGAGAAAAGGATGTGATTATATGCAGGCAGCGTACCAATTACATTTAAGACGTCAACTATTTTCCCCACGTTTCTCCATACAGTAGATTCTGGAGGATTGTTTCCAAATAGATATTTATTCAAAAAATTCCAATCACTAGCCTGAGATTTTTCATAATCATTAAAAATATTCGACCAAAACTTTAATTCCTTTACGAATATATCAATGCTCGGTCTGATTTCAGGGCTATTATCAGTTGATTTTTCCAATAACTCTTCCAATTCCACAAGATGAACACTTTTAAATAAATCCATAAAACGCAAACTATGGCTTCTATCAAGGAAGTTATATACTCCATCAAACCCTAGTTCATTTCCTGCAAGTAACATCCACATTGTTTTAGCTATAGAAAAAACATCTGCTTTTTTTCCATCAGCATTTTTAGGATTTCGTTTCATTTCTGGGGCAATTGTAAAGATAGCTCCAAGACCTTTATCTGACTTTGTGAAGTCATTTGGATTATCTGGGAATTCAACCAATCCAAAATCTCCAAAACAGTATCTTCCATTGTAAAAATATATGTTTGAGGGCTTTATATCTCTATGAGAAATTCCTTTGGAATGTAATTTACTCAATGTTATAGAAAGCTGAATAACACCATCTATGATCTCTTCTATAGTTTCCTCCGAAACCCTTATATGTTCTAATATCGGTAGAGCGATTGGCATAGTGTACCAAAATTCTTTTTCAGAATATTCTTTAATTGGAATAATTCCATCTATACTTTCAAAATTATTTATTATTACTTGAATTTCATCAATGAATCTACCTTTCTTCTCTTCATTTTTATTGTATAGATGCTTTAATGCGAATTCTGCTTTATCGATTTTTCTTATAACATGATATACTCTAGCGTTACCACCTACTCCTAATTCCGAAACAATTTCAAATTGATCTTCCCAAACTTTTTGTTGGTCCTTACGTTTTTTATTTTTAGACATAAAAATCTCCCTTTCGTATCATCTCAAACCATTTTCATGATAATTCTTATATATTAGCTAAGATCCACAAGTCCGTCCTTATTACATTCAACTAACTTTCATAAAAAAATCGATCATGGGGTTTCTTAACTCAACTTTCGCATAGTCAAAATCGAGTTAACCCCAGGCCGAGGTTAATGTGAAGCCGATTCAAGTAGCCCATCTTGCCCATATAGAAAAACACCTCTTCATTTGGTAACGTGAGATTGTAGAGATCCACTAAACCACAGAAGAGGTGTCCCTTCCATGATAAAACAAAAGTCATCCCTAGATAAACTTCCACTTCAAATGAGACCTGCTTTTCAAGAACTCGGTGTGCTAAAACATCTGAGAAACTCAGGATTCAAAAAAACATTTGGCTACACCTGCTCACAAGGCGCATTCATACAACGAGAATATTGTGTTAGATGTAGTTTAATAGATCAGAAGATCTCCAACGCTTAAGTTTTACTACCTTAAATCCTGAATCAATAATTCTGTTTTTATGAAATTCCATTAGAATCGGTGTATACTTCTACTTCGGTAAAATGCTTTATTTAAATCATGTCCTTCCTGTCTAATTTCGTTATGTTTTACCCTTCTGTTGTCCAAATTTCTGATTATAGGGTAAAATAACTTATTTGACATCTCGTACAACTTTAAGTGTTTCATTACAAAATCATCAGGGGGTCCAGACACTTTCAATTCAAAATGCGCTTCTTTTTCATTTTCAATCCACGAAATATTCAATGATTGAATTTGAGGATCATCAATAAGTATTCATTTTGAGCCTTTTATGGCATTACAAATCAATTTTGCATATTATCTAAATCAGCGAGTTCCGGTGTCTCAAATCTTTTCTGTTCAATTTAATAAAGAGTTATATTCACTCTTACTTCTCCAAAATACACATAATTTACTTTTAATTCAGAAGCACTTTCTCCTTAAATACATGTCTCTCACGAACCATAGGGAATAGGTTCAAAGTTAAATTTTCTTTGATACTCTCCAAACATTGGGTTATTGTCGTTTTCATAACCCTCGTTTTCTATTTTCAGTATTTCATTATCGTCAAACATAAAAATACCTTCAAGAATTAATTCCATGTAACGTTCCTGTATTCACGACCCGACGTATGTCGGGTGTCCGGCTAATGCCGGGCCAAGGACGAATGTCCGCAGCGTGAATATTATGTTATGTGGAGGCAATTTCTTCTTCGGATTGTAATCACTTTTGTTCGTCCTTCAAGTTTCTAGTTTTCCTTCTTTCTTTCCAATACTTCAATGTCTTTTTATGAAGGGGTAATGTAATTGACTGGATTTCTGAATTTACTGTACTATGTGCAAATCCATATAAAATAGATAATATGTTTTGAATTCTATGAATCCAATCAAGAAGTTCATCCTTATCTAACTTATTATTGGTTAATCTTTCATTGATTAATGTCCAGAAATTACTCGCTAATATATTTGAAAATTCCCCAAAATTAGCACCTTTAATTTTATGAAATAATATAAGACCTTCATGAAAATATTCAGTACTGAATTTAGACAAATTTGGTTTCTTCTCGTCATTATCTAAATCAATCTCTAGTTTAACTTGATGTAACATTTCTAAGTATTTTTCAATATCACTAAGTACATCTTCCCTTCTTTTCAAGAAAATTTCAAAAGCTTTTAGCTTCATTTGATTTCTGTAAGTCAAATAAGCCACTGTTATTGCAGAAATCAGTAATATATATTCCAATATTATTCATATTTACCTCCTTTTGATCTTCCAATTACTTTCACATAACGTTCTTGGATTCACGAACCCTCACAGCCTTAAGTGAGCGAAGGTAAGGACCGCGATGTGCTAAGGGAGTGCAGGGTTGTCCGGCTGAATCTGCTTCCCTGCCACTGCAATTACTCCAACCGAATCCGCTTCTTATTGCTCCGGTCCGGACCAAGACCACAGGTCGCAGCGTGAATCTTGTGTTAGGTGATGTTTTCACCTTCTATGAGTAAACTTACGATATTATTTCATTTTTTGTGTTTGTCATTTTCTCAATAAAAGCTTCATATTCAGCTGTTTGTCGAACAGAATTAAAAATTGGCCATTTTTTTAAATGTTCAAGAGATATCTCCGAAGGACAGACCTCTGGAAGAATATTAAAAAAATTATTAAAGTCATCCTTAAGAGCGAAAAAACATAGTTGGAAATCCAGACTTCTATCAGAAAAATCTTCCTTCTCAATTTCACCAATTACCTGATCATACTCGTTTAAATTTTTAAATGATTGCCAATAGTTAATAAGCCCCATAGTTTTACTACGATTACCAATCTCTCTTTCATTTATTAGTAAACTAAACACTTCTCTAGATAATTTCCACTTTCCTTGAAGCATAAATTCAAATCCATATTCTTGTATAAGATCCTGACGAACCATAGACACTTTTTCGAATTTTTGCCACAACTCCAGTGCAAGAATTACTCCTACATATTCAATTAAATCAATTGTTTCATCCATATATTCATTAGTAATAATTATCTTCTTCCCAAGGCTAAAATCTTTAACTAAATCTTGATTTACTCTTGATAAATAAATGTTATTTACAATTCCTTCATTATGAACAAAGAGATTTCTTCTCTGAAAAACTTCAAAAAGTTTAGCCTCTATATCAGTTAGGAATAGAAATTTTGATTTATAGTTTTTTTTCATATACTCAATCCAATCCAGTATATTCTTTCTCATTATTTGTTCAACTTCATTTTCAATTAGATATATTTCTGCATTTTCAAATGAGCCAAGCTTTCTAATTTCTTCGAGAGTTAAAGATCTTTCATCAATATTCAAAGCACTAGGATAATCAAATAAACGTTTTTTAATAATACTCGCAACTAATAACTCAAAAAAAGTAGCAAGACTTATCAATGAACTTTGGTATAAGATATTAACTTGATTCTTATTTAATTTGTAAGATTCAAACTGATCTTTTATCTTTCCAGTAAGACCGCCAGTCATTGTAACTTTTGCGGTTTCTGGTTCTTCTAAATCAATTTCTAAATTGAATTTCTCCTTGAGTTTCTCTTCCAGTTCTTCAAATTTTTCATTATGGTCGTTAAATTCAGAAGGATTTATTTTCTTGCGAATAAGAAGCTCTATTGCATTATCAAGAGATTCAACGAATTTGTGATCACTTTTTTGATTATCAAGCGATAATGAAACACTTTTGATGTACGTTCTTAGTGAATTAATATTAAATATAAATTTTTTAAATATAGTTTCAAATTCGACTTGAGCTTTTGTTCTTTTCATGTTTACCATCCTTTGCAATAATTTCACCTAACGTTCCTGTATTCACGACTCGACGCCTGTCGAGTGTCCGGCGTATGCCGGATCAAGGGCGTATGCCCGCAGCGTGAATATATTGTTAGATGATGTTCCTGGCTTTTAGCTTTACACTCAATCAATATTTATTTATTAATTTAATCGTGCGTTTCTCATATCTTTCTATCATTCTTTCAATATTAAAGACATGCTCTCCTGATGAACTAACACTATATCCTTTCTCTTCTAATCTCTTAAACAACCATGTTAAACCCTCGGTTCCTTTCCCATAAAGCCCTTTATTAAATTCATCTAAGAATTCATTTAATTCACTATCATTTGTACTTATTTCAAAAAATATATCTTGAGATTTATTGTTTTTTGCCTGCAACCTATAAATAAGGCATGGGACTATTATCGTTGCCATACATGATACTCCAGCAATAACAAGTTCAATACATCCATTGTTGATACTTTTAATTTGTGCTCTATTTCTGAATTCTCTAAGCAAATAATTATTTCTTGTCATAATGAATTTTTGTCTTGAGGATAAAAAGTTCTCATCAATAAGCGAAAATCTTTCGTTTTGCATCAACTCACTAAAAACAATCAATTGATATAAATCTGTAGAAAAATACCCCAATTCATACAACGTATTATTACCAAAATTAAATTTAAGTTTTAATTCATATGTTCCCACGATAATTTCTCCTTTAATTTAGTATATCTATTGCTTTTAAGGAATTTCATCTAACGTTCCTGTATTCACGAACCCCGAAGGGGTTGTCTGCTGAAATCCCTCCTCGAATTCCTTCCCGCAGACCAAGGCTCCAACGGAGCCGTTGCTTGAATATTATGTTAGGCGATGCTGCAATGAATCACTCACAAAAATCTTCCAAGTAGTGTCTACTCACCTTGTTAGAAAAATCAATGAAGGTCTCTATAGATTCTTTAATACTTATTATTAATTCTGATATGGGCAACTCTTGTCCTAATCTGATTTCATTAGACGAAAACAATGAATTTAATAAAATTGTATTCCTTACGTGCTCTGCAAACAAGAACCTTTGGTCGTTCTCTTCGTAAAATATAATTTCATTGCTCAACGCTTTTAATGCTTCTGATAGTTCGTTCCTTTGAGGTTTGGAGTAATGATAAGTTATGTTTCTTGCGTTTGTTAATTTTTGCAATAAATCTGCCTTTGCACCGTTTCTAAATAGAAGTTTAAGAGCCATATACATCTGGATTAACTGCTCAGGTAAAGAATTAATATATGTCCTTATTTCTGCTAATTTTTCAGACTCCTCTAGATAGAAAATAGCCTCTCTTAGGGAAGCAGTGAGAATTTTAAGGATAGATGGTGCTTCTGAAATCAAGTCCGAAAGCACGTCTGAAGATTTGAATAACTTCTTCTTTAGAAAGAGAAAATCATTATGTATGACTGCCAATCCAACTACCCACTTAGCAACATCATTATCACTTGGAAAAACCTCGTTCATGCGGATAATAGCATAATCCATTAATGTACTCCTCTTTATTATTATCTACTACGAAGTTTCGCCTAACTACCTAATCTATGTACTTCGTAAATACCACACTTCCTGCCTGATATCTGAACTAGGTATATGATAACCTATACGGTGACTTTTGCGAAGAAAAATTTGGTGAAAAAGGGAGAATTATAGGGAGGCTCAATTCCCGTATCCATATGATCCGATTGGCTTTGAATGCGATGAATATTTTTCATACTAACATGCGTATAGCGCTGAGTTTGTTCGTGCACTTTTATAACCGAGTAGCACCTGGATGTACCGTAGATCTTTCCCGTTTTCCAGCAAATGAGTGGCGAAGCGCATGAATACTCACCACTTTTGCAATCCCTGCAGGCTGTCTAGCTTCTTCGAAAACCTGCTGCAACGATTCTTTGATCGATTGGTTTTTTACTTACTAGCATTTCATTGAAACAATCTACTTACAGATAACGGAAAATGCTGATAGAATAAACGGATGATAAAGTTGTTTTCACACAGTGATATTGTTAGTAGTACACACATAAGGATGGTGTTTATTTGAATAACAAGAAGTTAATATTTAGCGTCTTTACACTTTGTATTCTAATCATATTGGGTTTTCTCAGGTGGGATAATCTTGAATCCAGCGCAGACTTGCATTATAAGTATGATCGATGGGCAGGTCAAAAATGGGTAGAGTTCTATCCGCCGCTAGCTGCTTCTTCCAACAGCATGGAGTTTCCACTTATATATATAGATGAAACTCATCCGAATGATATAAATAAATATTTAGGAAAACAAGCTCTCTCTGGAGAGTTAGTGAACAAGTGGGTTGAACGTACAAAGTTAACAGATGGATATATAGGTCTATTATTATTGAATATTCTAATGGTCATTTACAGTTTCTTCAAAAGCCAAAGAGCATATAAACACAAAGACAGCAGTCCCCGATGAGGAACTGCTGTCTTTCACTCCAATACCTCTTCATGAGTGCCCTTCTAAAAATACAAATCCCATCCCACAATAAAAGTAGCAAATAGGAAAGCCGATACTCCGGTCATGATATATACAACCTTTCGCTTTTTGCTGTAACTTATCTTCCACAGTTTGTAGATTAGCAAGACAAGATATGCTAAAGCTAGAATCACATAAATCAGGTTAAAGATGAGATGAATTCGTAATGAAGAATAAGAGGCGTTTAAACTCAATGCTCGCATGGCTAGTACTGTAGTATTCAGTAGGAATGCCAGACCTGCAATATTAATGGCAACATGATATTTATCAAACCCTGTCCCGGGTCTTTCCCATTTTTTCAATCTGTAAAAACATAATCGGATAAAATAGCCAATCACAGCTCTCAAATTGAATACGATGGCTATTGCAAGAGCTATTAAAGAGGCAATGATCCAGATCATCGTTGAGCTTGATACACGTACATAATCATTGTAAGTAAAGGAGACCTTCTCAACGACACCATCTTTCTCAACAACATTGGTGAAGTTACTAAGATCAAATGTGGAATACTTTTTCAGCAAGAGAATCGAATAAAGCTTCGTAAATCCAGAACCGGAACGTCGTGTAGTGAGATAATATCCATCATTTCCAGAGGTTACAGAGCTAGTGCTGTAATTATCCCCAAACAATTTCTGGACAAGACCGAAACAATATACCTCTTCTTCGAACTGGTTGGTCATCACCACTAACCCAAAATTAGATTTCGGGTCAAAGATCAATTTATTCGAAAACCCCAATGTATTCCCACCGTGTTCCAGTGCAGGTGTCCAGTACTCTACCTCAATGAATCCATGTGCGATTCGAGGGATAGAAGTTCCATCATAATACAGACTGGTTGACAGCATTTCGTTTAAGGTTTCTTTGTTCTTGAATAATAAATTACCACGATTGATTGGCATCAGGGCTGCTAGGAATTTTGCTGCATCTTCTGCGGTGCCCATGGCACCTCCTGCAGGATATATGTTCATGTATACTTTGGTTTTGGGGATGAGTTCGGCATTAGCAGTATAGCCTTGAATCTGATCCCTTCTCAGCACGAGGTCTGGACGATCTTGATGTGATGGATGAATCGTAGTTTCTTTCATATCCAGTGGTTTAAATATATGTTCATTCACGTATTCGTAAAAAGGTTGTCCGCTCTGCACTTCTACGATGTAGGCAGCCATAGCAACACCATAGTTTGAATAAGCAAATACACTCCTCGGTTCATAGATCTGTCTTGGCTCAAATTTTTGCAATGTTTCTCCCAGATCCATAACTTGATTCTCGGATAGATACCATAACTCAAGCATCCTATCCTCCCAACCCGCTTGATGATTCATAAGATCTAATAGCGTAATGGGGGCATCATACTCCAGCTTCTTTAGAAACCCTTTCGGTAGATATTCCTGAATATTAGTATGTAGATCGAGCTTTCCCTGCTCGACAAGCTGCATTACACTCGTCCAGACCAACAGTTTAGTGACGGAACCCCATTCAAAAACAGTAGAGCTGTCCGCCTTTCTCTGTTGCTCAATATCTGCATAGCCATAGGCCTTACTATAAATCGTTTCCCCATTCTTGATAGTCACAATTGAAACGGCAGCGGTGTTTTTCTCATGCGTAGCCACATAAGAATCGATCGTCTCCTCTAGCGAGGACAACGGAATCCTGGAAGGCGTAGTCTCCACATTCTCTATCTCAGCGTGGGCCGGTAACCCGCATGCCATAATGAGAAACACGAATAACAGAACACAGGCGACCACTTTGTTAGCATAGCCATGCCTTCGAACTATTTGCATTAGCTGATCTCCTTTAACATTAAAAATAACTGTAATTTCATCACGATATAAAGGTATCAGGGCAGAGCAACCTTATAGTCCTGCATTTGCTCCCGCCTTTACGAATGCGTTCTCAATAAAATCTAACCAAACCAGAAAATCATTCTTACATCTTCCGTACTCCCTAATTTCAATAACTTTGGAATGGTTACATTGATAAATTCAGAGCATGTATTTTTAATATTTCTGTACTCCATAAATTGATCACAATAATAACTTTGATCCCAATTGAACTGAAGGATCTCCTCCAATAAAAGCCAACTGTGGTCATAAAAATCTTCTTTATCCTCAAGTACAACTTCACTTAAGTCTGGCGAGGTATCTACCGGAATTCCTCGTGGCGAAGATATGAAAGGTAGATTTTGATCATTCCTGGTGTTTGATAAAACACTAAACAAATCATAATTCCGCCCCCCACTATAAAATTCATGAGGATCACTTAGTTTCAATTTAGAGATCTTTTTTTCTGGAAACAAGTAATAATCAGGATTAATCATCCACTTATCCATACTGATCCAGCGAGCAGTACTATTCAATTCTTCCTCACTCTTTGTTATTTCTCTTACAGCACCATTATTCCATTCATATTCTCTCCTGTAATGCCTTACCTCTACAAAGAAACAAATGTCTGTACCCATGTATCCTCCTGATTTGTTTATTGTTAAATCTATTCTACAATGTTCTGGGATATCTGAGAGCCTGGTTTCTTATGCAATGATTTCACCTATCTATTTTGGTGTGACCGCTGAATTACTTCTTAGAATAATCATACACGTTATATCCATCGTACTTCACATAGAATCCCTCACTTATTAATTTCTGTTCTTCCGTTTCAATTCCGAATGAGAACGATGCTTCAAGACCAATACCTGTCTGAACTACGGAGAGCTGATTCATGTTTTTATCATATAACCGTACTTCCTCTGGTGAATAAGTAAACGTTCCATTCTCATTAAACAGACCATTATATATGAACTCCCCAGATGGATCATCCATATTAAATGTAGTCCTAAAACTAAAATAAATATCATCATCTCTGTTCTGCACATCTAATATCAAATTGCTGCTATGAGTCTCTGATACTTTGATATCTCTTTTAAGAGGTTCACCTGCACTGAATGGAATCCATTCAGATTTCACAAAAATTTGAATCGGCATTTCTGGAGTTCTCAGCGTCAATGCATATCCATCTTGATTTAAAACCTTGTTTGTTATACCCTCATTCGTATAATTTAACGTGTAGTATTTATAGATGAATAAGAAGATTAAGATAAAACTGACGGATAACAAGACCACTATATTTCTCTTCTTCATATTCACTCTCCCCTCACTTTCCCTAATACGAATCGATCTGTTCCTCCACAGAAAGCAACTGAATTCAAGAATCTTTGAACTATCCACACATCCTAATCAGTATCTTAGTTACATCTATGATGACGATGTCACCTTCGAGAATCTTTTATTAGTATTCACCGTTATATTCAACGAAACTGGTTTGTTTAAACCGTGTAATATGATAAGGAGTATACATATTCTTAGTAGCTGGACTGATTTTTTCAATTAAACTAATTGCTGCATCTATATGCCCATCTGATGAAAAAACGTCCTCATCTAGGAATCCACTTAAGAGTGCTGCATCATCTTTATTTTTCAAGCAAAGATATCCATACCCAGGATCAACTATTACTAGATTTATTATGTCAGCTTCTGCTTGTTCTTTAGATCGATTAAAAAACCTGATTATAATGTCATTGTCTTTGAGATAGATCTCAGTATCACAAGAAAAATTCTTATAATTAAACTTCATGCTGTTTGCTCTCCCACTTTTATACGTATGTTTTCATTCTAATTGTAACTCTTTCTTGTAACCTGTTATGTTCACGAGTCTGTAATCCTTAAGTGACTAACGAGGATGATTCGACAGCCTGAGAAGTGCAAATTTGTCCATTAACCCCACTGATATAGATCTAAGATAAATACTTCATTACCTATGGAACATCCTCCAAAGTAAGTACATTACTTATTCCTTCTAAATATCCATTAATTTTATTGCATAGTTCATGATTCATAGAGTCACATCCAATATTTTAGTGAATTTACTCCGGTGTTATGATATACCAATAAAAGTAAACTCTCTAATGCCACATATGGAACTGATAGTAGAACCGCATGTCGGGTGTCCCGTGAATGACGGACCAAGAGCGTATGCCCGCAGCGTGAACATTATGTTAGCTGATGTCACTGACTTCTTGAAAAACCCTCAATAATATTTAAAAAATCACTAACTTGCCAGAAGGCCACGTTCCTTCCCATCCACAAGGATAATGACCGATTGAATATATGTATAATAAGTGATCGGAGTAAAATTTATTGCGGTTATTCCCTAACTCATTTAAATAACTGTATTCCATAATGATGTTCAAAATGTCCCATCTTACACATTCACCAAACATATCATCTAGTTGAAACGCATTTCGAGTTTTATTCAGCTGCTCGTTTAAAATCTCATCGCTAATTGTCTTTGCCTCTTTGACTAAGGCATTCCAATCTAAATACTCTTTTGAAAAATGATTATGCAAATATGAAGTTAATTGATTTCTAGTCTTCAAAGTTGTTTCTTCCCATTCTTGAGAATCACAATATTCAGAAGCTTCAACCCAAGAATTAGTGTAAAGTATGGTGTTACTCTGATAATCTCTCATTCCACATTTACTAAACCACTCAATGTTAGATAGCATTTTTATTATTTCTTGGTTTATCTTCACGTAATAGCTCCTTCCCGCAGACCAAGGCTCCGAAGGAGACGTAGCTTGAATATTATGTTATGAGATGTTATTTCCATCTTTGAAATCTCTCTCAAGTTGGTTCCCATGAAATGCTTTTATCATAAACTCTCTGTCTGGAACTTTTAACTGCTCAAAAGACTCCAAAAATGCTTTATTATCATATGTGATTCCTATAAGCTGAATATTCACTGTTCTTTTTTTCAGTTCTACTACCGCGTATCTTGCAATCGCATGATCATTACAACCTAAAGCTCCAGGATTCAAATAAACTCTTTGATCTGTCTTGAAGTAATGGATTGGATGATGATGACCAAAACAAACGAGACTATACGGTGAGCCTTCATACCTTGCGTCTAATTTTAATCCCGAAGGGGTTTCATCTATTATTTCTCTTTCTTCTTTCTTCATATGGTAATGCGTTATTAATATTTTTTTCCCTTCTATTTCAACTTCTAATGTCTGAGGGAGATTTTCTATAAACTTGATATTTTCTTTTTTTAGCTGCTTACCGACCCACTTATGATGTTCAGCAATCATTTCATGACCTGGCAAGGTATCTTTCCCTTGCAGTAGTTTTAAAACCGCTTCTTCATGATTACCTGAAACCGCCGATACATCCTTACGATTCATTATCTCTTCAAGCACTTCGTTAGAGTTAGGGCCGATACCAATCATATCACCCAGACAATATGTATGTTCGATGTCCCCGCGGAAAACAATATCAGAGAATACGGCACTCAATGCCGGATAATTACCATGTATATCAGTTATAATTGCAATCTTCATTTAGGATTCTCCTTCAATCACTTTTATTTATCTTTGATATTTTTTCTTGCAATAATTTCTCATAACATCTAATTTATGTACTTCGTAAATACCACACATCCTGCATGATATGTGAACTACGTATATGATAACCTATGGTGTAGTATTTGCGAAGAAGAATTTGGTAAAAAAGGGGGATTTATCGAAGCATTCAATCTCCCAAATCCATCCGATCCAGCCGGCTTTGAATACGCTGGATATTTTTCGTACTCACATGCGTATATCGCTGAGTTGTACGTGCACTCGTATGACCAAGTAACTCCTGAATGTAGCGCAGGTCTGTCCCGTTCTCTAACAAATGAGTGGCGAAGGAGTGTCTCAACGCATGGATACTTACCTTTTTCATAATTCCTGCGCGTTGTCTAGCTTCTTCAAAAACCTTCTGTACGCTCCGCTCGGTAAGATGTCGTTCAGAAGATTGGCCCGGAAATAGCCAACGATTGGGTCTGTATTCATCTATGTATTTCTGCACCCTATCCCAGGCGAGGCTTGAAAGAAGCGTTCTCCATGTTTGCAATAGAAGCGGAGCGCGCTAATGGTCTGATTCACGCTTGAATGGGAAATTCCTCGCTCCAGCAAACCTAAACAATACATCTGAACATTGGAAGTAGTGACATCCTTATTTTTAAGGCTAAGGCTGCTTAGAAAACGCTCGACCTGATTACAATACGCTTTGATCGTTTTGCGACTATATCCTCGTAACTTTAGTGCCTTCTGTAACGGTTCTTTACTCCGGGGTAATCTGAACTTCATCTGGATCAAACTGGCTCGTAAACTCCTGGATGGCCGCAATAGTGCAGGGTATGATCCACATTTTCTGTTTGGGTTCCCACTTTCTGCCCGTAATCTGGCGAATGCACTGAATATATGCAGGGTTATAGGGACAACGAATATGCAATGAATCAGTGGAACCTTTAGTTATGGTAATCTTCTTTTCCGTTGTAGTATCATCGTTCATAGGAAACTCTCCTTTGTTTGAGTCTATGTCTTTCTCCGCAATTCTGAGAAATAAAAAGGAAGGCTATCCTCATCCCAAAAAGGGAATCAGATGACCTTCCGATGCTTTCGGAACATATATGATCTTTAAAAGAAAGATGGGCACAGTCAGTGCAATAAAAACTGCCACTCCATGTAGATTCAACAAAGTATACCTACTGTCAATTTGTCCTCATGGATAACAGTAGACGATTGAACCCGCAGGTATTTCGTCTGGGGATATACTTTTACCCAAACATATACCGATATTCTTTTTACCCGCAATAGAATGATTAATTTGAGTAGAAACAACTCCAAACACTTGCTCCTCCCCATCCGTTTTTTTGATAATAATCTGGTCACCGATCATCTCTTTGATTGTTGACGGAGTTAGTTCATCCAACTCTTCATTGGCTCCCATGACGATGGTTCCGAATTCCGGTGTATCGAAGACTAACCCAACGCCAAACAGCATTTTAGTTTCCATTGTAAGGCCTCCTTATCTCTGATCTATGAATAGCTCGCCTTTGACATCTCGCACTCTGAGATCGGCATTACGAAGTCTAACCATCGCGTCTCTTAATAAAGCATACCGTTCAGTAGAATTGAGTTCAGGAGCAAACCTTGCTGCCCGGATACTTGCCTGAGCCTCATCAAGAGCATAGTTTCTCTTGATGACTTCAGGAGGAAGATCATAAAGTGGGAACGATCTGCCTGCGATAGAAGCCTCATAGTGCCCAACAATCTCGTGAGCTAGTGTAGCATTCATTGAAATGCGTGTATTCGCACTCAAAGTCCCTACTCCCGGGGCTGCTGCTGGTAAGACATCCGTATTGATGACCAAGCGATTATACATCATGCCTGTATTCCAGGTATCATAATAACCAGGTTGTGCGATTAAGATATTTTCTTCGGGGAAATCAAGCTTGTTCAAGTAACTCTTTATCTCAATCTTTTGGTTATCCGTCAGCGGAAGCTCATTGCGTTGTCCGTCACTTAAAATCTGTCTAAAATCCACTGCGCCCTCATATTTGACAGGGGTATCGATATGCAGCTTTGGTTTGAAAACAGAGCTTACCCCTAATACCATACCACCTGTACCAAGCATACTTGCCCAATGTTCACTTGACCAAGCATTTGTAGGCAAAACGGCTTCCCTAATCGTTCCATGGACTCCAAATGTCAACCAGTTCAGTGTGTCTTGAGGCGACTCTAAAGCTTTGTCAGCTCGATCAACATACCCGTTTACGAGTCCACTTGGAATACCAAATGTCCAGTAATCCAGAAATCCGCCTACACTATCATATCTCTTCTGATATCGGTCATCTGCCGATTGTATAAATGCTTGTCCTAGCTCTTTTAAACTATCTACAGACTTCTCAATTGCATTCCGATCGTCTACACCTTCCTGTGGGCCACAAGCATTCGGTGGGGGTGGTGGTAAACAGTTCATGTCTACTTGCCCTTCCGACTCGTGATCAGCTTGGAGAAATCGTTCTCCATGGTTATGTAACACAGTTGATATTGAACTCATAAGTGTGACAACTTCAGTCATAACAAGCTGTGACTTCTTGAAATCATAGTAGAACCTTTCTCTAGTACTCCCATCCCAGTTCGCTTCTATATCAGTCATGCTTCGTAGAAGACTTTCATTCATGTGTTGAAGGGTAGTATAAGCTGTAGAGAACTGTTTACTAATTGCGAAAAGTTGCTCTGGCGTAACCATAATTCTCGTCATAGAATACCTCACACCTACTAAAGAAATATTTAGTTTCTGAATTCAGGGAATATCTGGATTTTACCGTTCATTTATTACCTCTGTCAAATACCTGTAGCAATAAGCCAGTAAAGGATCTAAACTAGAGCCCTGATCATTTTTGTTGTTACCTTTGACTTTGTTTATATACTTGTCCAACTAATTTAAAGACAGCAGGTCCCGATAAGGAACTGCTGTCTTTATGTCTTTGTAATTGACCTCACTTAATATCACTTATATATAGGAGTCATCCGCAAGCCTTTGTAATGTTTGAAATATCTACATTCAGCGTTTACCTCTCTAAACATACAATTTCCATCCCACAACAAAAGCAGCCAAGATGAACGTCGAGATACCAGACATGATGTACATCACCTTTTGCTTTTTGCTGTAACTGTTCTTCTGTAGTTTGTAAATAAGCAAGCCAAGATACGCCACTGCTAGAATCACATAAAGTAGGTTAAACATTAAATTGATCCGTATCGAAGAATGAGCAGGATAATTTGGAAGTCTCGTGTGTATGATTAAAAGGTTAAGAGGAAGTAGCGCACCTGCAACATTAATTGCAAGATGATATTTATTAAAATCTATCCGAGGATTTCCTCGTTTATTTCGTTTGTAAAGTAGTAGCATCCGGATAAAATAGACGAGCAAAGCAGTCACACTGAAAAGGATAGCTAGTATGACAGGAATAAAAGATATTACAATCAAGTTCACCTTCCATTTCGATACAGGCAAGTAATCCATGTAAGGAGTGAAGGAAATTTTCTCAACCACGCCATTATGCTCGACCACATTATAAAGACTACTTAACTCAGCTTTTGAAAATTTCGTTATATCAAGCTGTCTGAATAAATCGGTAAATCTAGCGGCAGGCCGTCGTGCAGATTGAAAATATCCTCCCCCCTCTGAAGTAACTCTATTAGAATTGACATTATCACCGAAAATCTCTTTAATAAGCCCATAATAATAAATCTCTTCAAAAGACTGATTTGTCATAACTACCATCCCGAATTTAGATTCCGGATCAAAAACAAGTTTACTGGAGAATCCTTTCAAATTTCCCTCGTGCATCAGTGTAGGCACCCAGTATTCCATCTCAACGAACCCATGCGCAAATCGCGGAATAGAGGTCCCGTCATAATAGAGACTTGTCGACAACATTTCGTTCAACGTATCCCTGTTCTTAAATAATACATTGTTATCATCTACTGGCATCAGCGCTGCAAGAAATTTGCCTAAATCTTCTGCTGTCCCTATGGCTGCCCCTGTAGGATAAAACGTTACGTATACTCTGTTCTCAGGGATCAGTTTCAAATCTTTTGTATACCCTTCAATCTCATTCCTTCTCTGAACTAGGTCTGGACGATCTCGCCCCGTTGGATGAACCGTAGTGTCGTTCATATGAAGAGGTTCAAAGATATGTTGATTAACATATTCATAAAAAGGTTGTCCACTTATCTCTTCCACGATGTAACCAGCTAGACCAACGCCGTAGTTCGAATAACCCACGATGCTATTCGGTTTATAGATCTGTTTCGGCTCATTTCTACGCAGTGTTTCTCCTAATTCTAACGTTTCATCCTCCGAGTAATAAAACACCTCGGCCGCTGTTTGATCTTCCCAACCCGCATTGTGATGCATCAAGTTCAATAGGGTAATTGGATCATCGTATTTCAGCTTTTTGAAAAATCCCTCTGGCAGATATTCTCTGATATCCGTCTCCAAATCAAGCTTTCCTTGTTCGACAAGCTGCATCACACTCGTATAGACCAACAGTTTAGAGATGGAAGCCCATTCAAACACAGTAGAGTTATCCGCCTTTCGCTGATTCTCAATATCTGCGTAACCATATGCCTTATTCACAATAGTTTCACCGTCTTTGATAGCCACAACCGAAACGGCAGCGGTATACTTCTCATACGAGGCAACATAAGCATCAATCGTCTCCTCTAACATGGATAAAGGAATCCGTGATGGTGTAGTCTCAACCTGTTTCTCATCAGCGTGGGTAGGTGCTGCTATTGCCATAATGATAAATATGAATGACAGAACACAAGCGATTACTTTGTTAACCGTGTGATGTCCACGAATCATCTGCATTAGCTTCTCTCCTTCTATATTAAAATGTTAATTACATATTCTTGTTCTCACGTATGCGTTTTCAAATGAGCCCACATGAATCTAAATTATTCTCAAATGCAATTACACTCCATTCAAGAGATAGGTCGCAGAAGTTCACCTTTCCAATTCACGATGTTTATTTCTTTGTTTTTCAAGAGGCACCAATCAATAATTTCTCCTATCTACTTTGGCGTGATGATCTCATCGCTCCATTTCGGTGTTAGTACTCTTCTGTATCCTATATATTCTGTTGTCCAGCCTTCAAATTCTTCTCCGATGATGACTATAAATGGGGGCTTGTTCTTAATACTGTGTTGTCCCACTTCATAAGTGACGATTAACTTCTTATCCTCAGAAACGATATGTAATTTGATTATCCCTTCATCGTCAATATCCGGTTCAACATACCAATAAAATAATCGATTGGAGCGAACGATTTTACGTTTATATTTTTTTCTTACGCCCATTACTCACCTCACATATTCCTTTTTCATTGATCACAGTATTTGGTCAGTTATCCAAGGCACAGCTACAGTAGTTTTAGAAACTGATATCAAAAGCTACACTGAGTTTAAGGAGTAGTACTCTTGTAGAAATCAATGACTCTATCAAAGATCTCGATCTCTCGTTTTTTTATGTCCGGTAATGTCTCGCTATGCTTTACAATATGATGTACATTATCTGCTATAGACTCTGCTTTATGAATTCCCACATATCCTGGTACGAGTTCATTAAGATAATGAAAGTATCTCATTTGAGGTTCAATCATGCGTAGGTGTTTATCAAAATTTCTTCTGGATCTTGTCTGATCCATTTCCTTTCGCTTGCGCAGTTCATCTTCTTCCGCCCAGAATAGTACATAAGCATCCGGTAATGATATTTCATTCTCCAATAATTTCTTTCTAAAGAAGTTTGCTGTTCCATCTAAAGATAGGTGCTCATAACCATATATCCAGCTGTACCAGATCTTAAATACATCGCCATCCAAAATTACATACTCATGTTGTTGATTCTTCTCATATGCTATATGCCATCTTTCGATTTGTCTCTCCAGTAACCACATCATAAGTTCCTTACCTTCAAGCTGAGGAGTTTCAAAAAGAATCCCTGTTTCTGGAACAATAAATGCATCATATTGTGTAGCGAACTGCTGACAAGTCGTACTTTTACCTACAGAACTGGCACCTTCGAGACAAATTATCGTCATTGAAATATATTACCTCCAGATATTACTCACAAAATGATTAATCAACCTTCACTGGCTCTTAAGTGATCATGTTGAATTTCATATTAGACTATGCATTGCAGATTTCTTTGATCTTCAGCCATGTTTCATACCAAAATGTTTTTCGTTTAAGAGGTTTAATCACCTTAATCTCGACTTCTTTTCGTTTCAAATAAACCGTGCCATCCACTTCGATGAGTCTATCGCCAAATTCAAATGCCATATCCTTGCAGTCTTTGTGATAGTGGTTCTCTCTAGTTTCAGACCACTCCGCTTTATCAATAGAATGTCGTTTTCTCAATTATTTAAGATCCTCCTTTAAGGGAAACACCACTATTTACAGCAAAAAGGAAGCCTGTCCCACAACATAAACACTCTGTTATCCGATGATGAACCTTAAGATGAACCTATTTCTTGTTCCAATTCTTCATTATATGAATTTGTATACAAATCCACATCAATCTCAGCATGAATCATATTAACGAATTCAATAAAATCTGAATCGAAATAAAGAGCAGGAGTTTTGCCCTCTTCTATTCTTATTACAATGAAAAATTTTGTAAATAATCGATGTTCAATCCGGATTGAATTGATTTCTTTCACTTTATTTTTTAATAAATCGACTACTTTTGTTAATTGGTGATTTACATTTAATGATTCTTCATACTCCGTACCTAATGTCCATGATGTTTCTTTTATTCGATGCTTTTTGTTAATAATATCGTCTTTATAAGCCGTATTCGTAGGTTCAATTTTAAGTATTGAAGTTACATAATTCGGATCGAATTCATCTCCAAACAAGCTAAAATAAGCCATTACTTCAGTTTTGTCTTTCAGGAGTTTCACCTCTTTAAGAATTGATGTATGGATCTCGCCTAACAATCAAAGATTCACGACTGGCTTCATTCTTAGATACCTCTTATCTTAGGATGAGTGAAATCCTCATTTAATCCAGAAATTTTTAATATCTTCTATTATAATTTTTGAAATATGTATGGATGAATCCTGCGGGTATAACCATATTGTTACGATAAGAGTTAAACATATCATTAATCCTAGAATAACTCGTCCAACAACTCTAAATCTGGTGTGTTTAAGCAAATAATAAACTAAACTAGATGAAATCAGAATAATAACGCCATTCACTATAAAGGTTAATGGCAAGCTTATAATTCTTCCTAATCCGGTGTTAGGATATTTTAATAAAAGTAAACTCTCTAATACTACAAATGGAACGGACAATAGAACAATATAAAAAAATGACTTTTGAATTTCCTCTCCACTACTGAACTCACCTACTCCAACTCTTTTAATACAATTTCACATATTATTCTTGTTTCCATTGATGTGATTCGTGTAGTTTACTAGTTTCATAAAAATACTTTAGTACTTCGAGCACGGGCATTAATTCTATACAAATATTATCGGAATAATTGCCTAACTGACCACCAATCACTAAAGAAATTTCACCGTTTCCCTGCTTGTCGTTCATAAGCGTATATATATGTTCATCCAGTGTAATAGACACAACAAAATATTCCGGTCCGCCTCCAACTAATGCTGAATCTGTGTCTGAAACCTCCAAAAAAACTAATGTAAATTTATCTCCGTCGAGTTTTTTCAAAAAACGCAAACTGTCTAGCCATGTAGGATTCATAACGATCTCTTCATTAAATGTGGTCCCGTTCCGTTCATCAATGCTAATAGAGTTTATCATTTTTTTTATCCTTTTTAGATCATTTTATTGGTTTAGATCCTCCATCTTGAATGCTTCACTATAGAATTTACGCAGCTTGGTTGAATTATCATTCCACTGAATAAGCTTACCATTGATAATTGGGACCAATACATCCAGACACCGATGTCATCATCCTCCCTTACCGTGGACATCCACAATTAAATAACATTTATCACACATATCCATCTTCAGGTTCACCAACATCAAAACCCAACACTTTTGACGCTTCCAACTTAAATGTCTCTATCCAAGATATCCAATCATCGTTATTCATCTGTGCATAAAATGATAATCCACTAGGCTCAACGGATGCTTCAATAAAAACATCATCCTCTTCAGACCCGAACCAATATGGAATTCCACTTTTATAACCCATCCACCCTGGCATACACTCATATACTTTAGAAACTTTATCCCACACCTCATCAGGCAGGTCATAACTTATATTTAGGTTGCAATTATGAGAATTTATGTTGTTCATTTACATTCTCTCCTTTTACCTTGGACGTATATCAAAAATACCCTATATGTATATAGGTAAAGTACCACACTTCTCCCACTACTTGATCAAGGATGTATCTCTTGTTCTGTATATACTATTTTCGTTTATAGTTTACCAAATATCTTCTTCCTTTAAGATTTCTTTGGTGGGTTGGTCTACAGCTAACCAAGTAGAAATATCCTCTTCTATTTTTCTCTTCCACGCTATTAAAAAATGTACTTGGCATATCTGGTGGGAATCAATCTCTGTCATAGATACTTCAATGCCTTGATCAGAATGTAAGACAAAACTATACTCCTCAGAATCAGAGTCTAAATCTAGAGATTTAGGAATCATATCGCTTTGGTTTCTTTTCCCCATTATCAGGGGTGCATCTTGGGTTCCTATGTGTAAGCGGTACTGTTCATTCTCATATTCGACAGCTTCAAGATTTTCTCCCGTGTCAGATCCGTAATCTTCCCAGCTGTATCCCTCTTTCCACGAAGCAGAAAAGCTAAATGTGCTTATTCGATGATGTGTATTGGGTTTGATTCTAAATACGGCTCCCCAGCATTCCTCTACTTCCTGAGGTGAAGAAAGATTATGGTTCAGATTACAGAGCACTAACTCGCAATCAAACGAGTCGTAGTAATACTGGTATAGTGATCCGCCATGTTTGAGCTGAGAACAGTGAGTAGGAAGATAAAATTCGCTGGTGACAGCAAGTGAAAGTTTAATTGTTCCAAGAGGCGTATATATTGAAGGTTTTATAAGATCAGTATCTTGAATTAAAGCTTCTTTTCCACGAAAAAGCTTCATTATATCCCTCCTTATAGTCTTTCACTTAACGGTTAGCATACTCCAAGTTTTTTTAATACTTTTCATCAGTACTTATAGATTGTATTTCATTTTAATTCTTTCATATAACTTAGAATCTGTATTTCGATTTACAATCTCTCCAATTAACTCTTTCCATTTGTTCTCAATCCATTTAGGACTTTGTTCTTTGAGAATATCTCCGTTAAATTGACTATCAATATACTCCAAATCTTGTTTAAGCACACCTATATCCTTAATCAGTTGATTTCTCGATTCTTTTTCTAGCGATATCTTATTTGATAAAATTTGGTCTATGATTTCTACTCTTATATGCGTATACATATCTCTAAACACATTATAGATTAAATTGGTTGACGATAACTGATCTTCCCTGAAGTCGGAATCCAAAAAGATGAATGATTCTTCACCCACTTTCAAAGATACGGCCACATTTCCTAATCCATGTATGACTGTTTCCTTCGAAGAATTGTCCTCTAAGCTTTTGGTCACATTATCTAAATTGTAGATGGATTCTTTTATACCAATTTCGGTTCCATGATTCAGTTTAACCGTGTAATCCACTTCTTGATTGTCTTTGTACGCTTTGAATTGATAGTTGAAGTACATGCTTATTATCAATCCAACCATTAGTATGATTATCGCTATATTTTTTCTCACTGAATTACCTCCTACTAGTGCCTGAACTACGTATATATTAACCCATATTGTTACAATTGCGAAACCAAATTGGATAACAAGGGAGATTTATTAGTTTTCTCAAACCCTCATCCATACAATCTAATGGGCTGTGAATACGCTGAATATATGCAGGGTTGCGTAGAATGCGATTATGCAGTGCAACCTTTCATTATAGTAATAAAACAAAAAAAGTCGTTCTTCATCCCACGGGGAATCCGACGACCTTCCGATGCTTTTGGGATATATCAACTTTTTAAAAGGTGAACGTACCATCTTTCGCTTCAAGTGGGCTTGTGCCGGCACTGCTGCTCAAGCCAACAAAGCCTACTGTCAGCCCATAACATCCGATCCAGGTCCCAGCATCTGCCGAGTGCATTTGCTGTCGCTCATCTGTATCCAGCATCCTCCACACACGTTGCTATGTCGCCGATATCCCTCAGGCTAAGAATGGTCTGCCAGCTCTCAATGCGCTTAAACATAAGAACGAGAGCAATCCGGCTTAGCCGTTCACAGTGCATTGTGATCGCTCCACCACATCCCTGAATGTCATAACTTCGTGGATAGACATTCAGGCTTTCTTCGTTACAACCCTGTGCCGATCTTTGTTGCAACAGAATCTGCATACCACTGTTTGGATATCTCAGCTCAGCATGCTGTGCTCCCTCCGGTCTCTGAAGTCCTCACGGTCAGCTTCCTCCATCCTGTGGATGTATCGTCGCAATGCTTCTTTATGCGCCTCCAATTCATCCATTCGGCTGGATGTCCCGTTCAGGAAAGATTGCATTTTGAATCCTAGCGTTGTGGCAGCATTTCCTGCCCAATCTTGCTCCAGTCTACTATGTATTGAACGCATCTTCTGCTCCTGCTGCACTAAGCGCTCCTGCAACTGCTCACATTGCTGAACGGCTCTTCTCAGATCGGATAAAGATACCGATATTCTTCCCATGTCAATTACCTCCTGTTAAGAACTGGTCGGCTTGAACGAAATCTTCGTGCTTGCGTTCAATATACTCTGCAATCTCGCTGATCGATTCCTGATACCAACGGTTAATTCGTTCCAGTGTCGCCGTAGCTTCGTAAGCGATTGACGTGAAGGAATGGCTTTCACTTGTAGAAGTATAAGCCTCGAACATTCGGATGGAAGCTTGTGCATCATTGGAAAACCCGCTCAAACTAAAGCGCATCTCCTTGGCTGCCTGTGCCAATTCCTCCGGCGTTAGTCGGATTGTGCCACCACATTGACCTGACTTTCCATTGGATGCAGCCGCAATCAAGGGGGCCACCAACCCACCAACGAGGTTTGACAAAGCCATCCGTGATTCCTGATAAGCATTCCAGCGTGGTGAGATGTCAATTTGTTTCCCCGTGGCGCGATCGATAAGTGGACCCACCAAGTTACCCTGTTCATCAAATTGATACTGGTTCATTGAGTGATAGCCCTTGCCTTCTTTTTTGGAAAACGAGTCCATCAATCGAACAATATTACCGACCTGAAACTTGTCTAGATCGATATCAATTGGGAAATTGTATGTGACTAACGGGCCGCTAGGCCCCATCGGACGAATCGGTACCATGAGCTGGAATTGCAGCCTCCAGTTTTGGTACATCGCATTGGCCGAGTCAAAATCCTGGCCTTTGTAGTACGTGCTGCCAACATGTCTGTCATATTCAGAAAGTCCTCCTGCACCTACTGAATCGTTAGGCTGAACGATGTTCACCACTTTTTTATCATAGTAACCTTCGTTCACTTTCGCCAAGCTTGCATCGTCCAGCAGATTGGTTACACTCGGAGCACTGTATGTCATGGCCGACAAATCCTGTCGCGCTGCCACATATTGCGCTAAACCACCTCCAAGCGAATGTCCCGTAAGAGAGATACTTGCGTCAGGATATTTTGCTTTGACTTGTTCATAAAGTACTTCCGCCTGATGAAATTGGTTGTTCTCCCAATCGATATCGTCCTTAATGGATTGAATAAAACTTTTCTTGAAAATGTTATGATGATTAGGGTCAGTTACGGCATCCTCCAGTTCTCTGGTGCGTCCACCTAAAACATCAAACACGTCTGTTTCGTAATCGGCTGCTCTCCCAATCCAGCTACCACCTGGCTCTGTTCCGCGGTATCCTATGACAATCTGATTCGTCTGATTGTTGTGGAGGATGACGGAATCGAAACCCGACACTTTATTGTGAAGCTCAGCACCTTCAGGTTCAATGACCTTCCATTGTGCATAATCTCCCTCATCTTTAAGGGGTGCTCCGGCAGAAACGTTGTCCTGGTAGGCAAGGTTAGATATTTTCTGATACAACTCGTCGCTTATGTAATCGTTTTGCATAATACCTCCTGAATTGAACATTTCGATATGATTATGTAAACTAGTGATAATTTAATCTTTATAGTATATTAATACCAGTCTATGAAAGTAGAGGTGTCCCTCTTGAGAAAACCTTTCTTCCTATTCGTACTATTAATCATCTCATCTCTCTTGCTTGGAGCATGTGCCTCCGAAGAGGAAAAGGAGATTGTATCCTCCGCCGAGAAGTTCGCTGCAAATTATGTTCTCGAAAAATACGGTGTAACCGTTCGTTTTACGGAGTATAAATTCTCTCCTCCCGATCTATCTAATTCGTTAGGCCTCCATGGCTACATTGAAGGCGATAAGAAAAAGAAGGTATTTGTTTTCGTTAACTACGATCCTTTAAGTATTGAGACACTATCGCTTCCTGAAGGTATATCCAAGAAACCAAATTCCAAATAGAGAGTTGAAGTTATTTTTAAAACGATCAATCAATATATAGATAATTTGAAACTATAGGGAATATATGGATTGTATCTTTCGTCAATTACTTCTGTCAACGTTCTACGCAACAATAAAATGAAGAAACAAATGCGATCTACATAATAGAATTATTGTTTTTTAAGTTAAGATACACCTCTGTTTAAAGAAGTTATCTACTAATTCGATGAATTCTGAATATACAGAAATAGAGGGAGTCACAGCAGAGCTCCCCCTATCCCAACAAAGCCTGTTCAATCTGATCCACAATGCCATTGATCCCTGTCGGCCCATAACAACCGATCCATGTGGCGGCATCTACGGAATGTATTTGCTGTCGCTCACCCGTATCCAGCATCCCCCACACACGCTGTTCTGTCGCGGATATCCCATCCTGCATAAGCTCATTACTGAGCAAAAAGTAATGACTGGCTTGTACAGCCGGTAGTCTATCAACCGAGATATGATAGGCTGTATCAGCGGTGTCGGATACAAATAGCGGAACAGGCAGACCCAGATCACGGTACAGCACAGCACCTGTACGATGTGCGGCAGAGTGAATCCGAACGAGAGAGTCGAGCGGACGGATCAGGGCCACACTTTTACCTGCTAATACCGGAGCCAGTTCCTCGGACAGCAAAGCAGTACGTCGATGATAATCCGCAAGTATACGCTTGGCTTCTGCCCGCTTGTTTGTCAGTTCACCGAACAGACCCAGTATGGTCTGCCAGCTTTCATTACGTTTAAACATAATCACTGGAGCGATCCGGCTTAACCGTTCATAATGCTGATCATGCACCTCGGTACAGATAATCAGATCCGGTGACAATCGTTCTACTGCAAGCAGATCAGGGTACTCATACGTTCCAAGTAATTCGGTACCCTGAAGTCCTGCTCGGATATATTGAGGGAAATTGACCACGGCACTTCCCGATCCTACACTTCCTACTGGAGACAACCCAAGCGCGAGCAAATGATCGGCATACTGAACATCCAGTACAGCGATACGCTGTGGTGATTCAGTAACTTGATATTCACCTCGCATATGGCAGATCACCGGACCTTGGGCCGACTCGTACGAGGAAGCCGTGCGATTCCGCAGTAAGGATTGGGCATAGTTTTCATCTATTTCCGAAGCGGCTGCAAGTCGATAACGCAGCGGAGGAACGCCATAATATTTCTTAAACGCCCTGCTGAAATAATACATGTCGCGGTAACCCATTTTGTCAGCAATTTCCCCAATGGAAGCATCCGTATGAAGTAACATCCGCGAGGCATTCTCCATCCGCAACTGGATGACGTATTCCATCGGCCCGAGCTGCTTCTCTTGTTTGAATCGTCGCTGCAATTGTCTTACGCTGCATCCAGCGAGGGCGGCCAGCTCTTTCAGCTCCATATTCTGGCGATAATGCGATGATATATAGGACACGACAACATCCACCATGTCGGACTCCGCTCCGCCTTGACCACGTTCATACTCCATGATCAGTTCGTAGATCACCCCCTGGAGCAATGCATTGGCATGAAAACGCTCCAGCCCTTCGCCGCGACGCCATTTTGCAACGATTTTTTCCGCATTCTGAATCCATTCCGCTTGCGTCATAGGGTTCTGAATAAACGAGGTTTGCAGCGGGTGTTTGCGATACGAGGGTAACGCATGGGAGGCTCCTTCCATGGAAGAAGCCTTATACATAATCACGATATAATAAAGTTCGTCTGATCTGGCCGTCAGCGTAAAGGATGTTCCCCTCGCCACATGACAAGCAAAAGAAGCTCCAATGTGGCAAACTTCACCATTCATTGCAAGCTCCCCTTCCCCGCCTACTGCCAGCAGCAACACATTCGAGGTTAATTCGGTTTCGTGAAGAACACTGCCAGTCTGCAAAGTACCGCTATATCCGTCGATCATCTTGATCGTCGTATCACTCCATAGACTTGTCTGTTCTTGCAGCGGCATTTCTCTCATCTCCTGACAATCGCATAGGTAAATTGTTGCTGTTGTCATTTTAATTGAGATTCTTTCTCATTGTCAATTTTCGGACATTTGAGGCAATACTCCCCTGACATCTGGTAATAGAAACAACAGGTGATCCGCTCACTTTTGGCAATATGCACATTGTCCTTACAATCGGTGAAGCGGGTTAACGGATTCTTCCTCTCACCAAACACTTGTCCGGATGCTACCTGCGTCAGATAAGAGAAGTCCTCTCGAATGATCTTACGTTCCTGCTCCGTCTCCCCTTCATCAGGAGCGAATAGTCGGCCAATTCGCACCATAATGTTCTCCCAGAGAATGCTCATCGAAAGAGGTGCAATCGCAGCAAGTGTCTTTAACAGAGGTGTCAGCTGTAGCGCAAACATCTCCTGGACTGCCTTTTCCCGCCATACGCTCCTGTCTCCAGTCAGTTCTTTAGCCTGAATTCCATTCACCGCTAGAAAAGGAAACCGTGTACCGCCCTCCTGATCTGAGAGCACCGGATGATAGAGAAAGCTGTTCTCCAGCTGAAAGGTTACATGCTGATGATGAAACGTCATCGCAGTCACGAGCGGAGTCGTCCATAGATAGCCAAGCCTCTTGGCTAACATGGAGGCTGCGACTTTCATGTCAGGCGCATCGATATAGTTCTGAAACCAGCGGATATACTCTCGACACGCCTCTTCGTCATGCAGCTCACTCAAAGCAATGGTACGGACACTATGTTC
Organism: Paenibacillus sp. 37; assembly: GCF_008386395.1. Classification (NCBI taxonomy): domain Bacteria; kingdom Bacillati; phylum Bacillota; class Bacilli; order Caryophanales; family Paenibacillaceae; genus Paenibacillus; species Paenibacillus sp. 37. Next base: position 1,744,572 of record NZ_CP043761.1, on the reverse strand, counting down.
AGGCGGCTCACCAAGCAAAATCGAATGATCCTCTACCGTCTCTTTCCATAAGTCTGTCGAGAGATATGGGTTCATATTAGTTCGATCCGAGCAGGGCTTCCGATGCCTGATCTACAATCAGATTAATCGCAAGCGGTCCATAATAAGCGATCCAAAGTGTTGAGTTTACATCATACGTGCGGTTATTTTTCACAGCATCGAGGGACTTCCACACGGGATTAGTCAACATAGCTTCTGCCTCTGCCGCAAACAGTTCATCCGACAGCACAAAATAACGATCTGCCCCGATCTCAGGCACTTTTTCCATCGAGATTTCTACTGAACCATCTTCATTAATCTCCTGTACCAGAGCAGGCATTTTCAGCCCCAAGTCATTGTACATAATACCGCCAATGCGGTGCTCAATACCGTGAACACGAATTCCTTCTTTTCGTGGACGAATGATCGCCACTGTTTCATCACCCAGCTTCTCTGACAATTTTGTCTTCAGCCCGGCAATTTTGTCTTCATACGCTGTGCGCACTTTCTCTGCCTCGTCCTGCTTGTCTGTAACTTGGGCAACCGTAGCTAACGTATCACGCCAGTCTTCGTAGAAATCGAGTACGAGGGTAGGTGCAATTTTGCTTACACTTTCATACTGTTTCTCCTGGAAGTCGGTCATGATGATCAGATCCGGGTCGAGTGCAACAATCGCTTCCAGGTTCGGCTCGTCTCGTGTACCCAGAACTTCTACGCCATTCGGTTGGTCTCCTAAATATTCTGGAAAATCGGTATTCCCTCCTGCAATAACACTACCTGCTGGCTTCTCACCGATCGCTAACATTTGATCCAAAAATTTAACATCGAGAATTGCAATTCTCTGTGGTTTTTCGTTTAGAGTGATGTCACCCTTCATACCCTTGATCGTTACGGGAAAAGCTCCATCCGTCTGTGTTTCCGCATTCGCAGGTGTCTCTGCTGGTGTTGCCGCAGATTGCTTACCGCTATCTGTACCTGTTGCAGCACCGCAAGCTGTCAATACAAGAATAAGGGCCAACATCAAGCCCATGAGTAATCGTGATTTGTGAGCAGCATAGCCTTTGGTTCCGGCTGCTTGCCCCTTTGTTCCTTGTTTCATTTGTAAATCCCCCTTATGTATACTAGTGATAATGATTTTCATTATCGAAACATAAAGAGAGTATATACGATCTCCGTATCGGGTTACCATGTACTTTTGCGACATTTCAGCCGGACTAATGCGACATCACGAATCACTTATCCGCCCTTTAACTTTTCTGCAATGTACGCTTGCAATCGGTAGATATCCCAAAGAAGCTCTTCTTCCTCCGGTGTATTTCCATACTCCCCCAGCCAGCGCGGTGTGCGGATATGCCAATCATTAGACAAGTATTGCTGTCCATCCCGATACTCCAAAATATGTCCCAGGAAATATTCCAGTGAGCCGAGGGATTGTTTATTGCTATCCTTAATGATGGATTGTGTTTTTTCGATGATCACCTGCAACATATGTTGGATATGGTCTTCTGGATTCATTGCGTTGCCCTCCTTGTCCACAAAAATTATAAAATCAAAAAGAGGAAGGGCCTTCTCTATTCCATAGAGAATCAGACAACCTTCCAACATGCATTAACACATCTTATATAGAACTCATCATTTCAAAGCTACTCTGGATATTCCTTTGATGCCTCGATCAATTTATCTTCTTCATCAAAAACGTTCAACACTCTCTCAATGTCATCCACTTCATAGCTTCTAACAACAATCAGTTGCTGCATATGAAGACCTGGTGGGTCAATGTCCAGTCGAGACAAATTATTTAGCAAACGTTCTGGTGTATATAAGATGCTCCATCGTCTAGAACCATCTGTGAAAACCATTGTGATCTCTATCCAATTCCAGTCTTCCGGATGATCCGACCTAACCTCATCATCAAAACGCCAGCCTACCAGCCTTGGCCTTGAATTCATTACTTTTACGATGTTTTTACCTCTCTTCTGCTTAACTTCTTCAATGCCGAGTATTCTTGATCGGACTTGATATAACTTAATATCTTTTCCGCACATGCAGCTGAGCTAAGCTCTTCCGTATTCACTTCCAGATCATATTCATCATAAGAGTAGATGTAGTCAAACTGGGAATGGGCAAGTCCAATCTCGCGATCTCCCCTGCTCTGCTCTCTTCTGGTGAGTTCTTCTTTCGAGCAGTGTACACCTACAAACAATATCGGATAATCCAATAGTAACTCATAAAAATCGTTAAACCACTTGTCATTGCTGATGACCGTATCCACGATGACATTCAGACCCATCTCCGAAAACAGTTTAATGGTTGCACAGTACAACGAATTGATGGGGTCGAACAGGATATCGGTCATCACATGGTGTTCCACTTCTCTTGTTGGTTTCATATCTGGATATGTATTGTCGATAAATTGATCATAATTATGCAGAAATTGATCTACAGATAGATGATGAAACGGAATGTCTCCCTGATTTTTCATTTCCATCGCAATGCTTGTCTTCCCCGAACTTGACGTTCCGTTCAAAAATATAATGAGTCCTCGTTCCATATCGATCACCCTTATCATTAGATTTATTTTATCTTATTTTCTTTTCGTTGTTCTCTCATTTTGGCTAATGCTCGTTTGGCCGCTAGTTTCCCCATTATGCATTCCTTTTTTGGAGACTTCTACTAATTTTTCTCTAGCCGGCGTGTAACGATGGAACCCCATAATCTGGCATGCTCTCTCTTGAACATACATATCTTCATCATCTATATATTTCATCAGAGAATCCAGATGGCTTTGCGGGGTTAATGCCATAATGCAATAAATGTACTGACAACGAACATCCTCATTTAATCGTGGATCAGACTCAATTACATCGTTCAATTCATGAATACAACTTAAGTCTTCATTCATTTGATCTCTACTAAGTTCAATATCGCTGGGATAGTCTTTCTTCAATTCATCCCAATCCTGATGAGGATTTCGTTCCAGTTCACGTATGAATGAGCCTGCACTTCTATATGCTGGAGCTATATCCGTCTCCTCATGGCTGATATAACTTATCCTGTACTGGCATGCACCTTCCACATGTAAGCCTATGTAGTTCGAATGATCATCTGTCCATAAAGGAATCATATTGTGGTACACCTCTATTCCAGCCATATCATCCAATGATTCAACGATCTCGTCGCGCTGCATTAATCGGAGAAAAAACTTGTAATCCTTCTGTTTCTGAAGATGAACTTCTAACTCCTCAACGATTGTAGCAGGTAAAGTAATACCGCGTCTGTTATATAGATCAGCAAACATATTTTGTCCCCTCCACAATTCATACCATATCAATTATACAAACAATCGTAACGTTTTAACGTTTACCAATGTATAGCTTCGTTTGTGTCCAATGAAGATTATAGCCATAGCAGTATAGCTCAAAGTATGGATATAAGCAGTTTTCCGCCTCTTGCAAACCTTGATAACGGGGCCATTGCAAGTAATAGGCTACCCAATAATCGCAAGCGATGGAATAGTAGGCTTCGCTCAATATTTCGATAGCTTCATTGTAATCTTTGCGTGAGCGAAGTAGGTCACCAAGTGCTTCGTAAACGACCTCGCTATCCTCTTCATCCGTGCCTTGAATCAGTCCTTGTTCTAACTTGGTAATTTCCCCTGGTGGTAGTGCAACCACTTCCTTTACACACGCCAAAGCCCCGTATGCTTTCTTAGCTACGTCTGCTAGTTCATCATCCTCCGGCACCATGGAGAACAGACTCTTCAATCTTTGAATTAGTTCTTCCCCTAGACCACGGAGCGTTTCCTCGGAAGCATCCTCATGTCCACCATTGAAATAACCCGGCACATATTCGCCAGCGAATTCCTCTGGATTCAACATCTCATAGATCAGACGTATTCTGTCCAGAAAACACTGGCTCTCTGGAATCGGCTCAAACACACGTTCAATCCCTGCTCCCGATGGCATAAACCATTGAAAAAATCCGTAGAGATGGTCTGCCTCAACCTGTTCATCATCTTCTCGCTCAATATCTTCTCCGCCCATCGATAATAAATAGCGGCCATATTCTTGTTGATCCATTCGTACCATCTCCTCGTTTGTTTCACCGCTTTACCACTTTTAGTTTGGCACAACCAATTTACAATAATTTTCAAATATGTGTATAGTAGAAATGAAGCAAAATACTTTCAATATACTAAATCTAACAGAGAGGATGAGATCATGTCTTTTTTCAAAAAGAAGGTTGTTCTAGTCTCTTTATTCGTATTGGCTATTTTTGCTGTTGCAATCGCTTACGTAAATGGTCAATCGAAACCGGACGTGCCCATTCATAAAGTCGTCAACCTTTCAGCCAACTCTTTAATATTTCATGAAATAGATAAGCTGGATGCGTTCGTTGAACTGATCGTTATTGGTTATGCAACAGAAGATTTCAGAGATCGAGAGCATGTTATTACTGCATTTGATGATGGAACCATGCAGTCCTTTCACACCAATACAAACATCAAGATTGAAAAGATATTAAAGAAACCCGACGATTTCCCTTCGGATCAGAACGAATTGACAATCATTGAACCCGTTAGCCTCGAAGGAGACGTCAAATATACAGTTAATGACTATGTAGAACTACAGAAGGGTGATAAAAGTGTGCTTTTCTTGATGAAAAACACCTTTGGTGATTATGGATTAATCAATGATAACTTGGGCAAATTCAGCCTTGAAGGGATAACTCAATATAGTGTACCTCAATCCTCCACTGCACAAGCGTTATCAGAATACGAAACATTTCGTAACTCTGTCATGGAGAAGTATAATCCGGATTAAGGTTTTCATGATGCAACGATCATCCCTTTGCGGACATAGCTGCTCCCTTCAATCTATTGCACTTCTTTATCAAGACTTACGGCAAATGATGAAGTTATCGATTTTTGTCTAAAATCATTGGGTATCACTTTAATTTAATCTCCACATTTAGATGTATAGATTCAGGAAGATTCATTTCAGTTATATTCTCATGACCAATGAAGTAATGATGCTTTTCATTCAGTTCTATTAAACCTCCACCTGTTGAGCCAGAAGTTGAAATCAAATGTCCGTCATGATAAAGCTCATAAGCAATATTATATTCCTCCAAACTGAATCCTTTCACTTCATATCCAATCTTGATTTGATTTTCCGTGTAATCAGCATTTCGTAAACTGATCGCACCACTATTGACCATTTCGGTCTGAATTGCAATATTTGCTTCGGGCATCTCCGGTTTCTTTAATAGATAGCCTACTTTTAGGTACCATATAACTCCGAATACAACTACAGCAAGTACAATCAAAACGATGATAGACTCCTTCTCTTTTTTATACATAATCCTTACTCCTTACATCTGGACACTCTTTAAGTTCTTTTCAAACCAGTGTTTCAAATAATACGTTATCCCTGCTCGATCAACATCAGAATATTGTCTTGGATCATCGATCATCCATTCCATTCGGGATTATAATCGATTGAATTTCAGGTTTTCCCGCATTATCCTAGAAATACATTGTTAATTCTGTCTCGATCATAATCTAGAATCCAATCGTTATATTCTGAATAGATATCCACTAGCGCTTCCCTTGATGCTGAAATAACATCGCAACCTCTATCATCATAGATATGAAATATCGTTTTCTTACTTATATTAATGAAATACACCCTATGATAAATCTTTGGCTTAATTCCAACATCATGATTACATATAGCTTTGATTAACTGATTATATTTCAAGTCCTCAACTCTACATTTAGTCCAGTACCTATACATGTTGTTCCTTGGGTCTAGGATGTTATCCGATTCACAATTCAAACCTGGAAATATCTCAAGTCTTAAGGCTCTAATCGGCCCTTTCTTCTTGATATATTTCCTGTACAGGTTCAATTTCTTCACTTTGTGTTTAGGCTTATCTGCAAAATAAGCTTGAGTTATTAATAGGACTTCATCTTCTTGATCATGAAGAGCCTTAAATAATTCAATTGATCGATGATAAACTTGTTCCATGTAATGCTCCGTATTCATTCCAAACATCAGAGGATTGCCAAGCTCGAATCGTATTGCAACATCCCAATTATAAAAATGAGGCGGTTCTAAGGTCAGGTTTGGAAAATGCTCTGCCAGGTACGTCTTCAGATCCATTCTGTGGCCTCCGTCTCTTCAATAGTTGCCGATTTGACATATGAAAAATTAACCCCAGAACTTTCCGTTATGACCTTCATCAACGATCCTGAGTTGTGTTTCAAAATCTTCGTTCGGTTCGATATCATCGATGAAATGCCATTTACCTTTACTGTCCTGCCAATACACTTTCCATGTCTTCTCATCCAATCTGAACTGTGCTACCGGCATCTATACCCATTGATCACTTTGAAAGGTTTGTCTTTCTTCAATCAACGTCACATGTTGTCCTCTGATTTTATAACTAATCTTTATCTGACTTTACACATGCTCGGGTACAGCCTTCTCGGTGTAATGGTCCATAATCTTTTGAATTCGTTTCTTCGTAAAATCATCCATGCTCTCTAACTCTCCTGCCTTGATCCGTTTTGCTTTGATTATATCATGTTGTTTTCTCCGATTTAAATGATGCTTTTAGTGTTGTAAAAGGTGAAACGGAGCGCTGCTTATGCAATGGCAAGCCGCGTCTGGATGAGGTGCTGCGCCCAATGGGCAGCACCTCATGAGGTTGCACCGCGTGCATTAGCGCGGTGCTCATGCTGCCATCACGAGCACACTTGCATGATGGCAACACTTGGTGCATCACGATAGCTGCGCCGTGATGCACGCAAAAAAGCGCCGCGACCTCATCGTCGTGGCGCTTCCTCCTGCTGCATAATGCCAATCGGCCATGCAGCTTGTGTTACGCTGCTGCATCCCATAGGTGCAGCATAACGTTTTCTTTCGATTTTACAATTTTAACAATGGGGCTATGCTAATCATTTACGACTTAGGGAACAGACCACGAGCTGGATGTTTCTCCTCATCTAAAAGCTGCCTCTCAAGCCAACAGAGCCTGAGCGATCTGATCGATAATGCCATTGATGCCTGTGGGTCCATAACAGCCGATCCATGTCGCGGAATGGTCCGTCTTAACATCCCTGGGGTTCCGCATCGCTGGAGCTTAATTCATACAAATGATGTTCAACCTTTTATACCGCTAAATGTAATGCCGCTAATAAACGTCTTTTGAAGAAAAAAGAATAGAACAATAATAGGTAATGTCATCAAGGTGGATACCGCCATTAATAGACCCCATTCGGATCCCTTTTGACTCTGAAATTGCTGCAATCCGAGCGAAACCGTGTAAGATGGTTCATTGGTTAAATAAAGCAAGGGGCCCATGAAATCAGTCCAGCTCCCCATAAATTGAAACAATGCCACGGCTAATACGGCGGATTTGGCTAGTGGAAACATGATCTGTAAATATATGCGGAACTCACTAGCGCCGTCTAAGCGGGCCGCTTCGCGCAGGGCATCAGGCAGTCCCATGAAAAACTGACGCAACAGAAAAATGTAAATGGGCACTCCAAAAAATTGGGGTACAATCAGTGGAAGAGGTGTTCCTACCCAACCTAATTTAGTAAACAACAGGAATAGAGGAATCATGGTCACCTGTCCGGGGATCATCATAACAGCAAGGGTAACAAAGAAAAGTATACCTCTCCCACGGTACTCTAACTTGGCAAAACTATATGCAACCAAGGGACAGGATATGATCACACCAAGCGTACTAACAATAGTTATAATCGCCGTGTTTTTCAGATATGTCCAGAAAGGGATATACTCAACAGCACGGGAATAATTACTCCACAGAATTGGACGCGGAATCCACTCTGGTGGGAATGTAAAGATTTGTGTGAGTGGTTTAAGAGAAGTCGAAAGCAGCCAAATGAACGGAATCATGAAAAATGCAGAAGCAACAATTAGACATACATAGGCTAAGGCACGATTGATTCTTTTGATAGCGGTAGGATTCATCCCTTACTTCCTCCTCCTTATTTCCCCTGATAATGAACCCAGCGTTTAGACGTAATAAAAATAATTCCGGTTAATGCCATAACGATAATAAATAAGATCCAGGCCATTGCGGAGGCATAACCCATTTTGAAATACCTGAAGCCGTTCTCATATAAATACATGACGTAAAAAGTCATGGAATTTGCAGGAGTTCCTTGCCCTTTGGTCAATGTATAGGGAAGAGTAAACTGTTGGAATGCACCAATCATTCCCATGACAAGGTTGTAGAAAATAACGGGAGTGAGCAAAGGTAAGGTTACCTTTCTCGTTTTCTGAAACCAGTTAGCTCCATCGATTTGCGCCGCTTCATAGTACTCCTCAGGGATGTCTCCTAATCCAGCAAGGTAGATAACGACAGCTTGCCCAATACCCCAAAGCGACATCAGAATGAGAGAGGGCTTGGACCACGACTCACCACCAAGCCAAGCGGGCCCATCGATACCGATATTCGCTAACATCCCGTTCACCAATCCGAAGTTTGGATGTAACAGCCACATCCACAGAACAGCCAGAGCCACTTGTGGCACGAGAGTAGGTAAGAAAAAGATTGTTCTGAATACAGCCATCCCCTTGACCTTCATATTCAACATCATAGCGAGTGCCACACCGAAAAATATACTTAATGGAACAAAAAATACCGTAAAATAAATCGTGTTGTATATGGATTTCCAAAATAGAGGATCATGAAAAAGCTCTTTATAATTATTCATTCCGATAAATTCACCAGGCTGCAGAATGCTGTAAGTAGTGAAGCTGAAGTAGATGGACATTAGCATCGGAATTGCATAAAAGCATAGCAGCCCTATAGCCCAAGGTGAAGCAAACAGCCACCCAATCGCGTTAGTTCTGTGGAGTGCTCGTTTACTTGCCGATGGAATTGCTTTTACTTGAACTGGATCGGCCAGTTTCACCATGTACATTCTCCTTCCAAGTGTCATTCATGAATAGGCAAGGAGAGAGAGTTCGCTCCCTGCCTACCGAGCACTCTATTTGTCGTATTTTTCTAAAGCCTTATTAACAGTCTCTGTTACTCTATCCAGGTTCTCTTTCGGAGTACCGTTACCGCGGGTTGCCTTTTCCGTAGCGGAAGCTAACTCATTCCACAGCAGTTGTCCTTCAGGAATAACTGGGCGGTTGTGTGAATTGGGCAAAATATTAATAAATTCCTTCATAATCGGATCGTCTTTGTAACCGTATTTGTCGTTAACCGAATCAATAACGGAAATTTGAGAGTCAGCGTTTAATAACGTTTGCCCTTCTTCTTTCCCTAAGAATTCGAGGAATTTCCAAGCAGCAGCGACGTTCTTGGCGCCTTTAGGGATAATAGCGGACCCGCCTCCCGACCATGTCGTAAAATTAGTACCTGTTGGGGTCGGTATGGGTGCAACACCGTAATTTAAATCCGGCTTAAATTTTTCGATACCCTTCACCGTAAAGTTTCCACTTATCTTCATGCTGACTTGACCAGAAATGAACGGATCCATTTCCTCCGTTCCTGCTGCGCTTGTGAATCCCGCAATATCCTCGACATTGTATTTTTTGCCGAAGTCGGTCATCCATTGTAGCGCTTCCACGACTTTAGGATCATTTGCCGTAATTTTGCCGGTGGCAGTATCCTGGAATTCTCCTCCAAATGCCCATCCCCAAGTATACAGCCAGCCTTGCGAATACCATGGGATGAACCCAATCCGTTTGAAACGTTTACCTTCCTTGATGGTTAACTTATCGGCGGCCGCTTCAAGCTCGGCGATCGTTTGTGGTGGTTTGTTGGGATCCAACCCCACTTCTTTGAAATGATCCTTATTGTAAAATAGCAGACGAGAGTCTGTATCCATTGGCATTGCATAAAGCTTTCCTTGATAACTGGACTCCTCCCATGCAAATGGATAATACATTTCCTTACGTATTCCGGATTCTGCTGCCATCGAGGATAAGTCAGTCAGAGAACCTTGCGCAGCCCATGTACCGACCTTAAAACGGTCGAATAGTGCAACGTCAGGAGGATTGCCGCCTGCGACTGCAGTCAGCAGCTTCTGATCGGATCCCTCGTTGGATTCTGTATAAACCAAATTCATTTTGATCGTAGGGTTTTTCTCTTCAAATGCCTTCACGACTTTATTCATATTATCTAAATCAATTGAGGTAAGACCATGCCACATCGTAACCGTTGTAATCCCCTCTCCGGCCTGATCGCTAGAGCCTCCATTCGTTGAACAAGCCGTTACAAGTAGTACCATAACCAGAAAGCAAACAAGAATTGGAAATGCGAATCTTTTGGATCTCCTCATTCAAAGTCCCCCTTAAGTTAAATGAATTCGTTTAACTTGAATTCCTATAGGATCCACTTCATTTTCTGATCATCCATAACTTATGTAAGCGCTAACAACTCTGGTGATATGAACTATTAAAATCAGAAAATGATGAACACCGTGAATTTTTTATAGGAACCCACTAGTTATACTAAGTATATTAATATGACATCATAAAACATGTCAATTGCAATATTACGACATCACTATTCATGATGTATGGCTATAATTTAGATATAGAATTCGACGTTTCAAGGTTGGTTAATCTCCGGTCAGGAAGGTCTCTGCTTCGAAGTTTATATGTCTGATATCAAAAAAAGTGCCGATAAGCCCCTCAGGACTTCTCGACACTTTGAACAACTGCTTTGGTTTAGCTGCACTTGTATAAACCCTACCCGTTATTTTTCACGACCATACGATGTTTAATAATGTTCAGCTCGGGAACTGCTGTTCCATGCAATTGAGAGATTAACATATCCACTGCCAATTCACCCATCTGCTTCTCATCCTGTTTAATATGAGTGAAGATGGGTTGACCCAGGTGATCGTTCAGGGAGTCGAAACAAACGATCTCGTATTCCTCCAGAGATTTCCCCATCGAGTGGATGACTTGAGCCAGCATGGTAGCTATTAGAAATTCCGATGCGACAAACGCCTTTACATCAGGGTGTTGTTTCAAAAAATGCTTTACTGTTTCTTTATCACTTTCAATCGCTGTTCCATTTATGTTCTTGGGAAGGGTGCCCTTCAAGTTCGTCAATACATAGTTTTTGTTCAAATTCATTCCTTCCTGGGTGAAGGCAAACGTATATCCGAGCAGCCTTTCCTCCAATGTTGAAGTGTTCTCTTCCGGCGGAGATAAAAAGGCAATTTTTTTATGACCTTTGCTAATCAGATGACGCGTAAGATCCATGGCTGCTTTCTTATTGTCTGTGTAAACCGAACAAACCGGAATTCCTTTTAGATATCTATCGGCCAAAACAATTGGAAACCGATCTAATACAAGTCGGAGCAGTTCAGAATTATAGTGTTGACCATGAATGGGGGTCACGATTAATCCTTTGATGCCTAAACCAATAAATAAGTCAATCGCACGTTTTTCCTCATCCCGATCCCCGCAAGTTCGCTTAATAACGAGTTGATAATTATGCTCAGCACTCCGCTTTTCCATCGATCTAAGAAGTTCCAGGCCAAACTCGTCAGAAAAATTCGGTATAATAAACCCGATCACCCGCTTATCGTCCTCAGGAACCAAAGTTGTTCTTACCTCTGAATAATGCTTCGGTTCTTGTCCTCCAATGATACCATCGGCTACATATGAACCTTTTCCTTGTATTCGTTTAATCACCCCAGAATCTGCCAATTTCTCCAGAGCCTTTTTAGATGTAATACGACTGACGCCAAATTGTTCAGCCAACTCTTTTTCAGAAGAGACCCGGTCACCTTCGTTTAAGCGACCTTCTTTAATCTCTTGTACAATATAGCTATATATCTGCTCATATAAATGCAATTCCACAAAACCACCCTGACATCATAATATTAATATACTAAGTATATTACACAAGAAGTAATTCGCAAAGTTACTGGGTGGGATTGTGGTATTCCTTGAAGAAGGTCGAGTGCCTCCTAGAGGCTTGATGATTGTACAGGCGTCAATACAGAAGGTTATCGTGGAATTCTAGGTTTAGCTTCGCTGAATGGATCTCTAAATTCGTCTACCCGATATCTGACGAATGTGTTGAATATGTACAGCGTTATAGGGAATATGGACATGTAGTGAGTCAGCTGAACCTTTAGGTACAGTGATTGTCTCTTCGGTTCTGGTCTTATCATTCATACGAAACACTCCTTTGACTGAATTCGACATGTGATTCTATGTAACTGGCAAACAAAAAAAGAAGATCATTCTTCATCCCGTTTGGGAATCAGATGACCTTCCGATGGTTTCGGAAATATGATGTTGAAAAGGTAAAGCGGGAGCGCGGCATATGCAACGGCAAGCCGCGTAAGGGTGAGGTGCTGCGCCCGATGGGTGCAAGCACCTTATGAGGATGCACCACGTTCATTGACGCGGTGCTCATCAATGCAGGCATCACCCGTGATGCCTGCCAATAAAGTGCCACGACCCCAAAGCCGTGGCACCTCTCCCTTCTGCATCATGCCAGTTGGCCATGTAGCTTGTGGAAGGCCGCTGCACCTACATGGCAGCGGCTTCTTCTCCCAGCGGCAGCGTGTAATACTGCGCCTGCTGCCCTTCATGCTGCTGGTACACTACGACCAGCAGCGTCCGGCCTTTCGCGGCAAGCGGGCTGGCGCCAGCTAGCACACGCTCAAGCCGGAACGGAAGCACATCCAGTACGGTGTGCTTCTGCAGTTCCTTTTCGCCGAGACCAAGGTCGGCGAAAGCACGGGCACCCATGACCGTCTGTGCGGTCATGGCCGAGGTCATCGGCAACGCACGCGAAGCGTTGCCGTCTTCCCCGTCCGCCGCTCCATCCGCGGCGGACCCTGTTGCGTCGCCCGAAGTGAGCGACGCTTCACCCCCGGCTTCGCTGCCGATTACACCCGCCGCATCTGCGGCAGAGTTCTCCCCGGCAGCAGCCGAACTTGCCACAGCGGCACTCGGACCCGTGCCGCTGCTTTCCAGCCATGCCGTGCCAGCGGCACCGGCAACACGTGGCAGACGAACGTCTTCCGGACGTTCAGCCAACGTTTTCATATAACCCGCCCACTGATCTTTCTGGAGCGGATCTTCCCACCAGATTTTGCGTGGTTTGTATTTGTGGCCAAGGAAATAATCCAGCTTCATCAGGCCGAGCACGACATCCATATGCGGCGTATTCCGCGACTCCAGGAAGCTGTGCAGACGAGTAAACAGATCCTCCAGTTGGTGACCAATCTTCTGCCAGCCCTGACCCTCCCAGTAATCCCCAAACGCCTGGAAGAAATCAAACGGCGAATTGAACTCCTGCTCCATCAGATATTTCAGCGTGTAGTCCATCCGGTGTGCGTTCCAGTATTTCTCCAGCACATCTTCCAGCCGCTTCAAGCGCACAATGTCGCTGAACGGCAGCACGTCACTACCCAAAATCTCATACGGCGCGTGATCCATATACGTATAGTTGTATTTTTCCGCATCCAGACGCAGACCCGTACCACGCAACATTTTAAGGAATCCGAGCTGAAGCTCTTCCGGCCCCAAGGCAAACACATCGTTAAACGTTTTGCGGAACGTATTGTAATCTTCCTCCGGCAATCCGGCGATGAGATCCAGATGCTGGTCGATTTTGCCGCTGGCTTTAACTTTGTTTACCGTGCGGCTTAGCTTCGTAAAGTTCTGGCGACGTTTCACCAGTTCATTTGTCGGATCATTCGTGGATTGAACCCCGATCTCGAACCGGAATGTGCCAGGCGGCGCATTCTCTGCCAGATAATCCAGTACCTCGGGACGCATAATGTCCGCCGTAATTTCAAACTGGAACACCGTCCCCTGATGATTCTCAATCAGGAATTTGAACATTTCGAGCGCATAATCCCGCTTGATGTTGAACGTCCGATCCACAAACTTGATCAGCTTCGCACCCTTCTCAATCAGGTACAGAATGTCCGACTTCGTCCGCTCAATATCGTAATACCGCACGCCGACCTCAATACTGGACAGACAGAACTGACAACTAAACGGACAGCCCCGGCTGGTCTCAAAATAAACCACACGCTTCCCGAGGTCGGGAATATCCTCTTCAAATCGGTGCGGTGACGGCAGATCGTTCAGATCCGCTTTCGGCCGACCTGGCATGAGAATGACCTCTTCCCCTTTGCGATACGCCAGTCCATACACGAAGTGGAACTTCTTACTTCCTTCCAGCTCCGTCAACAGCTGATGCAGCGTCTCTTCCCCTTCACCCATCACGATGAAATCCACATTGGGAATCCGGTTCATCCAATATTCCGTGTCGTAGGACACCTCCGGCCCGCCCAGCAAAATTTTCACGCCAGGCATAACCTTTTTCAGATTATCAATGACCTTAATCGTCTCTTCAATGTTCCAGATGTAACACGAGAAACCAATCACGTCCGCGCCGCGCTGGTATAGATCAGACACAATGTTCATGACTGGATCTTTGATCGTATACTCCGCCAGGTCAATATCAAAATCCTTCTCACTGTACGCCTTCAGACAACGCAAGGCCAAGGAGGTATGGATGTACTTTGCATTTAATGTAGAAAGAATAACCTTCATGGTTCACAACCTTTGCCTGGACATCCAGACCATATTTTTTTGGTAAAAGTAAAGCTGCACAGCCATCCTGCCCCGGATGCTGTTCATGCAAACCTCTTTTGAACTAGCCATTCCATGTCTCATGGACATTTTCTACTTTTGTCTTTCAAAGAGTGGACACTCTTTTCAAAAAGACATATACACCCCGCCAAACCAAAAACACAACATACAGTGCGCAACCAACTAAATAAAACTACATATTGTATATGCTACTTTCAGACATCCCTAACGCCAATGTCCACCCTTTGAAAGACAATTCACCTTAATTTGTCCACAATACAGAGACACAAAAATCAACTTCACCCTGTAAAGACCTCGTTCACATTCCATCCACAATAGATATCCACATTTTACTGCATTGAGCCTTTAAGCTTTAGCCTCGAACCTCTACCGAACGCTTCCCCCGTATCATGGACAAACCATCGACTTGCATGAAGCATATCTATCAACTTTTTGATCAATTAAGCTTTACGTGTCATGAACTTCAAAGACTTGAAATGGCGAATGTAAAAAAAATTCTTACTACATCCCAACTAGCCAAGCTCGCTCACATTCATCTCACACTCACTCATACTTACTTATACCTTCGCATACTACTCAAACTCGTAAAATGCATCATCATCCGTATCCACTTCTTCGCCCGATTGCTTCTGGAAAAACTCCAGGAACGGCAGTCCGTACTTGCGATACTTGACCTCACCGACCCCTTTGATATCCAGCATGTCACGTTCCGTCTGTGGACATACCACACTCATCTCGCGAAGGGTCGCGTCATTGAAGATAATGTACGACGGCACATGCTCTTTCGCCGCCAGATCACGACGGATCAGACGAAGTTGTTCAAATACCGTCTCGTTAACCGCAGATGGCATCGCATCGCGTCCACGACGTCCACCATAGTTTGTACCCGAAGCCGCCGCAACTGTCTTGCGGACAACACGCTGCATCACCTCACGTTGACCCTTCAGCACTTCCACCGCAAGTGGTTGCAGACGTACAACTGGATACTGCCCCTCGGACAGCATCAGATATCCTTCCGATACCATCACGTTGATGATCTCTGATATCTCGCGCTCTGTCCGATTTCCCATCACACCATAGGTTGGCAGGGAATTGAAGCCGTAATCGAGCACCTTTTTGGCACGGGAGCCTTTGAGCACCGAAGCGACCAGCGATACACCATACCGTTCACGCATGCGGTGAATGCAGCTGAATATTTTCTGTGCATCAATCGTCATGTCTACCAGCTCACGGTCGTCCGTACAGGAACTGCAAATACCGCAAGGCGTGTCGTCATGCACCTCACCGAAATAATCCAGCTGCGCACTGCGCAGACAACGCGTCGTGTAACAGTAATCCACCATCTGTTGCAGCTTGCGGTAATCGTTCTGTTTGCGGTCGCCCTCCATCGGATTCTGCTCAATCAGGAACTTCTGGGTGATAATGTCCTGTGCCCCGAATAGCAGAATACACTGACTGGGCTCTCCGTCCCGTCCCGCACGCCCCGCTTCCTGTACGTATGCCTCCATATTCTTCGGCATACTGTTATGAATCACGTAACGCACGTTCGATTTATCAATCCCCATCCCGAACGCATTCGTTGCCACCATCACTCGGATATCATCGTACAAAAAAGCTTCCTGGCTCTGGGACCGTTCATCGTCCGTCATGCCAGCATGGTAGCGTCCAGCGGGCAATCCCGCCTGCAACAAACGCTGATGCAGATCATCCACGTCCTTACGGGTCGCGGCATACACAATCCCAGGCTCGCTGGCATGCTCGCGCGCATAATTCAGGACAAAGTCCTTCTTGCTCTCGCCGCGCAGCACGCTAAACGCCAGATTATCCCGCCCAAGTCCGGTCACATACGTCTGCGGGTCCTGCAAACGCAGCAGCCGCAGAATATCACCCATGACCTCGGGCGTCGCTGTTGCCGTGAAGGCCGCAACCACCGGCCGCTCCGGCAAACTGTCCACAAACGACGCTACCGCCAGGTAGCTTGTCCGAAAATCATGTCCCCACTGTGACACACAGTGGGCCTCATCCACAGCAACGCACGAGATCGGCAAATAGCCCATCTCCTCGCGGAACCAATCCAGCTCCAGTCGCTCAGGCGCGACATAGAGCAACTTCAGCTCACCGCGCTGCGCCGCGCGGATGCGATCATTCACTTCTTTGCCGCTAAGTGTACTATTAATATACGCGGCAGCAATTCCGGCGGTCGTCAACGCATCGACCTGGTCCTTCATCAATGAGATCAACGGGGAGACAACAAGCGTCAGACCCGAATATAACAGGGCGGGGATCTGATAACAGATCGACTTACCGCCCCCGGTTGGCATAATGCCGAGCGTATCTTCACGTTCGAGCAGGCTGGCTACGATCTTTTTCTGTCCCTCACGAAAGTCGGGGTAGCCATAATATTTTTGCAGGAGACCCTGCGCTTCTTCAATAGTTGGTGTTTGCACACTCATGTAAAGACTCCTTACTTATCACCGGTGTTCTTCCACCAGCTTGGTCCGATCCGATTCTGACATCCGAAAGCGGCTCATGTACCGCATCCTTGACAACAAAATGGCGTTCTCATGACTTGTCCGTCAAGCAAACGCCGCTCCCTTTAGTTTAACGGCCCAGCCCCGAATGAGCAACCGCGTTTTACTGTAAAACGATCTTTTGCAAATGTGTGACAGTGGTGTATAACCTGAATGATAGGAAAGATCGCAAGTAAATTAGATGTAATTGAACATTCTAGGACTCTAGGACAAATTAAAAACAATCGCATGCCTTTTTAGGGACAAGACGATTGTTTGAATTAAAGTACACTTGCTAATCTTTTAGCGCCTCAACTTCAGACACAGTTAGACCACTTGTTTTGGCAATAACTGAAACTTCAATCCCGAATGAGAGCATGTTTTTTGCAATTTCAATCGCCTTCCTTTTTTCCCCTTCTACTAATCCCTTTTCTATTCCTTGAGCTATCCCCTTTTCCGTAGCCTACTCAATCATGGAAGCTTCATCATGCAAATACTTCTGCCGTTCTTCATACAAACGACGCGCCTCCCGATCCTGACTCAAGAACTCCAGCGTATCCATTACTTTCTTAACCCCAGATTCATTCATGTTGTATCACCGCCTCTTGCATTCATCCGATAATACAATCCTTTCCTCTGCATCAACTGTTCATGCGTTCCATCTTCGGCAATTCGGCCTTTCTCCATTACAAGGATACGAGAACACTGACGAGCGACCTCCATGCGATGTGTGACAAGCAACCCGATACTGCCTTTCATAAAGTTCAGCAAGTGATTCATCACCTTCTGTTCTGTCTGAATATCCAGTGATGACGTCGGTTCGTCCAGAATGTACAGATCGGATGACCTCATAAAAAGCCTGGCCAGCGACAGTCGCTGCTGTTGTCCTCCAGATATATTGGAGCCTTTCTCTTGCAACATGGCTGCGTATTGTCCTTCCTGTGCCTCAATGTATTCATGCAAACCTGCCTGCACTGCCGCAAGCTTCACTCTGTCCAATGTAACGTCTGAACTCAGACGGATATTGTCTTCGATCGTTCCTGTAAAAAAAGTTGGGGTCTGCGGCATATACGTCAGTCTGGATTGCTTATCCATTTCATTATCCATCTCTATATACTCTGCAACATGTTGATCACCCAGCAATGCGCTTCCGTTTGTTGGCTCGATCAGCCCTGCACACACTTGGCATAATGTAGATTTGCCTGCCCCGCTGGGGCCAACTACCGCAACCAATTCACCAGGAACCAGACTAAGCGAAATCTGATCCAGAATTTTTCGACCACTGTCTTCGTCGGTTACCGTAACCTGTTGTAGACGTAGCATAGCCACTTCGTTCTTTTCATGTGCCCCTTTTGGTGTACTCCCCTGATCTTGGTCATACATTCCCTGTGCAAGCTTCACGTCCTTAGTATTGGATGAGTCTGTCTTCTTGTGATCCCCTAACTTAAACCATGCAGAGATACGTCCAAATGCACCCACGCTGGCTTGCATCTGACTCCACTGGCTTGACAAGCCGAGTACCGGCCACACCACCAATTCAAACAACAGACTACTTGCAACAACCATGCCCGGAGACAGAGTTCCCCTAGCCGCTGACAGAGCAATAAGAAACAACGCTGCCAATTGAGCCAGACCAAACACCGCCATCGCCACGTTATCCGACATACTCAGGGTCATCTGCAACTTGGCCTGAACACGATTCAATGATTGTTGCTGTGTTCGAAAACGAGTGAGAAACCACGGTGAAGCATCATACATCTGAATCACCGGTATCCCTTCAACATACTGCTGGATCTGTTCTTGGGACTCGCCTTCCCTGGATTCGACCTCATCGGACAGATGTACAATCCGCTGATCATACAACCTCGCCGTGAACCAGATTGCCCCTGCACTTACCAAGGCGATAACCGCAACCCATGCATCTGCTCTGTACAAGTATCCCAGCGATAGAGCAATGATGAATACAACCGTAACACCCTCTGCAATAGCCTCCACAACTTCTGCACCATGCTTGGTGTCTTCCTTGATGCGAAGCATCACATCCCCGGACTTCTGTCTGCGCACCCAAGAATAAGGCATCCGGTTTAACAGTTTCAACAGATCCATGGACATATCCCGTTGCATCGATTCCTTGAGCCATACCAGCACATACCGATGCATCGCGAGCAATACGATAAACCCTGCCAGAATGGCGATAAAGATCAACGCTGTAGCGTTTAACTGCTCCTGTCCCCCATCATGAATAGCATCCACGAAGAATCCCTGTACAAAGGCAAGTCCCCAATCAAAGACTGCATCTGCTGCGATAAAAATGAGCAAGATCGCTACAGCTAATCCATAAGGCTTCATCCAGCGATAAATAACGGGCCATACCGTTGCCAGTGATACAGCTTGTTTTGGGTCATCTGGAACATCACTTTCGTTTATCTGATGATGAGCTTCATTTTCGATATTTTCTATTTCATTATTTTCATTTATCTCATATGCTCCACTTTTCTCATGACTGCTTTTCATTTCAACGTCATCGGCATATGCTGCATCTTCGATCTTGTTACTCATGCTGTTCCTCCACTTCCGTATCCTGTTCCGCAATATAACTTCGATATCCGTTTGCACGATCCAGCAATTCACGATGAGTCCCTGTATCTTCGACGCGTCCCTTCTGAATATAGATGACCTGGTCCGCCCGTTCTATCAGCGATAATCGATGAGTAACTGCAATAACCGTTGTGCCTTTGTCAGCAGTAATTCTCGCAAAGAGATCATTCAATCGTTGCTCATGCCACGGGTCTTGAGATGACGTCGGTTCATCCAACAATAGAATATCCGGATTCCTCAGCAGCGCTCTGGCTAGACTGATACGCTGAAGCTCACCACCTGACATCGTCCCGCCTTGCGGCTGAAGCTCTGTCCCATAGCCAAGTGATTGACGCATAATCGCGTCATGTGCATGCGTCATGTGGGCCGCAACCTCTACCTGATCGGCAGATATCCCCTCTTGTCCAAAAACAATATTCTCTTCCACTGTGCCTGTGAAAATAAAAGCTTGTTGCGGAACATAAACCTGATTGACATGTGTTGTCTGAACTTCGTTCACACCATTCAGTGAATTCTTCTGATTCATGACCTGGATCGAACCAGTAACAGGTCTATCTAAACCGGCTATTAATTTCAATAACGTCGTCTTCCCACATCCGCTTGGCCCAGTGATTACAGTAAGCTTTCCTTTCTTGGCTTCAAAAGTAATATCCGTTAACACTTCTTCTTGCTCTGCATACTTATAAGACACATGCTGTGCGTTGATGCCAGCCAGTTTAGATTGTTTTTCAAGCTGCCCCAAATGCGTATCGGATCGTACATATGATTTTGTACTGGTATTAGCAACCGTGTTCTTTTTCTCCAAATCCAACACCTCAAAGATTCTGGACGCATGAGAAGCCGAACCAATAAAATCATTCCACAGCCCAGATAACGATTCAATCGGACGAGTTAATTGACTGCTTGCTACCAGAAAAGCAGCCAGTCCTCCTACATCCATATGTCCATTCAGGACCTGCATGCCGCCTAGATAGAGAATCAGAATCATGCCACCATACGTCGAGACCCGTCCGGCTGCTTCCGAAAGTCGTTGTAACACAGATACGGACATCGTATATTTGAACACCTGATCCATTCGCTCTTTAAAATGATGGTGTACATAACCCGCGAGTCCGTAACTTCGGATCTCAACCGGGGCTTGGATGATTTCAGTTAGCATCTCATCTCTTGACGCTGCGCTGGCATTTAACTGATCATGCTGTCGCTGCAGACGTTTACCCAATCCTACTGTTACAAGAGGATAGATTAACGTGAATGCAATGATAGCCAATGACAACGGCAAGTTCACCCAGCTGAAGTAAGCAAAGGCAAGAATCAGCTGAATGATATTTTTTACGAGTTCAATGCCATGTTGGTTGATCCCCTTCTGTGCTTCCTTGGCTGAAGTCCAGACCCTAGAGGTTAAGTCACCCGTATGATAATGTGCCAGATCGCGTGTCTCTGTGTTGCCTAGAGATGAGAACAGTAGAGACTGCATAGACAATAATGTCTTTTGCTGGAATAACGTCTCGACCCTCGTCATGAATGCGGTTACAATCAATCGCAATACTACAATGCTAACGCCTATGATCAAACCTGAGTAGAGTAACGAAAACTGTGCTTCGGTAGCACCTTTGACCAGTCTTCGGATCGATTCCAAATAACCGACCTCAATCAGGGAGACCATACATGCGGCGAATAGTAACAGAATGATGAACACACGGTACTTGCCCGTTAATGTCCATAATCGAGTTATCATGCCTAACGTTGTATACGTTCTTTTGTCAGCTAACATGGATGGTTTCTCCAATCTTGTCATTAAATTATGTACTTGGTTATGATATCATCGGTGATAAGGAAAAAATGAACATTTATTGCTGTAAGTACTATTCGAAGTAGGGAGATTGATATGCAACATGATTTGCTAGACACACTTGATAAGCTATTCGACTACATAGAAGACCATATTCAAGACAAATTAACACTGGATCATCTGGCATCCGTGACTCATATATCCAAGTTCCACCTGCATCGTATGTTCAAACATGTGAGTGGGCAATTGCCTGGAGAATACATTCGTTCACGCAAATTGGCGCGCAGCCTGGAGCAATTGGTGAATTTGAATTGGAAGATTATCGATATCAGTGGACATTACGCTTTTGAACATGAACAATCCTACATACGTGCTTTCAAACAAACCTTTGGGATCACCCCCTTGCAATATCGCAAACAGGGAGCTGGAGACCTTGAATTCACAGCCCGTCTGACTTCGTCCATGATCACGATGCTTCCGTACGGATATATTTTCACACCAACGTATGTAAGAAAACCGGCTATGAAACTCATCGGACAGCGTTCCCATATTCGGTATGCAGATAACGAAGAGCATTATGAAGCCAATTCAGCAGGCAACGATTTTTTTGAAAAACACTTTCATTCGATTCCTAACGTGCTGCAACCCAACGTATATATCGGATTTACCAATGAAATTAACGAGGATTACAGTACATATCAGCCGTCTGTAGAAGTAACCAGTCTGGATCATATTCCTGAAGAACTGGACGGAATTGAGGTCCCGGCCAACCAGTATGCCGTATTCAAATTCGTCTGTGATTTCCATCCAAGTCTGATCAACATTGATCATCTGGACAGTGTCTGGACATTTATTGATGAATATTGGCAGAGCCATTCAGGGTACGAGAAGAGTGACTCATACTACTTTGAACGAATTGATGGCAGTCTGGCTCAGGACCACTACGGAGAAATGGACATTTATATCCCTGCAAAGCAAATTTCACTGTAAGCTGCAAATGGAGGTCCAATGCTTATGGATCAAAATACTCAAGCTAATTCAAGTTCATCCCATACAGATTCTCGCAAACCTTGGATACGTACACACCCGTTTTTCACCATATTTACATTATTGATTCTTGTGCTGTTCGTTGCCTTATTCCTGTATTTCTGGCTCCGCCCATACTTCTCCACATTTGACCGTTCCGAACTGGGGGAATTGAGTTATTCCATTCCTTCAAGGAATGGTGAGTATACTGCCGAGATTTATGGTGTGCCCTATGGTGGTGCGGCAGGCGGCGTTACAATCTGGGTCGATGTGAAGAAGACAAATGTACCTGAGGATGCCACAGTACAAACGATCTATCGTGCCGAGCACCACGGAAATAACCATCTTGAATGGGAAAATGAAAACACACTCCGGATTGAAAACTGGAATGAATACACGGATGAGACCATTACCCTCAATATCGATGACGAAATATATGATGGATGGGGCTGGGCGTGCAAAAGCTTACGGATGAAAGACCAGTATGTGCGATGCTGGGCACCTGAAAAGTAAAGCAACTTAGCAGCTAAAATGACGGCCCCGAGCACTCAAGGTCTCATCTTGTGACGCGTAATACTCACTGCAACGTACATCAAAAGTTCTACGCTGTGTAAGCCTTGTGAAAATTTCACCAAATGCTACTTCATTACACCATGGCAAGAAATACACGCGGCATGAGAAACGTAACAAGCCCCACTCACCGACTCTTTCGGTTAAGCGGGGCTGCTCTTGTTCATTATCTGTCCCAGTTCGTCTCCCTACTTACGCGGTGACACTTCACCACGTTCTTCCCGCTCCTTCATCTCTTTGCGTACCACAACTTCGAGCTTCTGCCGATTGGCAAGCAATCCGGGATCGTTTGGCAAGTACTCACGGGCTCTGGTGTTATGCATCAATGCCTGCTCCCAGTTGCCCAGATGGGCATAACAAAGGGATAAACGAGCATGTGGCAGCCAGGTGCGGCAAGCCATAGGCACCGGGCGCAGACCCGGATCGCGGCTGCTCACGTCCACCGCCTGCATATACCAGTAGATCGCCGAGACGGGTTCCTGCCGCTCATGGAAACAAGCCGCAATGGCGCAGCAGAAGTCGGCATGCGGCAGATCATACTGGAACGACTGCAGCAGTGCGCCGAGCTTACGGCCCGGCTCACCCAGTCGTTCATAACATTCCGCCAGCCGCGCGCAGGCAATTAGGCAGTCCTCGCGGTAACCGCTTGGCTGTTCCAGCAGCTTCGCGTACCCGCGTGCCGCCGCCGCATAACGCTGGCGGTCATAACATTCGCCTGCATAATAGAACAGCAGGCGACCTTGGGCTACGCCCTCTTCGGCGATCCATTTGCGCAAAATGCGCACGTTTCGCGCCGAATGATGTCCCGCTTCGCGGCGATGCGTGACGGCAATGTCTGCCGTAATGACCTCGCCCTGCGGGAAGCTGAGCTGCTCGTGCAGCCGGCCATGCCAGCGGCACCCGGCATCCCGCTTGACCAGGCGAAGGCGTCGGTCCGTCACAAGTGGACTCCCCTCCGCTCCCTCGGCCAGCGTGTAGTTCAAGATCACAGCTTCCGTCTTCCCCCCGGACGGAAGCTGCTGCTTCAACACCTCCAGCTTCGCCCGTTCCGCGGGCAGCAGCACATCATCCGCATCAAGCCACAGGATGTACTCCTGCGTGGCCTTGGCGAATGACTCATTCCGCGCTGCGGCAAAGTCTTCCTTCCATTCATACGTGTAGACATGGTCGGTATACTGCGCAGCGATGTCCATCGTACGATCTGATGAACCGGTATCCACAATGACGATCTCGTCCGCGATGCCGGCAACCGAATCCAGACAGTGCGCCAGCGTGCGTTCCTCGTTCTTCACAATCATGCACAGACTGATGGTGATCACGTTTTGAGCCCCTTCCTGTCGTACGCGTATTGCAAAATGTCATAACGGGTCTGTTCTTCATTGGCTAGGTACGGGTACTAAGCCACCCCAATATCCTCTTCAAACTTGCGAGGAACTTGTAATCCAAGATTATCCGCACTACCACTACAAGCGGTTGCTTTCACACGCTCATTCTTCCAAATCTCAATGTCCAATAAAGAATTCATTTCATCTTCGCCTTGGCTAACGAACTGAGGTGACGCTATTTGGTGTATTTCAGCTACTTGGAAAATGTAACGAATCTGAGACCCTCTATTCTTGCATTTCAGGGAACTATTCGTCGTTTATCAAAGCTTTCAGATGAAATAGCACCGCTGAGATTCGTCACATTTCTCATCTCTTCTAAATCATCAAAATAAGGCGTGTGAGATTCGTTAGAATATAGAATAGCTCTAGCTCTGCCGTCACACTAAACAACAGGGAGGAATAAAAGATGCTCTTGTGGCCCTAACCCTCGCCTTGCCGCTGTCTCTGTCCCTACCTTCACTGCTACCCTTCTCCACTCTCCTGACGACGAAGTCGTTTCACCTGCTCCACCGCACTGTCCAGAGCCTTCTTGCGCTGTTTCATTGCGCGTAGATGCTGTTGCTCCACCTCGGCAAAATATGCATGATCCAGCTCCATCCACTCCATCAGTTGATCTAACGTTGGCGACATATGCAGCTGTGTTCTCCGCCGTCTGCGGGCCACGCAACATAGATATTTATGATGAACTTCCAGTTTCAAGACTTCGAAATATGGCATTAGACACATCGCCAGATTTCCTGCATAGAAGGTCTGCTTGTGATCATAGAACGGATGATATCCATATGGCACGGTTACAACCAGCGTCCCCTCTTCTTGCAACAGCCGATGAATCTGGATCAGTAAAGTCTCTGGATGAGCAAAATGTTCCAGCACTTCTCCAAGCAGTACCGTGTCAAAAGTCGTTCTGACTTTCCATTGCGTAATATCCAGCATTCTAAAATCTACATTGTTCCGAACTGGCCTAGACTCTTTGGCAAGCTCTTCTTGTGCATACCTAATGCTCTCTTCCTCCAGATCAATGCCAGTGACACGAAATCCTTCACGTGCCAGCAGAATTGAGGTAATCCCCTGACTGCACCCGACATCCAGAATGCGTTTGCCTGTGGCCTCACGGCACATCCAGTGGATACGCGTTCTCGTCGCTTCATGAGAATCTTCCGAATTAATCTCGCCATAATAGCGCTCACTCACTCGATCATGATTTGCCATGGGCATCTCCCTGATCCTTGTCGAGGCCGATGGCAACTTCATGGTGAGCTGCAGTATCCTCGACTGCCGTTTCTTTTTGTCCTACCCGTGCTACACTCTCCTGTTGCTCGCGAACTCCCTTCACCTTAGGCCGTATAGGCTGGCCCAGCACCACAATATTTCCCCCGTGGCAGTCGGCCGTTGCGTTACGTGTATCGAAGATCAGCTTCGCATGATCTGCCATCTCCTGATAATTGAATCCCGAATGATCCGTTGTGATGATCACCAAGTCAGCCCATGCCCACAATTCCGGCACCGCCGGACTAGCGTGCAGCACTGTCCCATCATCCTTGCGGAAAACAGGCACCATTGGATCGGTGAAAACCACATCTGCACCCGCTGCGCTCAGCAGCCGGAAGACATCCAATGCTGGCGATTCACGCAGGTCATCAATATCTTTTTTGTAAGCCATACCCGCCAGTACAACACGTGCTCCTCGCACAGTTACACCATTCTGCTCCAGCAACTCCGAGGCACGCTTCACCACTCTCTCTGGCATTTGCCGATTGGTTATATCCGCCAGCTGGATGAACCGCAGTTCCGATCCCTGACGGTTCGCAGCCCAGGACAGATAGATCGGATCGATTGGGATACAGTGTCCGCCGATGCCGGGACCGGGATAGAATGGCATGTAACCAAACGGCTTGGTCGCCGCCGCACCCAATACCTCCCAGATGTTTACCCCCATCTGTTCACAGGCCGGAGTCAGCTCATTTACAAGTGCAATGTTGACACTGCGAAACGTATTTTCGAACAGCTTTGCCGTCTCTGCTACCGTCGTCGAACTGACCGGAACAACTTCGTTGAGGATCGAGCCGTAGAACTGTTTACCATAATCCAGACAGGCAGGAGTAGAGCCGCCAATGATCTTTGGTGTATTTTTCACACCATAATGCACACTGCCCGGATCTACCCGCTCGGGAGAATAGCAAACGTAGAACTGTTCTCCCGCCCGCCAGCCGTTTGCCGCTTCTATCGGATGTTTCACGCGCTCTTCCGTCGTGCCCGGATAAGTCGTGCTTTCCAATATAACAAGACTGCCCTCCTGCAAATACGGAGTCATGCCATCCACCGCCGCCGCAATATACGAGATGTCCGGTTGGTGCTCGGCAGTCAGCGGAGTGGGCACACAGATTACAATGACATTCGCCTCTGCCACCGCTGCATAATCCGTACTGGCCGTGAACAAACCTGCCTTCATGAGAGACTGCAGGACTGTATCATCTATACCGATGACATACGATTGTCCCGCACTCAGCTTGGCTACCTTGGAGGTATCGATATCGATCCCGTGAACCTGATATCCTGCCTGGGCCATCTCGATGGCCATGGGCAAACCTACATAACCGAGACCGATGACAACAGCTTTCAAGGAGCGGTCATGAATAGGTTGTATTGGGGTCGGTGGCTGTAATTCTTCATTTCCTTCGTGCTGCTCATGGTGATGATTCTCTTCCATTCCTTCCAACTCCAAATGCTCCGCCTCCCTTCGCTGGGCGTGTCTGAAAACTCCGAAAAAGCCGTTTTGAGACACACCCTAATCGATATAACCGCCTGCACGCAAAAACCGGGCAATCGCTGATTTGTTCATCATGGCACTGTCCGAACGATACTCGGAGAAGTTCACACGAGGCAGGCTGCTGTAATGTTCCGTCAGTCCCTTGTCCTGGTGCTCCGGCAGGATCACATAATACTGCGCATCGTATTGACGAGTGCGCGGTGCTTCAAAGGGCGAGATCAGCACTTCATGCAATTTCTCCCCCGGACGAATTCCCGTCACCTTATAATCGAAGGATGGGCGACCTGCCTGTTCCAACATGACGGATGCAAGTTCCGTCATCTTGCAAGCTTTCATTTTCATCACAAACGTCTCTCCGCCCACGGCTGCCTCAGCGGCCTTAAGCAGTAAATGTATAGCTTCGGTTCGTGTCAGGAAAAAGCGGGTCATGCCTTTGTCTGTAATGGTCAGGCTCTTGCCTTCATCGATCTGACGACGGAACAAGGGCACAACACTTCCGCTGGTTCCAAGCACATTACCGCCGCGGATGCAGACAAACCGGGTCCCTTCACTCAGCCAATTGGCACGGATCATCATTTTTTCACCCAAAGCCTTTGTCATGCCATATACGTTAATCGGATCTACCGCCTTATCCGTGGACACATCAATAACTTTGGGAATCTGCATACGGATCGCAGCCCGAATAATGTTCTGTGTGCCGATCACATTGGTCTTGAACGCCTCATCCGGCTGGTCCTCGCAGACCGGAACATGCTTCAGCGCAGCCAAATGGAAAAGCACATCCACGCCCCTGCATACATCTTCCACTGCCCGATAATCCCGGATATCTCCAATGATGAATCGCAGACGCGGGTCATGGTTGAACTCACGCTGCATCGCAATCTGGGCGTATTCATTGCGTGACAGAAGGCGAATCTCAGCCGGGTCCTGCTCCAGCAGCACCTCGGTCAGCTTTTGACCCCAGGAGCCTGTTCCTCCGGTGATCAGAATCGTTTGTCCTTTAATCATGGATGAATCCCTCCCTGATCAGATCATGAATTCGCGTAATACCTGTGCCATCTCATCCCGGCTTAATCGGTCCTTGGGCGGTACTTTTTTCACTGAAGTATTGTTTGAATGTACGATATTGACATAATTGCGCGGAGCAAGAAGTTCATGCGGCAAGTCAATGACATTGCCATGTGTACCTCTGCCCGGAAGCTTGACCCGGTATCCGGATGCGTACTCCGCTGTTTTATACAGGTAGACATAGAATTGCGGAGAACGATGAAACGCTGGTGCCATCTCGTTGTTCACGCTATCCCAGAGATAACCGTTCTGATTAATCAGTGCTACCGTCTGCGGCTGTGGCTGAATATCGTAGAGTTGTTGGACAAAGGTTCTATGGTACAGATCATCCGAATCCAGACGGGCAATATAGATATCCTCTGCGCCTTCAGCAAAAGCCAAAATGGCACGCACACTTTCAATATTTGTTCCAAAACGGATATTGGGAGGGAGCGGCTCTTGACCTGCCAGAATCTCCTTCATCAAGTCCCCCGATTCCTTGGACAGCTTCACCACGGTCAGAAAATTCTGATTCGTCTGTGCCTTCAGGCAATGCAATGTGAACGTGCGGAAGATGCCCATCCGACGCTCCAGCCACTCCCGCGTTAATCGCTGCGGGTCCATCCCATAATTGTTGAAGTTAATCTCAATTACAACTTTCCTGGACATAACATTCCTCCTCATAGACACTGCAAGTTCCGTTTATCGGATGCAGACTGTTTTCATAGTTTCGATGCCGTCTTCCTACGAAAACCATCTTCTATCTATCTGATCACTTCCAAGCAACATCTCCTTTGGAATCCCGCACTCTATAACGTATGAAACGTTAGTAGAAGCGGTACCGACAGATGTACTAACTTTCCATATAAATAGATTCATATACGCCTGAAGATGGAGCCCTGCGGGTCGAACGTACATATCGTTGTTCCAGTCGCAACATAGAATAGAGCAGTTCTATTTTCAAAGGGGGCAATCGCTGAATGGATTCGATCTATCTTGAACTGGAAGGTGTGCTTGAGCAGCTTGAAGCGGCGCTTCGTGAACAGCGTCCGCTCTCGCTTGTGCGAGTCGGTGATGGCGAGAATATCGTCATGTCTCAAGAAACCGTGTGGACCACGGAACAGGTCCTTCAGGAGCGTTGGGCCAAGAAAGCCAATTTAGGACAAAAGGGATTGCGTCTTCCCAACCCGCAGCTCCGGGATGAAGTCGCTGCTTCCTTGAAACGGGCGGATATCGTCGGCGTTCTTCCTCGTGGTGACAGTACCATTAACGCGCCGGATTATCTCAAAAGACCTCTGACCGATATGGTGTTTGCACACTTTGGCATCTCTCCTCCGATGACTTGTCACGCCTGTGTTAATCGGGAACTGGCGCAGAACCCGCGTTTCTGGCAGATGCTTGCAGGCAAGCGTGTATTACTTGTTACTCGTGAGATTGAGGCACTGCGTGTCATGCTCGAACGTGAGCCGTATAATCTGAACATTGTGACTGCCCTGCCCTTTGACAGCTATGATCAAATGGATGAAACGCTGCATTGGATTCAGAATAATCAAACTATATTTGATGTCGCTCTCTTCTCCTGTGGCGTCAATGCGGTTATCCTTGCGGAGCGAACAGCTGCACTCGCATGTAAAGTTGCCATCGATTTTGGCAAAGCCAACAACATCATTCTGAAAGGCCGTGCCAACTGATCATGGACAGGTCCAAACTTTAGATTCGTGAGTTGTATTGAAACATGCAGATGCTTGTACGGCAAAAACCCCCGACTTCTTAAGCCGGGGGTTTCTTGCTGGCGCTAGTCGAGACCTATCGCTACATTGTCTTGCGTTTCTGGGGTATGAAGCGAACTCTGCCGTCAACGGAAGTGATGACGAAGCACTCTGCTTGTAATATTTCGCCTTTCACTACTAACCGGTGGCTGCAATACCGTATAACATCTCCGGCCCGGTTCTTACTGCTGTGGACACCCCCGAGATGAACGAAGTATACACACTTTCCAATGCTGGTGGTGCAGCTAGATCCTGAGCTGTGAACGAATGAAATTCGGCACCTCCGTTCTGTCCAATCGTACCTTCAGCACGGTAGATGATATAGAAAGGATCATATAAAAAACCCCGCACAAGCTCCACAACAAAGGTATCTCCCAGTTCTCCCGTAACACCTACTGTCCCGTTCAACGTAATAATGGGATTCACCACGCCCTGCGTCTGTAGACCAATGGTGCCAAAAGCGGTCGGAGATTCTGACAGTGACAAACCGGGCTGTCCTACGGTTGCCGAGTTCATCGAAGTTCTCATATCGAGAAACACACCCATGAGTAACACCTCCAATGCTATGGGATACCCTATCCTATGAATCTCACTACTCTTATGATTGGATGTATGCAGATTGCATGAACCTATTTTTATTTGTCGACTGTTAATGGTATATTGAACTGCATAACGAAAATGAACGGATCGTATGCACACAAGCGGTACAGGCTGTTCAGAAGGAGATTACTATTCATGAATAAACGCAAACGTCCAACAAGCAAGACATCGGCCTCGGCCAAGGGGAAATCTTATGCAGGTTCATCTTCAGTACGGTCCGGCAAGTCTAACTTCTCATCTGCAAAATCATCAGGTGCTTCCGCATCACGCAATACGGAGGAGAATAAGAAGCCATTAGCCGCGAAATCATCGGGTGCACCCAAGAAAGCTGGAGGCAACAAACCCAAAAATGCCAGCGCATCCAAACGACCAGGCAATTCCTATTATCGCAAGCAGGAACCACCACGCCAGTATAAAGTGACCGAACCGGATGAACTGTTGAACTTCCTGTTGCAGCATTTGAAATCAGGACGGAACGCAGTGAAGTCCATTCTGGGTCGTGGACAGGTGTCCGTGGATCAGAAGGTCGTAACCAAGTTTAATGAAGCGCTGACGCCAGGTCAGATTGTCTACATCCGAAAAGAAGGTGCAGTCGCCGCTCCGTCCTTGACAGGCATTAACATTTTGCATGAAGACGATGATATCATTGTGATCCGCAAGGAAGCCGGACTGTTGTCCATTGCCGCTGACAAGACGGATGACCTGACGGCTTATCGCCAACTGACAGAGCATGTGCGCCGCACCAATCCGCTCAACCGGATCTTTGTTGTCCATCGTCTCGATCGGGATACATCGGGTGTAATGATGTTTGCCAAAAGTGAAGAAGTACAACAGAAGCTGCAAAACAACTGGAAGGAAAATGTGCAGGACCGCGTATACGTTGCGCTTGTTGAAGGTTCAGTAGCCAAAGAAGAAGGCACCATCTCTTCCTGGCTGAAGGAAACCAAAACGCTGAAAATGTACTCCAGCTCTCGTCCAAATGATGGACAACATGCCATTACACATTACAAGCGTCTGAAGTCGAACCGTGAATTCTCCTTGCTGGAAGTGCGTCTGGAGACAGGGCGTAAAAATCAGATTCGTGTGCATATGGAAGATCTCGGACATCCGATTGCCGGTGACAGAAAATACGGCGCACGCACAAGAGACCTTGGCCGTCTCGGACTTCATGCACGTATACTCTCGTTTATCCATCCCACAACGGATGAGTTAATGTCATTCGAAACGGATATTCCAAAGCCATTCCTGTATCCGTTCCGTGCAGAAACTCCACCTGCGAAATAACTGCACCTCTAATGTGTGCATATATAGAAAATTCACTGATCCATTGATCACGCCTGAAAGGAGGAACGGACACTGAAAAATCTGTTGATTACCGGTTACCGGGCACATGAATTACAGATTTTTGGACAGAAGCATGAAGGTATTCCTTTTATCAAAAAGGCCATCTCTTCCCGCTTAACGCCTCTTGTCGAGGATGGTCTGGAATGGGTGCTGACGCCGGGACAATACGGTGTGGATCTGTGGGCCTGCGAAGTGGTAATTGATCTGAAGAAGACGTATCCGCATCTAAAGCTGTCAATTATTACTGCCTTTCAGAACCCGGAGGAACAATGGAAAGAAGACAAACAGGAGTATTACCGTTCCATCCTCTCGGGTGTGGACTATTACGGTGCGATTAGCAATCAACCTTATATCGGGCCGTGGCAGTTCACTGCACGGGATGACCTGTTGCTGCGTAAAAGCGACGGTCTTCTGCTCGTCTATGACGAAGATGCTGGAGAAGGCAGTCCCCGTTTTGTGAAGGAAAAAGCCGTGAAGAAACAGCAGAACGAGGACTATACAATCATCAGTGTCACTTCAGAGGATATTCAATCTGTAGCTGAGGATGAGCGCATGAACGATGTTATAGACTTTGACGATTCTTCATTCTGAAAAAATGTAGATTATCTGAAGTCCTTTCATGCATAGCCGTGATCAGAGGAGAATCGTATTTCGAATGACGTACATATGTTTTTTTTCGAGGCAGGTTGGGTATAAGTAGTATTATAACTGCGATGATATGTCGTATGGGATAAGGGGAACTGCAACCATGACAATTACGCCAGAGCAGCGCATTCAACTGCATGGATTTAACAACCTGACCAAGTCATTGAGCTTTAATATGTACGATATTTGTTATACCAAAACCAAAGACGAACGCGAAGCTTACATTGAATATATTGATGAACAGTATAACGCCGCCCGGTTGAGTAAAATTCTGAACAACGTCTCCGATATCATCGGAGCCCACGTGCTGAATGTTGCGCAGCAGGATTACGTGCCTCAAGGTGCGAGTGTGACGATGCTGGTCTCCGAAGGTCCAATCGTGGAGATCCCCGAGGAATCACTCGATGAATCTCCCGGCCCGTTGCCAGATAACGTCGTTATGCAGCTGGATAAAAGCCATATCACTGTGCACACCTATCCTGAGTTCCATCCTAGTGAAGGTATTAGTACTTTCCGTGCGGACATTGATGTCTCCACCTGCGGTGAGATCTCACCGCTTAAGGCGCTGAATTATCTGATCCACTCCTTTGATACGGACATTATGACGATGGATTACCGGGTGCGTGGTTTTACGCGGGATACGAGCGGACGCAAGCTGTTCATTGACCATGAGATCGGCTCGATACAGAATTATATTCCGGACGAGATCAAGAGCAGCTTCGATATGATTGACGTGAACGTCTATCAGGAGAATATTTTTCACACCAAGTGTAAACTGAGGGAATTTGATCTCGACAATTATCTGTTTGGGTACACCAAAGATAAGCTCAGCAAGAAGGAACAACAGGAGATTACGGAGTGGCTGAAGCTGGAGATGGACGAGATCTATTACGGCAAAAATATTAATCGTCCCTCTTAAAGAGGTTGTTCAACGCTGATCCCATAAGGGCAAGGTCTAAGACAAGATTTCATGAAGGCAGGGTTCTTCTTATCAGGGAACCTCCGGCATGTGCTTGTCTTTTTCTTTGTTATGTTGACAGTGTGCAACTTTATTTCTTATTATAGAAGTAACTGTATCAATCTACAGTGAAGGAGACTGAGCCCGTGATCGAAACGAATACGACAAGACGTAACGAATCACTGTTACAAGCACTGACTGCACAACACAATGCCATCACCAATAACATTGCCAATGCAGACACGCCCAACTACAAAAAGAAAACGGTAGAGTTTCAGGAAGAGCTTAGACGTATCGTTGAAAATGGCAAAACAGATCAGCTCGCCATGAAGCGGACTCATGACAAACACTTTCCTATCAGTGATCCCAATTCTTCCATCGTACAGTACCGAATTGTCGAGAACAACGAAACAGCCATGAACAATAACAACAATAACGTTGACATTGACAAGGAAATGGCGAATCTTTCGGAGAATCAGCTCATGTATAACTACATGGTCGATCGGGTCAGTGGACATTACAAAAAAATGAAGAATTTATTGAATGATCTGAAATAATGAATGTACAAGCAGCCCGAAACGGCTGCTTTTTTTTGTTGTTTTTCACCTGAATGTAGCTCGTTTGGTGCCATTTTTCGGTATCCTCTCCTGTTCGTAGTATAATGGGGAGAAACGATTGATTTCATATCGAACAAAAGAGGTGCAACATGACTCCACGTCATTTAAATGGTTTTCAAGGCTCCAAAGTCAGATTAGCGGCCCCATGCCCGGAAGATTGCATGCGTCTCTCCCGCTTCACAGACGATTATGAATATTTACGCAACATGGATACCGATATCGCGATCCCGTTAACGCCGGATGAGATAGGGTCCTCCTCTGTCCGCCGAGACAACGGATTTGAATTTGCATTACGTACACTGGAGGGTAACCGATTTATTGGATTCACAGCCCTCTACCGGATTGAATGGAACAATCGGTCTGCTCGTCTCGCCATTGGCATCGGTGAAGAAAATGATCGGGGTAAAGGATACGGAAGCGACGCTCTGGCTCTGATTCTTCGGTATGGCTTCCACGAATTGAACCTGAACCGGATTGCGCTGGAAGTCATCGAATACAATGAAGCGGCTAGACGTGCGTACCTAAAAGCTGGATTCCGGGAAGAGGGGCGCCAGCGTTCAGCAGTTTTGCGGGATGGCATGCATTACGACCTGATCTCGATGAGTATCCTTGCCGAGGAATGGTCGGCGCAGTCTGGGCTTCCATTGTCATTCCAATCTACTCGTACTCCTGAATCTGGGGAAAGGGTAGCGGGTGGTTTCTCACAGCGTAATGGGAACGAACAAGCTGCGCTGTCCCTGTCGGAATTAAGTTCAGATCCAAAAGGTGAATCTGAAATTTCACCTCGCATCGGCGTAGGTGCGGTCATCCTCAATGAACGGGGCGAAGTGCTTCTTGCCTGGCGGAATCGTCAGCCCGAGCAGCACACCTGGAGTATTCCCGGCGGGAAAGTCGATCCCTACGAAACACTGGAAACCGCCGTTATCCGTGAAATCAAGGAAGAAGTGAATCTGGATATTGCCATTGACAGTCTGCTTTGCACAGCGGAGACGATCCAGCCACAACAGAAGGAACATTGGATATCCGTGCTCTATTCCACCAAGGTGATTGGCGGCCATGCTCGTAATCTGGAAGAAGGCGGAGCCATTGGTGAGATCGGCTGGTTCCCATTGAATGATCTGCCTTCTCCACTCGCCTGCTTTGCCGTGCCTGGGCTGGAAGCTGTGAAGAAGTTATACAACCAGAATTAATCTTGGAGGTGCTTGCAAGTGTTGGAGATTCCTCTTCCTCGACCTGTACCCTTCATTCTGCATGAATCGAGTTCCCAATTCGATTGGAAAGGCAGCGGCTCGCTATCACTGAAAACATTCCGTAACGGAAAAACGCTCTATGAAGCGGGACGCGGTCACTTCGCAGTCACTAATGAGAACTATCTGCTTCTGAATGAGGGCCAGGAATATGGTCTTCACATTGATTCATCTACGCCAGTTGAATCCTTCTGTATCTTCTTCCCTCCCGGTTATGTGGAAGAGATCGGTCGGAATCTGATTACCAGTGATCTTCGGCTACTTGATGAGCCGTATCGTTATTTACCCTCAAGCAAGATGGAGTGGGTAGAACGTACATACGC
Organism: Paenibacillus sp. 37; assembly: GCF_008386395.1. Lineage (NCBI taxonomy): Bacteria > Bacillati > Bacillota > Bacilli > Caryophanales > Paenibacillaceae > Paenibacillus > Paenibacillus sp. 37. Next base: position 1,708,702 of record NZ_CP043761.1, on the reverse strand, counting down.
GATGAATAATCGGCTTGGCGCAGCCCTGAATCAGTTGCATAATTTCTACAGTCAAGACATGCTGGATTCCTGGGCAATAGCGGAGCAGCTTCATCAGCTTGCTGTTCACATGCTGGATCTACACCGTAACGTTCAGCAAGAGATCAACGAACTGGATATGATCAGACGTTCAACCCGAGAAGAGTTGTATCGAAGAGTGTATATCGGGCATGAGTATATCTCCGCCTACTATGATCAGCCGTTAACGCTAGAACAGACAGCATCGGCTGCACAACTATCCGTGAATCATTTTCTACGCAATTATAAAAAGTTGTTTGGTACTTCACCCCATCGTTATCTGACTGAATGCAGACTATTGGCTGCGAAGCGGCTTTTGCTAGAATCGGACAGGTCTGTCACCAATATCTGTTATGATGTGGGCTTCGAAAGCCTCGGTTCGTTCAGTTCATTATTCACTAGACGCTTCCATAGCTCTCCTTCCCAGCTGCGGGCAAAAAGGTGATTATGAAGAAGAACCTCTGAAGAGGAACATCTATAATTACATTATCTCATCAGATGGAGGTATTCCTTTATGAATCATGCAGAACAGATTAATCAACTATTTCAGGCTGCACAGGCTGGAGATGTGGCCAACCTGCAATTATTGCTCGCTTCTCACCCGGAACTCACCAATACTGAAAATCAGGATGGGTTAACTCCGCTGGGATATGCATCTCATTATGGACAAGCAGGAGCAGTTCGTCTTCTTCTGGAGCATGGAGCGGATGCTAACGCCCTTTCTCATTCCAAGATTTCCTTTATTCCGTCCAATACTGCACTACATGCCGCGCTTGCGGGAGAACGTTCGCCAGAAGTTATCCAACTTTTACTCGAACATGGGGCATCCACGAGTATTCTGGACAGCGATGGACAATATGCGTTGCACTCGGCAGCATTCCATACGGATCAGATCGAACTTATCGAGATGTTACTTCAGCATGGAGCTGATCCAAACGCGCTGAACTCAGCTGGCCAGACCGCACTGGATATTTCACTTGAACGTGGTAACACGTCTACAGCTTCATGCTTGCAAGCAGCCGTTGCAGCGCAGTAGCAACAATGATTAGATAACGTGAGCATTACCACGAACAACCGCCAGAACTCTTTTTGGAGTACAAAGAGAAGGTCTGACGGTTATTTGTGTTGTCCTCTACGTTCTCGGATACATACGTAGTTCAACTTCTATAGAAATCGCAATACATCATATTTTTTCAGAAAACAAGAACCTTTTGACGCCTTACACGGTCTAATACTCAACATATCCATGAAAGGAGGAGCCATGTGACCCCTACTCAGCTCACCATCGCCGCACAAAAAGGGGATGCCGAGGCTTTTGCAGCCCTAATGGAATTACATCAGAGCCAACTGTACCGTATCGCCTATGCCTACCTGCATGACGAAGGTGATGCGCTCGAAGCGATTCAGGAATCAACATTCAGGGCGTTCCATAAACTCAAAAAATTAAAAGAGCCCTCCTACTTTGGCACTTGGCTCATCCGCATTCTGCTCAACTACTGTGCAGACGAACGCAAACGCAAAAATCGGTTCAGTCCCGTCACCAAGATTCATGAATCCAGCAGTTGGGATCGTCCTGCGGACCCCGATCTTGACGCCGCCGTCTCCACCCTTGACCGAGATTGCAAACAGATTATTATTCTGAGTTATTTCGAAGGTTTCTCTTTAACTGAAGTTGCCGATATTCTCGACATCCCGATCGGAACCGTAAAATCCCGATTACATCGGGCACTCGGACAACTCCGGAATCAACTTGAAACGAAAGGAGATGCATCCTCATGACGGATGAACAACAATCATTTGACGCATTGGAAGAACGTCTGAATGCTCGCAAGACGGAGTACGAAACCATACCTGTGCCCGATGCCGCCTATCAGGCTGTGCAGTCCGGAATCCGCCAGGCTGCTCGTAAGCGAAAGTCCCGGTTGCGCTGGTATATGAGTTCCATCTCGGCAGCTGCCCTCATCCTGCTGTTTACGGGATGTATCCGTGTCTCTCCCGCTTTTGCGTCCTTCGTGGAGCAATTGCCTGGCATGGAAGGCATTGTTAGCATGATTCGCCAGGACAAAGGATTAATGATGGCGATTGATCAGTCCCTCTTGCAGAAGGTCGGCGTCACCGACGAACATGATGGTGCTTCCGTGACCGTTGAAGGTATTATCACAGACGAGTCACGCATGGTTATTTTTTACACGATGAAAGGCATGAAAGATCCCGAGAAATTCAACTATGATATCGATTTGCTTGATGAGAACGGTAAAAATCTGCCTGTTGCGTTTAGTTATTTTTCACCTAAACCGGCTTCAGAAAGTGGTGTTTATGAGGATAAAATCGATGTCTCATTCACCGAATCTTTACCGCCACAAGAGCTAACCATTATATTTAAAGAACGAGGTAAGAAAACGAATAATAAGTGGAAAATCACCTTCCCAGTGGATCACAGCTTAACGAAAGACATGAAAAAAATCATCCCCGTAAACCAAACTATGACCGTGGACGGGCAGCATATTCATGTGAAACAGGCCGTTCTGTATCCCACTCGTCTTGTACTTGATATCGAATATGATCGGAACAACACCAAAAAAATCTTTGGCATTCGTGATCTGCACTTGGTAGATGAGCAAGGCCGAGCATGGAGAACCGATTCATCTTCCATCGGAGGCTCTGGAAATTCCGTCTTTTTCGAAAGCATGTACTTTTCCACTCCGAAAAAACTGACTTTGCAAGGATCTGGCCTTTCAGCAGTGGATAAGGAGGAACTGGTTATCAGTATCGATCCCTCTTCAGGTGAAATACAAGGCGGCCCATCGAGTTTGAAATTGCTGCAAAGCACGGTCCAGGGCAAAAATCTGATCCTCGAGTTTTCAATTGCAGATGCTCAAAATGCTACATCAGGGCTATCATTTACCAATATTGAGGACAGTAAAGGAAACCCCTTCGACATTAATGAAGTAAGCTGGAGCCCTTCCGTCTTTGAAGCAAGAGTTGTCATTAAAAATGGAGCCGCAGCCAAAGGAGATCTGACAATGGAAATATTCTCTTACCCTGATCAAATTCGTGCACCGTTCTCTATTGAAATTCCTGTGACTCCCTAAAGAAAATGTAACAGCCATAATTGCAAGCCACACGACGTATTCATGCACTATAATGAAAATATTAAACAACTACATTAAATTGATATGTTTACAGGAAAGGGTGTTTCCGCAATGAATAATCGTTCCATCCGTTATCCGCAACCACTCGCGCAAGGGGACATGATCGGTGTAGCAGCACCCTCCAGCGGTGTAGGCGAATCCCTGCACCATTACCTTGAGGAGAGCAAACGCAACATGGTGCGCCTTGGTTTTGGCGTGATGGAAAGCCCGTCGCTCCGCCACAATACCAAATGTGTGAGTGCCTCCAAAGAAGAACGCGCCGAAGAGATGAATGAATTTTTCCGCAATCCAACTATTCAAGCCATTATCCCTCCATGGGGCGGGGAGTTTCTCATGGATATCCTGCCACTGCTGGATTGGGAAGCTTTGAGAACATTGCCGCCCAAATGGGTCATGGGATATTCGGATATCAGCACGTTCCTGTTCGCATACACCCTGATCACCGGAACAGCATCAGCACATGGCACCAATTATGTTGATCTAAGATCAAACGCCCTCGATCCCGTGACTGCGCGCTGGATTGATGTGTTACAGACCAAATACGGCGGACAGATCACACAATCGTCTTCCACACATTATCAATCGGCATGGAAACCGGAATCTCCTGGATTTAACCTGGATACACCTTCGCGCTGGAAACAGCTCGACCACTCGGAAGATGCAGACACAGATGTGGTGTTCTCCGGTCGGCTGATCGGTGGCTGTATGGATACGATCACTAGTCTGATTGGTACGCCGTATGCACCCGTCCAATCGTATCTGGATCAGTACTGTGCAGACGAAGGAACGATCTGGTATCTGGAAAGCTGTGAGATGAATGCGGGGGATATCTACCGTCATCTGTGGCAGATGAAACAGGCTGGCTGGTTTGCAGGTGTGAAAGGTTTCATGTTTGGCCGACCTGCGGGTTATTCCGATACAGCCGATTTCAATTTTACTGATGCCCTATCCTCTGCACTTGGGGATCTGGATGTCCCTGTACTGTACGATGTGGATCTCGGCCATGTTCCGCCCCAGCTCACCTTTGTGAATGGAGCATTGGGCAAAGTCGCTTATGAAAATGGATGTGGGAGCCTTGAGACGGCGTTTGTGTAATCACCTTTTATAGGCAGATGCATACCTTGAAGTAAGAACTTATTTTGAGGAAGGGTTGTGCATCATGTCTGAATCCACATCCACGCCATCCACACGTGTCGTGTATCAAGCCAATCAACCGATGCTTCAATCCGTGCAAAGTGTGCGGAATATGCTTCATCATACAGCCCGGCAGCATGTAGGCAAGAAGGTACAAGTCCAGAATATCGATGGGCAAGTGTGGGAAGGTGTCATCATCAGTGCAGACCGGGGGATTTTGTATCTCCAGGTTACCCCGATGCATGGATACCCTGAACCGCGCGCCTTGTTTGGACCCACGATTTTGCCGCTTGTGCTGTATGAATTGTTGGTTATCACCCTGTTGATGTAGGGGTATTGTTCCTGTTGATCCTTTTATATCCGAACCTGTTCCACGAAGCTTCGCTCCTGAGATCTTCAAATCTTGGGAACGAAGCTTTTTTATGGTCTTGGCGATGGTGCGGTATGATTCTTTGCGAGCGTGTGAAATATGATACAATGGTGTCGCACCACCCCATATCACTTATGAAACGGAGCTTGATCCGGTTGGAATACATACGTCATGATTCATCACCCGTATCACAAGTCGAGACGGGTATGATTGGCAGCAACCCTACTGAACAATCCCGCGTGATTGCCATCTGTCTACTCGCAGGCAAAATCATGCTGCAAAGCGGTGGTGAAACCTACCGTGTGGAAGATACGATGAAACGTATGGCCGCTGCGCTCGGTTTACCCCATTCACACAGTTACGTTGTGCCTACAGGCATCTTCTTCTCTGTTGATGCAACCGAACCCGCCAAGCTGATTCGTATCTCCGAGCGTACAACGGATCTGGACAAGGTATCCGAGGTGAATGCGGTCTCCCGCCGCATCGGACAAGGTGAGCTATCCGCGCAGGAAGCCCATGAACTGTTGGTGCAGATCGAAGGTAAGCCCTCCTCCTATTCAACGGCTGTGCAGCTTACGGCCGCAGCGTTATCCAGTGGTTGTTTTACCATTATGTTTGGCGGGGGCTGGAGCGACTTTCTTCCGGCGCTAATCTGCGGGGGTATAGGTTATGCAGCCGTTATTGCCTTTCACCGGTTGGTGCGGGTCAAATTCTTTGCCGAGCTTACGGCATCCTTTGTCATTGGCATGCTCGCTTTTTTCCTCATCTACATGGGAGTAGGTCATGAACGGGACAAAATCATCATTGGTTCGGTTATGCCGCTGGTTCCGGGGCTACTGATTACCAATGCTGTACGCGACTTGATGGCTGGGCACCTCGTATCCGGATTATCCAAGGGAGCCGAGGCATTTCTCACTGCTTTTGCCATAGGTACCGGCATTGCAGTTGTATTTTCACTTTTTATGTAAGACGGAGGAATGCAGGATATGCTCCATTTTATTGAACAAGCTTTAACCAGTTTTGTCGCTTCAGCCGCGTTTGGAATCATCTTCAACGCACCACGGCGCATGCTGCTCCACGGTGGATTTGTCGGCATGATCGGCTGGATCATCTATATCGTACTTGAATATGCAGCGGATGCGGTACCTGCTACACTTGCAGCAACCATAGCCGTAGGTGTCATTAGCCAGGTATTCTCTCGCATGTTTCGCGCACCCGTTATCATCTTTAGCGTCGCAGGCATCATCCCTCTGGTTCCTGGTGGACTGGCGTATAATGCGATGCGAAGTTTTGTGCAAAATGACTACAGTGCCGCTATGGAGATGGCCGCCAAGGCACTCATGTTATCCGGCGCTATTGCCGTAGGCCTTGTGCTGTCCGAGGTATTAAACCAGATGATACGCCGAATTCCCGCCTCACTGCGGACAAAATCATCATCGAAATGATTATTCTTTTCATAAATTCAACACACGTAAGGCCCGTTGGCATACAGGATGAGCTCTTGTATTCCAGCGGGCCTTACGTATTACTATTCCAATCCAACCTTTTTACTTCACAAACGTATTCTTCACACGTACCGACCTCAGGAAATACGGAATGAAGATACTACACACCAGAATGGATCGTACGATCAGATGAAAAGCCGAAGTTGCATCAAGCACATGCTGTTCTCTTGGGATTTCATTTCGCGCAATCAGAATCCAGGTCACGATGCTTATGATCACATTCATCCCGTACATCACCATCATCATACGTGGAAACTGTCTCTTCCGTTTATATAAAAGAATGAGATTCACAATAACGATCATCAATAGAATGATACTGCTTATGAAGCCAAACCACAGAAGTGGACGAACCATCTCCGTGTAGATCTGAGGATCGACACCACGACCGACTTCCCATCTGGCAGGGTCCATGATGACATTCACCTGCGATACATCCGAGATGAGAAACACCAGGGCAAGCCAAAGACTGATCTGGATTAAAATAAGCCATCCACCTAATCCGGAGATACCAGGCCGTTCCGGTCTGACACCAGTTTTGGGTTGCAGTGCGTTTATATCCGTATCTGCATCCGAGTTACTGTATTGACCTTCCATTTCATCCTCCTTTTACACTAGATAAGACAACATATTATACATTAAAATCTGGATTCTGTGTATTTTAGAGGACGAACGGAACGTGTTATTCCCGTTTTCCCTACTACCTTGTGCTTACCTAACTATGCACGACTTCCTGTTTCCTGACTAACTACATTTACGTGTAATTTCGTTGGTCTATCCCCATGTTAACCCCTAATGTTCCCCGTAACATGTTTATATGTATTCTATCCGTTTCTATCATTACCTTATGTCTCGTAGAGAATAATACCTTTCTATTTAAAAAGAACTGATTCAGGTTCTTTACCCGTCAGGGTCAGCATCGTATACAATTGTCCCCTGTGATGATATACATGCCCCATAATCTCAAGTAACCACTCCAGCCGACTATAGGAGGCTCCCCAGTACGAATCCGTCACATGTAATAACTCTTCCGTGTTAAACTGCCTGTAACGTTGGTATAGATACATCTGGTTATCAATCAAAGCCTGCTTGATCTCACCGAGAGAATGCACCTGATTCTCTACATAGAATTGAGCCATCTCTTCCTCCGAGGCACCTTCGGAAATATAAACATCCGCTCGGCAGATCACAGACAGATGAGCTAGTAACTCTCCAACAGGCCGTTTACCTTCAATTGGAGTCAAAGCCAAGTCTTCTTCCGACAGCTGATCACATATATCAATTAACGATGTTACAGCCACGTCAATATGTTTGAACGCAGATTGAATCAACAGACACACTTCCTTTTTATCCCATTATACAGAACATATGATCGGTTATCGACCAACATATCCCTCCTTAATATATACCCCAAATTTATATAAATTGAACAAAACATTTACACAAAACGGAGAGGACAGAAAGGACCTGAAGAAGCGGAGCGTTCGCCTTTATCCCGAGATTTCCCCTTTATAAAAGGAATTAAAAAAATCTGGGGATAACAGCGATCAGAAGGTTGTTCTGTCATCGGAGTGTACAGTGTAAATATTCTTTAGTTCAATTTATATAACAATTTACGAACAAAAAAAGTCCTTCCTCCTTCATATAGACGGGATTCAGGACATTTTGTTGCCTATTTGTTTTCAAATCTTTGCTCAACTTGAGTATAACGAACAATACGTTTGCTCGAATCGTTCAGCCTCCAAGTCAGACTTGCGAATGAAAAATTGCAGTTCCCCGCAATCCCACCATTGGAAACCAATAGCATCATGTGTATCTATCTTCAGCAGCAGCAGCGTATCGGATAGTTCCTGCCATGTCCGATCCTCATCTCCGCCGTAATACTTGGTCAGCTTCTTCTCACACGCCTGCTCATTATAATCGTACTCTTCTCCCAGTGCGATCTGTAACAAGGCACGATGCTCGGCATCCGGATGCTGCCCGTCAGGATATCCAAACATCCCCCCCCAATTCAGCGTACTTGGATGATTCCAACTCGACTCGAATTCAAGATAACGGTCATACAAACTCACTTCCGCTTCGGCCTCATCGTTCTCGAGCCTCGGCGGCGATAGCTCATTCAGCGCGTTGGCGTCAATATATGCATATGTAGGAAACTCAAGATTAGGTAGCACGGTCACCGAATGTGCAACAAACGGTGCTCCATCCAGCGCAGTATCACCTTCTGACTCTCGCCTTATCAGGTTATGAGAACTCGGCTCAAAAATCACACGATGTTCAATGGGACTAGCAGATTCATCCGTGCCAACGAAAAAGTATAACATTCCGCGTTCAGGCAAAGTCCCGCGCCCATCATTCGGCGTATACGGCGACAGATCCACCAGGTTCAACTGGGCTAGGAAAGTCATCGGAACTCCTTCTTGTGTTACGGGCCACTCCATGCCACTCGGCAAATCCGGATGTCCACCTACACGTGAGTTTCCTGTCCTGCGATATTCGTCCAGTGTGGATACATCGAGGCGAATTCCCCAGCGGCTTGAGGACAACAGCAGATCGGCAGCAACTCCCAAACCATATTCCTCAAGTGTTTTACGGGCTTTTCTGGTCAGACGTTCACATTGTTCTGGCTTAATCATATAGATCCTCCCCTTTTGACAATACACCTATGCTGAGACATATTCAGGTTCACACCTGTATATTCTTCCGCCCAGTCGTCTTTCCCTGCTTCTAGCAAAAAAAGAGACTGACATTGCTTGTCAGTCTACTTCCTTATCCTATATTCCATTTAACGATTTGGATCAGAAGACTTTTCCTGGTAAGCACGCATATGCTCCTCACCGTCCAGGAATTCATGGGCCTGATGGGCTGCCATCACACCATGATAGCTGATATCCAGACCCAGATCTTCCTCTTCTTCTGTCGAACGTACAGGCACAATTTTGCTAATCAACTTTAACCCGATCCAGGTCATGGCGAATCCCCAGATGACCAGTGCTGTAAGGCCAAGTGCCTGAACCCCCAGCAACCTCCAGCCGCCACCCATGAATAATCCACCATCCGTGGCAAACAGACCTACAGCAATCGTGCCCCACATTCCTGATACGGCATGCACCGGGAAAGCACCAACTGGATCATCAATCTGCCGACGGTCCAGCCAGTTGGTGGCTGCCATCATCAATAAGCCGGAGACTGCCCCAATGAATATCGCTGCTACATCGCCAACAAAAGCACAGCCTGCTGTAATTCCGACCAGTCCTGCAAGCGAACCGTTAATGACCGAGGGTGCATCAGAACGATTGAAGCGGAATAACGTGTACAGCAACGTAGCTGCACCACCTGAGGCCGCGGATAACATCGTAACAATCGCAATGTGACCAATTCTTACATCCGTGGCGCTGAGTGTACTACCCGCATTGAAGCCAAACCAGCCGAACCATAACAAAAATGCACCCACAGATGCCAGTGGCAGATTGCTCGGAAGTGCAATAGCACTTACGCCAAGTGGTGTGTACTTCCCTTTACGCGGACCAATGATAATCGCAGCCGCCAGTGCCGAGAATCCGCCGAGCGCATGGATGACAGCCGAACCGGCAAAGTCCTGCATCCCCAGCTGACTAAGCCAGCCGCCGCCCCATGCCCAGTGTCCACCAATTGGATAGATGATCGCCGTCATCAATATGATATACAACAGGTAGGCACGGAAGTTGATCCGCTCGGCTACGGCTCCTGAAACGATGGAAATAACAGCAATGGTAAAGGCCGCCTGGAACAACCAGAATGTCTCCAGAGATACCGGCACGTCCAGATGAGACAAATCCCCATTCAGGAAAAATCCCGTTACTCCCGCAAAACCACCTACGTCCGAACCATACATCAGTCCAAAACCGATCGCATAGAACAGTAACGTCCCAATCGTAATGTCAGCAAAAACCTTCATAATAATGTTCACACTATTTTTATAACGCACAAAGCCAGCCTCGAGCAGGGCGAATCCACCCTCCATCAATAAAATCATCGCTGCACTCAGTACGACCCAGACCGTATCAATCCCGGTGCTTAACGTCTCCAAAGTCATGTTTGTACATCCTCCGTTTCACTAAGCTGTCTGAGCTCACGGATTGTATCGGGCGCAAGCTCAATCTCGTCCCGCTCAATGCTGTCCGGATGTTTAATTCGTTCTGCGATCTGATCCAATTCACGTATACGTCTGCGAATCTGTTCCATCTTGCGAAAACGTTCCTTCACCTGAACCATATATTCCACCGCCTGATGATGGGTTGCAGGGCGTCCCGCAAACCACTTGCGTACGGTCGACAACGATTGATAAGCAACCTCTTCCGCTCGACGCTTCTGTTCGAACTGTTCGATCTTCTGCTTGAGCGTTTGGATCTCATTTTCTTTTTTGACCTTCAGCCGTTCGATAAGGTACAATAAATCGGACGATGATATTTGCAATGCTGTGTGGTGATAAACCTCGTCGATTACTAACATATCATGTCAGGACTCCTTACATATCAAGTTACTTGTACCGATTATAGTTTCCCGGGGTCTGCCCGTCAATCTTTTTTTGGACTTGGTATGGATTGAAATGAACCGTTCAGAGAGAACGGCTTTTTTTATTGGGTACATAATACATCTAACAAGGCTAATCTCGCCTGGATTCGCATTCACTTTTTCCATCCCCTATGCTTATAGAATAAGCATCCACATTTGGGGTAATGAACATACACAGACTACCCGCATTATAGAACCCGTATATAAGGAGAGGATTGCACAATGTTTACTCGTAATGACGATATACGCAACCAAATCTGGGAAGCTGTCTCGGGACTCGAAGAAGAACAATTGAACCGAAAACCTTCACCCGAACAGTGGAGTATTATGCAAGTACTACGTCATCTGAACCTGATGGAGAATGTAATTGGAAAACAAGCTCGCCTTGCACTAGAGAAGGAACAGACGGTGGCTGTGGACAAAAAACCATATGAATTATCGGTGGACCGCAGCCGCTCCGTCGAAGCACCACCTCATCTTCAGCCTCCAGCTGCGCCTGAAGCACTCGCAGACGTACGCAATGATCTGGACGAATCTCATAAAGTGTTAAATAACTTTGCATTGGATCATGATCCTGACCTGCTGCGCAGCAAGTCCTTTCCTCATCCCGTATTTGGTGAGATGGATCTAACCCAATGGATTGACTTTACAAGTTATCATGAGGAGCGTCATCTGGGACAGATTCAAGAGATCAAACAGCAGCTTGGCGTGTAAGCACAACCTACACTTTCACATAGCGAAGAATATAGTTGAACGACAAAAAACCTCCAATCCTATTAATAAGGTTGGAGGTTTTCAATGTTCTTTTCTACGAATAAGAACGACACTTATATTTTTTTTCCCAAAATCGCCAGATCTCTATTCATACCATCCAACACGGCCACTTCGGGATAATATCCCCACTGTTCAAAACCATGCTTGCGCAATAATCCCAGACTCGGTTCATTATGCCCAAAGACAAATCCAAGAATGGTCGTAATGCCCAGTGCAGGACACGCCGCAAATACGGTTTCGAGCAGACGTCCACCGGCCCCAATTCCGCGACATTGCTGATCCACGTATACACTAACTTCCACCGTTCCATTATACGCAGGTCGTCCATAGAACGAGCTGAGACTTGCCCAAGCTACCACATTCCCTGCCTGCTTCATCACCCAAAGCGGACGATGATCCGGTGAATGCTCTTCGAACCACGGAACACGTTTCTCCACTGTCACCGGTTCCAAATCCGCTGTTGCCATACGGCCCTCAATGGTAGAATTATAAATTTCCACAATCCTTGGCAAGTCCTCCAGGCGCGCATATTCAATCTGCACATCTTCCAGTTTCATCGCTATTCCTCCATCATTTCAGATCGTTCTATTATCATAGAGGATATTATAACGGAGAAGAGAAGTTTTCGTCATCCCTAACATGCTGACAAAGGGAATCAATAAAATCTGGGGATAACAGCGATCGGAAGATGGTTCTGTCCGCGTAGTAGTTAAGTGTAAATTCAATGCTTTAACTTATATATAGAATTACTCTGGAAGTCCCTGAACTGTGTTGCCACGAGTGAACTGCTGACTCTGGTCTGCCCAGCGAATGTTCATCGAGCGAGATGTGAACAGATCCGGGCCATCCGATACTTGGAAATGCAGATGAGCTTCACTGGAGTTACCCGAATTGCCCAGCTCACCGATGAGGTCCCCCTGCTTGAGTTTATCTCCTTTTTTGACCGAAACACTGCCTTTCTTGATATGTGCTGTGATGCTGTATTCACCTTTGCCATGGTCAATTATTACATAGTTACCCGCCGGCTCTTCCGGATTCATCTCACCGGGTACATTGTCCGGAATATCGTTCTTGATTTCAACGACGGTTCCATCCGCAGCAGCATAGAGTGGTTCACCAAAAGCATGGTAGCTTGCGTTTACCTTGGCATCCCCGTTATAACTGAAACCTTCTTTTGACCGAATGATATCCAACGCATAGCGCTGTGTTTCATGCTCATAATGATAGTTCGACATCACATCGTTGCCTCCCCAGAACACATACCATTCACCCTTTAAAGGGAAATGGAATTCGGTTTTGGTGAACTTTTGATCTGTATCCTCATGCGTTTCTAGCGGCTGGATCAACAGACCATCAATCTGATTGGCCTCGGTAAAATAGGCTCGAATCCCTTTTGTCCCTGTTTGATCCTTCCAGGCGAACTCGGTCAGATTGTTCATCTCAGCTGCGAATACTTGATCCAGGGAAGTTACTCCCTCCAGGAACTCGTCAGCAGACGTTTTAAGCTTTTCAAGTGTGATCGCTTCCTTCATTTGAGGACTCAACTGACGGTAAATATCTTCAATGGAACCCTTCATCAGGGTATCAACAAAATTGTCGGGTGTAACCATTGCAGTACCTTCTGAAGTGGAATTCTGTTCCTGATTGGATTTCTCGCTTGCTTCATTATTGGACGCCTGTTCGGCCGACTGCTGCTCCGCCTGGTCAGAAGTAATGGAATTGCTGTTGCCACAAGCAGACAATATCACGCAAGCTCCAAGGGTAATTGCAAGCACCTTCCAGCCTTTTCTATTCTGTAATTTCGAATGTGTATGTTGCTCTGATTTCAGATGACCTTCCCTCTTCATTTTCAACATCCTTTCTGCTAATTCATTATACTTTCCAGTTAAGTGTACAGAATGAGTCTTATCCTTCGTCTAACCCCATCTTACATGTAGTTAAACTTGTAACGCCTTTTGAGGTTGTATAATTAAGATTCCGTTAAGATAGCTCATACGCTATACAGCCTTCTTGGATGGTATGATTAGCAATACACACAACAGAAGGATCAGGAGGTCATTTTTAAACTATGGATAACGTCTCATTACTGCTTGTGGATGATGAACAGGCGATTCTGCATATGCTCAAAACCGTTCTGCTCAAAGAGCAGTTTCTCGATATTGATACCGTTACAACAGGTGAAGCTGCCATTGAGGCATGCAACAACAAGACGTATCATTGCATCGTGCTCGACATCATGCTTCCTGGCAAAAGCGGACTGGAAATCTGTCCTTTTCTACGACAGGTCACCGATGCGCCCATCCTGTTTCTGACGGCCAAAACAACCGATTATGACAAATTAACCGGATTCGCCGTTGGTGGTGACGATTATGTTGCCAAACCCTTTAATCCGCTGGAAGTCGTTGCTCGAATTAAATCATTACTGAAGCGTTATTTACCATCTAAAACCGCAGCGATCTCGGATCACGTCCCATCTAACGTAAATACGTCATCTCCCAGCACATCGGAAGGCGTGTACGACTTTGGACGATTTCAGGTACTGGAGTGGGCTGGTGAGCTTCGGGTTGAAGGAGAGTCCGTATCCTGTCCGGCACTTGTGTTTCAACTACTGCTCTTTTTCTGCAAACATCCCAATCGAATCTTCACCAAATCAGATCTATATGAACGGGTCTGGGGCTCTGAAGCCATTAGTGATGACAATACCGTGATGGTTCATATTCACCGCATTCGGGAGCGCATTGAAGCCGATCCTTCCAATCCTGTGTTTCTCGTCAACGTCCGGGGTCTGGGTTACAAACTGATTCAGCCGGAACATGTGTCACGCCCATGAGTATTCGTCGCAGGTTAATGACCCGGTTTATCGGGATGCTTGCCGGTGCAGTCGTTCTTATCATCCTGCTTGGGTCTGTAGCCACTTACTGGGTCGTTCAAAGGGTAAATGAAGTGAACTTGGTGGATGATTTTGCACTTAACGGTCTGGATCAATTGATTAATACAGCAGAAATTCTGCCAGATAATACGATCCGATATGACCCCGAATTGCTGAAACAAGTGGATAAAAATAACGGCTGGCTCCAGGTTCTGGATGAACAAGGTTACGCCATTGATGAATATCACACACCCGCTGATGTCCCCACTCACTATAAACCAGGGGAATTGATTGCATACTGGGAAAGCCAGAAGCCGTTCCCTTATCAGATTGTGATGCTGATCCGGGAGAAAAATGGGAAGGAATTCACCTTGTTATATGGCGAGATTAACCCAGCTAAGTCCTTAATGAATAACATTCGTTCAGACCTTGCTTTCACCAACGGAAAACTTGATCTTCAGCCCGATCAACAGGAGGCCCTTCGTGCCGCCAATGCTTATCTTCAAGTATTGGACGCGTCAGGAAGCGAACTCTCCTCCTATAACAAACCGGCCATGGGCGTACCTAGCGAATACACCATTCAGGAACTCGTTCTGCAAGTTCGCTATCCGAGTCGATCAGGTATGTCTGTTGCAACGTGGTACGACGAACAGAATGAAACTACCTGGCTGATTAGCATACCTAGTAATCCATTGGCGACCGGAAATCAAAACCCCTACAATTTTATCTTGGAACCGGCATTGGTCATATTGATCGTATCCATCATCATTCTGCTCATTTTGCTTGCCTTCTGGTATGCCAACCGCTTCGGCTCACCCATGCTGCATATGCTCCAATGGTTACAACGTCTGGAGAGAGGGCATTACGAGGAACCTACCGGAGCCTTCGGAATCCCTCGCAGTCAGCGTCGTAACGGAAAGTGGAAGCGAAAATACAACGTGTATGCTGAAGTCCTTCGCTCCATGCAGGCCCTGTCTCACACTTTGAAGCAAGATGAAGAACTTCGGAAACAGAACGATTCTCTGCGGGAGGAGTGGATTGCGGGCATAACACATGATCTGAAGACACCCCTCTCCTCCATTCAGGGATACGCTCATATGCTTGAGGCGGATAAGTATAGCTGGACCGCGGAGGAAGTCAGGGAATTTGCAGGCATCATGCTCGATAAATCCATGTATATGGACAGGCTTGTCAACGACCTTGCCATGACCTATCGATTACGCAGTGGAGGATATCAACCTGTAGTGGAAGAGACTGACGTAAATACGTTGCTCCGTGATCTGATCCAGCGCGCAGAACGGAATCCGGCATATGGAGAAGGTCGCATCCTATTCCAACCTTCCGAAGTGCCTGTGTATGGACTTGTCCATATTCCGTCGTTTGAACGAATTGTGGATAATCTGACCGCCAATGCCCTTCTTCATAATCCACCCGAGTCCATCCTCGTTGTCAGTGTGCATTCTGGTGAACATGCAGATGCATTCAGCATTCAGTTTGCCGATAATGGACGAGGCATGGACCCCGAGACGGTATGGAAGTTATTTGAACGATACTATCGCGGTACAGATACAGGTACATCGGACGTTGGATCAGGGCTGGGTATGGCCGTAACCAAAGGGTTGATTGAAGCGATGAAAGGGCATATTGAGGTACAGTCCACCCCTGGTGAAGGAACGATCATTCGCTTAATATGGGATGGGCCGTCCGAAACGAATTAAAATGTTCCGCTTGACCTTTCCATTTTCAGTCTATATAATCGACACTCAATAACACCTGTTCCAATATATTGATATTGAATACAACACATTTCAGGATCATCTGATGAGTTGATCTAACATATTTGGCGATGACCAGAGACAAGATTTCGTTTGCGTGCTGCCCAGAGAGAGAGGGGATTGGTGAAACCTTCTTCAGTGAACGGACCGGAATTACCCCTCTGCAGCCGTGACCTCGAACCTCAGCATTTCGGACCTCCTCGGATGTTCGGCTTGTTGCCAGTAGAGTTCACCGCCTGATCCCCGATAACGGATTCCAATGAGGGTTATGATGTTTCCTGTTCACGGCGGCTGGCCGAGAGCAGAGTGCACTATAACCAAATTAGGGTGGAACCACGAGCCAAGCGCACTCGTCCCTTTTCCGGGACGGGTGTTTTTTGCGCTTTCATTTGATGAAATGGAGAGTGGTACACATGAGCAAACAAGAAAACAGTAACTCCGCAAGCAACAAATCAGGTAACGAAGTAAACAACCACGCAAATGATCTTCAACCATCCAGTCATTCCATTAAGGTCCGTCTGCAAGGTGACGCGGTACGTTCTTACGAAGCAGGCATCACTGTAGGTGCGGTTGCCTCATCTATCAGCACAAGCCTGGGAAAACAGGCGATTGGCGGTATTGTAGACGGTCAGAATGTCGATCTCGATGGGGTGCTCAAGCAAGATTGCGAACTCGTTATCGTTACTTTGGACAGCGTGGAAGGTCTGTATCGTTATCGTCACAGCGCAGCACATGTGCTCGCACAGGCACTCAAACGCATCTACGGTGCAGATCAAGTGAAACTGGGTATCGGCCCAGTCATTGAAGATGGATTCTATTACGATGTTGATCTGGAGCATGCCTTGTCCATCAGTGATCTGGCTGCCATTGAACGGGAAATGAACAAAATTATTCAGGAAAATGAAAAGATCAGTCGACGGGTCGTTAGCCGGGAAGAAGCCCTCCGTATCTTCGGAGAAATCCAGGACCCTTACAAGCTTGAACTCATTCAGGATTTGCCAGAGGATGCCGAACTTTCAATCTATGATCAAGGAGAGTTCTTCGATCTGTGTCGCGGTCCCCATCTTCCATCCACTGGCCGGATCAAAGCGTTCAAGCTGCTGAATGTGGCCGGTGCGTACTGGCGCGGCAACTCGGATAATAAGATGCTGCAACGCATCTACGGCACTGCTTTCCCGAACAAAGCCCAGCTGGATGAATATCTGCACATGCTCGAAGAAGCAAAAAAACGGGATCATCGTAAACTCGGCAAAGAGCTTGAACTGTTCATGTTCTCCGAAGAAGCGCCCGGCATGCCCTTCTATCTGCCTAAAGGCATGACTGTTCGCACTGAACTGGAGCAATTCTCCCGTGAGTTGCAATTACAAGAAGGTTATCAGGAAGTTCGGACTCCTCTCATGATGAACAACAGGCTGTGGGAGCAATCTGGCCACTGGGAGCATTACAAGGACAACATGTATTTCTCCGAAGTGGACGATGCCACTTTTGCACTTAAACCGATGAACTGTCCTGGCCACATGCTGATCTTCAAAAATACACTCCATTCCTATCGCGAATTACCGATTCGCATGATGGAATTTGGTCAGGTTCACCGTCATGAATTCTCAGGTGCCCTGAACGGCATGATGCGTGTGCGGACATTCTGTCAGGATGATGCCCATCTCTACGTCATGCCAGAGCAGATCGAGGACGAGATCAATCAAGCGATCTCACTGATTGGACGTATGTACGATATCTTTGGATTCGAATATAAGATTGAATTGTCCACTCGCCCGGAAGATTCCATGGGATCGGAAGAGCTGTGGGATCAGGCGGAACGCGCATTGCAAAATGTACTGGATCGTCGTGGCGTGGAATATCGCATTAACGTAGGGGACGGTGCCTTTTATGGACCGAAAATTGACTTTCATATCCTCGATGCGCTCAAACGCAGCTGGCAATGCGGAACAATCCAGCTTGATTTTCAGATGCCGGAGAAGTTCGACCTCACTTATATTGGCGAGGATAGCCTGAAACACCGTCCGGTCGTAATCCACCGTGCCATCTATGGTTCCATCGATCGTTTCATCGGCATCCTGACTGAGCACTATGCAGGAGCGTTCCCACTCTGGCTTGCCCCCGTGCAAGTGAAGCTCCTACCTGTGTCGGATCATTACGCAGACTATGCGCTCCAAGTACAGAGCCAACTCCGTGCGGCGGGCATTCGGGTAGAAACAGATCTGCGTAGCGAGAAGCTCGGGTACAAAATCCGTGAAGCCCAGATGGAAAAAGTGCCTTATTCGCTCGTGCTTGGTGAGAATGAGAAAAATGCCTCATCCGCCTCAGTCCGTGCATACGGTCAGGGAGATCAAGGCATTCAACGTATTGAAGCTGTTATTGAAATGATCCAACAAGCGGTGAAGGCAAAAGTCTGAACCACATCCGCATCACAACTTCTCGTCAGGCTTTAGCCCCACCTGTTCTTCGCTCCATGTCCAGAAACGCTCAGCTGAAGCATCATCAACGGCATGTTTCTTCAGTTGCTGCTCTTTCTGTTGATAGAAGTAACGCCCGGTGATCCCGACGACTTCAGGGCTTGTAGCCAGATAAACAGCCGTTCGTGCCCCTTCTTCAGGGGACAGAAAGAATGGAAGTTTACCTGCAAACGCCATAATGCGTGTGCCAAATCCGGTATTGCGATCTACGCCAATACTCGTTCCCACCGCACCAGGGTGTAGACAGTTTACTGTGACAGACGTACCTGACAGTTTGCGAGCCAGTGCACGAGTGAACAGCACGTTCGCCAATTTGGATTGAGCATAGCTTTTGATCGGATTATAACCTGTGTGCAGATGTGGATCTTCGAAGTGGATTTTGCCGGCCTTGTAAGCACCTGACGAAACGTTCACAACCCGTCCCTGCTTCGCAGCTTTCAGAGGTTCGATCAAAAGTAAAGTCAGCAGGAAATGTCCCAGATGGTTAATCCCGATACTTTGTTCGAACCCATCTGAGGTTTCCTTCCGCTTGACCATCACCACCCCCGCATTATTAACCAGAACGTCAAGGCGATCATGACGCTCGCGGAATGTGCGGGCAAACTGGCGTATACTTTCGAGTGAACCCAGGTCACACAGCATCAATTCAATCGCAGAAGAGCCGGACTGACGCACAGCTTCCTGAAGAGCCTCCTGTCCGCGCTTCTCACTGCGGCATGCCATGATTACGCGATATCCTTGTCTTGCAAGTTCAATGGTGGTCGCCAACCCCATACCTGAGTTAGCTCCTGTTACAATTGCTGTCTGATTGGACATGAGGTACTTCCCTTCTGAACCTGAGGTTCTGAAATTAGAGGCGCGACGACGGACAATATGAGATAATGATAGGATCACATCTCGGTTTCCATGGGAGGACAAGTATGCTGACCAAAGAAGATTTTAAAAAAGTTAAAAAACAAGCCAAACTTGAAATCGCACTACTCGAACAGGAATATCAGGAAATCTTGCAGAACGTTGATTCTACGCTGTATGAAAAATACGGTATTTTGGACAAAGAAGAAACACGTGAACTCACCCGAAAACGCAAAAACCGAAGATATGCTTCACTCGTCATCGAACTATGCGCCATTATTGAACAAATGTTACATCAACTGTACAGAGACGTATATCAGAAAAAGTTTAATTCGACCCAGCTGATGAAAACTCCTGCCTACCGTGCACGCTCCAACATGGAGATCATTCAAGCCGAACTGAGTAAAGAGTTCATTGCTCTGGAATCCGAAAAAGAACACTTCGCTGAAGCCCTTGGTCTGGTATTTCAGACAAGGAACAAACTTGTTCATGAGAACTTCTCGTTTGTCTCCATCGTTAAGGATGGCAGTAATGAAGAAGAAACGTTTGAAGCATTACTCCATACGGTCAAAAAATATAGAAAACACTTAAAATATAATCGCCCTGAATAACAACAATCATCGCTAAAAAAGAAAAGGAGGTGTACCGGACTACGGTCCGGATCACCATGAGCCATCCAACAACTTCAATTACTGTGTTAAATCTGCAGATTCCGACACCTTCCGGGAACAGCCCCATATTCCCCGTCATGCTTCGTGATGAAGATGGCGTTACCTTGGTGGATACGGGCATGATTGGACAATTTGCCGAACTTCAATCCGCATTGGAACAAGAAGGCGTACAGCTCTCGGACGTTAAACGGGTGATTATTACTCATCAGGACATCGATCATATCGGTAACTTGGGTGCTCTTTTGGATGCCATCCCTGATCTGGAAATCTGGGCACATGCCGATGAGATTCCATATCTAACCGGTGAGAAACCTTTGATCAAATTCACACCTGAACGTCGTGCTCTGCTGCCCGCGCCCGTTTTGGCACTGGCAGACCAACTGCTCTTGCAGCTGCCTGAAGTGAACATCAGCAGAACGCTGGCAGACGGAGACTTATTACCCCTTCAAGGCGGTACACAGGTCATTCATACACCGGGACATACGCCAGGCCATATCTGTCTGTATTTCGGGGAGCAACAATTCCTGCTCGCTGCCGATGAACTTCGTGTGGTCGATGATGAACTGGTTGGCCCTGCGCCACCCGCAACACCGGACATGCCTGAAGCGCTGCGAAGCCTGAAGAAACTGACCGACCTTAAGCTCAATAAGGTTCTCTGTTATCACGGTGGAGAGTACACGAATGATCCGGCTCAGCGCATTGCCACACTTGCGGAGAGCGCAGAGTAAGAATAGAAAGCGGACTTGTGAGTGTTTTGGAACGACACAAGCATCCTATTAACGCTGTTTCTCTTCGTGCGGCATTGTGCGTTGTACTCATTCAAGATTAGGATGACACATACATTACAAGCAAGGAGCTGTCCCATAAGTCATGAATTTGACGGGGACAGCTCCTTTGATTAATTAACCATGTGTATTTACCACTGCACTGGTGTTGACCGTATGGCAGCTCCTATTGCGCACGATATGCACACAGTATCTTATATCACACCGCTATATTACACCACGGCATGCGCACAATATCTTCCCCTGCCCGTTTGGCAAAACAATTCACCGGAAAATCCGTAACGTAAGTGTTTGATTTTTGACAGAGTTCCACCAGACCTCTTATTTACTCATTTCGTTGATTTTCCCGCAGGTTTCGAGTGAATTTTGGCGATATAACGTGGCTGAGGTTCGTTACATTCTACAAACGCCATTATACCTCTATTTATGGTGTGCCAGGTTCGTTAGAATAAATCAGCTCTCCGGAGTTAGTACAATCAGCTTGTCATCTCCATCTCGTGGCGATCCCCGTCCATCCCGATTGTTCGTAAGCACATACAACTTTCCGTCCTCACCAGCACTCACATTACGAATCCGGCCCCATTCATCTTCGAAGATGGGTTCCACCTTCTCCACCTGTGTGCCATCTTCCGAAAGAGTAACCTTCAGCAACTGCTCTCCACGCAGATTTGCAGCAATCAGTGATCCAGCCCAAGGTCCTTCCTCAACAAAAGCTACACCAGACGGCGCCCATGTATCATTCCCACTATGTGCAAGCGGAGCCTGATATGCGCCATTGTCATCATCGTCTCCCTCCACCTCGGGCCAGCCATAATTCTCACCAGCTACAATCCGGTTAATCTCATCATGATTACGCTGACCATGCTCCGTGGAATAGAGGTAACCGTTGTCTGGGTTCCAGGCCAGTCCCTGTGCGTTACGGTGTCCCATACTGTATACAGGTGAATTCGGCCATGGGTTGTCTGCCGGGATCGACCCGTCAAGACCTATCCGCAATATTTTACCTCCAAGGCTATCTTCGTTCTGTGACAATTCCGGCTCATAACGTTCACCTGTCGTGATATAGAGCAACTTGTCCGGGCCAATTTTGATCCGCCCACCATTATGATTTATTCCGCCTGGAATGTTACCAAGCAACTCTTGATCTATGACCGCTTTCGCATCATTCACCTTGAGACGTAACACTCGATTGGCAATGTCATCGCCTTCCAGATAAGAGTGGTATGCATACAAGTAACCGTTCTCCTCAAAGTCCGGATCTGCTGCAAGACCTAACAAACCTCCTTCACCTTCTTCATTAAATGGGGCTGAGAATTCAATCAGTGGTTCAGGGGCTAGTTTTCCATCCTCAATGACTCGAATCGCACCAGGGCGTTCCGTTACGAACATCCGACCATCAGGCACACTCACAATCTCCCATGGTGCATTCAATCCTTCAACCAGAACGGAAGCCCGATACGGAATGACCGTCTCTCCCTGCGCTCCACTCTCATTTCCACTTGCACCGGTATTGCTTCCATTCGCTGTCTGTCCCTGACCTGTTCCCTGTCCCTGAGACGTCTGCTCTACTCCTCCCGTTGAGGGTTCGCCTGAAGAGCATGACGCGGTCAACAGTGCCACACTTAATAATGAAGCATACAGTGGAACGATTCCTCGATTATTCATGAATACATCTCCCTTCGCATATCGATCTTTTGTATAAAATAAATAAGCCAAGCTTCAATGTATTGTTAACATATTGTTCTCTATAGTTGTCGCACTATTATTCATGTGTATTACGGTTTCGCCCTGTATTACCCTTCACACCAGCCGCTTAAACGAAGAAGGCAAGGGATTCCGAGGACATGAAATCATCGCAGTTTGGAATTCCATCATAATCTTTTATAATAGAAGGATAGTATGAATGGAAAGGTGGACAACTACACTTATGAATCAAAACCCTTTATCTCGTCTTGAAGCCGATCTGTCCGGGCAAGGATTGGACGCCATGCTGATCACAGATCCGAAACATATCTACTATTTAACTGGATTTGCAAGCAATCCGCATGAACGCTTCCTCGGTCTGGTTCTCGCACGCGGCGAAGAGCCCCTGCTGATTGTACCCGCACTGGACGCTGAAGCAGCCGCAGCCGCTTCCTCGGTATCCAACATTGCCACTCACACGGATACGGATAATCCATACGCTTTGTTTGATCGTTATCAGGGGCGCTTGGGCCGGGTTGGTCTCGAGAAAGAATACGTGACAGTCGCACGTTATGAGCAGCTTACTGCCGCTCTTGGTGCTGCCAGCTTTGAAGATGTAGGCCCGTTGCTTCGCACATTACGTGTGAAAAAAACTCCGGATGAGGTAGCCCGCATTCGCCACGCCATTCACCTGATCGAAGAAACATTGCGTCAAGGCCTCTCTCATGTTCGCACAGGCGTAACCGAGATTGAACTTGTTGCCGAGATGGAATATCAGATGAAAAAACTGGGTGCCGATGGCCCTTCCTTTGATACCATGGTACTCACCGGACCCAAAACAGGTCTGCCACACGGTACACCGGGTGAACGGAAACTGCAACATGGTGACCTGTTGATGTTTGATATGGGTGTGTATGCTGGCGGATATGCCTCGGATATCACGCGTACATTCGCCTTTGGTGACATCTCACCTGAACTCAAAACCATCTATAACACGGTACTCGCAGCCAACGAAGCGGCTATCCAAATCGTAAAACCAGGCATCACCTGCGCTGAAGTGGATCGTGCAGCACGCCAAGTCACGGAAGAAGCCGGATACGGCGAACGTTTTATGCATAGAGTAGGTCATGGACTGGGTATTGACGTACATGAGTATCCTTCTCTCCATGGAGAGAATATGGACATCCTGAATGAAGGTACCGTATTCACGATTGAGCCGGGCATATATACCGCAGCAGGCGGCGTCCGTATTGAGGATGATGTAATTGTGACCGAAACGGGTGTCGAAGTTCTGACGTCTTATCCAAAAGAACTGCAAATCCTTACCGACTAGTCCAATTGTGAACTCAAAAATCCCGCAAATCCATGATATCATGGGTTGCGGGATTTTAATTCATACGAAGCATATCCTACGTGTCTTATTCCTGCTCACTCATGTACCATTAGCCAAACTCATGCGTGATATCCTGCCAGGATTCCAGCTGTGGCAGCTGTTGCTTCCCCCAATAATCCAGAAACCATTGAATAATCACAGTCGGATCTGCTGTGCTGTAGCTGTAATGCTGGAAACCGTCCTCACCTTCCTGTAAACGAATCTCCGCCACCATCTGCCCTGGTTCCTCAAGCGCAGCAGCCTGCATATACATACTTCCCTCCACCAGCTCTGAAGGTGTAAGTACTACGTATTCCTGCAATTCCAGATTGGTAATCAAATCCACCAATAGTGAGGCATCAATGCTATCATTCTCGTAGGTTGTGCCATTGCTTTCCAGTGTATAACGCAGTGTAGAGTACATATGCGATTCCCCTTTGGTTGAAATCTTCGTGCTAATGATACATGCTCATAACGACAGGTCGTTTATATTATAACTTTTTCATAATAATGTAAAAAGAGTTTTTCTTGTTTCGGGTAAATGTGTTTTCTATAAAAAATCCCCTTGCAGAGTCCGAATTACAAGCGACTGCGCAAAGGGTGATTTTAAGTGATCCTCTTGAATATTATCTAAGCTTCATCCTTGAACTTAAAGCTGCGTGCAGCATACAGGAACGGTGTTCCAACCGCAGTTAATACAAATTTGATAATATACGTCGTCAGGAAGATTTCCAGCCAAACGTCCCAAGGATAGATGAACGCAAACGCAATCGTGCAGAACACCAGTGTATCCACGAATGAACTGATGATCGAACTGCCGTTGGTACGAATCCACAACTGATTGCGTCCTGGGGCCACCTTGCGCAGCCAGGAGTATAATCGTACATCCAGGAACTGACTGATGAAGTACGCTGTCAGACTTCCGAGAGCCAGACGTGGCAGCAGACCGAATAATGTTTTCATCGAATCCTGTGCAAAGTCCGTCGGTGCCGGATCAAAGCGTAACACCATTTGCATCAGTACCGTCGTCATGATCAACGTAAAGAATCCGAACCATACGGCTTTGCGTGCCTCACCTGGTCCATATTTCTCATTGAGCAGATCACTGGTCAGGTACATGCTGACATACATCGTGTTGCCAAGCGTCAGTACAACCCCCATAATATCTATCGTTTTGGTCACCTGAATGTTGGCTATAACCGTAGCCACACCAATCCAGGCATAGAGACCTTTTTTACCGAACAAGCGGTAACACAACAGGAAAAATCCATAAGTTACGAGAACAAAAACTGCTCCCCACCCTAAGTTAAACATAAATACATACACTGCCTTCCTAGTTTTGATTACGCGGGATGGTTACGAACCGCGGTTTGGCTCAGGGCCAAAACATGAATACTCTATCACATTTCTCGTCCCATGAACAGAACTAAATAACTCCAGGTCTGGCTGAGTGACAGTATAATTGGATTGCCACAAAAAAAACCGCCCTCCAGATTCCTCCGAAGGACGGCTTTCCCACTTGGCTTATAGACGGCTCTAGCTATCTTAATATGAGCCTCTATCTAAATCCATTCTGTATTAAGCCTGAGCCGCAGAATCCAGCTCACGGCTCTGATCATTGAATGTGTCATGATCATTTTCTTTCAAAATTTTGCTGGTTACAAGTCCAGAAGTCATGGACCCGTTCACGTTAAGCGCTGTACGACCCATGTCGATCAGCGGCTCCACCGAAATGAGTAGTCCAACCAGAGCCACAGGCAGATTCATGGTGGACAATACGATCAGGGAAGCGAAGGTTGCCCCGCCGCCAACGCCAGCCACACCAAACGAACTGATCATGACTACGAGGATCAGAGTCACAATGAAGTCCCAGCTCAGCGGGTCGATGCCGACCGTCGGAGCAATCATCACCGCCAGCATGGCCGGATAGACCCCGGCGCAGCCGTTTTGCCCAATAGTAGCACCAAAGCTTGCAGACAAGTTGGCAATACCGTCGGATACACCCAGTTTCTTCGTCTGTGTCTCCACATTCAGTGGGATCGACGCTGCACTTGAACGGGATGTAAAGGCAAATACCAGTGTTGGCAGAACCTTCTTCACATACGTAATCGGGTTGAACCCGGACAGTGAGATAATGATCAAGTGAATGATAAACATCACGATGAGGGCCACGTAGGACGCAATGACGAATTTGATCAACTTGAGAATTTCATCCGGATTCGTTGTCGCCGTTACTTTGGTGATAAGGGCAAGAATCCCGTATGGTGTAAGCCTGAGCACCAATGTTACAATCCGCATAACCACCGCATATACGGCATTAACCATACCGCGGAACGTCTCCGCCTGCTGAGGTTTTTTGCGATCCAGTCCAAGTACGGCTACACCGATGAACGCGGAGAAAATAACCACGGCCAGTGTGGATGTACGACGTTCTCCTGTCATATCTGCAAATGGATTCGAAGGAATGAATTCCAGCACTTGCTGCGGGATGGTCTGATCCTTCACATCAACAAGCCGTTCCTCCACCTTCTGAACCTGCGCATTCTCCCGCTCTCCTCCTTGAATCTCAATGGAAGTCAGGTTAAAGCCAAGGCTCGTTACAATGCTAACCCCTGCGGCAATCGCTGTGGTGATCAACAGAATGGCAATAATGGAAACACTCATCTTGCCGAGATTTTGCTTGCCCTTCAGATTCATAATGGCTGAAATGATCGATACCATGATCAATGGAATCACGACCATTTGCAACAAACGAACATATCCTGAACCGACCAGATTGAACCAATCGACTGATTTCGTAACTACATCAGAACCTGATGTGTACACCAATTGGAGAATAACCCCGTAAACAACCCCCAGTCCCAGACCCGCAAATACGCGTTTCGTAAAGGAGACATGCTTTTTCTGCATCCAGTAGAGGATGCCAAGTAAGGCAAGCATAACCACTACATTCAATATGACTAGAAAAGTATCCATTTCTTTAAATCCTCCTCAGGCATGTGTGTAACCGAAAAATATCCGGTTTTCTCTTTTATCTTTTTGTACTTCCGACAAAGACATTTTACAATATAACATATAACAAACTATTCTGGTAGGTATTAATTGATATTATGTAATATGCATGTAATAGATTCATGTATTTCTGAAAAAAATACACCAATTCGTGAAAATTGTTCTATTCAACCTCCGGTTAATTTTGTAATATAGGTATATCCGCTTATTCCCAAGTTTTCTCAACGTATAATTTAGGTCTTTCTTCATTGGTAGATAGGTCTTATGAGTACGGAAAAGCGATAATGTTAATGAACTTGACGTGAAAGGATGATCATATGTTTCGTAATCGCACCGTCGCCGGTAAAATCAGAGGCACCTTGTTCCTCGTTCTGCTGGTTGCTTCCCTGTTGTTCAGTATTAGTTTCTATGCCGTGTCGATGAATATTATTCAAAGCTACGTGCTACCGCAGTTTGACAAAGTCCTAAACACGTCCATTCAGGATATATACAAGAATACTTCAGCATCCAAAATCCTACAGGTACAGAGTGGCGGAGCCGGTTCTGAAGGTGCTGCCATGACCGTGGAATCGTATCTGGCAGATAAAGCAAAAGAACATAATCTGGATGCAGCTTACGTTGTCGCTATCCAGGATGGCTCAGCCAAAGTCGTTGTGGCCAACTCTTCCTCAGGTATGAAAGCCCAGGATGATATCACTGTAGAGCCAGCAATGAATACAGCCATCGAGAGCAAAGAAATGGTAATCAGCGAAGTCTATTCCGATTCCTTCGGTGTACATAAGGCAGCATTCATTCCAATTGCAGGAAGTAACATGATTATGGCTGTGAGCATGGATGCCCAGTTCATTCAAGACAAGATTACCCAGATTTTCTGGTTGTGTCTTGGGATTACAGCATTAGTGTTTGTGCTCGGCTGGCTTATCTCCACTAGTATGATCAAAAGAGTTACCAAACCAATCATCAAGCTCGTCCAACATAGCAAACAAATATCCCAAGGTGATCTGACCGCTGAACTCCAGATCAAAGGCAAAGATGAAATTGCCCAGCTTGCCGCAAGCTTCCAGACGATGACGCATAACCTGAAAGAAATGATCAGCCGTGCCTTGTCCACGTCCAATGAAGTTGTGTCAGGCTCCAATGACCTGCTTCAGCGGGTTGAATCGATGTCCGGTATGGTACGAAACTCCAGCCGCTCCGCAGAAGATGCAGAAAAAGGAAGTATCAGCATTGCGTCAAGCGCATCCGAGAACGCCAGAGCTATGGAAGAAATTACGCAGGGTATCATGCATATTGCTTCTTCTTCCGCTGAAGTGTCTGACCAGATTGGTGAAGCAGCCAACGAGGCAGTTAACGGTAACCGACTGGCTCAGAATGCCATTGAGCAGATGGAGCGTGTAGGCCAGACAGCAAGCGAATCGTTGCGTTATGTTGAAACTATGAATGAACGTTCGGTTGCCATCGGCACCATTGTTGCTTCCATTTTTGAAATCACCAAACAGATTAACATGCTGTCACTCAACGCCTCCATTGAAGCAGCACGTGCCGGAGAGCATGGCCGCGGATTCGCTGTTGTTGCTGGAGAAGTTCGCAAACTTGCCGAGCAATCCAAGACAGCCACCGAAGAAATTTCGGATTATCTGGGTACCATTCGTGAAGATGCTGAACGCTCGGTTGATGCCATGAACCGTGTAACCCAGGAGATTGGTTCAGGCACAACTGTCGTTCAACAAGCAGGCTCAGCCTTCCAGCAACTGAATGAATTGATTCAGAACGTGAATCTGACCATTCAGACCGTCTCTGCTTCTACTCAACAAGTATCTGCTGGTGCTGAAGAAGTGAGTGCATCCGTTGAAGAAACGGCACAGATTACGACCAAATCCCGTGAGAGCATGTTACAGATTGCTTCAACAGCAGATCTTCAGCTTAGCGAGATGGATTCACATTCGAATACGGTTCGCCATCTGCATGAACAAGCTGTAGAGCTGCAATCCGCTATGAAAAATTTCAAAATAAACTAACAGGTTAACCATTAACCTATCATCACCTGTTTTAAACCTCATTGAATCATAGGATATACAATACCCCCATGCCGCTAACATTCCGTTTCTAGAGAACGGGTTGTCGGACATGGGGGTATTGTTGTTTCACTCGGGTGCCTGAACACCCATAATCTCGTACACGCGCTTCATATCCAATGCCGAACGTAACGATTCGGCTACCCGATCAAACTCCATCTCCTTACGTTCATGTACACTATACGTCTCCTGAAGTGGAGCCAGTCCCTTTCCTACACGCAAACCATTAAGCCAAGAACGGCGGAACAGATCACTTTCAAACAAACCATGCAAGTAGGTTCCCCACACGCTGCCATCCGCTGAGCCCCAGCCTTCTTGGAAAGGTTGACCACCTGGATGTGAGATTTCAAACAACGCGGTTACACGTTCAGGCTCGTGGCACTCTGTAACGCCCATATGAATCTCATATCCATTAACAGGTAATGAAGCATCTGCTTCATCTTGCTCACCATACAGACGAATCGGGTGATCAGGCTGCACCCGTCCGGAAGCTCTGACGGTCTGCTTTTCCTGAAGAAACGTTGTCGATAGCGGGAGCCAGCCAAGCCCTTTTGCTTCCTGGATCTGATTCGCCTCCACAGCAAACGGGTCCTTCAGATGTCGTCCCAGCATCTGGTACCCGCCACATATTCCTACGAGCTGAACATGATCACGCTCGGTCTGGCTCGCAATCGCCTGCTCCAGCCCAGACTCACGCAGAAACGCCAGGTCACCTATGGTATCCTTCGTACCCGGTAGAAGAATGGCATCCGGACTACCCAATTCCTCTGGCGAGGTCACGTAACGCACATTCACATCCGGTTCACGGGAAAGTGCATCAAAGTCTGTAAAGTTGGAAATTCGCGGATATCGGATCACCGCCAGATCCAGCTCGGTTTTGCCGAATTTCCCATGACGGATGGAGTCCAGCACCACTGAATCCTCTGCTTCAATCTGAATATCTCTTATGTAAGGCAATACACCCAATACTGGAATGCCTGTCCGTTCTTCGAGCCAGTCGAGTCCTGGCTGTAACAGGGACAGATCACCGCGAAACTTGTTGATAATGAACCCTTTCACACGCTGGACCTCATGCGGCTCTAGCAGTTCCAGTGTGCCAACAATGGAAGCAAATACCCCGCCCCGATCAATATCGGAGATCAGAATTACCGGTGCATCAGCCCAACCTGCCAGATTCATATTAACGATATCCCGATCCTTCAGATTGATTTCGGCAGGACTGCCCGCTCCTTCCATCAGTACAATATCATAGGTATCCCGTAGCCGGTTCAACGCATCCATAACTGTCTGCTTTGCTTCAGGCAGGAAATGCTGACGGTAGTCCGAAGCACTCATCTGAGCA
Source organism: Paenibacillus sp. 37 (assembly GCF_008386395.1). Lineage (NCBI taxonomy): Bacteria > Bacillati > Bacillota > Bacilli > Caryophanales > Paenibacillaceae > Paenibacillus > Paenibacillus sp. 37. The sequence goes on along the minus strand of NZ_CP043761.1, from coordinate 1,678,249 downwards.
AAAGGTACACCGTGTACCACGATCTGCGAATGCATGTCCCGCACCGGCTTGATCAGGATCGGGTTCATGTCGGTTGTCGCCTCAATACCGCAGGCTTCAGCTTGTGCTCCCTGAGCCCTACCTATCTCCTTGCCATCTTCCGTCACATAGGAATTCAGCGCCATATTCTGTGACTTGAACGGGGCTGGCTTGAAGCCATCCTGCTTGAATATACGGCATAAAGCCGTTGTGATGACACTTTTGCCCACATCAGAAGCCGTTCCTTGCAGCATGAGTACCGCCGCTGTTTGCTGTACAAGCTTACCCTCCACGATCTCTCCCCCTGTCTCCGTGTTATCTCCAGATCACCTTGCTCCCGACCTCATGCGTAACGCTATCCAAACTGCTTCACACTTCAAAAGTTAAAGCCAGAACAGTCCTTGAAGCACGCTCAGCACGGTCAACAAAACCGCCTCCAACAGCTCATTCATGGCACCATACGTATCTCCGGTTAAACCGCCGAGCCGTTCACTGATCCGGGCAGCCATGAATCGGCCGATGTAATAACACGCCACAGGCAGTATAATAACGGCCGTCACCGGGTATAGCCACCATGGCAGTGTTCCCAGACCACTCACCATCGCATCCGCAATCCCCATATCCGGCTTGAAAAGCCACACCGCGGCAAACGTAATTGCACCTGCGATCAAGGTCAGGCCAACGGCTGAGCTGCGTGCACGCTGGACCTCCTTCCGATCACCCAGACCTTTGAACAATACGGCAAGTCCATCATCTCCGCGGGCATTCGGCCAGGCCGACATCGCATATACCATGAACCAGCGGCTCCAGATCATGGGCAGAATCAGCAACGCACCGTATACCCAGTGGCCCCGGGCAATAAAATCGGCGATCAGCGCAGCTTTCATCATAAGCAGCAGCACACAGGCAATTACCCCCATGGCCCCTACACGGCTGTCCTTCATAATCTCCAGCATCCGTTCACGGGTACGATAACTGAGCAAACCATCTGCCGTATCCATCCATCCGTCAAGATGAAGGCCACCAGTGAGCCATACCCATAACGTCAAGGTCAGGACCGCAGCGGGAAAGGCGGGAAGCACTGCACCGCTTAAGGCTCCGGCGAGCCAGACACACAGACCTATTGCAGCACCGACCAGCGGATAAAAGACCACACTTTCCCGCAGCAGCGGCGGGACAAAATCGATGTGCATTTTGACAGGGAAACGGGACAAAAATTGAAAAGCGGCTGCCGCCGCATGTTTGCGCTGAGGAGCAGGCGTGCCATCCTTCATAAGCGATACTCCTTGCTTTTCAGTTCAGTCGCAATGCCTACGGTCACCAGAAACACTTCACCACATATCGCCGCAATGCGCTGATTCAGTACACCGGCCAGATCCCGATATTTTCTGCCAAGGGCATACTCCGGTACGATCCCGTCCCCCACTTCATTCGTAACCAGAACAAGTAAACCTGGATAGTCCCGAATCGCTTCAACCAGCGCGTCCAAATGTCCCTGTAACACATGCTTCTCGTCATGCTCATGTGCTAACAAAACATTCGTCAGCCACAGTGTCAGGCAATCCACCAGAATGGTGGGTGCAGAAGTCCCTGTATGCCCTTCACCCATGCGGCTTATCAAAGCAGGCAAATGTATCGGCTCTTCCATCGTGTGCCACAGATACCCTGATGCCTCGCGTTGATGCTGATGCATGGTGATACGCTCACGCATTTCATCATCGTACGCCTGGGCTGTCGCCACATACCAGGCCTCCGAGGAACGCTGCATGCATAGACGTTCGGCAAAGGAGCTTTTGCCACTGCGTGCCCCCCCCGTCACCAATACGCTCATCGGGAACTCTCTCCTTGCAGGGATGAATCACCCGACGCAGTGGTGTCCGAAGCAGTGCTTGACCCATCCGTGACACCCGCGCTTGCAAAGGTTGCCATCTCATTCAGAATGAGACATGCTGCGTCAATCAGATGAAGACTGAGCACACCACCTGTGCCTTCACCCAGACGCATGTCCAGATCCAGCATCGATTTCAGGTCCAGTTCACGCAGCAGCGCTCCATGTCCATTTTCATGTGAAGTATGAGAAGCGATCATATAGGCTGTGCTCAGAGGTGCAAGTTGTCTCGCAACCAGCGCTGCTGCGGTAGAGATGAACCCGTCTACAACGACCGGGCAACGATGAGCAGCTGCTGCGAGGATAACCCCCGTGAGTCCAGCAATCTCCAGTCCACCCACCTTGCACAGAACATCCAGTGCATCTTCCGGGTTCGGTGCGTTTACGCTAAGAGCACGGCTGACTACAGCAGCCTTCCGCTGTAAGCCTGCATCATCAATGCCGGTTCCTCGCCCCACGGCGGCGGCAGGGGCAACTCCGGTTAGTGCGCTCATTACCGCAGCACTTGCAGTGGTGTTGCCAATTCCCATCTCTCCGGTGACAAACAGCTGTGTTCCCTTCGCCACCTCTGCCGATACAACTTCGGCTCCTGCAAGGATCGCCCGAACTGCCTCATCCCGGGTCATCGCTGCCCCTCGGGCCATGTTGGCCGTGCCTTTGCGAATGTTACGGGAGAGCAGGCCTGGATGTTCAAGGTCGGCATTCACCCCGATATCCACACAGATCACATCAGCACCTGCGTGACGTGCAAGCACATTCACGGCTGCGCCCCCAGCCAGGAAATTCATGACCATCTGCGGGGTTACTTCAGCAGGAAAAGCACTGATACCTTCTTCCACTACGCCGTGATCTGCGGCCATGACAATGACCGCCCTGTGATCAAAACGCGGACGTGCATTGCCCGTCATACCTGCCAGGCGGATTACCAACTCTTCCAATTTGCCCAGACTCCCTGGCGGCTTCGTCAACGAATCCACGTGTGCAGAGGTCGCTGCCGCCACTTCCTGGTCGGGAGCGGTAATCCTTTGCGTTAATTGAGCCAACACCTGTTCATTATTCATACAACCAGCACTTCCTTCATCAAAATATGTGTTGCCCCGCTTCATTTAATCGATGTCCCGCCGCAGTAGCAGTTGAGGTATGGCATGGTCGGGATGGGAAACAATTGCGGGTTTGACGCGAAATATGTCCTGAATATTCTCATCGTTGATTAACGTGTGAGGCGTGCCCTTTCCAACCGCAATGCCCTCACGCAGCGCCAGAATGTGATCGCAAAATAACGCGGCCAGATTCAGATCATGCAGCACAGCCACAATCGTAATGTTATTTCTCTGTCGCCATGCCGATAACAATTCCATGAATTGCAATTGATATTTAATATCCAGAAACGTGGTTGGCTCGTCCAGCAGTAGTAACCTCGGCTCCTGAGCCATAACTTTGGCTAGTGCGACCCGCTGACGTTGCCCGCCGCTGAGTGCATCCAGCGGTCTGTCCGCCAGCTGAGTCAATCCCAGGTCTTCAAGCACTCTGTCCACCACAAGTGCCCCATCGCCCACTTCCCGCCCCAGCCAGTTCTGGTATGGATATCGCCCCATCTCCACCACGTCTCGTACAGGATAGGAGATGGGTGGCAAGCCATCCTGTTGCAATACAGCGATCATGCGCGACAGGTCCTTACGGCTGTAAGAGCCAATGTCTCGACCATCGATACGGATCTGACCTTCGCTTAACTGTTCCGTTCCGGCAATAAGCTGGATCAGGGTGGACTTGCCGCTGCCGTTTGGCCCGACAACTCCCCACCAGTCACCTTCGCCAACATGCCAGTCTACATTGCGCAGTGCCTGATGATTGCCATATGACTTCCCTGCTCCCTTAATGGAGATAAGTGAAGTCGAGTTGGAACTGGTACTGGAATTCATGGCATCATCCCCTTCTGCAACTTTTTGTTCCGGTGCAGCAGGTAAGCAAAGAACGGCGCACCAACAAAGGCGGTGACGACACCAAGCGGAATTTCAGTTGGCGCCAGCAACGATCTTGCGATGGTATCGGCCCACACCATGAAGATGGCTCCACCAATGGCAGACAGAGGTACCAGCAGTCGGTAATCCGGTCCCACCAGCAGTCGCAACATATGGGGGATCACCAATCCAACGAATCCGATGACACCCGATACAGAGACAGCCCCAGCAGTCAGCAGTGTGCCAACTGCCAGTACCGACAGCTTGAGTCTGTCCACCTCGATCCCGATATGTGCCGCTTGACGTTCTCCCAGTGCAAGCACATTCAACGAGCGTGCGCGGCTCCAGAGAAAGACCAGCCCTAACAGAAAATACGGGAAAAGGATGGCCGTATACGACCACCCACGCAGAGCCAGACTTCCCATCGTCCAGTATATAATTTCATTAATCGTTTGTTTCGACATGGTCGACAGGAAGGAAACAACTGCGCCCAGGAAACTTTGCATGACCACACCAGCCAGAATGAGGCTGTGTGTAGGTATTTTACGCCCTTCACGAGCCAGTGCCATAACAAACCATAACGTAATTACACCCGTCAAAAACGCCACCAGTGGCAACGTCCAGATTCCGATCAGTGCATACTGCAATCCGAAGAAAATCAGAAAGGCTGCACCCACCGAAGCACCGGATGACACGCCCAGGGTGAACGGGTCTGCCAGTGGGTTCCGAAGAACCCCCTGGAATCCCGTACCGGCAATCGCCAACGATGCGCCCACGAGCACGGCAAGCAGTACACGTGGGAATCTGACTTTCCAGATAATCTGTTCGGCTGCCCTATTCCAATCCGGTGTAATCCAATCGCCCACCCAGGGAATTTTGTGAATCAGGATGCCTGCAATATCCCGGATCGGCAACGCTACTGAACCAATGCCCGTGCAGATGAGCACGGTGAGCACCAGCAGCACCATGCCCGTCGTTCCGAACAGGATCAGCTTTTTACTCATTGGAACAAGTCAGGGTAGATCGCTTTGGCTACTTCTTTCAACCCTTGAGTTACACGTGGACCCGGACGGCTCAGCAGGTTGGCATCCAGGCCAATAACCGCGTCATTTTTCACAGCCGTAATTTGATCCCAGCCGCTGCGCGCCTTGATGATCTGATCCAGTGTTTTGGAGTTTTCGTCAATTACATCGTTGGCATACAGAATCACATCCGGGTTGGAGGCAATCACGTTCTCTTCATTAATTTCATACCAACCCTCTTTGTCCGAAGCAATATTGCTACCACCAGCTACAGTGATGAGTTCATCCATAAATTCGCCTTTACCCACAGTCCAGCCTGGGGAGAATTCAACGTATACTTTTTTCTTCTCTTCCGGTTTAACTGCCTTCACTGCTTCGGTTACATCCGTAACGTCCTGTTTCATCTGGGTGATGATTTCTTGTGCTTTTTCCTGATGATCGGTAATTTTACCGAAGGTTTCGATATTGTTCATCACATCGTCAATGGATTTAGGATCCGTTTTGAAAATGGTAATGCCCAGTTCGCGCAGCTTTTTCACCGCATCCTCGCTCATCGAGATACCTGTGAAGACGATGTCGGCTTCAGCTGCAATGATGGACTCTTCATTGGGCTTGGTGATACCGCCCATTTTCGCTTTGGTTGTTGCTGCTTCCGGATAATCATCATAGTCGGATACCCCTACAATCTGCTCGTCCAGTCCAAGTGCAAACAGGGATTCCGTCTCAGCCGGAGACACGGATACGATTTTGGCCGGTGCCTTTTCAAAGGTGAATGATTCACCCGTTGCATCCGTAACGGTAAGTGGATATTGGGTTTTGAGGTCCGTCTGCGCCTGGCTTTGGGACTGCTCCTGTGCCGGTTGCTGTGAAGTACCTGTGCCCTCGTTTGTTGTTGCATTGCCACATCCGGCCAAAGCCAGTGCAAGTGCCGCTGCACTTAGCAGGGACGCTACGCTTTTCCAATTTTTATAATTCATTCTGTTATTCTCCCCTTCTCTATTTGCGCTATTTTCTTGCATCGTGCTCGAACTCTTGCTCCCCATGTCTTGGTGTTCCTGTACAAGATTTGAACTCAATATTTACACGTTAACGGAGAGTGCAGAACCGATCTGAAGAAACGAAGTGTTCGCCTTTATCACCGGATTTTCCCTTTCGAAAAGGGAATCAAAAAAATCTGGGGATAACAGCGATCGGAAGATGGTACTGCAATCGTAGTGACCTCGTGTAAAATTGGACTCATTTATCTTACATGAACAATAAAAAATCCCTAATCCTTACGTCCAGGATCAGGGATGACGTCTCGCATATGGCAATCTGTACATGTTCAACCAAGGGTTGTCCATGCGCATAGAATAGCCCGAAACGCTGTCCTTTCCTCGAAGGAACACCGGTTTGTACGTCCAGGGCAGGTAACCTGACTTACAGGAATCATCCTGTTTTACAGTGGCGGGACCGTGCCGGATTTGCACCGGCTTCCCCATTTCACCCTTGTGTATTTCATGGCTCGTAGTAATCTGCCATGAAAACAGCCTTCACACGCGGGACCCTTGGTCGCTGATATGGTAAACCATTGCCGTGTAATTTCTGCATGCTGCATACTCCTTCAGGCTTCACACCCTGCAGCGTATCTGTACCCATGCTGAAGTCACACTTCTGTTGTGATTATAGGGTATATTGTACATCCTTACAACCCGATCGGCGGAAAAGTAACTCTGCTGCCAAACCACTGATTCCCCTGTTGATCAAGCTGAACCTGAATCGCCTGTCCTGGGACAACATGTGTATCCCAGAATCCAAGCCCTGCAATCAGACGGGACAAGGCATAGCGGATGACACCACCATGCGTAACTACAACTATGGTTGACTCGCGCCCCTCATCAACGTGCATCGAAGGACGACCCTCCAATAACATCTCTTGGAGAAAGGAATCCAACCGTCCGGTAAACTCCTGCCACGATTCCCCTCCGGGCGGAGTGACCTCCTGTGGCGCATCAATCCAGCTTCGGTACACAGGGTTATCCTTGAGCTGATCATACGTCAGCCCTTCCCACTCTCCAAAATCATTCTCGCGCAGACGTGAGTCGAACTTCACCTGTCCGATGGCATCAGGAAGAATCTGTTCCAGCGTCTGCCGACAGCGAAGCAGATCACTGCAATATACCTCGTGCCACGAAACACATCTCAATTGTTCATGAAGCGGAGCCAGTTCTTCTTTGGCATTTGGCAGCAGACCGATGTCGGTATGCCCCAGGTATCTTTTTTCCAGATTCCACAGCGTTGTCCCATGACGGACCCACAGGATGTTTCGTTTCAGCGGCCCGGGTTGATCCCTATGTACTTCATTGCCTGCATTCTCTTCATTTACGGCCATAACAGCGTCCCTCCTGCCAGCCACACTCCCAGCGTTATGAACACGCATAGTACCACAAAAGCCCCTGCCGACCAGAACATCAGACGTGACGTTTGCACAATATCCTCGGCTTCCATCGGCCTTATTGCCTCGCCCATGTAGGCACGAAATGAAGCAACTCCGTGATACACGTTATGTCCGCCAAGCCGGATGCCCAGTGCTCCAGCTACCGCTGATTCGGGAAAACCGCTATTCGGACTTGGATGTAGTCTTGCATCCCGTGCGACCATGCGTGCTGCTCCTTTGGCGTCCAGCTTCATGACCCAGGCACCCACAATTAACAGCATCGCGGTCAGTCGCGCAGGTATCCAGTTCGCCACATCATCCAGACGGGCCGAGGCCCAGCCAAGATGCAGATACTTGTCATTTTTATATCCGACCATGGAATCCAATGTGTTGACGGCGCGATAAGCCATGGCTAACGGAGCACCTCCAATGAGCGCATAGAATAACGGGGATAAAATGGCATCCACGATATTTTCGGCAACCGTCTCTACCGTTCCCCGCACAACCTCCGGTTCATCCAGATGCGCTGTATCACGTCCAACAATCATGCCCAGTGAACGTCTGGCAGCCGGCCAATCCTGCTGCTTTAGATGACGATACACTTCCATACCTGCATCCTTCAGCCCTTTTGAAGCAATGGTCGTGGCGATGAGCACCACTTCAGCTGCCCCCGCAATGACAGGATGAATCAACCCAAGCACATATACGAGTCCCCAAGTGATGGCAAAGGAACCTCCCGCAATCACAATTGGGAACAACACCCCTGCTCTCTTCAGCCCCGAATCTGTGTTCACACGCGAGCGAATGACACGCTCCAACGCCGAGATGCCTTTTCCCATGCCAATCACCGGATGGGGAATCCAGCGCGGATCTCCGATACATCGGTCCAACAGGTAAGACAGTATAATAATCCAGGCTCCCGCCATGCCTGTCCAGAGTGGCCAAGTCCATAGATGCTCTACCTCAAAAGTCATTTGTGCCTGATCCTCTCTTTCCATAACAGTCCGGCCTGAAGGCTCTCCGTCACCGTGTCGTATACCAATCTGCCAATCGCCGCCCCTGCCGTAGTCGCCGTCCCGGCATACGTGATCATTGGTGGTGGTTCCTCCACTGCCTGACGTACCGCAAACACAATGGCATCGGTTGTGGTGCCCGTGGCGGGCAACCCGTTCTCCGAATCCAGAACACCTGCATCCGCCAGCGCTGCCGCTTTGGCTTCCACCGCCGTCTGTACCGCATTCACCATCGCCCCGGTGGTCATGCGTCCATTCAACCAGAGCATGATGTTAATTGTACCCGGGACATAGGGCTGCATGGTTAGATTCCGTGCTGAAGGAGAAGAGTGGTCCCTGCCGGAAGCCATCGTCTTATTTCCCGCCGCATCAAATACCGTTCTCTCCGAACCCGCGCGTGCTGCATTCGATACCCCCGCAGTGGTGCAGCAAAGAAGACCAAATTCATCACTTGTATATTCCTGAACGGAGGTATGCTCCAGCCTTACGGCTGTCAGTAATCCGGCACATTGATCCCGTGGCTCTTGCCATTCGTTCAGTGCCTGTTCGATATCACGAGGCGGATCTTCACAGCGGTAATGCCTATCCACATAGATATTAAATATGCGATCCAGTTCTAACATCCCACCGCCATATACCGCACTCGACAACGCTTGGGCAGCCCTTGGGCTCTGTGCTTTGATATGTCGTTCATGTGCAGATATGTTCAGTCCCGGCCAGGAAGAGGACACATATTCATTTTCGTCTGTTTTTCCATTAGCAAAATAATTATAAAACGGGAGTGTCACTGCCGCTTCCCTCCCTGTTCCTGTTCCGAATCTTTCGTCTGCTCCTGCTGACTTGATTCATGAATGGAGGTCTGATCAGCATTCGGATATCCCTTGCTTTCCATCACGCTGCCCAGCACTTCGAGTAATGTAGCATTGGCATCTGCATCCTTGACCGCGAAACGAACATGCCCTTCGTCAAGCCCCGGATACATGGCACAGCTGCGAATCAGAATGCCCCTTTGGCCCAGCGCCTGCTGCATGGATGCTGCTGTCCAAGGGGCTGGCACACGTGCCAAAATAAAGTTCGCCTCTCCCGGTGTCACCACACATCCACGCGCCTGCAGTCCTGCGATGAGATGTTCCCGTTCCCGCGAGATCTGTGATATGGTCTCCCGTTCGTACCGTTCTCCACTTCGCAGACAGGCCTCACCTGCCATGAGCGCCAGACCGTTAACACTCCACGTCACCTGTTTCTTCGTCATCGCCTGGATGTATTCCGCACGACCCAAAGCATAGCCGAGACGCAAGCCCGGAATGGCATAAAACTTCGTCATCGAACGAATGATGATTACATTGGGATAGTCGCTCAGATGTGCTGCCAGGGAATGACGCCGTTTTACCGGAATAAAATCCATAAAGGCCTCGTCAATGACAAGTACGGTTCCCGTTTCTTCCGCTTTGCGGGCAAGCCTTTGCAATACCTCAAGCGGATATTGTACACCGTTTGGATTGTTCGGCTGGCCGAGGAAGAGCAAGTCTACCTTTTCCATGAGTTGCTCGATGTCCTTGGGTTCTGCTCGCCACGCCAGCTCTTCTTTGCCCTCTGTATGCACAACCTCGGCACCGAATTGTCGGGCCAATGCGCGGTACTCCGAGAATCCCGGTTCCACCGTACCCACCTTGCGCGGGGCAAGCCCCAGTAGAATAAGCGCCATACTTTCGGCTGCACCATTGCCCACGGAAATCTGCTCCTGCATCACACCAAGACGCTTGCTCAGCAGTGCTTTGAATCCCCGATGCCCCGGATCGGGATATCGAATCACCGACTGCCATCCTTGCTGTATAGCCTCCAGCACCCCTCTGGGCGGACCGAGCGGATTAATGTTGGCACTGAAATCCAGAAAATCAGCGGCTTTCCTTCCAAATCGTGACGCAGCCGTCTCCACGTCCCCGCCATGTCCGAATACTTCGATATAACCGGTCATTCTTCCGTCATCCTTTCTGTATGTCCTTTTTATTATGGATGGCACGGGAGGTGTGGGTCAATCCTGTTTTCTTTGTGTCCCAACCATAATTCGTTTACAATAGAAGAGGAATTTCGGTTCCTTTTGATATACAAGGTTCACTACATAAGGGACTAGCAATCCCTCACATACATTAATGGAGGAATGACCATGCTGTTTGTAGACAACCAGGGCATTACAGATCCTTCTGTAAACCTTGCCATTGAGGAGTACATTCTGAAGCATCTGCCGATGGAGGATGACAGCTATCTGCTGTTCTACATCAACCGTCCGTCGATCATCATCGGAAAGCATCAAAATACGATTGAAGAAATTAATATCGAGTACGTTCAGGATAACGGTGTGCAGGTGGTTCGTCGTCTTTCGGGAGGCGGAGCGGTATATCACGATCTGGGCAACCTGAATTTCAGTTTTATTACAGCGGATGACGGTCAATCCTTCCACAATTTCCGCAAGTTTACCCAGCCTGTGGTTGAAGCTTTGCACGAGCTTGGTGTAAATGCAGAGTTGACCGGGCGTAATGATCTGCAAGTCGGCGAAAAGAAAATCTCGGGCAACGCCCAGTTTTCCACACGTGGGCGCATGTTCAGTCATGGCACATTGATGTTTGATCTGAATCTGGAGCATGTTCAGGCTTCCCTGAACGTCAATCCCGAGAAATTCAAATCCAAGAGCACCAAATCCGTGCGCAGCCGGGTCGCCAACATACGGGATCTGATTGACACCAACCTGACGATTGAGCAGTTCCGCGACGAGCTGTTACGTCACATTTTCCGGATGGAGCCGAAGGACGTTCCACAGTACACGCTCACTGATAAGGACTGGGACAAAATCAAGGAAATCTCTGCTGAGCGTTATAACAACTGGGATTGGAACTATGGCTTGTCTCCGGAAAGCAATGTGAAGCACACTCGCAAATTCCCTGTCGGTATCATCGATCTGCGCATGAACATCAAGGATGGACATATCGAAGATATCAAAATCTTTGGCGATTTCTTCGGTGTAGGCGATGTGGCGGATATCGAAAATATGCTGCGCGGCAAGCGTTATGAGGAATCCGATGTGCGTACTGCACTTGAGGGACTGGATGTAAAACATTACTTCGGCAACCTTGAGCTGGAAGACTTTATCGGCCTTGTTTTCCTGGAAGAGTAGGTATATAAGTTCAACCCAAGGATGTTTACACCTGCCACTCCGATGACAGAATAACCTTCCGATCGCTGTTATCCCCAGATTTTTTGATTCCCTTATTCGAAAGGGAAAATCCGGTGATAGCGTATGCTTCCGATGCAGCTTTCTTGCAGAAAGCTTGTAGGCGAACGCTCTGCTTCTTTAGGTTTTTTCTGTCCTCTCCGTTCTCGTGTAAAACGTTCATATTGAACTGATATAAATAAAGTCGGGTATAGATACAGATAAAAAAGGAGAGAAACACAGATGACCTACAAATTGATTGCAATCGACATTGATGACACACTGATTAACGACAACAAGGAAGTAACCCCTGCTACACAGACTGCACTGGAACAAGCGGTTGCCCATGGTGTAACTGTAACGCTGGCGACTGGACGTGCTTATGCTTCCGCACAAGCGCTTGCTCGTCAAACCGGACTTAACGTGCCGATCATTACGTATCAAGGCGCATTGGTGAAAAACCTGCTGGACGAAAAAGTCCTCTATGAGCGTTACGTTCCACAGGAAGCTTCCCGCAAATTGTATGATTACTGCCTGGAGAACAATCTCCACCTTCAAACATACATTGACGACAAGCTGTATGCCCGTGAGGAAAACGACAAGCTGCGTGATTATGCCAAATTAAACGGCACCCAATATTACATCGAATCTGATTTCATCAAAGTCATCGAACAAAAAACACCAAAGCTGCTTATTATTGATGAGCCAGACTACCTGGATAAGGTTGCCGTTGACCTGCGTGAATTGCTCGGACCTCAAGTGCATATCACAAAGTCCAAACCTTACTTCCTGGAGATCATGCACAATGAAGGAACTAAAGGCCACGCCCTGACCTTCCTGGCTGACCATTTTGGTCACCAGCTCAGCGAGTGTATTGCCATCGGCGACTCATGGAACGACCATGAGATGCTCGAAGTTGCTGGTCTTGGTGTAGCAATGGGAAATGCCATCCCTGCCCTGAAAGAGCTGGCGGACTACATTACGGCAAGTAATAACGAAGACGGTGTAAAAGAGGTTATTGAGAAGTTTGTGCTGAACGCAGAGTAAATAAGGTCAACGAACAGCCCAGTCAGTGAATTTCACTGTGCAGGGCTGTTTTTTTGATTTTAAAAATATGTTCATTATCCTATTTAAACGATTATATTAGCTATATTTCTCTGTTATTTTTTATGTTTTGAGAGCAACAATGCGGAAATCAAGGATAATTGTAGTGAAATCGTAATCGCCATAGATAAGATGACACGATTTGTATCTTGGACATCGGCAAAAAACAAAACAATAAAAAATACAATGAATGAGATTACAATGCTAGCTATGAAATTTAAAGTTATTCGTTTCATGTTATGCCCACTTTCACTTACCACGAAGTATTGTCTTACTTGCTCATGGCATGCTGGAAAGACTCCAGCATTTTCTTGATTTGAACATCAAATTCCAGTTGAAATGACGGAATGATCTCATCTATTTTTTGCTGGAACAGCTCCGGATCTTGGACACCAAGCTCCGCTCTTAACTCCATTTCTTCTTTTGAACCATTGTCGTTCAGGATCATGTTCAGGATTTCACCTTTAAAATATTCACTTGGAGGAAGGATTAGAGCATTCATCAGGAACTGGGTAAAAAAGAGATGTTTATTATTTTCCTGACTCGCCTTTTTCATAGCCTGCTTAGTAAACAAGTTTATATACTTCTGAGCAAACGCAACCCCTTTCATTCGGGAAGGTCCAACATGTTCGACCCCTTTCCAACGCAGATCGGCCACAGAACTAAGCCACCAGGCCGGTTCAATGGCCTGCTGCATACGAAGCAACACTTGGCGCTCAAACTGCGGCTCAGGATGCATTCGCTGCTCATCCAAACATTTCGCTAGGGTCTCGGCTTCAATTGCAGCGACCGTCATGCCTTGGCCATGGATCGGATCGAAGCTGCAAAATGCATCGCCAAGGACGAGTAATCCGGAGGGCCAATTCTCCATCAGTTCAAAATGTTGACGGACAGACTCGGAAATACGGTATCCACGCGGCCCTTGAAAAGGCTCCAGCTGTTCTTCCAACGCTACGATTTCATCCGAAGCAAACAGATGTTTGATTTGCTCTTGGAACTCATCCGGATGAGTTGAAGGATATTCATCTCCTCCTGCGTTGAACAATAATAGTCCAGCGATATCATTTTCAATGCGCCACAACATGCCTGCACGAATTCCTTGCACAGGATGGGACTCTGTTATCACCGTACCCCAGTCGTTTTGAATAGAGGATGGTATCTTATAATAGCGCGTGCTGTAACCAAGCGACACCTTCAGCACTTCCGGCTCAGGCACGGAAAACGCTATCTGTTCAAGCCATTTGATCAATTTGGAAGAACGTCCCGAGGCATCAATAACCATATCTGCTGCAAGCATTTCTTCCCGGTTATCCCTGCCTCTTATTTTGGTATACACGCCTGTAATCGAACGCTCATCTTCTGATGTCATTAACCCGGTAACTTCCGTATTCGTTAAGAAGTTTATATGTTCTATGTTCTGGACTCGCTGACGCATTACCCATTCCAGCAGGGCTCTGCTACTCGATGCAATTTTATTACTTATAATACCAATATACACTTGAAATCTCGTATCATGTAAGAATCAAAGTGTTGATACTATATAGCTAAACTACAATAAGGAACTGATGTAGATGAAAATGATTGATAAAAAGTTGGATTTGAGAGTTACCCGAACTCATAAATTGTTAACGATGGCGCTACTCGATCTGTTATGTGAGAAAGGCCAGCTATTCAGCAACATCACAATTAATGAAATATGTGACAAAGCTATGGTTCACCGAACAACGTTTTACAAACATTTTAAGGATAAATTTGTTCTACTGTCCTCCACCCTAACTTGGGTCCTCCGGGATTATTTACACATTAATGTAGAAGAGCGGCTGCATCAGCCTTTGCAAAGCGTATCTAAAATTCTGTTTGGAAATGTACTGGAGACCATTGTGCAGAACCAACAGAAAGACGAGGGGTTTAACAACTTTTTCATACATTATATCGGAGAGATATTCAGACGAGATTTTCTGGAACTGAAGAGAAGAGGTAAACAATTTTCACTTCCCATAGAATTGGTAGCCGAGTTTCACTCGGGGGTGATTCGTTTACTTGTGACCTGGTGGATACAACATTTCGAAGAGAATGTTACGGCAGAACAGATGGATGAATATTATTACCTACTGGTTAACGAGAATATCATGTTGGAATAACAAACAGCTCAACCTAAAATCAATGGCTGATTTTGAGATTGAGCTGCATACCTTCAAACTTTACCTATTTTAAAACAGACTCGGAAGCCTGCACTGTCATCCTCGCACGACTTCTTTTCTTCAACCAGCCGCTCACCTTCTCATTCATCGCTAGCAGACCTGAAACGACAAGCACTACACCAATCCATGTAACCCAGCTGACATGCTCACCGTAGACAACAGCACCAAGCCCTACGGCAATGGGTGGTGAAATGTATAACCATGTTGCTGGAAACAACGGGTTCGTACGCGACATAATCCAATAGAACAGACTATGCCCCACCATGGAGCCGATGACAGTCAGATAGATCACCGACGAGACAGCAGGCACCCAATCCAGAGCAGACATATTCCACGATTCCGTTCCGACCGAGAGCAGGGATAACAGCAGTCCCCCATACATCATCTGTACTGCGTTAATCGCAATGGGGTTCGCTTCTTTGAACTGATTTATAACCTTCTTGGAATATATCGCACCTGCAGAATAACATACTTCGCCCACCAGAACGGCAATACACCCCCATAGCCATAGTGGACTTCCACCAATGGATACACCCGGCAGAACCACAAGCACAACTCCGGCAAAACCGATTAGACATCCGGTAATCATGCGCGCAGATGTCTTCTGTCGCAACAAAGCTGTCTGCATCAGCATAATCATGAGTGGACCTGTGGCTGACAAAATTGCGCCAACGCCCGAACTCACATATTGTTCAGCCCAATATAAGGTCGCGAATGTACCAAACGTCAGTCCTGCACCTGTGATGAGCATTTCTTTACGCCACAGCAGGGAAATATTGACTTTGCCCTTCATCCTCATCCATGCAAACATCAGCGCTCCCGCGATTACAAATCGCAATCCGGCTGACAGAAAAGGCGGCATGCCTGCCTCTACTCCAATTTTAATAGCCAGAAATGTTGTACCGAAAACAAGACACATAACCGTAAATGCAATCCCCACCATGATAACCACTCCTTTATCTGTTCTCCATCATATCTCATGGTCTACAGAACAGAATGAACAAAACAGAACAGTTTTCTCCCATTAGCTGTTACAATAGAGTTCAAAAGGAGTGTGAGCCGGGTGGGCAGAACCATGATGATGACAGATAACAGCCTGAAATTATATGAGCAAGTAATCCATTATCTCGTTGTGCGTATAGAAGCGGGAGAGTGGGCAGAACATGAAAAACTGCCATCTGTACGAAGCCTGTCCGAGCTACTCGGCGTACATCGGCTGACCGTTTTCAAAGCCTATCAGGAGTTAAAAGAACGTGGGAATGTTTATGTGAAGGATAAGTCTGGCTATTATGTCAGCCCAGCGACTCCATTCTCAGTAACGGATCAGGCGGATGATCCCGCTGTGTCTGCCTGGCTGCATTGGGATTCACTTGCACGGGTACAGTCCCTTGAAGCAGAATACCAATTTTCCAAATCGTTAATCGATCCCTCTTTGCTGCCCAACCGGTATTGGGGTGAACTAATGCGTGATCTGCTAGATCAATATCCCCGTTTGCTCGGAACGTATTCCACAATTCAGGGTGATCTGGAATTGCGAAGTGCGCTGGCAAGCCATCTGACAAAAAAAGAACGTTTCTATCTCTCTGCAGACGAAGTGCTCATTACTTCGGGGGCCCAGCAAGCGATTGACGTCATCTCGCGGACGCTGGTCAAACCCGGAGATCGGGTGTTGATGGAACGGCCTACGTATGGACCAGCAATGGAGATTTTCCGCAAACAAGGTGCTCGTCTGATCTTTACGGATATTCACTCGGACGGGTATGATCTGGAGCAGATCAAACATCTGATGAAGAGTGAGAAGCCGCGCCTCTTTTATATGACACCGACCTTTCAGAATCCAACCGGCATTAATGTTCCAGTAGAACAGCGCAAGCAATTACCCGAACTTGCAGAACAGTATGGTTGTTTTCTGCTGGAAGACGACAGCACCTATGATATCTATTTTAAGGATAAACCTCCTGCACCGATTTTCACCTATGACACCACCGGACACACGCTGTACATTCGCAGTTACAGCAAGTACGTTGCACCCGGGCTACGGATTGCAGCCATCATATGCCGTCAGCGTTTCATGCCAGGACTACAGGCTGTAAAATCACTTACAGATAATGGAACACCCCTTCTGAACCAGAAGCTTTTTCTCCGTTATTTTCAGTCAGAACGTATGCATCAGCATCTGTCCAAGCTGCGGACCGCCATCCAGCTACGGATGGAAGTGATGGAACAATCTCTGCTGGAAACGGACTGGACGTGGACCCGGCCGGAGGGCGGACTCAACTTTTGGGTAGAGCTTCCTGAGGGTATGGATACAGGGAGACTACTTCACCGATGCATGGAACAATCCGTTGCCTTTGTACCCGGAACCGTATTTGATTCTTCGGATCATTCAGCCAGTCGCAAGCTGCGCCTGTCCTTCTCTTATGCACATGAGCAGCAGATTCGGGAAGGCATGAGCAGGCTTATTACGCTTGCAAAAGAAATCTAAGGTTTGGATTTCCTGGAACTGTCATCACTCCGAAGAATATCAAATGCAATTGCCCTCTCACTCTGCTACATCAAAAAAAGTCGCCTTATGGCGACTTTACTTTTGGTGTTCTATATTCTCTACCTGCACCCGCTTTGTGCTTAAAGGTCTTTTCTTACAAACAAGCGGATCGTAATAAGATAAGACACTACAAACAAACCTATAATGCCTACAGAAACCAATGCCATTGTCATTGTGGTAATCATACCGTTCTCGTTGGCCATACTCATGAGGTACGCAACGGGTTGCGCCAGTATAATCATGCAGACCATGAATATCGCATTGATGATACCAGCACCTTTTTTGCTAAGTCCATAGAAAAGAGGCATGTATATGGAAACTAATACAAGCACCATACCTACGGCAATGACAATATCCCTAAGTGAATAATTCGGCTTGTTCAGTTCAGGATAATTCAGGTTCACAAGCTGGTGAATTCCAAACGACGCGAGTACCCCGAATAACGTATAGATTATAGCAGAAAGGTACTTGGCTTTTACAATCTGTTTGCGGCTAACGGGGAGTGTGACCAGGAAATTGTGATTATGGTTCTTGATATCAATCATGGTTGCCAGCATGACCGAACCAAAGGCTGTGTAGATGCCTACAAAATACATTGACATTTCACTCTGGGGTATAAAGGCGAAACTAAATACCACCAGGTATAACCCAATCGTCCACAGTGAACTTTTTAGTACAATGAAATCTTTACGAAGCAAGTTAAGCATATTTGCGTCCTCCCTTCGCCGTAAAATAAATGAGGTCTTCCAACGTAGGTCTTTGTAAAAGAGCAAGGCTGGCAAATAACCGTTCTGCCTCTGCCTTATGATCCGACAATGCTTCAAAACCAACGGCTGTCTCGCGTATTCCGATGAAATGTTTCCGAATGTCGGAATCAAGCAGATCCATATCCCCTTTTACAATCGTATACCTTTCCAGCACATCATCTTTGGCTTCATTGAACACCAGTTTTCCTTGATGAATAAACGTAATGTAGTCTGCAATACGTTCCAGATCGGTCGTAATATGCGTTGAGAAAATAATGGACCTTGTTTCGTCCTGTATCATATCTGCAAGCAGATCGAGCAGTTCCCGCCTAAATACAGGATCAAGCCCGGATGTTGGTTCATCCATAATCAGCAAATCTGCTTCATGCGACAAAGCTACGGCGAGAGAATACTTGATCTTCATGCCTTTGGACAGATCCTGAATTTTCTTTTTGGGAGACAGTTCGAACTGATCCAAGTAGTCATTGAACGCTTTATTATCCCATTTGGTGTAAAAAGGAGCGATCATTTGTGTCATTTCCCGGATCGTTAGATGCTCATAGTAAAAACATTCATCGGACACAATGCCAAGGCGTTGCTTGATATCAATTTCCTGATTGGGCATCTCACTGCCCAATGTCTTGAGGCTTCCCTTATCGGGCTGGATCAGACCCGTGATCATTTTGATCAAAGTACTCTTTCCCGCCCCATTCGGACCAATAAGTCCCGTTATATATCCTTTTTTCACATCAAGAGATACATTATCCACTTTAAATAAGGGATACGTTTTGGTTACATTACGTAATTCGATAGCGTTCATTATGCTTATTCCTCCTCAACCAACAATGTAAGATGATGGATTACATCCTGTGAACTCATGCCCAGTTCTCTGCTCTCACGAATCACTTCGAGCATCTTCTCTTCCAATTGTTTCATCCGCCGCTCTCGAATAAAGTCCTGATTGGCTCCGGATACAAAGCTCCCTTTGCCTACAACTGAATCGATCAGCTTCTCCTTCTCCAGCTCTTCATAGACACGTTTAGTTGTAATAACACTGACTTGCAGATCCTTGGCGAGTTGCCGAATGGAGGGAAGACTATCTCCAGCAACCAATTCTCCGCTCAAGATGCTCTGTCTGATCTGATTTAAAATCTGCATGTAGATCGGATCGCTCGAAGCGTTCGATATTAAAATGTTAATCTTTCCTCACCTCAATGATGTTACGTAGTTTTCAGTAGGTATAGTGTATATATATAATATATACACTATACCTACTGATGGTCAATCTTTATTTCAGATTGTTCTTATTCTGATCCGATCCATAGACACGGACTGGCTAATCTGTACGACAAAAAGAGGACGTCAGTTTCCTGTTCGTCCTCTTGATTAATCAAGCCCGAAAGGTCACATGACCTTCCGAGCTACTGTTATGAGCTGGATATGACCTTATCCACCAATCCATATTCGACTGCTTCAGCAGCGGTCAGGAAATAATCTCGATCTGAGTCCTTCTCAATCCGCTCAATCGACTGTCCTGTATGATCGGCTAACAGCTTGTTAAGGCGCTGACGATGCTGAATGATGCGGTTAGCATGAATCAGCATATCCGACGCCTGCCCTCGCGTACCGCCATGTGGCTGATGGATCATGATCTCACTGTTTGGCAATGCCATACGTTTGCCTTTTGTTCCACCTACCAGCAATATCGTGCCAAAGCTTGCCGCCATCCCTGTACAGATCGTGGAGATATCCGGCTTCACGAATTGCATCGTGTCATAGATCGAAAATCCTGCGGTCACCGACCCACCAGGGCTGTTGATGTACATCTGGATGTCCTTCTCCGGGTCCTCTGCAGTCAAAAACAACAACTGGGCCACGATGGCATTTGCCATCTGATCCTCAATCTCTCCGGACACCATAATGATCCTGTCTTTGAGCAAACGGGAATAAATATCATAACTCCGCTCTCCGCGAGCAGTTTGTTCCACTACATAGGGCACTACATTCATATGTGTCGCCTCCTCGGTTTAGGCAACCATGTTGATCGTGTACCCGCCTCCATATGACATCGAGTTCATGCCAGAAGTAGAGTACCCGTACATCATTGGCTGCATGGATGGAGACGGCAAAGTCTGCTGCAAAATCGTCCCCGCCACAGCCATCGGACGATTCAGGCACAGATCAATGATTCGGGCTGTATCCCCATTACGAAATGCCAGCAGATAGCTACGCAGTTCCTCCCGATTGTCCTCCACTGCGCCCTCCTCATACTGCAATTCTGTGTCCGATTGTTCCAACCTGTGCCTCACTTCAGCTATAGCAGAACGTGCACGACTTAACGCTGCTTTCACAGCACCTTCTGTCGTATCCAGCATTTCCGCAGTCTCTGCCGCCTTATAACCCATTAATTCACGTAATACATATATCACTCGCTGCCACGGTGATAGCGTATTTACAAGAAGTTGTACGGCAGACTCCAATTCCTCGAATCGCCTTTCCTCCTCCATTTCGTGTAGGAGCGGCTTTAAGCTATCCAGTTTATATGACAATCTCTCCCGCTGACGTAAGATATCAATCCAGCTGTTGCGTGCAATACGAATCAGATAAGCTTCCCAGTTTATATCTTTATTCATCCCGGAAGTTCCAACTACACTCGACGACAACACTTTGAGACAGGTCTCCTGAACCAGATCCTCCGTGTCTGGAACTGATTTCGTCAGAGATAAACAATACGCATACAACGAACCCATCAGATCGGGTAGTACGGTATGGATGCTTTGGTTCAATTGATTTTTTCTGTCGTTGCCATTGAATTCAATATCGAATTTATCTTGTTTTCCATCATCATGTGGTCTGTTGATTCTGCAATCCACGGACTTCACAAAGGCCATCTTGGGGGCCCCCCTTTGCTGGTTCCTGATTGATTTTGACTTACACTATGTAAACGAAGAACCCCTTGTAAAGGATACGCTCTTCTGAATTTATTTTTATTACGCTAGTTAAGTTGGGTTACGCATTCGTTTCCAGCTTTAATGTTCCAAGCGGCACCTTCATCCCGGTAAGGGCAATCGTAATACGTTGATCCAGATTATAATTCTGCCGTACATCGACGTCATGAGACATATGTGTAAAATAAGTATGACCTGGCTTCAGTTCCAGCAGCAGCTCCTGCGCCTCACGCATATCGTACACGGAACGTGTTGAGAATTCCGCAAGTTCATGCACAAAGCTTGTTCCAAGCACCAGCAGATCCAGTCCCAGCAACGGCTCTTTTTCGGATGGCTTCAGGTCAATGGCGTCTGAACAATACGCCCAGCTATACCCAACCCGATCCAGCCGATACGCGTACGAATACCCGTTATGCCCATGACATACTTTCCAGGAATGCACCTTCCATCCCCCGAGTTCAATATCATCATCAGTTTCCAGAAAGTCCATATGACGCCCCAACCAGGGAAACTGTCCCTGAATGGTAGCAATCACTTCGCGTGGTGCATACAAACGCCCCTTTACACCCAACCAGCGGCATGCATCCGCCCATTCCGGCAATCCTCCAATATGATCAAAATGAGCATGAGTGACGAGCAGCGTATGCACCATACGTAATCCCTGATCCTCCATCTGTGATCTCCAGTCTGGTCCGCAGTCAATCATGAACTGTTCACTCGCACCATCGCCACCACCGTCAATCAGGACAGAAGAGCGTTTCCGTTTATTCTCTCCCGTAAGCCTTGCCTCTGTACATATTTCGCAATCACAATACACACGTGGAACGCCCATCGCATCGCCAGTGCCCAGAAATGTTAGCTGATTCAATCCGCATTCCCCCTGAATTAATGATATGTAGATTGTAATCGTCCACCTCTGTTTTTGCAAAAAAAAGACCATCCCGCTGCAGTTCTCCACTGCAATTCGGGACAGTCTGTGGTCTGACCGTTCACCGTCAGACCTTCATCTCCATGCTTCGCTCCATTCGGGAGCGTACGCTCATCTTAATTTGGTGCGCCCATTTATAAGCCGGCCGCCCGCACCAAGAGCAGGCTTTACCTTTTTCACAGACCATGGCCAATTAGTTCGTCTCACATTCACTCCGCGCTGGAACTATACCAGTGCCCGCAGCTTCAATGTCAGTTCCTGACCTTCAGGTACATCCTTCGAATCCGTAATGACCCAGTTCGATGCAAGCCGCTTCGCCAGTACCTCTGCCTGCTCCGGTTTCAACTGTAATCCGGTGACGATTCCTTCACCCACTGTGAAGTCTCTCTCTGGCTGTACCTTAAAGGCCTTTTCCAACCAGATTCCGAGTCCACCACGCGTGTTAAAGGTAATCCGGTACCCATCTTTTACTGCTGCCTCCAGATTTTCACCATGCTCATCCGCATACGAGAAAAATTCGTTATATCGGTATTCCTCTTCAGACACGGCGTCAAAAGCGGAAACATCTTTGGCTTGAATGGCTTTTAATATTTCTTCCTCAGGCATTCCCTTACCGCGGGCCTGCTCCAGTCGAATTGCTGTACTTTGGGATAATTTGATCTCTGTGTTCATACTATCACGCCTTTCTGCAACATCCATTCGAATTCTATTCGTATAAGCTCATTATATCCTGTCCTGATACCTGAATACAAAGTATCCCGACGACACTTGCAACCATTCCGATTTTTCCTCTCGGATGCGAGCAGAAGCATCGATGTCTCCGCTACAGATTGGTGGCATCGTGTCGTATACGCCAAGATCAGGTACAGGAATCGCCCCCAGCAAATCTGCATATACGGACGCACCGGATCACAATACAATTCCTCCGTTGGTGCGACCTTAACCAGCTAACCAAGGTACATGCCGGCTTTTAATCGAAGAAGTGAAGAACCATAGACAGATCATGGACTATGAACAGATAAGTCATTCCTAGTTCGGCCTGTAAACCCTTCAACAGATTGACCAACTGTGCTTATACTGAAACACCCCAGCGCAGACAACGACCCATGACAGAGAATAAAATCGGGATTGACTGATAGAGCACGGGCAATACTCAAACACTGACGTTGCCCTCAGCTGAAATCATGCGGATAACGTTCAACTTCAAGCCTACTAGTTCATGAGGTAAGCATTGTGCCTTCATCTCTACCTTCAAACCTCACCACGGGTTCACTGATGATCAGCAGAATCTTCATGCCTGAATTTAGTGAGGAATACGGGTCCTGAAAGATTTTCTCTATCCGTTTGTGTAGCGGCTTCAACTGCCACTCGTTCATCTTAACAACATCCCGTCCACCAAATATTGCACTAATATCCATCACATCAAAACAGTCTTACATATTAGATTTAAATAGGACAAATTAATAGTATTGACAATCAATACCATAATATATATATTATAGATGTCCGGACTTAGTACATTTCTTCACATTATTTTAAAGGGAGGCTTTAAATTGGAACTAAAAAAACTTCTAAAAAGCACTACATTCACTCTTATCTTCACTGGAATGCTGGCTTCAAGTGCTTTTGCTGCTGGTACTGGTGATAACCCAACACCCACGATGGACATTCCAACCCTAAAACAACAACAGATGCTTCCAAAAAAAATGAAAGAATTACAAATTCATAAGGATAGAGCTGAAAGTAAGTACCATATTATGGCTCTAGGTGATCTACAAACCGTAGGGGTTACTCCGTTCAAACAGGAAACAACCTATTGGTGCGGACCTGCTACTACAAAGCAAGTATTAAATTATCTAAATAGTAGTTCTGAATCACAGTCTTACTATGCTAAGAAATTAGGAACTACAAAAGATGGTACTGACTTTACAATCGTTGACGATGTTCTAAACAATCTTCAATCGCAGTACACATATTCGTACTCAACATCACTCAATTTTGAAACATGGAAGTATGCAATCATGTATTCGTCGGATAAATACCATCCAGCTGTATTAGATTTAAAAATTACTGGTAATGAATTAGAAAACTACACTGGTACTGTAAGCGGACATATAATCAATGTTTCTGGCTATGACTTTAGAACAAATGATGCAAAGGTTAGGCTTACAGATCCTTATGATCAGGGTAATAGAGGAAAAACACACGGTAACAAGTGGTATAGCCTCGATAAAGTGTATCAAGCCAATCAAAACCACTTTAGACAAGCAATAATATGGTAATGATTCGTTAAAAAGAAGGGAAGCAAAGCTTCCCTTCTTTAATAATGTACGGGAGGTATTAACATGAAAAATAGATTTATTTTCTTTTACATCGCCCTTCTAGTTGTTTTATTACTTACAGCCTGTAAAGAAACCACTACATCCGATCAAACGGTAAACCATAACCCATCTGAAAAACCTTCTAGTACGTTGGAAACTACACCTGAAATTGACTCATCTACTAACCCTACAACAACAGAACTACCACAAACTAAACCCGATGTTAAATTTAAGCTTCCTTACACTATCGATTCAATAACTATTAAAAATGATATTTTGGAGCGTAACACCATCGTTTCCAGTTATAAAAATGACAACGATATTGTCATTTTTAGCAGAGATTTCTCCACAACTGATGAGATGGAAATGGAAATTATTCAGTTTGACACGAAAAAGAATACCTATGTCTCTCAATATCGTGCTGCGAAAGGCATGATTATTAATACCTTAGTGTCCGTTGGTGATGACTTATTTTGGGTGGAAAATCCATCTCATTCACCAGATAATAATACTCCTTGGAAAATGATGCGGATGAAACGAGATGATCTTGAAGCAAGCCCTACCATTTTTACCGAAGGGATTAGTGAAGATCAAATTGCCGTCCCTGTATTAAGAACCTATCAAGATGAGATTAGCTGGATAGAGAAGAAGATCAACAATAAAATTGTTAAAAATGAAGCATTTATTTATAATGTAAAAAGCAATATTAAGACTAATGTAACCACACAATTGCTAAATGAAAAAACAAAGAATAAAAAGGGCATTTTCCTTGATTTACAAAGACCTGTCAATGAAGGATTATTGATACAGCAAACGGTCTTTGGAGATAAAGATCCAAATACAGAAAAACGGTTTGACATTGTTATGTATCCTAAAGATCATTCCGAACCTGAGCTTATTATTAAAGATCGTGAAGACATTTATGATTTCACAGCAAATGAGCAATGGATTGTATTAACGACTGAGAGTGCTACTGAAATTTTAGATAGAAATACAAAAAAATTGATCTATACCATTGTTCACGACAGTTCGCTACTCGGTGGATACTCCCCTTTTCTATTGGAAAATCAGCTTATCTACAAACAATCGCCCTATATTATGGCTGTAGATTTAACCACAGGCCATAAGCAACGAGTAATTAATAAAGAAGGAAGCTACACGTCTATTTATAACTTCGGTGATATTCTCACCTTTACTCGCATGGAATATGAAAAAGATAGAACACAAGCAGAATTATTTTTCATCCACTTGAATGCAAGAGATCAATAATATATTTAATGAATATGCCGGAGCAGTTTGGCCTTAACCCCCTCTCAGGTAAATGGCCTCCCCATAGTTAGACATGATCTAACCATGGGGAGGCCATTTCAATGCTGTACGATTCCACTACAGCCCCGCGAGCACCTGATACCACACGCCACGTTTGGAGTACAACGTACTGCGTACCTCGTCCCATCCACCCAGATAGTTAATATCAAATAGCCCTTCTGGCGTTGGGAATGTGGACTCCGTCTGTGCAAATACATCCGGATCTACTGAACGAAAACCATGCTTGGCAAAAATGCGCTGTGCTTCTGGTGTACGCAGATAGGCGACAAAAGCTTCCGCAAGTTCACGATTCCCATGTTTGTCGGCATATTTATTCACCACAACTGCCGGGTTTTCAATCAGGATCGTATTTTTCGGAATGACAATGTCATAATCTACACCTTTCGCGATCCGGGCAAGCAATTCATTTTCATACGTGACGATGACATCACCCACACCATATTCGAATGCAGCCATCGAAGAACGCCCACTCTTGTCCAATGATTCAACGTTACGATGTACCTGTTCGAGAAAAGCCTTGGCTGCGGCAGGATCTTTCTTCCCCTCTTGCTCCTCCGACAGTTTCAATCCGGCACCGTAAATGGCATTAATGTCCCATTGTGCGCCTCCGGATGTCTTTGGATTGGGGTACAGTACCTTCACTCCTGGCTTGGTTAAGTCCTGAAAATCACGAATATCGAGCGGGTTGCCCGCTCTTGTGCCCAGAACAACAATTGAACGGGTGATCATGCCCTCATTAGGGGTCTGTTTCCAATCGGAGCTAACCAGATCGGCTTTGACCAGCTTGTCGATATCACTTTCCATCGCGAGCAAGGCCACATCAGCCTCGAATCCACCAACGATGGCTCTTGCCTGTGTACCCGATGCTTCATAGGACTCCTGGAAGTTAATTGTCTGTCCGGTTTTTGCCTTCCACTCCTCTTGGAACATGGGTAGCAACTCGCCTACAGCGTCTTTCGCTACACTATAAGCACCAATCACCAGCGTATTGGATGAATCGTTACCAGCGGGCTCGTTCTGTTCGCTTGCCCCCTCCTGCTTGCTGCACCCAGCGGTCATGCAGACGAGCAGAAGCATGAGGGCAACATTTAAGAGTATGGCTTTCTTCTTCCTCGTCTGCATGGGCAGCCCCTTTCTTCCACTTGATCTAAATCATCACCGGCATCGGATCTTCCTTCAGTCGGTTCTCAACCACCCAACTGTTGGAGTCATTGAACAGGTATGCACGATGTACCAGGACGCGAATTTGTTGACCGATCTCCAATGTCGTTTTCTCCAGGGAACGATATGTGATTAACTTGTGCCCCTGTACGTCCACCTCTACCATCCATTGACTGCCGCGGAAATGAAGATGTTTGACTGTACCTTTTTCCGTTGCAGACAACATGGTGAACTCGTTTTTCAAGCCGATCTCAATATACTCCGGTCGAATCAGCGCTTTGGTATGTTCACCCTCGACGGCATGTTCGAACCCTTTCAACTGGGAAGCATCCTCCACAACCGTAGACTCCCCGATAAATGTAGCGACAAACGGTGTCTGCGGGTTTTTGTAGATATCCCAAGGTGTGCCCTTCTGTTCCAGACGACCCTGACTGATAATCATGATCTCGTCCGCCACTTCAATCGCTTCATCCTGGTCATGCGTTACAAAAATCGAAGTGATTCCTACCCGCTCGATTAGCTCCCGCAACCATGAACGCAGTTCCTGACGGATCTTCGCATCAATGGCCGCGAACGGTTCGTCCAGCAATAACAGCTGCGGCTCAGGGGCGAGTGCTCTGGCAAAAGCCACACGTTGACGCTGTCCACCAGACAACTGGTGTGGATAGCGCTGTTCAAAACCTTTTAACCCGGTCAGTTCAACAAGTTCCATCACCCGATCACGGATCTGGGCTTTTGGTGTCTTCTTGACCTTGAGTCCAAAAGCAATATTCTCAAATACCGTCATATGTTTGAACAAGGCATAGTTCTGGAATACAAATCCGATGCCACGCTCCTGTGGAGGCAGATGGTTCACGACTTTTCCGTGAAAGCGAATCTCTCCGGAACCCGGATTTTCCAGACCCGCAAGCATCCGCAGAATGGACGTTTTCCCGCCTCCGCTGGGTCCAAGCAGACCGATCAGATGGCCTTTGGCAATATCGAATGAGACATCTTTTACCGCATGAAAATCACCGAAATGTTTGTTCAAATCACGGACTTCTACATGCATATCAATGCACTTCCTTTCGCTTCTTGGCCCATTCCATCATGAGCAGCAGCCCGACGGAGAAGGTGACCAGCACCAATGCCACACCATTTGCGGCAGCCACATTAAAATTCTCAACATCCTGATACACCAGGGTTGTTGCGGTCTGCGTTTTGTTCATAATATTCCCGGATACAACCAGCACTGCACCGAATTCCCCAAGCGAGCGCGCAACTGTCAAGACCAGACCATACACTACCGCCCAGCGGATCGAAGGCCATGTCACACTCCAGAACGTTCTCCAGCCGTAGGCGCCAAGTGTAGATGCGGCCTCCTCTTGTTGAGAACCGAGTTCCTGCAGGACAGGCATAACCTCTCTTACCATTAGTGGAAATGTAACAAATAACGTTGCGATCACCATCCCCGGGAAGGCATAGACCACATTGAATCCAATTCCTTCAAAAAAAGCACCCATAATGCTGTTAGGTCCCAACATCAATACAATCATCAAACCGCCAATGACAGGAGATACGGCATAAGGCAAGTCTACAATGCTGTTCAGCAGCCCTTTTATCCGTTCACTCAACCATCCGGCACGAACCAGATACAGAGCCATCATGATGCCAAACAATGTATTTAACAGGGTGACCACCAGGACCACCAGTCCGGTCATCATCAAGGCGTGTAACGCCTCAGGGCGCATCAGCCCTTTCAGGAATCCACCTGCCCCGTCTTCAAATGCACCAATAAAAATGCGTCCAAGCGGGATGATCAACAGTACTATAAATACCGCAAACGTCAGTCCGATTAAGAGTCGTCTCATCGTCTTCTCCCCCGCATCTGCACCAGATTGATCAGCCAGAGGATCAGGAAGGAGAGCGTCAGGAGCAACACGGATACCGCAGCGGCTCCCGTTGGATTATCACTTTCAATCTCCCCGTATATAAATACGGAAGCAGTCAGTGTTCTTCCCGGAATGTTACCAGCCACCAGCACGACAGCCCCGAATTCAGCCAGTCCTCTGGAGAAAGCCAACATCCCTCCACTGATCATGCCAGGTGCCATAGACGGCAGAATAACCTGCATGAACGTGCGCGCCTTGGATGCCCCCATCGTGTATGAGGCCTCTTCCTCGGAAGGATCGATTTCTTCCAGCAAAGGCTGCACCGCACGAATAACAAACGGAAACGTGACAAAGGTCATCGCGATAACAATGGCGGGCTGGTGAAATACAATCTCAAATCCCATGGATTCTGCCAGTTTTCCGATGGCACTGACCGGACCCAAAAGCAGCATAATCATCAAACCGCCCACCGCTGTTGGCAGTGCAAACGGGAGATCAACCAGACTGTTAAGAAACGATCGGCCGACAAAGCGATACCTTGTCAACACCCAAGCGATCATCGTGCCCAGAACCACATTAATTAGCGTAGCAATCACGGCCAGCCGAATGGTCAGCAGTACGGCTTTCCACGCAATAGGGTCCATAATGCTCTGAACAAAGTTGCTCCATCCTTCAGAGAAGGAATTGACGTACACACCGATGATTGGAAGTACAATAAGTACGATAAAATATAACAATACGGTACTGCGGAATCCCCAAGTCCATCCCTTATGACGAAGAACGGTATTCATTGCTGCGTTCCCTCCCAGCCTCCGGCTTTAGCTCCGGTCGGCAGTCTTCCTGGCTTCAATACGACATTTTTCCTAAGTTGGATGATATTACTTTAATATTATTCCCATTAGTCTACTTGGTTTTGCTTTTCTGATACTTTACCAGTTTGCAGTGCTAATCGTCAATGCTTTTATTGAATATAATTGGGCCACATCTGAGATTAATTAATAAAATCACTTCAGGTTATTTCTGTCCTCTCCGTTATGATGCAATTCCCATAATCAGCGTTATATGTGGTTTGTTTGGTATGTAGTGGTTAAGGTACAATCGAGGGTAAGAAATGAGATCCTAAGGAGTGATTTAAGATGTTATACAAGAAGAATATGTCCACTTCCACACGAGATGAAATGAAGGATATCACATGGGACGTAAAGCAGGTTGTCCAGAGTAGCGGAGTGCAGAATGGGACGGTGCTCATCTACTGTCCACATACAACGGCGGGTATAGCCATCAACGAAAATGCAGACCCGGATGTGAAACACGATGTATTGTTGCGTCTTGACGAAGTATACCCTTGGGAGCATCCCGAGTATCGACATGCCGAAGGCAATACAGCCTCTCACCTCAAGTCGATCACAACAGGGCCATCACAGACGGTGATTATTCACGAAGGCAGGCTGCTGCTTGGCCGCTGGCAAGGCATTTACTTTTGCGAATTCGATGGACCACGTGAACGAGAGTATTTTCTCAAAATCATGGAAGGTTAGTTGGGTGAAATAGACCTGCCACCTACTCTTTCATTTTTGCAAACACAAACAGGCGGTCCACCCTCATTCCGGGTCGGAGCCGCCTGACTTGGTCTGCTGCACATATTAACTTTCGCGAGACAACGTTATAAAGAATTAAAGTTATGACAAATCACCGCCCTGAAGTGTAGGGGTGCAACAACAGCGCCATTATTGGACGCCAGGCTGCTGACCCAGATTGCGGCACAGCACTTTGACATGAGACAGCGCAGACGATTCAATCTCCACAAACGTTAAACGGTCCTGAATGTAATAAGAAATGAATCCGTGCATAGCCAAAAATAGCGTACGCGGTACCCTTTGAATATCCTCTTCCGTACAGTTCGCTTCATTCATATACTGCCTTATAATCGATGCAAACAATTCGAAGCAACGTCCCTGTTCGGTACGACAATAAGACAACAGTTCTTCATCCCTGATCATAAACATAATCTCGTACTGGTATGGATTCTCCAGACCAAAGCGAATAAACTCCATCATAATGTGCTCTACCTTGCTTACATCATCACGAACCGGCCTGACCATGGCTTGCAGCAGTAAATGCCCCAGATGATTAAAATCTTCAACCACGATGGCATAGAACAGCTCTGCCTTTTCCTTAAAGTGATAATACAGCGACCCATGACTATAGCCCAGATGCTGGCCGATGCTTCGCATCGAAATGGCGCGGTATCCTTTGGTAATAAAAAGGTGCCTCGCCGCCTCCAGTATCCGCTCCCTCGACAACTCCTGTTCGACTGCTCTTCTAGCCATATATTTTATTCCCCTTCAATAAAATAAAGCCGCTGTCCCTCCGTGATCCGGGATTGCCCTTGCGTCAAATCCGTGATCCAGGCTATAAAAGCCTCGGTTTCACTATCCGGCGGAAGACAAGTCAACGTAACCTTATCGGTGAATCCAGTTTCACCTGTACGGACTTCCCGGCTTCTTAACTCATTTTCCACTTTACCCAGCCACGTATAATCCAGTTCAACAAACACTTCACGATGCAGCACGTTGGTAATGGCTTCTCCGGCTTCAATGGCTGCTACAGCTCCATCCGTATAAGCACGAATTAACCCGCCAGCTCCAAGCATAATTCCCCCGAAGTATCGCGTAACCACAATTGCCACATTTTTTAATTTCTGATTTTTGATCACTTCAAGAATGGGTTTCCCTGCTGTTCCGCTGGGTTCACCATCATCGGATTGCTTCTGGATCTCGTCCCGCTCCCCAATCATGTATGCAGAGCAGTTATGAGTTGCATTCCAATGTTTTTTCTTGATCTCATCGATGAAGGCAACAGCCTCTTCCTCTGTCGTGACCGGCATAATATGACCGATAAATCGCGACTTCTTGATTACAATTTCCAGATTGCCCGGTCCTCGAACCGTGCGATAACGTTCAATCATCCTAAATCCAACTTTCTGATCTTTTCCTGAGTCCATTTTACAAGAAAGCAGTTCACCGCGCGAACGCGGACGAACTGCCCTGGTTATCTACATCCGGGAACCCTGCCTCTTACACGAACAGTGATTCCCGGTTAGATTTACATTACCTTATTTAACTATATGAGCAGACCGATGAATTATTCGGAAAGTCTCGCTTCGAGCGCTGCTTTCTCTTCTTCAAAGCCTGGTTTGCCCAGCAGTGCGAACATATTTTTCTTGTAAGCTTCCACGCCTGGTTGGTCAAATGGATTGACGCCCAGCAGGTAGCCACTGATACCGCATGCTTTTTCAAAGAAGTATACCAGATATCCGAAAGAATATGGAGTCATATCTGGAATGTTCACAATCAGGTTTGGTACTTGACCATCCGTATGTGCAAGCAGTGTTCCTTGGAACGCTTTTTTGTTAACAAAGTCCATCGTTTTTCCTTCAAGGAAGTTCAAACCATCCAGATCGTCCGGATCGGATTTGATTGAGATATGCTCAGCAACTTCAGTAACCTGGATAACCGTTTCGAAGATATTCCGGCTACCTTCCTGAATGAATTGACCCATGGAGTGCAAGTCTGTAGAGAAATCAACGGATGCTGGATAGATTCCTTTGTAATCTTTACCTTCACTCTCTCCGAACAGTTGTTTCCACCACTCGGACACGAAGTGCAGGGATGGCTCATAGTTTACAAGAATCTCAGTGCCTTTGCCTTTGCGATACAATGCGTTACGAACAGCTGCATATTGATATGCTTCATTCTCAGCTACGTTTGGGTTGCTGTATTCCTTGGATGCATCAGCCGCACCTTGCATCATTTCTTCGATGTTGATACCAGCTGCTGCGATTGGCAGCAAACCTACAGCTGTCAGAACGGAGTAACGTCCACCTACATCATCAGGAATAATGAAAGATTCGTATCCTTCTGCATTTGCCAGTTCTTTCAGTGCACCACGCGCTTTGTCTGTTGTAGCATAGATGCGTTTGCGAGCTTCTTCCTTACCATATTTCTCTTCCAATGCTGCACGGAAGATACGGAAAGCAATCGCCGGCTCTGTTGTTGTACCGGATTTGGAGATAACGTTAACGGAGAAATCTTTGCCTTCAACCAGATCCAGCAAATGAGTTACATATGTGGAACTGATATTGTTTCCTGCAAAATAGATTTCAGGTGTTTTGCGTTTGTCTTTTGGCAGATTGTTATAGAACGAGTGTGTCAACATTTCAATCGCTGCACGTGCACCCAGATATGATCCACCGATACCGATAACAATCAGTACTTCGGAGTCGCTTTGGATCTTGGCAGCCGCTTTTTGAATGCGAGCAAACTCTTCTTTGTCATAAGCCGTTGGCAGGTCAATCCAGCCCAGATAATCGGAGCCTGTTCCTGTTCCGTTGTGAAGCTGCTCGTGAGCCAGACGAATCGGTTCTGCGAAATAATCCACTTCGTGCTGATTTACAAATTGCAATGCCGTGCTATAGTCAAATGTCACTTTTTTTGCCATGATCTCAAAAACCTCCTGATTTCGGTTATAGTGCGTGTTCAAACTTTGTAATCAAAAGCGGACTTTTTGAACAACCTCTTATATTATGTCCGTATTCCATTCTAAACAACTTGCCTTAAGGATACTTCAAATCCACGGGGCTGACAAGCTTGCAGCTCGAACTTTGTCGTTAGAATTCAAGAAGCAAAAAGGGTAAACCGAATCCGCGGGTTGCGGTTCTGCTTACCCTTCTTATGTTATTCCGCCGGGTACGAGCAGACGTAGTCAGTAACGCTGCGTATCTCCAGTTTAAATTTGGATTCGGCAGGCACGTGGAACGTAGCTTGGCCTTGAATCTCTTGCCACTCTTCTTCTCCGGGAAGCAATACTTTCAGATCTCCGGACAGAATCTCCATAATTTCACGGGAATCCGTACCGAATTCATAACTGCCTGGAAGCATGATGCCCAGAGTCACTTTGCTGCCATCCCCCAAAATAACTGTTCTGCTGGTTACCTGACCATCATAATAAATGTTGGCCTCTTTCACTACACTGACTTGATCGAATTGTGACATGCGTACCCGCTCCCCTGAAGTTAATGAAAACAAAAGGCAAAACAGATCAGGGCGATAACATTTATCGCCCATATTCTGCGGAAATAACTTGCTGCCATGGATCAGGACAGCATGATGCTATCCCAACCATAGCAGCGCTTATGATGCCGTGAGGCATCCTTCGTAATCAAAAGCAGACTTTTTGAACAACCTCTATTACAGCAATGCTTTTACGCGGCTAACCACGTTATCCACTGTAAAGCCATATTCTTGGATAACACGGTCGCCAGGCGCGGAAGCACCAAATGTGCTGATTCCGAGAATGTCACCTTGATCGCCAACATATTTCTCCCAGCCCATTGGATAAGCCATTTCAATTGCGAGACGAGCTTTAACATCCGGAAGAAGAACGGACTCTTTATAAGCTTTGTCTTGTTTCTCGAACAGATCCCAACTTGGCATGCTGATTACGCGAACTTGGATGCCTTGTTCTGCAAGTGCTGCTTGAGCTTTAACAGCCAATTGCACTTCAGAACCTGTTGCGATGATTTGTGCTACCGCTTTGCCATCTTTTGCATCAGAGACAACATAAGCACCACGTTTCACGTTCTCACGTGAACCTTCAACCGTACCTTCCAGGATCGGCAGGTTTTGACGAGTGAGTACGAGTGCAACCGGGTTGCTCTTGTTCTCAAGCGCGTAAGCCCAAGCAGCCGAAGTTTCATTACCATCAGCCGGACGAATAACCGTCAGGTTAGGAATGATACGCAGGGATGCCAATTGCTCGATCGGTTCGTGCGTAGGACCGTCTTCACCAACAGCGATACTGTCGTGAGTCAGAACATACGTTACAGGCAATCCCATCAGGGCAGCCAAACGAACAGCCGGACGAAGGTAATCGGTAAATACGAAGAACGTACCTCCGAATACTTTCACACCACTGTGCAGTGCCATACCGTTCATTGCTCCAGCCATACCGAATTCACGGATACCAAAGTAGATGTTACGGCCGGAGTAATCTTCAGGTGTGAAGTTCTCCAGGTTGTTCAAGTGAGTCATTGTGGAGCTTTCCAAGTCAGCAGATCCACCTGTCAGTTGTGGCACGTTGTGCGCCAGACCGTTCAGAGCGTTACCGGATGCTACACGAGTGGAAAGGGCTTTGTCTGTTGCTGCATATTTAGGAAGATCACGGTCCCATCCTTCTGGAAGGTCGCCGTTAATCGCTGTTTCGAATTGAGCTGCCAGCTCAGGGAATGCTTTTTTGTACTCGGCAAATTTCTCGTCCCAAGCTTTGTTAGCAGAGATACCACGATCTTTCACTTGTGCAAAGTGATCGCGAACTTCAGCTGGTACGTGGAAGTTTTCTTCATAAACCCATTTGTAATACTCTTTAGTCAATTTGGCTTCGTCTGCACCCAGTGGAGATCCGTGAGTACCGCCGTGGCCGCCTTTACCTTGTTTGTTCGGGCTACCATAACCGATAACCGTTTTAACTTCGATCAGTGTAGGACGCAGCGTATCTGCTTGACCTTCCTGAATTGCTTTTTCAATTGCAGGCAGATCGTTACCATCTTCAACGCGCAGCACTTGCCAGCCATAAGCTTCAAAACGCTTCGCGATGCTTTCGGAAGAAGACAGATCCAATTTACCATCGAGCGTGATGTCATTGGAGTCGAACAACATGATCAGTTTGCCCAGGTGCAAACGTCCAGCCAGGGAAGCTGATTCATGAGATACGCCTTCCATCAAGTCACCATCACCACAGATTGCGTAAGTGTAGTGGTCAACTACGTTGAACTTGTCTTTATTGTAAGTTGCGCCCAGTTGAGCTTCAGCCATCGCCATACCTACAGCCATTGCAATACCTTGACCCAGTGGGCCGGTAGTTGCATCAACACCTGCAGTATGTCCGAATTCCGGGTGACCCGGAGTTTTGCTTCCCCATTGACGGAACTGTTTCAGTTCTTCCATTGGAAGATCATATCCGCTCAGGTGCAGCAAGCTGTACAGCAACATGGAGCCGTGTCCTGCAGACAGGACAAAACGGTCCCGGTTAACCCAAGTTGGGTGGTCCGGGTTATGAGTCATCGTTTTTGCAAAAAGTTGGTACCCCATTGGAGCGGAGCCCATAGGCATACCGGGATGTCCGGAATTTGCCTTCTCAATTGCATCAATCGCCAAAGTACGTACGGTCGTAATCGACAGGTTGTCGATTGTAGTGTTCTCGTCCTTTTGAATCGCTTCGTTCTTGTCAGTCATGGTTTGTCCTCCTCATGTCTTTAGATAAGTCGGGTGCGCAAGCGAATCCCTCTCATCATACAAGCAAACCGAATTTCACAATAAGTGAATCCGCTTGAGTGTTTCATTTTGACTTATTCACTTTTGTATTGTATCACTTGGCGTGAAGCTTTTCCATAACCTTCTTTCAGAAGTTCGTGAAAAATTGGTTGTTTGTGATGAATAATCCCTTGCCAATCAAGCAAAAACCGTACCAGAACAAGGCATTAAATTCCATAAACAGACCTATTAAGCCTCGCAAATCCATCGGATGAAGTATAACCTTTAACACGAAAACCATACACTTTTTAGATATTCAAGTTAAATTTACATAACATATCCTGAATATGGATTCGAAAGCGGGACTGTGGTTTACTTTTCAAAGTAAGCATCAATCATAGGAGGTTGTTATCATGTCTGTACCTGCTGCTCACCCTACTGGGTACTCAAATCGTTCATTACCCTGGATCTCTGGCATTTTAACAGGTATGGTTTCCGGAGTTGTCCTTGGATTATTCCTCAAAATAATTCAGCTTTACACTGGTGAAAAGGTATATACCTTACTTCTGAATATTGATTTTGTACCTGGACTTCCGCCAACCTTACCCGAAATCATTGAATTTTCTCTGCATCTCTTCGTGTCCGTGTTCATTGGCATCTTCTATCTATGGTGGGTAAGGCATTCTGGTCACCCGATGTTCAAAGGAATCTTGCTTGGTGCTGGATCGTCCCTGCTCTATATCCCGCTCTCTCAACTATCTTCACGTGTACCAAACCTTTACGATATAACAGCCATTCTCTACTGGGTAATCGGTCATCTGCTATTCGGTATTGTGCTCGACTTGTGCGGAAAGTATATAAGCGCGAAAAAAGCGACTCACCGTTCGTAAACGAATGGGGTCGCTTTTTTCTCAATCTGTTATGTGGTTCCGAATCAACCTTGCACAGTATTAAAGTGTAAACTTAAAATACGACCGTCTTATTTTCATAAACGAGAACCCGGTCTTCGACATGCCATTTCACGGCACGTGCAAGCACAACACGCTCAATGGTACGTCCGATACGCTTCAGCTCGGTTACATCGTCCCCGTGGCTTACACGCTGCACGTCCTGTTCGATAATTGGTCCGCCATCCAGTTCTTCCGTAACATAGTGCGCTGTCGCACCAATGATTTTGACACCACGGTTATACGCTTGTGCATACGGTTTACCACCCACAAAGGCTGGCAGGAATGAATGATGGATATTAATGATTCGATTGCGATAGTGCTCAATGAACATTGGAGAGATGATCTGCATGTAACGAGCCAGAATGATCACATCCACATCGTTGCCGATGACGTCGAGTTGACGCTGTTCCGCTTCTTTTTTGGTATCTGCTGTAACCGGAATATGATGATATGGAATGCCAAATGATTCTACATAATCCTTCATGTCCAGATGGTTGCTGACCACAAGCGCAATATCTGCATCCAGGTCGCCTGCCTGCCATTGCCACAACAATTCAACCAGACAATGATCTTCTTTGGATACAAAGATAGCCAGTTTCTTCTTGCGGCTAACCGCAGATAACGTCCATTCCATTTGGAAACGGCTTGCCACTTCTGCAAAATCAGCTTCCAGTTTCGGCAAATTGACCAACAATTGCGGAAGATCAAACTCAATTCGCATAAAGAACATGCCGCCAGCAGGGTCCATGGTGTACTGGTCCGACTGAACAATGTTCGCACCATGCTGGTGCAGGAAATGAGATACCGCAGCTACAATTCCTGGACCATCCGGACAGGAAATGAGCATGCGCGCACGGTCGGCGCGGTTTTTAGAATCAGGGCGTACTTGTTTAGCGTGGATCTCCATCGGGTTATTCTTCCTCCTTCAATTAAGCCATGACCTGCGGGGTTAACCCGCAAGCCATGCAATCAAGCGATGATTCAGTTGTTCTTCATTCAAATGTGGGAACAACGCAGCTTCAGTCACCATGTCATAGAGGCGTTCCAGCGGTTCGCGCGGGTCTGCCTTTTTGGCTTTGGCATCATTTTTGAGCAACGTCCACACATCCAGAATATACGAACGGGACTCGATCTCTTTACCTTTGAAAAAATGTTGCAATTGTTCTACTTCTGTCAGGAATTCCTGGCCGAATCGACCAGCAACATCCCCACGAAGCAACGCAATCTCCACCTCATACATTGGACGCTGTGTCTTGGCCTCTTTGCCAATCCAAGGTGTCTCCAGAATAAATGGACGTCCTTGAAGCTTCTCATGGTTAACAATGCGGTTAATCGCTTCAAACCCAATCCAGCCAGAGCCAATTGGAGTATGACGGTCCTTGTGCGCACCCACAGC
Source organism: Paenibacillus sp. 37 (assembly GCF_008386395.1). Taxonomy (NCBI): domain Bacteria; kingdom Bacillati; phylum Bacillota; class Bacilli; order Caryophanales; family Paenibacillaceae; genus Paenibacillus; species Paenibacillus sp. 37. The sequence goes on along the minus strand of NZ_CP043761.1, from coordinate 1,639,919 downwards.
ATTCTTACTATCATTAATATGCATTACGGCAATGCGGTCAAGTCCTACAGTGCGATCGAATTGTTCCAATACACCGTCAAAATCGTTAACGATATCGTATCCGGCATCGTGAATGTGGCATGTATCCATACACACAGTCAGGCGTTCGTTATACGTTACTTTCTCGATAATCTGGGCGATCTCTTCGAAACTGCGACCCATCTCCGTACCTTTGCCAGCCATGGTTTCCAGAGCGATGTTCACATCTGTCTCTTTCACACCTTCCAGCACTTCATTCAACCCTTCTGCGATCCGTCCGATTCCATAGTGGGCATCTTTATCTGTAAAAGCACCGGGATGTAATACGATGTTTTTGACACCAATGGCATGTGTACGACGGATCTCTTCCTGAAGGAAATCTACAGCGAGTCTATACGTGTTGTCTTTGTATGAGCCAAGATTAATAATGTACGGTGCATGGACAACGATATCTTCCATTCCACCCTCTTGCATGGCAAGCTTGCCTTCTTCAATATACATGGATTCAATTGGCTTGCGACGTGTATTCTGTGGTGCACCCGTATATATCATAAACGAACTGGAACCGTACGAGGACGCTTCCTTCGTTGCACTCAATAATCCCTTGTCCGAAAAGGACACGTGGGAGCCGATTTTCAGCATTATTGATCCCCCTTAATCTGAATTATCCCTTATTCTAACGCGATTATCGAAATAAATCTAGAAATGCGTTATAATTCGGGATAGAGGCTATTTTTTACAGCTAATATGTGGAACATGGTAGGCGGAATCCGTCTTTCCGTGAAAATCAATGAACCGAGGTGACTCCGCAATGATTTTCGACTCCTACGCGATGATACTGACCAGCAATTCCCCTAGCAATTGGTTTATGAATACAATCGCATTCTGGACTTTTTTATTGCTTGGCAGCATGTGTATCGGTGGATTCTTCATGATGCGCAAGTTTTTGAAAGTGCTACCAAAAGCAGACGGCAAGTCCAAACTGGATTGGCAAAACTATTGGGTTGAAACCAGCCGTCACTTATGGACAGATGAAGCCAAAGCTTTTTTGGATCAACTAGTGGAGCCTGTTCCCGGGCCATTTCGAGACATCGCCAAACATTCCATTGCTGCAGAGATCGGTAAGATTGCAGTTGAAGACAATGCCACAGAAGTATCGAGAGATCATTGCATCAAAGGATACATTATTGCCACACCGAAGCGGGATAATAAGTTTTTGGTCAAATTTTTGGAGAAAAACAAAATCGATTATTCCCCTTATCAACATTTGATTAAATAAAATAAAAGATGAGTTAAGTGGCATATAGATTTGGTTAAATAAATACAGATATGCTCCGTCAGGTAGGTTGTTCCCAACAGGCAGTGCTTACCGTACGGGGCTGTTTGTCGATCCAACGGTATATATCAGCGCAGTGAAAATACAGAGAGGATGTTTGATATGAAAATTGCCATTTGTGGAGGTACCGGATTTGTGGGAGGAGCACTTGTAGATTACTGGCTGCAAGCCGGGCACCATGTGAAAGTTATTACACGTAAACTGCCTGACTTGCATAATCCAAGTAAAAATCTTACATATATATCGTGGGAACAAGTCGAAGAACAACCTCACTTGCTGGAAGGTATGGACGCTCTCGTTAACCTTGCCGGAGAAACGCTGAATCAACGTTGGACAACCAAGGCGAAGCTGGAAATTGTTGAATCCAGGGTCACGACCGTAGCGCGGGTAGCCCGATTGGTAGAATCCCTGGAACAAAAGCCGGAAGTGGTCGTTCAGGCTTCTGCCATGGCCATCTATGGAACCTCTCCTAACGAAACCTTTGACGAAAGCAGTCCGCAAAAATCCATGAATTTCCCGTCCCGGGTCTCGGAACAATGGGAAGTCGCTGCAGATGCAATCAAAAATGTAAGACTCGTTAAAATCCGGGTAAGTCTGGTTCTTGGACATAAAAGAGGTGCTTTTCCATTGATGAAACTTCCTTATATGCTGGGTGTTGGTGGCAAGATCGGCAGTGGCAAGCAATGGACTAGCTGGATTCACATTATGGATATCGTAAGACTCATTGATTTTAGCATTCAAAATAAACAAGTGTCAGGTCCGGTCAATGCTTCCTCCCCGAACCCTGTCACCAATGATGAATTCGGACGCACAGTGGGCAAGGTGTATCATCGCCCTCACTGGTTCCCTGTACCCAGCTTCTTAATTAAAACCTTAGTTGGTGAACTATCCGTTGTTCTGCTTCAGGGGCAGAGAGTCATTCCGCAAAAAGCTCTCGACCACGGATTTCAATTCACTTTCCCTACCTTAACCCAGGCACTGGAAGATCTGAAGCACCGCGGCTTATCTGACTGATTGAACTATGCCTTATCCAACCGACCGATAAGTGTAAACAGATTCCGCTAGTGTAAATGTGTCTCCATCCGCCAAGGGATACTCCTTATACGGAGCAAGAATATTACCCTGAAGAATGGTCCCATTCACTGAACCCAGATCCTTAATGACATAGCCCGATTTGTTCCGGCTCAATTCCACATGAGCACGGGACACACCGGTCGCTGTATCGACCCACTGAACCATATCTGCTGATCTTCCGATGACAAAAGATGCTCCCTGCACATCCATCCGTTCATGTTGGTCACCGGTGCCAGATCTTCGTTCAAGATAAAATGATGGCAATACCGGGCCTGCCCCTGTAACAATTCCTCCACTCAGATTCTGCAAATTCACGGTTGCCTCCGCAATTGCATTCTGTCGAATTAGCTCTGAAGTTGAAGCTACCGTTTCCACATGGCGCTGAACGAACGGTGGATCAGAGTGTTCAGGTGTCATATGTAGACTTTGAAAACGGGAATGCTCGCTACCACCTTCTGAGGCGGATGCAACCGTTTTGTTTATGCGTTCCTCTTTCCTATCAGCTGTATTCCAGCGCCAACTTTCCTGAAATTGTTCCTCGTCCTCTTCCGTTTGCTTGCCTTTGTTCTTACCTAAACTGAATGAAAAAGACCGCTTATTCTCTGAGTCATTATGAGTGCTTCCCTTACGCTTCCACGTCCATCCTGCTACACCAAACAAGCCAAGGCTGAGTACCATGCACAGGATCATCTGCGTCTGTCCCGGTTGCTCCATGTAAATAAATCTCCATACCAATGCCATGGCAACCATGCAGCCCAATATGATATAGGTTACTTTTGAAGAACCAGGCTTTTCCTCCACCTCCATATCAACACGCTCTATCGAATCATATGGGTTACTTCGTCCCTGATCCATGTCGTTTGAGCTCTCTAATGAAGATTGCTCAGGTGAGCGCCTGCCTGAAAAGGTTCGAGATCTCACCGGAATGTCTTCAACCTCGGATTCACTCGTTTTCTGCGGCTGAAGGAAATTTGGCCCAGTCCCCACACTAGCATTTTGAACGGGAGGACCGGGTTGATATGGCCGAGAAGAACCAGTGACTAGCCTGCTATCTCGCTCAGAAATCGACGAATGAAGATCACCTCTTGAATCATTGGGTGCTTCCGAAGTTCTGTACGAGAGAAATGCTGCGCCTCCTCCATTCTCTTGCTCGTCAGCGTATAATTCCAGCAGAAGCTCGCGCAACTGTCTGATATCCCAGCGCTCGTTGTCACATAACTGCAGAACACGCTGAATGCCTTCTCCCTGCAGTTCCTGCACATGTGCCATCAGCCTGATCACCAGCTCACGGAATTGCTGAGGCGTTCGATCAACTTCAACCGTATCCATGATCGGTACATATACAATCCCAAGCTCGCCCTGTTCGAATGAACCTTTGAAGAACAAGTACTCTTCCTGGATCAATAATTTACGAGGCTCCAGCATATATTGCCGGCATTCCGTGAAAGCATCAGCTAGTTGGAACAACAAACCATACAGAACACGCAACTTGATTTTGCTTGACTTTAACATCTGGGATAACATCTTGTACCCTGATATGTCGTACTGCAAAGTTACATTTCGATCGACTTCCCGAATATGAACAGGAAGAAGTCGCGGAATTTGATTGGAGGATAACATCCCCATCTGTACCCGGCTCAATTCCTCCATTCGTAACCCGTCACCTTTCTCCAAAACCATGAACGCTCCGCCGTTACGAATAAAATCTCTCGTTAATCCATACATGCCAATCCTCTCTTTCCGTTGTTACTCCCAAATTTCTTTACTCCTTCATTTAATGGAAAACTCCTGAGACAAGGACCGTGATAAATCCAGGTAACACCGCCAGCATAAATGGAAATTTCAATGTCTTCTCTTTATTTACCAGCTTGAGCGAACCGAGCATGAAAAAACCTGCAAGACTACCTGCCATGCCTCGAATTCGTTTTGCTGAATCTTTACGGAATAGAAGTATTACTAGACCAATTGCGCCCGCGTACAAAACAGAGTAAATAATCACATGAATGCCAAAAGCAAACCCCGTCCATGCCCCAATCCCACCAAACAATTTCACATCTCCTGCTCCTACCGCCCCAATCGCATACATCAGAAACAAAATGCCAAAACCTGCTGCAAATCCAGCGGCTGAGAACAAGAAACCATCCCACCCTCCCCATATGATATGGGCCAATACGCCTGCAACAGTCACGGGTAAAGTCAATCGATTTGGAATTTTCATGGATCGAATGTCAGTAGTAAAAGCTGCAATAATGTATAGGCCACAGGCAATGTAGAACCACTCCACCTCCATCATCCCCTTCCTTATTTCCTGGAGGCCACATTAAACGTAGTCTCCGTCTTGGCACCGTCTCCTGTCTCAACAACAAAACTCCATGTTCCTTCTGTTGTCCGAGTACCAACAAACCAGTTCCATTCAATAATTCCATTCTCATCTGCGCTCGCCCAGCCGATGTGCTTCGCAGAACTTTCACCTGACTTGTAAAATATCGTTAAGTTGGCTGTCGCTCCTGGTTCTACCTTCACCTTGATCGTTGCATTGTTGCCTATGTAAGCCGGGTCAGGCTTCGACAGTACCGTTGCTGAACCCGCAGTATCCCCGTCTCCTGCACTGCCATCCGATCCTTCTCCGGTATCTCCAATCCATACCCGTTCTGCCGCAGCAGCCTGAATCCGAAGCGGTTTACTGAGAAAGGGGACTTTTATAGGCAATTCATAACTCAGTTCAAGTCGGAAATATGGATTTGTTTTGTTTTTGAGATCTGGTATTGAAATACCATTCACATGAACACTTTCCATGTTCAGCAGCGTTGGCTCGATAAATGGTTGAAGCAGCGGTTTTACCGTGGGATCAAGTACGGTTTCCAAGACGGATGTCTTGATCTCCTGTAGTGGCTGTTCACCACTGGCCGCCGCTGAACGTACCCAATCACTTAATGGCTCGGGTAGAGAAGAAGCATAACCTTCTGCCCATTCCGTCAGAGATAACTCTGGTATCTTCCAACCCCCTCCAGAACCTTCTCCTCCGGCAGAATCAGAAGGTGTGAATGCAAGGGAAACGGGATATATTTTCGTTGATAACTGCTTCACCGCTTCACCCGCTGTGCTTTGTAACGCTGTGGAGATTAGAGTCATCTGCACTATGAAGATGAGAAACATGATAAAGAACAGAAAGACAGGTAACACCAGTGAAGCTTCCAGAACCATACTGCCCTGTTCCCTTTTCGGAGAACATATCTGCTTTTTGAGAGACTCCAAACGCTGCAATCTGATTATTCTTATTAAACGGGTCTGCATTTGTGCGCTTTCTTTTTCATAATGTTGCTGCTTGTCCATAATCCCTCCACCGAAACGATCCTGATCATTCAATAGGAATAATCCGCCTTCCGCTCAATGAAAAATCGCCCATCTTCAACCTGATCCGCACTACCCATAACTGCACCTATGCTTCTAACCACCCCTGGTAAAAACCACAGCTTGATGCTACTACGCATGTTACCCGAAGCGTACGTCTGTTTCTCATCCGGATTCACACCCGTATTCAATCGAATTAGCGCCAGCATTCTGGACATTTTGCGTTCATTGTTACTGTGCATCAATAGAAACAATCGGAGATGGTCCCTGTACGTCAGTTTGACTTTGATATACTTGGACAATTCCACACTGCCCTCTTTTGCTAGTTTCACCATATCCGCGATGGCGTTTGTAATCCCGTATAAGATTGCCGCCGATAATACCAGCAGTGGGTTCCCAAGCTTGCTGTACTCAATTAACCCTTCGGCCGTCCGAATAGCCAGCCGCATCCCAAATATCTCCGCATATGCAGCAGCGATGTTACCGGGAGGATTATGAAACCCGTAGACGATATACTCCAGTTCCTGATTCTCCAATTTGAAGACATCACCAGCATCTCCACCACCTTCAGTCCAGGTAAATAACTGACCAAAATCCATGGAGTTGAAATAGGCTAAAGCATATTCATTCTGAAATAATTCGTCGCCAAGACTGTCCAGCAGACCGGACATCCCGCCAAACAAACTGTCCATTCCCTTCATGGCATCGCCACCAGAGTCATAGGGATCACCAGCAATCTCTGCCTTTTTGGCTTCCTCACGACTAGCCTCGTTAAAAGCAATATTAGCGTTGTAATATTCCTCCAATTGTTTGAAAGCGTCCATGGAACCCGAACTTCCATTCTGAATCTGCGACAAGATTCGTTTGACTTCCTTCAATTTCCCTTTGGATTCTTTGTCATTCGCTTTGCGCTGGGCATCCGACCCACGACCACTTTCCAGCTGCTGCTTACTTTGGAGGATGAGATTGGCAGGACCGCTACGTACATAGGTGTCCATATATCGTTCCGTAACCTGACTTGCCTGTCTGACCGCCGGTTTTATTGGAACTCCACTCATTCCCGTAACGCTGCGAAGCTGATTATTCAACTCCATGTTGTCTCTTCTGACGTTAGAGAAGTCCGAATTCTGTGAAACCACACGTGCTTTCAACTGATCAAATAGGCTATCCGCCCTCACAAGCTCCGAGGCGAGGGAACGTGTGCTTTTAGCTTCACTGCCTAATCCAGTAGATGCAGGACTCGTTCCAGGCAGATCCGAGTTGCCCACGTTGTCGTAACTGGCATTCTGCGAACGGTTCTCCCCCTCCGCGATCACACGTTTCATTTCCTCATTGATCTTACGTGCTTCTTCGATTTTGGACTGTGCTTCCTCCAGCTTCGTTTGATGGGCCTGTAACGCCGGTTGTATAATCATGCTGATGCCTGTCACCACATTACCAACACCAGTCCGATAACGAGCCAGTTCCAATATGTATTGTTGCTCTCTGAACGGCAGTCCCTCATCTGCCTGTTTCTTGTTAAGATAATCTGCATAACGTGCTGCTGCCTCGGTAGCTGTCTCTGGTGTTTCTTCCAACATTTCTTCATAGATAGCTTGTGAAGGCGGGTCCATGATTAACTTTGGAAGATTCTTCAGCTTCTCCGCGGATTCCGTCTGATTGGCAATGGCTTCGTCCAGTAGTTCTTCACGTTTGTCATATAACTTCTGTAATTTTTTCAGCAAGTCTACCGTGTGCGCGGCTTCCTTCATCTCGTCTGATATCGGTTTGAACCGATTGATCACTTCAAGGGTAAAATCAACCGGAGCCCGATACTTCATATCCTCCTGAATCTGGCGATTAAATATATCGTATCTGCCCAGTTCACGCTCCATGCTCAGCGAAGTTGTATCCCACTGGATATCCAGAATGGGGAATCCATCTTTTACAGATGAAGGCTTCACACTATCATTCAATACTTTAGCCATAATCGCATCCCCACTGCTGTCACCATACCCGAATAAACCATACTCTCGGAGTGATGTGTCATAGGCTGACATGACGGATCTCATCGCAGCATGTGTCATGCGTTCGGTCTGCACCTTGAATGCCGCTATACGAGCGTAATCAATAAATATAGCGACAAACATATAAACTCCGGCCAATATTAATATTAAAAAAAGGGTTACGGCTCCCAATTCACCGTCTTTTTTTCTAAACAGCTCCGCCCTCCTCCTTTTCTCACTTTTTGCTTTTGCCAAAATGCTGCACAACCTGTCCGGCTTCTGCCGCTGTAGTGGTCGCCGCACCGCCTTTTCCTTTAAACTTAGCTGCGTAATACCGGATTAAGTCTACAGTTCGAATGAATTCAACCGGTTCAACAACTGCAGACGATCCCTGGGTCAGTACACGGTTACCTGAATCGAACAAAAAAGAAGGAAGAGGCAAAGAAATTACTTGTTCCAGCTTGGTTGTTACTTTCCGCTGAATCAGAGAATTCTGATACTCAATCGTTCCTTTCATAGCTGAGGGCATATGTTGCACCGCTTGTGCTAATTTCTGTTCCGAGAGATTGCCGCCTTCACCAGCAGGTATAGAAACGTTAACCTGATTATCCGCTCCCGCCCAACCAAACAGCGCTCCAAGCATACGATCATCCGTCAGTCTCCAGTACAGATTGTCATGTTCTCCAGCAACATATTCACCTGTCATCGCCTGTTTGTGGCTGTTGTCCCAGCTATAGGCTGCACGTTCGGAAGCTGCATAGGCGTGTTGATTCAGGAATGTCTTTTGATACATGTACATAGTAAAGAAGAGCAACAACACAAGAATAAACAGCACAACAGGGAAGATCAGGGAGGCTTCAACCGTGAAGCTCCCTTCTTCCTTTTTGAACTTGTTATTCGAAGAATTCATTACTTTTATTACTCACATTAGTTAACAGTCTTTCTACCAATTTTTTAATTTGGTCTTTAAAAATCAAAGCAATAATGATAATAACCCCGATAATCAGAATCAGCTCCAACGTGCCGAGTCCGTCCTCTTCCTCCCAAAATACGTTTACCTTGTTTTTTAACATTTCCATCATCCCAATTCCTCCTACATATTCATCATCATAAAAGCAGGTGCCCCGATCATGACCACAATCGTAAAAAAGATCAGTACCATTGGAAACACCAGTTTGGAAGAAGCCTGTTCTCCCTTCGCCCGACTGACAGCCTTGCGTTTCTCCCACAACACATGTGACAGATCCCGCAGCGCCAATACAAAGTCACCTCCCCCACGCCGGAAATTCAGCAGCACCGTTGTCGTAAAAATCGTTACTTCCTGTACACCGCAGCGGCGGCTGAACTGTTCAAATGATTGTTGAAACGAGTAACCATTATTCCAATCTCCCACCGTCTTTCTAAGTTCGTTGTACAACGGATGATCCCGTTCCCCCTGGCTTGTCACACAGTGAACGATAGCGCGTTGCACGGTCTCCCCTGCGCCAACCAGCAGTACAATTCGGTTCAGCAGCTCAGGCAGTTCCATAAGAATATCCTGGTCTCTTCGCTGCACCTTTGTATTGAGATCTTTGTAGAGCGCAAAAGGCAACACTGCACCGAGCGCGAGCCCACCCATCATACCTCCGATGCCCATATCTCCAACGAGTGATAACAGGCAGCCAACCAGCAACATGAGCCATGTATAGGTCAACATTTCAGCGCAATAGAGCATCGTTTTCTCTCCACTGTGCTGTATGCCATACATTTTCTGAATGGCATGTTGCATCCGAAACATGAGTACTGGCAATCTGCGTCCAATCTCAAACTTGTCCAATATAAACAGGAAGGGGCCATGCAATTTTTTCAGTCGTAATCCTTCCATATCCAGCTTGCGCAAATGCCGGTAGGTCTGTCCCCGGGTTCGATCCAGCACCAGCCATCCCGCTCCGAGCATCCCTGCGATTATAACGGGAAGCAGCATCGTTTCAGCTCCTTATACTTTGATATCCATAATGCGATTAATCCACAGATAACAGCAGGCGAGTACTGCCAATGCACCACTAGAGATGAGGTACCCCATCCCGCTATATAACGGCTCCATAAAATCCTTGGCGGTCAGATTGAGGAATATCAGAAAAATAAATGGAGCGGCAAACATCACCTTTGATTCGAACTTTTTCTGCGATACCGCGACCATAATATCCTGCTGAATATCCAGCTTCTCACCAATCACCGCAGAGGTACGACGCACAACCTCAACCAGATCCCCGCCAGTTCGTTTGCACGTAATGAACACATCTGCAAAATTCGTAATATCTTCAATCTGCGCCCGATCCGAAAAATCCTGTAGCGCCTCTTCGATTGGTTGTCCATACTCCATCCGTGTCCGCAATATCGTGAACTCACGAATCAGATCGGTATCCGCTTCCGGGTTCAACATCCGCAGATCCTCCACGGATTCCTTGAATCCATTTTCCACCGATTTTCCTGCGGCTAGCGCCGAAGATAATGCATATAATGCTTGCTTAAAATGTAAACTGAGTGTCATTCTTTTTCGTTCCAACAGCACTTTAGTCCAATGTTTTGGTACCCAGATGCAACCCGCAGCGAGGATCGCTCCAGCCAACCAGTGATGATAGAACAGAATTCCGATGCCAAAAAACAGCAGACCACTAATCAGCATACAGACCATTCGTTGTCTCCGGGAAAGCGTATATACGGTGTAATCCGTCAACATCTGTCTGGCTTCACCCAACAATAATCACCTTCCAATGACTTTAATTCACGTTGTTATCTGATGAATCTATTCCAACACTATATTGTTCTATGTATCCATTCAGCCATTCCCCGAGCCCAGCCATCTGAATTTTATCCACCTGATTCAACTTCCCAACCTGTACTAACCCACCAATAATTTTGCCTTCACGCTCTTCTTGTTCCTGGAAACGAAACAGTGGATTCAGCAAAACCTCACCGTTCTGCATGCCAATCACTTCACTAATCTCTGTCACCCGCCGTGAGCGGTCTCGCAGCCGAGATAGATGTACGAAAATATCGATTGCTGAACTAATCTGCTGCCTTACAACCGCAATGGGAAGATCTGCACCACTGAGCACCATCGTTTCGAGTCTGCTAATCATGTCCGAGATGGTATTCGCATGCCCTGTAGACAAAGATCCATCATGGCCAGTGTTCATGGCCTGCAACATATCCAGCGCTTCTGCGCCCCTTACCTCACCAATCACAATCCGGTTCGGACGCATCCGTAAGGAAGATTTGATCAGATCCCGAATAGATATCTGTCCCTTGCCTTCGGTGTTGGCATTTCTCGTTTCCAGTGATACCAGATTCGGTACCGTAACTATCTGTAGCTCAGCCGAATCCTCAATGGTAATAATCCGCTCATCGGAAGGGATAAACTGGGATAATGCGTTCAGAAAGGTCGTTTTTCCCGATCCGGTCCCGCCTCCAATGAAGATGTTGTATTTGCTCCGTACCAACTGCTGCAATAATTCTGCCGCTTCTTCATGCAGGGCTCCTTTTTCAATCAGATCGGACATCTTCATCGGTTCACTGGGGAATTTACGAATCGTCATCGTGGGACCTTTCAAGGCAATAGGGGGCAACACGATATTGACCCGCGAACCATCCTTTAAACGGGCATCTACGATTGGAGAAGACTCATTCACAATCCGGTTTACCCCGGACACAATCATCTGGATGATATCCTCGAGCCGTTCCCTGGACTCAAATTCAAGGGTGATCTGGCTGACTTCGCCTTCCTGCTCCACAAAAATCTCCTTGTGACTATTGATCATAATCTCCGTAATATCGGGATGATCCACAAGTGGCTGCAAAATATCCAACCCACGAAAGGAGTCAAACAATCGCTGTACCAGCGTGTGACGCTCTCCTGAGGTCAGATCATCCAGCTTCGGGTCAGACAGAACTTTGCGTTCTATCCCCTGCCACAGTTCATCATCTCCTGCGGAAGAGGTTAAATCGAGGCCAGCCCTGACTTCCCTGCGCATCATCTGAAACTGTTCTTCACGATCCAGTAATCTATTGGATGAATCCATCATAGTGCCCACCGATCCTGCTTCTGAATTCGTCCCGTCTGCTTCAATTCTTCTTCGCCATCTTGTACCAGCATGGCACATAATCTCTTCACTTCACGTTGGAAGCTCGGAGAACTGAGCATAACTTCCTCCTGACTGAGTTGTTTCCAAGAAGGGATGTAGGGCAACACTGCATCCAGATGCAGATCAGGGCGTGGGAGTGCATTGACGACATTGTCCCGATATTTGTTAACCACAAAGCGTGCACGCTCCAGCATACTTTCGTACAAATCTGGCTTCGTTCGTTCAGCATGCTGCAACCATTGCCCCCATCGATGCATGGCAGATATATCATCCTCAACCAACCAGACAAATGCATCTGCTGCATCCAGCACCCCTTCACTGCGCCCATCCCAACCGGAATCCCCATCCAGAATCAACACGTCATACTGTCCACAATCCGTTAAATAACGAAGCAGATTCGACGTATCCTCACGAGTCATTTGTAACAGTTCTTTCCGATTCGATAATGGCCAGAACACATCGGATTTCAGCGCTTCATGCCGGACCACATATCCATCTACGCCCTTCGATTGCACCTGTAACTGCTTGCCGGATTCCTTTCTTCCTACCTTCAGATCGTATAACAGGCGTGACAATCCCGTCTCCGCATCCGGGTGACGCTGCCCACTTCTAGTTAGTCCCTTTTCCAGAAACGGGTGCGTACTGTCCAGCGTCTCCAAATTCAGATAGAGAACAGCATATCCTGCAAGTCCCAATTGCTTCGCCATATGCAGGGCCACTGCCGTTTTGCCACTTCCACCCGAAGCGGATACTACACCGATGGAGAGAGTCTCTTGCCCCGGATGGTGAACCTTCTTACGGCGTGGCTGCCGGCAAGCATGCATCACAGCATCCAGCAAAGCAGGCAAGGGTTGATATTTCATCAGCCGCTTGGCCTCATCTACCTCTTCCATCCCTTCACTAAGCATTAGCCAAGGTACACCCGATACTTCTCCCCCATTATTCAGCCAGGCATTCAGAAATTCCGGTTCCGCAATAACCAGATCCGGTAATTCTCGACCTTCTTGCTCATTCATGTGATCCTTGAATGAATCTCCTTGGGAGAATGCCGTGAAACGCACATGGAGACCAGACGAATTTCCCTGTACATAATCAAGCCAGGCGCTAATGTAATCTCTATCCTTTGAAACCAGAACAACCTTCAGTACAATCAAATTCCCCTTCCCTCCCTGTCAAAAAGCACAAAAAAACACCGTCCAATAACCGCATGAATATGCAGTATATGGACGGTGCTTCCGTCACGTGCTATGAATGTATGGATAATATAACATACAATTTCTGGTGGAGCAAGGGATTTATTCTAACCCTTTTTCCCTTACGAGTTGTAAGGAGAATCGAACTCAATAATGTTACGGTCCGGATCAAGTACAAAAATCTGTGCGAATCCAGCCACACTGTCAGGTCTCGCTTCATACTCAATTCCCTGCTGCTCCAACCAAGCTATAGTCCCTGAATAACTGGTGACCCAGATTGCAAAGTGGCCGTCTGTTGTGTCAATCCCAGCCTCACGTAACGTGTGACCCTCCGGGTGCTGTAACAGATGAAGCTGCTGGCTACCGATGGCATACCATGTACCTGTGGAGCGGAAAGGCGGACGTTCAATCTCCTGCATTCCCAGTAACCCCGAATAGAATTTCTTCGCGATTTCCAGATCACGTACAGCCAAACTAACATGGTGGATGTGTGCATATTCAATCATCTTTTATCTCCCCTCTCTACTTCAATATGACTATACTATAACACTTTCAACCCTGACCAAATCTCCGCTAAACAGAAAAACACCCCTGATTCTAATCTGGTAAAACCTCTCGGCTCACACAGATTCAGTTCAGAGGTGCCTGTTTTATTTAGCGCTATCCAATGCTTCTTGTGGAATCTTAATCTCTTCCACTTTATCCTGGTTAGAAAATGTACTGTTCATCTTCATGTCCATCGTCATTTTCTGTCCATTCTGTTCCATCTCCATGACCATGGTTACGTCCGTACTTGCAGGCAGGTAGGTTTCTTTGTTGATCATGTATTTCATCTTCATGCTGGTGATATTCATCTGATCCAGCATCGCTTGCATCTGGGCATCCGATCCGTTTTGCTCCATCACGGCTTTGGCCAGTTCCTTCACGTTATCACCGGATACGTCAGCGTTAATCACATAATTGTCGCCTTCTTCGGTCACTTCAGTATCTTCTTCAATCTTTTTGAATTGCTCCAATTCACCTTCGGGATTCATGCTTGCTTTCATCTGCTCAATCAGTTCCTTGGTTTGAGCTTCAGGAATCGCAACCCATTGATCCCCAACTTGAGAGTAGATTTTATCCGAAGTGATATACTGCTTCACGTTCTGAGCTTCCTGTCCCGACATTTCCATTTTCATCTCTTGATAGATCATCATTGGATCTTTGATGATATCCATCTTGAGCGATGTTTTAACCTGTTGATCCTGGGACTGTTCACCAGCATCCAGTTTCAGATTCTGATCAATGTTTGCTTCAGTTGTGAAGCTTTTCATTTCTTTGGTTGCTTCATTCGTTTTGGTAATCAATTCATCCAAGGTAGGGATCTTTGTTGCCTGCTCTGCAGGTGTATTGCCCTCGTTGGATGTTTCGTTGTTAGTCGCTGGCGGCGTTGCCGTATTATCTGTATCGTTACCGCATGCTGCCAAGCTCACTGCTAATAATGCCCCGATAAATAATGTAGTCCACTTCTTCAAGTTGTTGTCCTCCCAAAATAGATATGATCTGTAGTCATTACCCAATTATTCCCGTTATTAATCACACTCACAAAAATCGATCTTTGATCTCCGGTGTAGGCAACATGCACGCTTCATCCTTGCCAAACCAGCGATAACGGTTGCGAGCAACCCAGTTATAGACTGCATTACGAATAAATTTCGGTATGATGATGAACACATATAACAATGGATAAGGAAACTTCAGACCCTTAGCCAATCGCAGTGCGGCGGTTGAACGTGTATAGTATTTTCCATTTTCAATCAGCACAAAGGTATCCATACTGTCTGTCGACAAATTGCCCTTCGCCAGCAGTTCCTTGGCTATATCCGATTGAAGCGATGCAAAATGATATTTCCCTTCCGGGTCACGCTTGATAATCCATTTGGTTAAGCCCTGGCAGAAGTGACAGACACCATCCACCAGTACGATCGGATGTCCCTGATGCACATCTGTTTGATTTGCTGTCATATTGGCTGCCTCCTATTGTTGCGGTTAGAGTAACTTACCCAATCTGGGCCTTCTTGTTCACTTATTCTAAATTTATTTCTTCTAGAGGTAGTTCAAAAAGACTGAAAACCGCTCTTTTTGAACAAGCATTAATAGGAAGTAAAAGAAAAAGAGCGCAGGCATTGTGCCCACGCTCGTATCTGTCCGACAATTACTCCGTAACTGCCTTTTCCATCCATTGGTCATCGATCATCTGTTGATGCAGGTCACTTGCCCACTGGTCCATACATTTGCAAATGAAATCTTTGCGACATACTGGACAAGGGGTTTTCTGCAGACGGCTGATATTGGTCATCTTCCATTCTGGGGAACGGGTGTAGAATACACGGCATTTTGTACCGTCTACCAAATTCATTTTGAATTCATACAATCCGTCTTCCTTGTTACCATAAGCTAATTCTAAATCTGCAATACGCGGTCTATAAGACATGGATATCACCTGTTTAATTCAAATTTGGTTCATGCAATGACACTACTCAGTACTAAGTTATATTAAAGAAATTTCAGTTCAATGTCAACTCGCGCATGTCTACCCGCCAAACAGAATATCCAGAATAGTCCCAACCTGCCCCTGTTTTTTCCCTTTCAAGACATCCGGATCAAATACTTCAACATACCCGCAGGAAGCACAAGCCACGAACAGGTAGTGGTTATGCTGGATATCGAACATCTTGCTCAGGCCTGCTCCTGACATGGAAACTTCCTTAATGTTACAATCCGTGCCCCTGCATTTTGTACACACAAATCGCCGCTCGATCATCTCTTCAATACTCATCTTCGTTCCCCCTTTATGGAATGTGTAACATGAAGTGGGAGTGCAATTATGTAAAATAGTACGCGATCTGGCATCTAATCTCCTGCATCATGTCCATATATTATAATCAACACAAAACCCTGCCGATTGCCAGCAGGGCTTTGTAGTCGAACATCAGGTATCTGGGATACCCTGCTCTATATGTTCCCTTTACTTGCCGGGAGTCAAATCTTAGACTACGTTTAAAACAACATCAATGTTGCCACGTGTTGCTTTGGAATATGGACAGAAATCATGCGCCTTGCGGGCCAGTTCCTCTGCTTGACTGTGATCTACACCAGGCATGCTAACGTCCAGACGAACAGACAGCTGGAAACCGTCATCCGCAGGGTCTTTACCAATGGATACGTTACTTGTAACGACCACATCCTCCAATTTCACACCTGCTTTGCGTGCTACATTGGCAAGGGCACTTTCATAACATGCTCCATATCCTGCGGCAAAAAGCTGCTCAGGGTTAGTACCTTCACCACCGGAGCCACCAAGCTCTTTTGGCATTTTCAGATCATGCTTAAGCACGCCATCCGAAGAAGTCACAGAACCTGTACGTCCACCTTTAACTGTCGCTACTGCTGTATATAAAGCTTCCATTAAGAATCTCTCCCTTATCCATATAGTTTTTACTGCCTTCCTTTCAATTTAAACTTCTGGCTCATTTTGAAACGCAATTTTGTATCTTTATCAGCTTTTACAACTTTATTATTTTCATGCATTTCAACGCCATGCTGTATTTTCCTAAGGTTGGGTAATATACGAAGGGGGTCTTCAAATTAGAACCGAAAATTTTGTGTTAATACATAAAAGTTGCACTAGACAAAAATATTTGAAGGAGTACAATGTAACAATAAACATAAAAATTTAGATATATCATGAGCGATTTTTCCGCAACAATATTTCCAAATCAATAATTCAAAGTCAGGTGATTATCGTATGAGTAAAAAAAATCCGTTCAACGCTCCTTCAAGAGAATCATTGTCTACTGCGGGCATGGCCCCTTCCCTTGGAGAAGCACATAGTTCCATGAAAGTTCCGCAGAATGCGTCATGGTGGAAGAAATTCCTCGCCTTTGTAGGCCCAGGATACCTCGTTGCCGTAGGTTACATGGACCCCGGGAACTGGGCAACAGATATCGCAGGCGGCTCGCAGTTCGGGTACACCTTGTTATCCGTTATCCTGTTATCGAACCTGATGGCCGTTGTCCTTCAGTCGCTGGCTGGCAAACTCGGTATCGTCACTGGACGGGATCTGGCTCAAGCCTGTCGTGAACGTTTCAGCATGCCTGTTGTCGTGATGTTATGGATTCTGTGTGAACTCGCCATTGCAGCTACCGATCTGGCTGAGGTCATAGGTTCTGCTATCGCATTAAAGCTGTTATTTAACATCCCCATGTTATATGGCGTTATTATCACCGCAGTTGATGTACTCCTGATTCTTGTACTGCAAAACAAAGGTTTCCGCGCTTTGGAAACACTCGTCATTGTGCTAATGGCGACCATTGCCCTCTGCTTCGGGATTGACCTCTTCCTGGCGAAACCCGATATGGGCGGTGTTCTCCATGGTTTTGTACCAAATGTTGAGATTTTGCAAAACCCGGCCATGCTCTATATCGCTATTGGTATTATTGGAGCAACTGTGATGCCGCATAATCTGTATCTGCATTCTTCCATTGTGCAGACCCGTCAGATCGAACAGACCCCACAGGGCAAAAAAGAAGCTATTCGGTACTCGACCATGGATTCTACAATCGCGTTGACACTGGCCCTGTTCATCAATGCGGCCATCCTTATTGTATCTGCTGCTGTATTCCACAGTGCTGGTATGACGCAGGTTGCCGAGATCGCAGATGCCTATCATCTGCTGACACCTCTATTGGGTACTACGGTTGCAAGTATTCTGTTCGGTGTGGCGCTGCTAGCATCAGGTCAGAACTCTACCCTTACAGGTACACTCGCTGGGCAGATCGTTATGGAAGGTTTCCTGAACATTCGAATTCCGGCTTGGCTGCGCAGACTGGTCACACGTCTGATCGCCATCATCCCGGCGGTAATTGTGACAGCCATTGCAGGAGAACATGGCACAGAAGAACTGCTCATTTTGAGCCAGGTCGTGCTGTCTCTTCAATTACCTTTTGCTGTAATCCCTCTGGTGATGTTCACGAGTGATAAAAAAAGCATGGGTGCATTTGCCAACAAATTGTGGCTCAAAATCATCTCATGGGTCATTACAGCTGTTATCGTTATGCTAAATGTATATCTGATCATTCAGACGATTCGGTTACTCTAATCTCGTTCTTATCGACTAAATCCTAAAAAGGCTGATCAACTCCGGTATTCTATACCCAAGTTGATCAGCCTTTATTGTTGCAATACAGCAACATGTTTCCTTTTATAATAAAACTCATACTCCAATAAATAACCATCTGAATCTAATCCTGATTTGGCATCAGTAACGGCAGGAGTTGATCCAATGAATCCACAGTCCAATCCGCACGTTTGTCATCCGATAGTTCTGGCTGGAATCTTCCGTAACCCTGCATAATTCGAATCGTACGCATGCCCAGCTTCCGAGCAGGTATAATGTCGTTATCGATCCGATCACCGATCATGACGGCTTCCTCCGGTTCACAACCAGCCTGCTTCAAGGCCACAGCGTATAACTCAGGGTCTGGCTTGGACACTCCTTCTTCAGCCGAACACGCCAGAACATCAACATACTTCCGCAAGCCGTAGCTCTCCAGTCTCTCTTCCGTTCCAGGACTCTGATTGGCAATAATGCCAATGCGATAATACCGTGACAACTGCTGAAGAACGGAATCCGCTGAAGGAAAAGGACGTTCAAGATCTTTTTGAAATTTCAGCTTGTCCTGAATCTGTTTTTGGTGTCCCTCGTCTTCAACGAATGTGCGAATCGCCACTCTCATAGGCCATTGCTCATATTTCTGGTAACAGTTCGCGAACAGTTCGCGTACCGCCTCAATTGTCACCGGATACCCCAAAGTACAAGCTTCACGGACGAACTGTCCGATAATATCATCAACCGGCTCCCATTCATCCACCAGCGTATCTCCAACATCAAAAAACAACCATTTCAATCCACCTACATCCGGCACGCCAATTCCTCCTTGTAAGCATAAAAAAGAAGACTCACCATCCTGCATGAGTCTCCTCAAACTTCCGTTTATCGATACATTCAATTATAACAGGCACCTTACACCTGAGCAATCACAAGCTATGGCATTAACCATTGAGGAGAAAGCCAACTTCCCCATTGAGCGAATATACAATCCGGTCTGCGCCCATGCCCCGATAGATGCCCTTAGGATGACTCTGCTCCGTAATCACGCACAGGGATTTCGAAGTCCATGAACGACAGATCTGTAAATAACGACAGGTCAGATTCAGGCTGTTCTCGAAAATAAACACGT
The DNA here is from genome assembly GCF_008386395.1 of Paenibacillus sp. 37. Taxonomy (NCBI): domain Bacteria; kingdom Bacillati; phylum Bacillota; class Bacilli; order Caryophanales; family Paenibacillaceae; genus Paenibacillus; species Paenibacillus sp. 37. The sequence continues at coordinate 1,620,557 of NZ_CP043761.1, read as the reverse complement.
TACCTACGCTGCCATGCGGCAAAAACCATTTTTGAGCTGCAGCTGTATTCATGCGAATGACATGTTCTACTCCGATTCTACGGAGTCTGCGCTCTTCCCCTGCACTGTTGGTTAGAACGGCAAACGGCATTTTTTTGTACATCAGCAATTTAATAAATTTGCGTCCTGCTTCATTTGGAGCAGTCACTAAAATCATCTCAGTATCCATCATTCGTTCCTCCCTTGGCGTGAAAAGACAACAAAAAAGAAGCGTGGGGGACCAAGGCCTCCCGAACGCTTCTTAAATAACCCATGGCGAAAACACCATGAACCAGCGTACGGCTTGTTGCCTCTCCCTTTAACGCTTACGAGGTTAGCTGACGGATTCGGGCGCGAGAGTCGCCCTATTTCCGGCTGTCACCGGAAAATTCACCCCATGAATGCCCACTGTCCTGGACAGCGCATTCCGTTGGTTCCCCCGTTTCCCATTCATCAATGAATGGAAACTCAGCGATTAAAACATCGTTCGTATATCTTAAGGTAAGATCGAGCGATATTATCGTTTGTTTCGTTTTTCAAGTACAATTTAGTTTAAATTGAAATTACGTTATGAATCATACACCCCCGCCATGACGGTGTAAAGTCCTTACAGATCACCAAATCGGCAGATTTTTGCCAATACTCGTTTATAATAACGCTTACAATAAGGTTATACTCTATCCACCTCTTCAAGGCTATCTAATTCTCACTCTGACGAAAATCACTTCGCAATTCATTCACGTATTCTGCACAACTTGCCTGTTTTGATGCTTTTAACACCACATTAGTTTTGCAATATTTAATTGTAGCCAATATAATAGAAGATATAAGAGTAAATAAATGGAGGCGATTTAGATGACAGTCTACGATTACAAAGTGAATACCCTTCGCGGTCAAGAAGTTGAAATGTCCGACTACCGTGACAAAGTGCTCCTGATTGTGAATACGGCAAGCTCATGCGGCCTTACTCCTCAATTCAAAGGTCTGCAAGAACTGCAAGACAAGTTTCAAGATGCTCCATTTGAAGTTCTTGGTTTCCCAAGCAACCAGTTTGCACAGGAAAAAGGATCTTCCGACGATATTGCCGAGTTCTGTCAGATGAATTATGGCGTAAGCTTCCCAATGTTTGAGAAAATTGATGTAAACGGCTCAAGCGCTCACCCTCTTTTCCAACACCTTAGCACAGAAGCTCCTGGCCTGCTCGGTTCCAAAGCAATCAAATGGAACTTCACCAAATTCCTTGTGGATCAGAACGGACAGGTACTGAAACGTTATGCTCCCAAAACAACACCGGACAAGATTGAAGAAGATATCAAGAACTTACTTCAAAAATAATACACAGGCCACCCGTAGCCGTAAGGTAGAGCACCATTGCCCCGGTAATGGATGGCTTTTTTTCTCAACCCAGATGTCATACTGTTCGAAAAAGACAAAAAAAGAAGCTCTCCAATAACGGAAAGCTTCTTCTTCATCGTTCATATGATGCGGTCGAGAGGACTCGAACCTCCACGGGCATACGCCCACTACCCCCTCAAGATAGCGTGTCTGCCATTCCACCACGACCGCATGTCGTAAATAATCGGCAACAGAATTGATTATACCGGGCTCAGAACTAAAAGTAAAGTATTTTTTAATACTACTTTTTCAGCTAGGCATTTTCATCAAAAATCGCATAATCTCGTCATCTTTACCCATGAACTGCATATTATTAGATTTGATCTCCTCTTTTTCGGTAAGAGCCGATCTTGTTGATTCATTTATATATAGTCCTTCCTTCTATAATAGTTCTCCCTGCACTCCACCACATAAATAACACATTAAGTTATATAAAATAACACAAATATTAAATTACAGATTTAATCCATTAAATTTTACGGATACCATTGACAAAAAGCGGACATTTATGGGAAGATAACTATCATATAATTCGGATTTATAAACATAAAGCAAACAAAAAGGATTATAAATGTCACTATAAGTGACATTTAACGAACACAGGAGGCGAATGATTGTGAACCGTGGGAATAAGCTGCTCGATTATGTCAACCTGCTTGATTCCTCTATTCAGGTTGGAGGGTTCACCCATTCCTTCGGCATGGATATCCATATCAGGGAGGGTACCATTCGTAATGCTGAAGATCTCGAATCATTCATGCGTTGTCAGTTGCATCCCAGCATCGTTCGTCTTGAAGGTATGGCCATCAAAGGCATCTATACCGCAGCAGATCACAAAGATACATGGCGGATAGCTCTAATCGACAAGCTCGTCCATGTTCAGCGAACCCCTGGAGATCTCAGAGAACAAGCTGCCGCCATGGGTAAACGATTGATCAGACTTGCACGTGCTCTGCACCCCTGGATTGAATTCAGCCAGCTCGAACAGATCTTTGCCAAATACGATTCGGTTGGCTGCCTCTCCACTGTTCACGCCTGGATTAACCACCACCTCGACATCCCGGTCGAGGAGGCGGTCCTTGGTTACCTGCATTCAGCCATGAATGCCTGCATAACCGAAGCCTCCAAAGTCATTCCCCTGAACAACGATACAACCAAGGATCTGATGGTCAGCCTGGCCACAGATCTGGAGAATGAATGGAAGACCGTCAGCGCCTCGGCTGCGGATGGACTGGCACAGCCAACCTCGATGTCCATGAAATCGTTTTTCCCCAGTTTCCATATGCTTGGAGCTGGACTTCATGCCTACAGGGCCTAATCCTCTTCCTCCTCATACCTGCTCCCCTTCATTCAGACAAACTAAAAAACACGCGGCAACCTCCTTGCCGACGTGTTTTTTGTCATTTTATTTGTTTTATTTACGTATTTACGCCATTTATCATCACAAAATACACTTTTTTCCGTCTTTTTTAATTGTTAGATGACGAATTTACGTATATAATGAAACATACAGCTCGCATTTCTATATATTCTACATGATGAAAGGGCGGCTGAATACTACATTCTAACCAGGGGTGAACCCTTTTGAACAAGAAAAAACCAGTTACTCCGTTCGGATGGGCCATCAAACGACGGCTAACCGAACTTCAAGTGGACCAGAAGACCTTTTGTGAACAGCATGGCATCCCACCCTATCGTTTATCCAATCTTATTCACGGCACACGCAAAGCAACCCGATTCAGGCACCTGGTCGCTGATATTTTGGATATTCCAGATGAACTGAGATAAGATTTCTGCCAAAGGAGGGTCTCATCCATGAGACATGTTACATCCGATCTGGAGAGGCTGTCGTTCCAGTCCATACGTCACCAACTCATCATCGTTGATCACAATTGGATTATCCAAAGTTGTAACCGTGCCTGGCAACAGGGACTTGGTCAATGCTCACCTAACCCGGATATACACAGTAGTTATAGACATTACCTGCATCTGACGGAAGCCTGGGCAAAACGAGGCAAGAACGCTAACATGGCACTTGTCGCACAGAATTTGAAAGAACGCGGAATACCCTTTAATCGAAATCATACATATGACATCTGCGTGTATACTGTATACAACGAAAAGAGGTGGTTTCGTGTAGAACTCACCCCTCTATCTTATGCAAATTCAATTCTGGATACCAATCTCGCTTTGATTGCACACATGGATATTACCGAACAGAGAAAGACAGAACACCAATTGAAGAAGGCATTGTCTGAAGTGCGCACATTGCGCGGACTGCTGCCTATTTGCGCCGTCTGCAAACAAATCAAGGACGAAGAGGAACACTGGAACTCCGTTGAGAGTTATCTGGAGAAGCATACCCACGCCGAATTCACCCATGACATCTGTCCGGAATGCATCCGGCGGTTATATCCCAAATACTCGAATATCCTGGACAAGCGTTCCTGAAACCTTTCTCCACTCGCCGACTAACTACAACTATACGGAGAGATGATGTTCAAACTGCGACATATCCAGTTCTTGCGGTGTCCCGTGCAGGGTTATCGTTCCTTTGTCCATGATATAGATGTAATCTGCGGCACTTCGTACAAAATCGATACTCTGCTCTACCAGCAGAACCGAGAGGTTCCCCTTTGCCTTGAGCTGCAAAATAACCTGCCGAATGTCCTCCACGATAGAAGGCTGGATGCCTTCTGTCGGCTCATCAAGTAGCAACAACCCCGGACGCGAAGCCAATGCCCGGGCGAATGCCAACTGTTGCTGCTGTCCACCACTCAGATCCCCGCCCTGCCGTCCATACATCGTCGCAAGCACTGGAAACATCGCCAGTACATCCTCCGGGAACGTTTTTACTCCCGGCGCACTTGTCTCCAGACCGAGCAATAAGTTTTCTTTCACCGTAAGTTGCGGGAAAATTTCCCGCCCCTGCGGTACATAACCGATCCCTGCCCTTGCCCGCTTGGCTGTGTCCAAAGTGGATAACTCCTGATTTTGCCACTGAATACTGCCCTTGCGTGTTTTGAGCAACCCCATTAATGTTTTCATCAACGTTGTTTTCCCTACACCGTTACGGCCCATCAGACACACCACCTGTCCAGGCTGTACATCCAGGTTCACACCACGAAGCACATTGCTTTCCCCGTAGCCGGATTCAATTCGTTGCAGCGACAGCATGGTCATCCCTCCTTTTGCCCAGATACACTTCTGCCACTTTCGGATCTGCCTGTACCTCCGCCATCGTACCTTCCTTCAGCAGTTTCCCTTCATGCATCACTGTTACCTTGGCCGCGAACTCTCGCACAAACTCCATATCATGCTCCACGACCACAACCGAGCGTTCACGCGCAATCTCTTGCAGAAGTCGCCCGGTCTTGTGCGTTTCTTCATCCGTCATGCCTGCGGCTGGTTCGTCCAGCAACAACACCCGCGGCTCCTGCAGAAGCAACATGCCAATCTCCAGCCACTGCTTCTCCCCATGCGATAATGCTCCTGCACGAGCATCAACGCGATCTTGCAGACTAATCTGGAGGATAACATGCTCCATGGCAGCACTCATTTTCCCATATCGACGAATACCGATGGCTTGCAATGGAGAACGGCGAGTCTCCGCCGCCAGCGTCAGATTCTCCTGCACCGTCAGACCTGCAAAGATCGATGGCGCCTGGAATTTGCGTCCCACACCTTTGCGAACAATCTGGTGCTCCTTCAGTCGTGTTAATTCCGTGCCATCCGCCATCTTCACCGAGCCGGACATAGGTTTTGTTTTGCCACATATCACATCCAGCATCGTTGTTTTCCCTGCACCATTGGGTCCGATTAGAAAATGCAGATCATGTTCATGCAGCTTCAGATTCATGCCTTTGACAGCAACGAACCCACCAAAGGCCACCGTAATATCCTCGGCTACCAACACCGCTGATTCCTCAGTAGACTTTAGTTTTTTCCCGAGTGACTTGGACATGCGCACTCTCTCCTCTCCGCTTCAGCAAGCGAACGACATGACGATACACACCTACAATACCGTTTGGCATGAACAAAACTACCGTTACAAAGAGCCCACCAATGACAAACAGCCACCCTTCGGGATAAGCCTCACTTATGCCTGTTTTGGCTGCATTCAGCACCACCGCTCCGATGACCGCTCCAATAAGCGTACCGCGACCACCCAACGCAACCCACAGGACCATCTCAATGGAGGGCACAATCCCCATCATCGATGGCGAGATAATACCCACCTGAAGAACAAACAACATGCCCGCGATGCCTGCAAGCGCACCGGAAAAAGCAAAAGCCAGCGTTTTATATCCCGCCGGATCATATCCGAGGAATCGCACCCGATTCTCTCCATCACGCGCAGCTTCGAGCACTTGACCGAACCGACTATTCACCATTCGACGACAGAGCATATAAGCGATCACCAGGACAGCAAGCGTTATATAGTAGAGAGCAATCGTCGTTCCAGCGGAATGAAGTGTAAAACCAAAGATCGAATTATATCCGGTAATGCCATTTGTTCCACCCGTCCATTCCTGTTTGCCAACAAAGAGCGTTACTGTAATAAGAACCAAGGCTTGAGTCAGGATGGTAAAATAAACACCGGTGATCCGGTTACGGAACGTAAACCATCCCAGCGCAAAGGCAAGTAATGCCGGAAGGACTATCCCCAATAACAGCGCCACCGGGAAAGAGCGAAACGGTTCCCAGAACCACGGCAGACCACTGAGGCCACTCCATCCCATGAAGTCAGGGAGCGTTGCTCCACTGGCCTGAAGCTTCAGATACATCGCCATCGCGTACCCACCCAGACCGAAGAACACTCCATGCCCAAGACTCAACACACCCCCATATCCCCAGATCAGATCGAGACCAATGGCCAGGATTGCCAGCGCCAAAAACTTGGCTAACAGACTCAGACGAAACTCCGTGGAGATCAGTGGAGCAAGACACATCATGATCAGTACAACCGCCCAGATAATCCTCATTTTCAGACTGCCAGTCTTGAGTAAAGCGGACATGAACTAACCCCCTTTTTCACGTTAATCGAGACTCCGTGTACGCATTGCGACCAAGCCACGTGGTTTCCATTGCAAAAAAGCAACGATACATACAAATACCAGCACCTTGCCAATGGAGGCAGAGGTATAGGTTTCGAACAGCGTGTTAAACATCCCAATTCCCAGTGCACCACACACAGTTCCAACCAATTTCCCTACGCCACCCAGAACAACGACCATGAATGCATCCACAATATAATACGTACCAAGTGAAGGGCCAATCGGACCAATGAGCGTTAATGCACAACCAGCAATTCCGGCAATGCCCGAACCAATCGCAAAGGTCATGCCATCCACCCGCCGGGTCGAAATTCCAAGGCACCCTGCCATACTCCGATTCTGCATTACAGCCCTCATTCGTCTTCCGGATGATGTTCGATAGATATAGAGATACATACACAGCAGCACAACCGCAACTAATGCGATAATGAAAATTCGCTTGTACGGAAATACAATGCCATCCGAGATCGCCAATCCCCCGTTGAGCCAAGCCGGACTGGATACTCCCACATTGGGTGCTCCGAATATCGTACGGGCCAGTTGTTGCAGCATCATGCCTACACCCCATGTCGCAAGCAAACTATCAAGCGGCCTGCCATACAGATGCCGGATCAACACCACTTCAAGCAACCAGCCAATCAGAGCCGCTACAATGAACGCAATCGGCAGAGCCACAACAAAATAGGCACCAAACCACGCTGCTGGAGCATAGGACATGAACAAATTTTGTGTTACATACGTTGCATATGCACCGATCATGATCAGTTCACCGTGAGCCATATTGATGACATTCATCAACCCAAACGTTACCGCCAGACCGAGTGCAATCAACAACAGAATTGAACTAATACTCAGACCATTGAACATCTGCAGGATAAACATATCCATCGCTATCCCCTCCTCCATACGTGAGTCTCGATATTTCACATGACTTCAATTCGCACCAGCCTCACATTTCATATCACAGTAACGCTTTACCGCAATACCGTGAAGGGGTGTGTTGTCACACCCTCGTTTATGTTTCAGCTGCTTTGAAGCGAGTTGCCTGTTTTATTGCGAGGTTTCTATGTTATTTAGCGCTGAGGGAAGCTCCCCATTCATACGTTTTCAGATAAGGGTCCGGCTTGACAGGCTCACCAGAATTCCACAATTCCTTGAACTGCCCATCTTCCTGCACCTCACCGATCCGTACGGTTTTGTAGATATGCTGATTCTCTCCATCCACGGTTACCTTACCTTCCGGGGCATCAAATTCCAGACCCTTGGCAGCTGCCTTCACCTTCTCCACGTCGGTTGATCCTGCTTTTTCCACTGCCGCCTTCCAGAGATAAACCGCCACATATCCCGCTTCAATCGGATCAGCTGTCACTCGATCAGCACCGTATTTTTCTTTATACTTGGCAACAAATGTAGCATTTTCAGGTGTATCGGTTGTCTGATAATAATTCCACGAAGCCAGATGTCCCTTCAGTACATCCGCGCCAATACCACGGATTTCTTCCTCCGCCACACTTACCGAGAGGGTTGTCATCTGATCCGAAGAGATTCCCGCATCCTTCAATTGTTTGAAGAAAGCTACATTACTGTCTCCGTTCAGCGTATTGTATACAATATCCGGCTTCGCAGCCTTGATTTTGCTAATGATGGTACTGTAATCGGTATGTCCCAGCGGTGTGTATTCTTCACCCACAACTTCGCCGCCTTCTGCTGCGAGTTGTGCCTTAATGACCTGATTGGCCGTTTTTGGGAATACATAATCGGAACCGAGCAGATAAAACGTCTTGCCCCTGTTTTCCAGTAACCAGGTTACGGATGGAACGATCTGTTGATTGGTTGTTGCTCCTGTATAAAAAATATTTGGCGACGATTCCAATCCCTCATATTGCACCGGGTAAAACAATAGACCTTTATTCTGTTCAAACACCGGGAGCATAGCCTTCCGACTGGCAGAGGTCCATCCACCAAATACAGCAGCGACCTTATCCTGTTGCAGTAACTTTCCAGCCTTCTCCGCAAAAGTAGGCCAATCCGAAGCGCCATCCTCAACTACAGGCTCGATCTGTTTACCCAAAACCCCGCCCGCGGCGTTGATCTCTTCGATTGCAAGCATCTCCGCATCTTTAACAGATACCTCACTGATCGCCATTGTTCCGCTGAGAGAGTGAAGAATGCCAACTTTAATCGTATCACCAGATGCAGCCGGCTCTCCTGTACCACCTGAACCCGAAGCTTCAGGCGGCGCAGTGCCCTCCACACATCCTGTCATCACAATGACCGCACCCAGCAAAATACTCCATAACTTGACCGACCTCTTCTTCAATAGCCTACACTCCCTTTTTTTAGTCTATTGACGAACATTAAGGTCATTTGAGTCCGAAATGTTCGTTGATCCAAATTATGGAGGGTTCCTCTCTTCATGTCAATATAGCTTACATAATTTTATTTCATGCCTACTCGTTTCATGCATACTGCTAATATGTCTCGAAGCTTATTGACAAAGGATTCACCCTGTGTGAGTATATTTAACATACAATATGATCCATGAACATATCAGACATTATAAGCGAAAGGTCGGATTACCTTGCACTGGACTGAGCAGGAAAAGGAAAAACTCCTGATTACCGTGGCCGCTAACCTCGCCCGTGAACGAAGAGCACGCGGACTCAAGTTGAATGTTCCCGAAGCCATCGCCTTGTTGACCTCCGAACTGATGGAACGAGCACGGGATGGAATGAGTGTTGCCGAATTAATGAGATACGGAGGCACCATCCTGACACGCGAAGACTGTATGGATGGTGTTCCCGATATGATTCCTGAAGTACAGGTAGAAGCCACATTTCCTGACGGTACAAAACTGGTTACCGTACATGAACCTATACGCTGAGAAAGGCAGGAGAAACCATGATTCCTGGTGAATACCGTTTGAAGCCAGATGACGACATCATCTGTCATCCGGATCGTTTAACCATACGCCTCCTTGTCCTTAACCGCGGCGACCGCCCCGTCCAAGTCGGCTCTCACGTTCACTTCTATGAAGTTAATGCAGCACTGGACTTTGATCGCACGTCAGCTTTTGGACATCGCCTACACATTCCGGCAGGCACCGCAGTTCGCTTCGAACCCGGTGAAGAGAAACCTGTTGAACTCACGACCTTTGGCGGCAAACGCCAGATTCACGGGTTCAACGGATTAACCGAAGGCTCTGCGGATCAAGCCCCCGATCCAGTGAAACTGGAGGCATTCCTGAAGACGTTCTCCCCTCCCATACAAGATGGAGGTGAACCTTCATGAAACGAATGAGCCGTGAACAATACGCGTCCATGTTTGGACCAACAACCGGCGATGCCGTAAGACTTGCGGATACCGAACTATGGGCAGAGATTGAACATGATTATGCCGTATATGGAGATGAGAGCAAGTTTGGGGGCGGCAAGGTTATCCGCGACGGGATGGGCCAGTCTACTACAGCTCTGCGTAGCGACGGCACCCCTGATACTGTCATCACTAACGCTATCATTATCGATCATTGGGGCATTGTAAAAGCGGATATCGGCATTCGAGATGGTCACATCTGCGCCATTGGCAAATCCGGTAACCCGGATACAATGGATGGTGTTCATCCCGCACTGGTCATCGGTGCTTCCACCGAAATCATCGCCGGTGAAGGCATGATTGTAACCGCTGGCGGCATTGATACCCATATTCATTTCATCTGTCCACAGCAGATTCAGACTGCATTATCCTCCGGGGTCACGACCATGATTGGCGGCGGAACAGGACCAGCAACAGGAACCAAAGCCACCACCTGCACACCAGGGGCCTGGCACATTCACCGGATGCTGGAGTCCGCAGAAGCTTTTCCCATGAACATCGGTTACCTCGGCAAAGGCAACAGCTCCAGCACCGCACCTTTAATCGAACAGATTGAAGCGGGTGTCATCGGTCTGAAGCTGCATGAGGATTGGGGAACTACCCCGAGCGCTATCGATGCCTGCCTGACTGCCGCGGGTGAACATGATGTTCAAGTCGCTATCCATACCGATACCCTGAACGAAACCGGATTTCTCGAAAATACCCTGGCCGCAATCAACGGCCGGACGATCCACACGTACCATACGGAAGGCGCTGGTGGCGGACACGCACCGGATATTATTCGGGCCGCTGGGGAGTCCTACGTTATCCCCTCATCAACCAACCCAACACGACCGTACACACGCAACACTGTAGAAGAGCATCTCGATATGTTGATGGTGTGTCATCACCTGGACCCTTCCATCCCGGAAGATGTGGCTTTCGCTGATTCGCGGATTCGTCCCGAAACAATCGCAGCCGAAGACATTTTGCATGATCTTGGCGTGTTCAGCATCATCAGTTCCGATTCACAGGCCATGGGCCGAGTGGGTGAAGTCATTATCCGCACTTGGCAGACAGCCGACAAAATGAAAAAACAGCGCGGCAAACTTGAACTCAACCTGGATTCCCCCTCCGATAACGATCGGATCAAGCGATATGTCGCCAAGTACACCATCAATCCAGCTATCGCACACGGAATCGGACACCTCGTCGGTTCGGTGGAAGTTGGAAAGCTGGCAGATCTAATCATCTGGAAACCAGCTTACTTCGGAGTTAAACCCGAGATTGTCATCAAGGGTGGCATGATTACATTTGCCCAGATGGGTGATCCTAATGCGTCCATCCCGACACCTCAGCCCGTATTTGGCAGACCCATGTTCGGAGCTTATGGTAGCGCCATTGCCAGCGGATCGATCACCTTTGTCTCCCAAGCCGCAGCAGATGCGGGGATCAAAGAGTCATTGGGCCTGAAAAAGCGGGTTGAACCCGTCAAAGGCTGCCGCTCGGTCAGCAAAAAAGACATGATTCACAACGACGTCACCCCTGTCATTGAAGTCGATCCCGAGACCTATGAGGTACGCGCCGACGGCGAGCTTCTCACCTGTGAACCCGCAGACGAGTTGCCTATGGCACAGCGGTACTTTATGTTTTGATAGGAATACGGAATAGCTGATAAGGGGGCACTCATAATGAAGAGTGGCACAAAGCTACTCCGTTATGTTCAGCTGCTGGATTCAGCCCTGCCCATCGGTGGTTTCTCCCATTCCTTCGGTCTGGAAGCTTACACGCATGATGGCACCGTGCAAAATACCGCGCAGCTTGAACAGTTTATTCGTAGCCAGCTTCATTCCAGTCTTGTACGACTAGATGGTCTTGCCATCAAAGGCGTCTATCTGGCGATAAAACAGCAAGATGCCGCTCTACTTGCCCTGTATGATAAACGTGTCCACGCCCAGCGCTCCCCTCGGGAACTCAGGGAAAGCGGCCACAAAATGGGAAAGCGACTGCTCAAGCTGGCCCGCTCACTCTATCCATGGATGGACTTTTCCCTGATTGATGAGGCCATCCGGGAATACGGCGCGTATTGCGGCATCACGACCATTCACGGTTATATCAACTATCAATTGGAGATTGAATTGGATGAAGCCGTTACCGGGCATCTGTATACCTCGGTGAACGCTTATGTGAACAGCGCACTTCGCCTGCTGCCCATCGGACAAACCGAAGCACAGATGTTGATTCAGAAACTGCTTGATGATATCGAAGCGGAATGGGCTCTCATGCGGGACAATGACCCGGAAGATATGCACAGCTTCGGAATCGCCCAGGAAATCTACGCCATGCGGCATGAGACCTTACCCGCGCGGCTGTTTATGTCTTAACATCAACTTTTATATAACCAAGGAGGAATTGTTATGTGTGGAGGAGCTAATCATACGCATCATCCGGAGTGGGAACGTAAGGCATTTGATCGGAGTCGTCCGATGAGAATTGGAATTGGCGGACCGGTAGGTTCAGGTAAAACAGCCCTTGTGGAGAAGCTTTCCAAGGCACTGCGTACACGTTATAGCCTTGCTGTCATCACCAATGACATTTATACCAAGGAAGATGCCGAGATTTTGCTGCGTCAGAATGCATTGGCACCAGAGCGTATTATCGGCGTAGAGACAGGCGGATGCCCGCATACCGCTATTCGTGAGGACGCCTCCATGAATTTTGAAGCGGTTGATGAGTTAATTGAACGTTTCCCGGATCTGCAACTGATCTTCATCGAGAGCGGCGGCGACAATCTCTCTGCTGCATTCAGTCCGGAACTGGCCGATGTGTTCATCTACATTATCGACGTTGCCCAAGGGGAGAAACTTCCTCGCAAAGGCGGTCCCGGCATCACACGTTCAGATCTGCTGTTAATCAACAAAACCGACCTCGCTCCTTACGTTGGAGCAAGCCTGGAAGTTATGAAAAATGATACCGAGCGGGTACGCGAAGGCCGTCCTTATGTCATGTCCAATCTAATGAGCGGTGAAGGTGTATCCGAGATTGTCCACTGGCTTGAACATCAGTATATGGATGACGATGCTTCCGCTGCACATCTGCATTCACACAGCCATGAACATGGCACTCACTCGCATTAATTCATCTTCTGTCCCCAAGGGGACAGAGATGAATCGGAATGAAAGTGCAGGTGCGCCCGTCACACGCCGCAGCGAGCTTCGGGCCACCTTTGCCTTTCAAGGTGACCGGACGGTCATGACTGATCGTTATTACAGCGCACCGCTCCGGTTTAGCCGATCCTTTCGACCTGCCGGAGGCGGAAGCGAATTATGTGTGTACACGTCAGACGTCTCTCCCGGAGTCCTTAACGGGGATCATTATCATTCCGAGTGGGAATTAGGTGAAGGCACGCATGTCATGCTGAGCAGTACATCAGCGACCAGGCTTCATCCTACACCTTCCCTTCCCTCATCCGTTAATCATCACTTTCTGTTGGGAAAAGGAGCCACGCTGGAATACTTCCCGGAATGCGTCATTCCCTTCAAGGGAAGTTCTTCTTCACTCGCTGTAACCTTTGAGCTGGAAGAACAGGCCATTCTTGCCTATGCAGATATCTGGTCTGCCGGACGGATTCATCGGGGAGAAGCGTTCCAGTTCGAACGCTACCGCAGCTTGACGGAGATATGGCAAGGAGAGCAACTGGCTGTCTGGGATCGATTCGGACTCGAACCGGATACCGATGACCCCAAACAATCAGCGTCTCTCCTTCACTACACACATACTGCTGCGTTATGGATGATCGCCCCAGGGCTCGGTACTGCGGAGTTGGAGCGAGTCCGATCCGTGCTGCCACCCGATGGACGAATGCTCGCAGGTGCAAGTTTGCTGGCAACCGGAGGCATCGGCGTTCGACTCCTTGGCATGGCAGCTTGGGAGCTTCAGGAGCAGTGTCTTCATATCTGGAACACACTCCGCCCCCATCTGCTGGGCAAAGAAACTCTTGTCTTTCGCAAATAAGGGCATGAAGCATGCATCGTTAATACAAAAAAACCTCTGAACTGTCTCCGAGTGTGTTCGGATTAGTCCAGAGGTTTTTGTACATTCAGTCTATGGATGCTGCTCATATCACTTACGCTTCGTTTTCCTCAGAATCGTTCTCTGATTTGTTCTCAGGTTTGTAGCGATAGTCGCCTGCATCCTTACTTTCCTTCGATTTGCGGTAACGGGTGAACTCAATATATTCGCTGATAAAAGACTGTTCCACAGTCGATAATTCACTTTCTTGGCAATTCAATTGCCGCAAAACGTCAAAAAAATAATCCTCCCGTTTTTCCCGAACCATCGCTTCCTTCGATGGACGTCCAATCATGAGCCAGTCGAGGCTCACATCAAAAAACGAAGCAATCTCAATTAGTTTATTCGTACTCGGAATAGACTTGCCACGTTTCCAATCACCCAGATTGCCTGTGCTAATCTTCAGCTGTTGGCAGAAAGCCTTCTTGGTCATTCCTCGTTCGGCAATCAGGTGTTCAATTCGCTCATAGATCGACTGCATACAAGAACCGCCTTCCAACCGTAATAATCAACTCATCTGCTTGAATTATACCACATTATTCCTGAATGCTCAGCCTTTATATGCCCGGAACAGGATGAGGTATATCGTATAACACAAAGATAGACTCCCATGAATGATCATAGAAGTCTATCTTATATTGTTGCTGTGATGCGGTCGAGAGGACTCGAACCTCCACGGGTATACACCCACTACCCCCTCAAGATAGCGTGTCTGCCATTCCACCACGACCGCATATTCAATTGTAAAAATGGTGAGCCATGAAGGGCTCGAACCTTCGACACCCTGATTAAAAGTCAGGTGCTCTACCAACTGAGCTAATGGCTCTTGCTGTAAACTTCACCGGATGTGCCATGCTTCATTCTTGTCTATAAGAGCAATGACTTTGAGGATTACTCATCGAAAATGTAGATCTCATGAGGTGGTGAAGATATGACCCGTAGGGGATTCGAACCCCTGTTACCTCCGTGAAAGGGAGGTGTCTTAACCCCTTGACCAACGGGCCTTAATAACAAGTTGTCTTTCTTGGCGACAAGAATGAGTATACCACAGGGCAATTTGAACTTGCAATACTTTTTTTAAAATTTATTTTTCAAGCCTTTTTGTCCATTGTATACTGCTCTTTAGAGCCCCTTTATTAGCCACCTCCCCATTCATGCCAGTGTCATCCCCGTACAGGAACAATGTAAACCATCCATCAAAACACTTACAAAAACTTACGTTCACTTATAACATTGCAAATCACATTAAGAAAACTTATAATTAAAGTATCAGTATAAGTACGGTCATCCATACCCTTGGAGGTGACATGTTTGTTTCAAGAAGAACGAATGCAGCTCATTGTTGAACATCTTCACAAACACAATCGCATCTCAGCTGATGATATTGTCACTTTGTTTGATGTATCACGAGA
The DNA here is from genome assembly GCF_008386395.1 of Paenibacillus sp. 37. Classification (NCBI taxonomy): domain Bacteria; kingdom Bacillati; phylum Bacillota; class Bacilli; order Caryophanales; family Paenibacillaceae; genus Paenibacillus; species Paenibacillus sp. 37. The sequence goes on along the minus strand of NZ_CP043761.1, from coordinate 1,605,253 downwards.
TACTGCTCGCAGGGATCTGATCAAGCTTGAGGAACAGGATGCCATTATCCGAACACGTGGCGGTGCAATTCTCCCCCCTCCTCCGCAAAAGTTCAGATCCTACAAAGACCGTTTACTCGATGTATCTGAGGAAAAAAGAGCCATTGGCAAACTCGCGGCCGCTATTGTAAGACAAGGCGAGATCATTATTCTGGATTCTTCCACGACCGTGCAGGCCTGTGCCGAGAACTTAGACGGCAAATCCTGTACCGTCATTACCAATTCGATTCATTCCGCTGATCTTCTCTCCAATCACACGGCTGTCCAGATTCGTTTGCTCGGTGGCAAAGTGGATAAGGAACAACGCTATGTCTATGGTACCTCTGTGATCGAGACACTCTCCCACTATTATGTAGATAAAGCCTTTATCGGAATTGGCGGTATCACCATGGACGGCTTCAGTGCTTCCGAAGAGGAAGGTAAAATTAAACACCAAATGATGAAAGCTGCCAAGAAAGTCATTGTTCTTGCAGATCAATCCAAATTTGATAGACGTTATGGTTATCGTTTTGCCGACTGGTCATTGGTGGATGTATTGATTACGGACCAATGGCCAACCAAAGAATGGCTTGTTTTTCTAGCCGAACAACAGGTTGAGATTCTCATTCCTGAACCTACAGATGATAAGGAGTTGTAAATATATGAAATTATTTGCCACAGATTTAGATGGAACTTTGTTGAACATAGATAGCCAGATTAGCCCGGAGAATGCCGCAGCTATCCATAAGGCCCAGCAATCCGGTATGAAAGTTACCATTGCAACAGGACGCGTCTATTCCGATGTTGTGACAATCAGCCGCGAAGGCGGAATCAAAACCCCGATTATCGGCTCCAACGGAGCGACAATTCATGATGCAGACGGTGAACGTTTATTCCATCTTCCGCTCGAGCGTGACACAGCAGCTTCCGTCATGCAGTGGCTGGAAGATCATGATGTCTATTATGAGGCTTCAACGCAACAAGGCATCTATGCCCCGCGTAGCAGTCATGAGACCTTGCTCGCCGAGATGGAACGTGTTCTTGGTTCAAACCCTGGTGAGGACATTGCACGCATGATTCGCTCCATCAAGAAACACTATGACAAAAAAGACTACCACCGCGTAAACAGTCACCTCGAAATTCCGGCAGAAGCCTACATCTATAATATTATGGCCTTCTCCATGAATCCGGACAAAGTAAAGACAGGACGAGAACACTTCGCTTCCCGTTCCGATGTCGCTATGGTTGTATCCTTTGAGCACAACTTCGAAATGCAGCACCCGGACGTATCCAAAGGTAATGCCCTCACCAAACTGGCGGCTCACCTGAACATCTCCATGGAAGATACAGTAGCGATCGGTGATAACTTCAACGATGTCTCCATGTTAAAAATGGCAGGACTCGGCATCGCCATGGGTAATGGCGAACCCGAAATCCAGGCATTAGCCAAAGCCATAACGCTGACCAATGTGGAGCACGGTGTTGCCCATGCCATCGAGTGCCTGCTTGAAGGTAGACCGGTATCCCGTCCGGAAACGATTGTTGGAGAAGGGCAGTAATCCCGCACCGGAATTAAATACTGAAGCTGCATGGTCGCCTGTTGATCCATGCAGCTTCTCTTCGTTTCATTTCAACTCCGCAGATCGAACGTGAGGCACGTCCTGTAACAAAATAATCAGTTGCTCGCCCCGGTATGAACCCGGTAGTTGCAACGTGAACTCAAGCCCAGTCTCTTCCACGGAGTCTGCGCTTGTTTGCTGTTCAGTCTTAAATCCGATGACCGAGATCTTCTCCTGTCCCAGCAGTGCCAAAACAGTCTTCAGGGCCTCTCCCTCATTTTGCAGATGGATGGTTAAAGTCTCTGTTCGGGCGGATACCAGCCAGCGTGTGGGTCTATGCAGTAACATCTGTGCCACGACAATAAGCAGTGTCACGCCTGCACCCGTCCAATACAGACCTGAACCCACAGCAAGTCCCATGCCTGCCGTAGCCCATATCCCAGCCGCTGTGGTCAATCCCCTGACCGTATGCCGTTGTGTGAAGATCATCCCTGCTCCAATGAACCCCACTCCACTAACAACTTGTGCAGCAATCCTTGAAGGGTCAAGAGACAGATTGGCCCAGCCAGCCTGATCTTGAAATCCATACTTCGACACAATCATCATCAGGGCTGCACCGACAGCAACCACAAAATGAGTACGAATTCCTGCCTCTTTCATTCGATTCTTGCGCTCATATCCGATCAGCACACCACATATTCCAGCTATGAGTACACGCATCAAATATTCCACTTCCATGCACATCACCTCTTTCATTATGTATATGCTTACATTAGTCTATCTTTACTATTACCCAATCTTTCCCTGACTACATAAGTTGAACTAAAGATTATTTACACTAGCACTACGATGACAGAACAACCTTCCAATCGCTGTTATCCCCAGATTTTTTCCATTCCTTTTCCTAGAGGGGAAAATCCGGGGATAGCGTATGCTTCCGATGTAGCTTTCTTCCAGAAAGCTTTTAGGCGAGTGTATGCTTTCGAAGTAGCTTTCTTACAGAAAGCTTTTAGCTTCGCTTTTTCAGGTTTTTTCTGCCTCTCCGTTATCGTGTAAATGATTAATTCAACTTATATAATAAAAAGCCTCAACTCACGTTAATTCTCTGCCCGGAAATTTCCCCCTTGTCTCTTGCCCAATCCGAAATAATGTCTGAAATTATATATCAGCGGATGCCATTCCTCTGGATTAATCTTGTTCGGTCCAGAGATTAGCCTTGTGTGCGCATGCACCTTCAACGCTTTCACTTCGACAATCGCCATGAACGGTGTATGTTCGGGAATACGTATGTGTTGTACAGCCGCTTCAATCTGGAGTGGACATTCAACTATTTTATCTGGAACCACCTGAACCGAGCATTCGGATGTCAGTCCAGCTACAGTGAATTTATCATGACAGTATTCATAGCCCATCTGCCTTTTCTCCTCAGGAACCGGGTTAACTCCCGTATAACGACCCAATACCTCAACCTTTCTCCACATGGTCGCATCTGGTAAATTAATCACACACTCCGGATGTCGACTCAGATTCTCATAGGCTTTGCCCTGTGTACCTAGGCCGAGAACGAGACAGTCCCCCAGCGCCCAAGATGAGGACAGTGGAGACAAGTTGGTTGACCCATCCTCATTTAATGTACTTAGCAGCAATACAGGCGTACCATAATATAAAATACTGGGATTAATCGTTTCATGTCGTACCACTGCGGAAATTTTGTTCAACTGCTCAGTAGCAGCGTCCGTTTTCATTATCTTGTTCATCTTGTACCTCTCCTGTTCCAATCCATTCGTTTATAAGCTCCATCTGACCCGTATGGGACGATACAACAGAATTGTAATACAGTAATAGTTCAGATATGATCGAAGTATGAATGTATATCCGAATATTACTGTTATTGCGTCGTTAATCGCTGATCCAAGTCGCTCCATTTTTCTGTCATCCTTACTGGATGGTCGGGCTTTGCCCGCAGGAGAGCTTGCTCATATGGCAGGCGTCACGCCCCAGACGGCAAGCAGTCATCTCGCCAAACTCGTAGAAGGAGGATTATTGGAAGTTGAACAGCAAGGCCGTCACCGATACTACCGTCTTGCAAACAAGGAAATTGCTAATCTGATTGAAACGATGGCCAGTATTGCCCCGCCTGTACAGATCCGTTCTCTCAAACAATCCAATCAGCTTCAACAACTGAGTCATGCACGGACCTGTTATGGTCATCTGGCCGGGAAATTGGGAATCTCGCTCTGTGAAGCCTTAATACAGAAGGGGTATCTTTCAGAGCCCGAAGAGGCACACAGCAAGGATTATCAAGTTACAGAGAAAGGAATACAGTGGTTCACTACGTTTGGAATTAAACTTCAGATGAAGCCAGGATCACGCCGTGCCATCGCTCGCAAATGTCTGGATTGGAGCGAACGCCGTCATCATCTCTCAGGCATGCTTGGGGAACAACTCAGACATCGATTATCGGAACTGGACTGGATTCGTCAAAAAACAGGAAGTCGCTCTGTCGAAGTAACGGAAGCAGGCAAGAAAGGTTTATACGAGGTGTTGAACATTTCACTTTAAGCAGAAGCGTACACGAGGGATAACCAAAGATCAGTAAACGCAAAAAATCCCCTTCACACTGACCGTTAACCGATCTAATGTGAAGAGGATTTTTTGTCAATCGGAACGGAGAGAGAGGGTTACTCTCACTTCGTTCGAGACTGCGGAGTATTGCTAACGAAGCTTATGCTCCGACGAACCTTTAGGGTTCTCATCCCTTTGGAGAGAAGTTTAATTCAGAACGGAGAGAGAGGGATTCGAACCCTCGCACCGCTTACGCAGTCTAACCCCTTAGCAGAGGGTCCCCTTATAGCCACTTGGGTATCTCTCCAAGAAATGGCTCCCCGAACAGGGCTCGAACCTGTGACAACTCGATTAACAGTCGAGTGCTCTACCAACTGAGCTATCAGGGAAAATTAACTTGAATAAGATTAATCTATCATGATTAATAATCCAAGTCAACATGCCTTCCATCACTTTCTTTAATACATTGAACGATACTCACATCAGATATTCTGAAGCCCCAGTTTTCCCGCGCAACGACCACAACGGTAACGCTTCGGATCTATTTTCCGCTTACGCAAATATTCCGTACCACAGCTCTTGCACACCAGCTTATAACGATAGGGCAGCGGCTTTCTGCCTTTACCGTCAGGAAGGGATTGGCAGTAACGCGAACCACCTACCTTCTGTAATAAAGCCTTGAATTCCGGATCACGATGCTGATAACCGCGCCCACGAATATGCAGATGATAGTGACACAGCTCATGCTTGATGATTTTTTCAACCTCATCTCGCCCATAGGCTTCGAGTTGATGCGGATTGATTTCAATCCGGTGACTTTTGAGCATGTAACGCCCACCCGTCGTGGTCAGGCGACTGTTAAACAACGCTTCATGGGTGAACGGTACTCCGAAATGATCCAGTGATACCTGTTCAATCCATTGTTGCAATTCCTCATTTTCCATCGGTATCTTCTCCTTGCACCCCCTCGGAGCATTTGTTTTTCCGGCATAATACTTGAATTTTAACCGTTTCGTAGGCTACACTGTCAAGTAGAATGTATGAGGGGAGATTATTACTCGTTATGCCTACAATGCGCTATATCATCCTGCAGCAGGAACAACACTTGCAGTTTGTGGAAATGCCGGCAGATTACGCCTATCAACTCAGTGCGCTCAATCTGCGCCTACACAAGGAAATTGATAAACTCACGGCAGCAGATGTCCCTGTCCTGCCTTGGGCGATCGCCGAATGTGACAGCCTCGATCTCCTAAACGAAAATCTTACTATCATCGGCGGCCTTGATTATATCAATGCGCTTGAAGAATCTTTTGCAGCACTACGTGAAAGCCATTATCCTTTGATTTCTCTGCTTACCGAAATCCGGGCTCTTCAGGCCCAATTGGAACAATGGTATGAAGAAGAGATGGAAGCTCTCTAATTCACCGCAGTTATCATTTTATAATGATGAGAACGAAAAGCACATCTCCCTAAATTGGGATTTGTGCTTTTTTTGAGTCAACGAGACATTGATTTGTCGGAGGCCTCCACTTATCCCGCACAGTCCAGGCTATTGCCACATATGCTAACGTACAGATGAATTATGCAAGAGGAGGAGATACCCTTGCCTCAATGGCTTTGCAATCAACTGATGCGTGCATTTCACAAAAAGGACAGCCGGCAAATCAAGTTGCTGAACGAATGCTGGTTCTTTTATCGTAACAAACCAGCAAATGGCACACCACGCAGCGCGGAGAACGAACTTTAAGAGGTTGTTCATAAAAGTCTGCTTTGGATTACGAAAGATGCCCTTTTGAACACGCACTTTAAGAAAATGCACATATTGCCCACCGTCCTTACTAGAGGAATTAGAACGGATAACGGCACTATTACTGTCGACAACAAACAGCCTTCCTGGTTAGGGAAGGCTGTTCTCCAATCCTACTATTTAAGAAGACTGTTGCGCAGAAGCAGGCTTCTTCATCGTCAGGCCGACACGGTCTTTTTTGGTATCCACACTCATAACCCAGACCGTTACATTATCCCCGACAGACACAACGTCCATCGGATGTTTAACATATCCGTTGCTGAGCTGTGAGATATGGACAAGCCCATCACTCTTAATTCCAATATCAACAAAGGCACCAAAATCAATAACGTTCCGAACCGTACCTTGCAACTCCATGCCTTCCACCAGGTCCTCAATTTTTAATACATCTGTACGGAAGATTGGCAACGGCATTTCTTCACGCGGATCACGCCCCGGACGCTGCAAGCTGTCCAGAATGTCACGCAATGTAGGCACACCTACGTCCAGTTTCACGGCCAATTGTTCTGGCTGTTGCTCTGACAGTAATACCGACAGTTCCTTGCTGCCCAGCTTGTCCAGTGCAACCTGAAGCTCCTTGAACAGCTGATCCACTACCTTGTAAGACTCAGGGTGAATCGGTGTACGGTCCAGCGGGTTCTCGCCCTCACCAATACGCATGAAGCCTACGCACTGCTCATAGGTTTTGGCACCCAGACGTGGCACCTTCTGAAGCTGACGGCGGTTCGTAAACCGGCCATTCTCTTCACGGTATTTCACGATGTTTTTGGCAATCGTAGCGTTAACTCCGGCAACATATGACAGCAATGAAGGTGATGCCGTATTTACGTCCACACCCACATGGTTAACTGCGGATTCGACAACAGCCTTCAGGCTTTCTTCCAGAACCTTCTGGGAAACGTCATGCTGATATTGACCCACACCAATGGCTTTTGGATCAATCTTAACCAACTCCGCCAGCGGGTCTTGTACCCGGCGAGCAATGGAAGCTGCACTGCGCTCCGCAACATCCAGATCCGGGAACTCTTCCTGGGCCAGCTTGGATGCAGAATACACACTCGCCCCTGCTTCGTTAACAATCAGATACACAAGACTTTCATCACCGTTCTCCTGAATGATCTCGGCAACAAACTGCTCCGTCTCACGTGATCCGGTACCATTACCAATGACGATCAGTCCGATATCATATTGCTTGATCATGCGATGGAATACTTCCGCAGCTTCACGTTTCTTGTTGTGTGGTGGCGTTGGATAGGTCACAGCCACTTCCAACAGCTTGCCCGTATCATCTACAACAGCCAGTTTACAGCCCGTGCGATAAGCCGGATCTACACCGAGGACACGTTTGCCATGAATTGGCGGTTGAAGCAACAGATTACGCAGATTGGCCGAGAATACCGAGATGGCCTGATTTTCACCTTTTTCAGTCAGTTCTCCACGAACTTCACGCTCGATGGAAGGCGCAATAAGCCGCTTGTATGCATCTTCAATCACATCACGCAGGATATCCTGCACGGCAGAAGCACCTCGAATGATCTGTCCTTCCATATGACGATGGGCCGGTTCTGCCTGTACGTCCAGGCCAACTTTCAGAATATTCTCACGTTCCCCGCGATTAATCGCGAGAATCCGGTGTGGAGGCATCTTTTTGGCTAATTCGCGGTAATCATAATAATTTTCGTACACGGACTCCTCTTGAGCATCCTTCGCTTCTGAAGTCAACATCCCGTGATCCAAGGTATACCGACGAATCCAGGCACGAATGGCAGCATCATCTGCGATATTCTCCGCGAGAATGTCTTTGGCTCCCTGAAGCGCCGACTCCGCATCTTCTACACCCAGTTCAGCATTGATATATTTCGCAGCTTCCTGGAGTGCATCTCCTTGTTTCGGTTGACCCCAGATCCATACAGCAAGGGGTTCAAGACCTTTTTCTTTTGCCACGCTGGCACGCGTTTTCCGCTTCTGACGGTAAGGTCGATACAGATCTTCCACTTCCTGCAGCTTCACCGCTTGGGTTATGGATTGCTTCAGTTCTCCGGTCAGTTTGCCCTGTTCCTCTATAATACGGATGACTTCCAATTTGCGATCCTCAAGATTGCGCAGATAAACAATGCGTTCTTCAATCGATCGCAGCTGGTTCTCATCCAGCTCTCCAGTCATTTCTTTACGGTAGCGGGCGATAAATGGAATCGTATTGCCTTCGTCCAGAAGCTCCGACGTTGTACGGACCTGCTTCAAGGACAGTGACAGTTCCTTGGCTACCTGTTTGATGATTCGTTCATGGCGTTCTGCCTTTATTGTTTCTTCATTGGGTTCCAGAACCGTTTCCTGTTCAGACAAAATAAATCCCTCTTTCCTTCCTGAATCGTTCGTTACAATCATTTCAGGGCAGCTTTGCTGCTGTAATTACAGTATAGTTGAACCATTTGTTTCTTCCACTCTACCCTATATTATCACAGAATCACGTCCAGATTTCCATCAATCCGCAAGCATACAAGTTCTGACAGAATGATGTCATCCTCCAGCCTTCCCCATTACGTCAAAAAAAGACCGAAAATCGTCATCACGACGCTCCTCGGTCTTTCCTTTTTTTAAAACTCTAAATAAAATAGCAATCTAATAAGTGAAACTGCTCATTTACACGATAACGGAGAGGACAGAAAAAACCTGAAAAAGCGAAGCTAAAAGCTTTCTGTAAGAAAGCTACTTCGAAAGCATACACTCGCCTAAAAGCTTTCTGAAAGAAAGCTACATCGGAAGCATACGCTATCCCCGGATTTTCCCTTTGAGAAAAGGGAAAATCCGGGGATAACAGCGATTGGAAGGTTGTTCTGTCATCGTAGTATCCGTGTAAATAAAATGCAGTTCACTTATCTAGACGCGCTCGAACCGGAACATCTCGCTCAGATAGTCACCTGATGTGCTGCCTACCGAAATACCGCCATACATGAGAGCATCGCCGGTAAAGGTCTCTGATCCGCCTTTCAGACGGTAATCCGCATTCGGGTCCAATCCTTTCAGCTTCAGGCGCTGAAGTGGCGCATTAGGCTCTGAGAGCACACGGAAGTAGAATACAACAGCTTCGCTTCCGTCTGGTGCAATAAACATCCAAGCTGTCTCATTGCCTTCAAACGGGCTGAGCAAGCGACGGAATGTTCCATATTGAACCGTTCCACGAATCTCCTTGTACAGCTCAACCTGGGCTTTCACGATGTCATTCTCTTCCTCCGTGAATTTCGTCAGGTCCAGCTCATACCCGAAGTTGCCCGACATCGCCACATGTCCCCGAATCTCTAGAGAAGTGATCCGGTTGACCTGATGATTCGGTACCGCTGAGATATGCGACCCCATCGAACTTACCGGATACACAAGACTCGTACCGTATTGAATCCGCAGGCGGGAGATCGCATCGGTGTTATCACTTGTCCACGTCTGTGGCATGTAATACAGCATACCTGGATCGAAGCGGCCACCACCACCTGAACAACTCTCGAACAGAATGTTCGGGAACGCCGAAGTGATTCGTTCCATGACGTCATACAACCCCAACATGTAACGATGCGCAGTCTCACGCTGTCTGTCTGCCGGAAGCAATGCGGAACCCACTTCCGTCATATTCCGGTTCATGTCCCATTTCACATAAGTGATTGGTGCAGAACCAAGTACGTCTGTCAACATGCGTACAATCTCATCACGTACATCCTGACGAGAGAAGTCGAGTACCAGTTGTTGACGTCCCTCTGTCCGGCGACGATCAGGCACATGCAGACACCAGTCTGGGTGCGCACGGTACAGCTCACTGTCTGGTGAGATCATCTCAGGCTCAAACCACAATCCGAACTGCATGTCCAGGCCTGTTACGCGGTTAGCCAGATCATCCAGTCCCTGTGGCAATTTGTTTTTATCGACAATCCAGTCACCCAGCGAGGAGTTGTCACTGTCCCGGTGTCCAAACCAACCATCATCCAAGACAAACAGCTCAATACCCAGCTTCTGTCCAGCGCGAGCAATCTGTTCAATCTTGTCCGCATTAAAACCAAAGTAAGTCGCTTCCCAGTTATTAACCAATACCGGGCGCTCCGCATTACGGAATTTGCCACGTGCCAGACGCTCCCGATACAATTCGTGGTAGGACTGTGACATGCCGTCCAACCCTGCAGCCGAATACACCATAACGGTCTCCGGTGTTTGGAAAGCTTCCTGTGGCTCCAGCTTCCAGCTGAACTCGAACGGGTTGATCCCAAGCGATACACGGGTGGTGTGGAACTGATCCACTTCAGCCTGTGCGGTGAAGCTGCCGCTGTAGACGAGACTGAATCCGTAGACTTCACCCTGATCTTCGTCCGTACCTGGTGTCATCAGCGCAATAAATGGATTTTGCTGATGACTGCTTGAACCGCGACGACTCTCGATGCCTTGCAGGCCTGACGCAAGCGGTCTGCGCACGATATCACGTTCCCGTGTCCAAGCTCCTGACAATTGCAACAATTCATAATCCGCATGCGGGAAATCAACAGAAGAACTGAGCGCACGCACCACATTCACAGCGGTAGCGCTCTCATTAACGATACGCATGGAGCGTGTAATTGCATTAAATGCCGTAAAGGCTGTATAAGAAAGCTCGATTTTGATGCCTGCAACGCGGTCTTCCAACTCAATAACCAGCGTCTCTGCTTCTTCATCGGATTCAACATACGTTGCTGGCAAACCAGTAAGCGCTGTCTTTCCTTTGACCAATCGATGGCCTGTATACGTAAACTCCGAAACCGTCGAGCCATTCTCAAGTTCCAATTGGATTGCAGGATTACGGAAATCACTCGTGCCATACACGGGGAGTTCCACTGCCAATGTATCAAATGAGATCGAACGATCCTCTGGCACCGGGTTAGGGCTAAAGGACGCTCGTTCTGTCCGAACATGCAACCAGCTCAGATCGGTGTCGCGTAATTTTTTGCCATAATACAAATGCACCAAATATCCTGAAGGCAGTACCTGAAATACGTAACTGGCCTCACGGGTCTGTAAATGAAATTGAAGTTTCTCCTGATTGATGTAAATGCTCATATGTCTCCTCCACCTCTATATATAGGTCTTTCGGGTAAACGGTTTCTCAGGTTCATTATAGCGAAAAGATCGCCAATGTTCTACGCTTTCATCAAGCTTTAATCAAAAGAGCGCATAACAGCCCGAAGGATGTCATACGCTCTTTTGGTTACAGTCTGAATTCAGTGTGTTCCCTTACAGGAACATCCATTGCCAACGGACGGCAGTGCAGCGTACAAGACGCTGGTTACTGCCTTAAAAATCGATTAAACCAAGACTGATCTGTAAGGCTTCGTTGACCAATTTCATGGTCTCCTCGTCCAGATGGGTAATCTTGTCAGTCAGCCTCTGTTTATCAATCGTCCGTATTTGTTCGAGCAAAATAACCGAGTCCCGGTCAAAGCCGTGTGCCGCCGCATCAATTTCCACATGCGTTGGCAGCTTTGCCTTCTGGATTTGGGCGGTGATAGCCGCCACAATACAAGTTGGACTGAACCGGTTGCCGATATCATTCTGGATCACCAGAACCGGCCTGACTCCACCTTGCTCGGAACCGACAACGGGAGAAAGATCCGCAAAAAAAACGTCACCACGTTTTACGATCAATGTCTACACCCCGCTAACTAAGCGGTCCAGAGTGCTGTCCGCATCTTCCTCCGCATGAAAGGCTTCGGATGCCATGGTCAGATTAATTTTTGCCATCTCCATGTACCCTCGCTGCATCGTTTCACGGATGTAACGTTTCTTACGCTCCGTTAAATACAGCTTCATAGCCTGCCTAATCAATTCGCTGCGGTTGGAATTCTCCAGCGCTACGATGCCATCCACTTCCTGCAAAAGATAATCAGGTAAACTGATCATGATCCGCTTGGTGTTCTGCAAGTTGGCCACCTTTCTTCCACCCCCACAAACCTTTCGCCATTGTGAACCAGTATTACGTTTTTCCAGAACTTTTATACAAAGGAATATATATGCCCCGAGTATATCAAGTATGCTGTACTCCATTATAAACACGGGGAACAATATTCGTACAGACCAAACATCTCAATTCAGGAATTAAATCCTTACTGTCATACATAATTCGAGATGCTCCGACAGTTTTCCTTCTGTTCTGAAAAAAAGTTTATTGGTAATGACGTCCAGTTAGCTGTCAGGATGTCAAAAGTGGATTGATTCTGGCGACTACTGCTCCCCCGCGGGTATATACCCGTGGAATGCGGTGCGCCATCATGCAGATCACTTCATAAGCAATCGTACCGAGCTGGGATGCCACCTCGTCTGCGGTTATAACGCCACCAGACTGATGACCGATGAGGACAACCTCTTCGCCGACTTGAATTTCTTCCGCCTCTTCCGCGAAAGATTGTAACGACACCATACACTGATCCATGCAGATTGTACCGACGACAGGGACGCGGCGGCCGCGTACAAGCACTTGTGCTTTACCTGTCAGCATTCTGGAGAATCCGTCTGCATATCCGAGCGGCAGTGTCGCTATTCGTTCGTACCCTTGCGTAAAATAACGGGTTCCGTAACTGATCCCCCAATGGGGTGGCAGTGTTTTGACCAGAACCGCTTTTGTCTTCAGCGTCAATACCGGGGACAGCTTCACCACCTGATGATTCACTTCAGCCGAAGGATACAGTCCGTACAGGCTTATTCCCACACGTACCATGTCATAGGACAATTCCGGTGTATCAATGGCAGCGGCGCTGTTCGCCGTATGTATAATCGGGATGGAACATCCCTGATCCCTGAGCGCATGAACCACGCTTTGGAACCGTCTATACTGCTCCAGTGTATAGGTTTTGTCTTCTTCATCTGCTCTGGCAAAATGGGTAAACATGCCTTCCAGCATCACCTGATTGAGCGAAGCTACTTCCTCAATGAAAGCCAATGCCTCATCGCCAGGCAACAGACCTAATCGGCCCATGCCGCTGTCGATTTTAATATGAACCTTCAGTTTGTTAGCGAATGTGCTCGCATCCAGATGTCGAATGGCGTCAAGCACTTCCCTGCTGAACAGTGTGACGGTCACATCATGTTGCCATGCAACAGCGATCCCTTCAGGCGGCGTATAACCCAGTACCAAGATTGGAATCGTAATCCCATGTTGTCGCAGTTCCAGAGCTTCGTCAAGAAAAGCCACACTTAAGTAATCCACACCCACTCGTTCCAGTTCCCTAGCCGTCTCCACCGCTCCGTGTCCATAGGCATTGGCCTTCACACAGGCGAGGAATTTCATGCCCTGAGGCAATGCCTCGCGGAAAGCTTCTACGTTAGTACACAAATGATCCAAATTGATCTCCGCTTGGGTCGGCCGATATTGTCCTTGCACGTTAAGTCACCTTCTCTAATCATCTTAATCCGGCTCACGTCAGACTCCATCGTAATGCTCCAGCATGTGACTGTCAAATGAACCGAAGTTTCGCATTCAAAAACAGATGTAAGGTGCGCCGTTTGAGGAACAAATGCGAACACAGAAGAAGACCAATAAGCGAGATTGGCAGGGCTAAATTCCACTTTCCCACCCCAGCAAAATCTGCTTATATCGATTATTTACCCGGTTCCCTCTGCGTAGAAGCGCATTTTGCATTATTGGGTGTATCGAGTAAGAAAAACGGCGTCAGATGAATACCTGTCTTACATCAAAGCAAAGCACCGGAGAACGGGTCTCCGATGCTTCTTAGCATTCCTTATGTTTATGCTACTATTCGTTCATTTGTTCAAAAATCATTTGCCTGACTCTTCCTGCATCGATGTTGCAATGCGTACCATTTCGTTCTGAGGCAGGTCGGCACTGGTGATCCGATATTCTATACCATCTGTCATCCATGTCAGTGTCTTCAATGCATCTCCGCTGATCATTCCCAGTGTGAATCCAAGATCCACTACACTGGATGGAGCAAGCGATACGGCTCGATCCTGTGGTCTGGCTTCGAATATCGTGTAATTATATGTTCCTTCATAACGAAGCATAACCGAATAGTCCCCCGCCTCTTCCAGAATCTGATCATCCTTGAGCTGCACACCTTCTGGCGCATAGGTCGGCTGAATTACGCCGAAGCTGTCTGCGCCTTCCGGCTCTGCGAGTGTTGGTTCTTCGCCTTCCTGACCAGTTGCAGCACCCTCTGTACCTTGCTGCTCTGTGTCACCACCTACACCCGACTGTCCATCAGTAACGGCTCCATCAGGTTCAGGCGCTGTCTGAGGATTGGCAGGTTCTTTACCGCCCTCACCTGTTTGCTCCGCAGGAGTTACACCAGAATCCGTTCCTGTTTGGCCGCCTTCTTCTGAAGCTGCTGTCATGTTACGTTGCATGTCAAAGGCATCTTTCTCAAATTCAGTCCCGAATTTGAAGGAGTCAAACTTCACATCGACCACAACATTGGCATTGGAGTCGGATACCTCCACCTGTTTAGGTGCATAATCGCTTTTGTTCAGCCAGATTTTCTGTCTGACAAGTGCGTGTGTATTATAATTGGCAGCTACATCAAATACATAGCTTTCCTTCTCATCCGCAAACTGGCGGGTTGTATCCCCCGTAATGCTCCTAATCAATGTTTCATAGAGATATACCTGTCCCTGATTATCTGGCCAATTGCTCTGAAAACGGAAGCTTTTGTTCTGGCTCGGCGTCAGAACAAACACGCCTTCATCGTTACGCAGTACAATCTGTGTTACATCCTTTTTGGCATTCGTTAACGCAATACGATAATAGGAAGGCTTCTGATGCCATACCTCGACCTTGTACTGCTGCGGCGTATCTCCGGTATGCAGCGTCATCACGCCTGCCCCCTGGTAACTTTCCATCTCTCCTACGACTTCGTTCAGATCTTTGACCACAGCTGCCGCATCCTTCTTCCCGCAGGCGGCAAGTAAGGCCGATAAGACCAATACCATGGCAAGCATCCATGATATTCGGCGCATGACATCATCCCCTTTAGCACATGTTTTCACTTCAGGATTGTGCTTGCAGCAGAACCCCTACTTGATTAGTACATGTTATGAGGGACTTGTTCGATATATGCGGACTAGTTTGACAAGCAATCGGTGAAGTCCGTTAATACGGCATTTTTACGCTTGCATAGTCCTACCACAACGGAATATACACCGGATAACTCACATCCTCTTCTTCGGCACCAGGTCTTCTCTTCACCCACAATCTGCGCAGATCAGGCAGACCATACCCCGCAAGACGATAATCTCGCAACGAATCATGATGGGCGTGTTCTTCCTTGAAGCTGTATGTGGGCAGAAGCAATGCCTCCTGAATCAGTCGATCCTCTAGCCGAATCAATCTATTCAACCGCTCCGCTGGTTCCTGGATCATCACCACTCGTCCACATTCCTGTTCCAGTTCATGTCTCCAGTAATCATTCATCGCAATCAGGAATAACGTGTTCTGGAAGGTGTACATCGTCACGAGACTCAGCACGACATGATCATTGAAGATTTCTCCTGTATAGATCAGATCACAATCCCCGAACCCATCTTGATAGACTGCATGGATCGGATCTCCCTGCATAATGTTGATATGTAGGCCAATCTGTTTACTTCTCTCTGCAAACCAGACCATATCTGCCTCCATCTTCTCGCCTTCTTCCACCCACAGACTTAAACTCTGCCCTTGATAAGAGCTATGACGCAAGAATGCTGAGGCCCGCGCCAGTGAGGTCTCCACGGAAAGTTCAGATACAGGTGTGACCGAACCATCCAGTTGTTCCGATTGCTGTTTCCATGGCTCCCCTTGATTTGAACCCACCTTTAAAGGTTGCTGTACTCGTCCTCGAATCAAACTATAAGCAGCCTGCGTGTTCGTGCTTCCGAGCGCTTGCGACAACTCCTGCGCATTCAATAGCTGTTGAACAGCCCGGCGAAAATTCACATCATGCTGTGGCCCTTCCTTTTGCATATTAAACGTCATATACATGCCACCCTGCATCTCATGCTGCACGGCACGAGGCTCCGCATCCGGAAATATATTATGCTTGATGACGGACTCCACCCTCCCAGAGTGGGGAAGTTGCCATACTTCAACGCGGTCAATATAGGCTCGGCCTCGGAAGTAGGAAGGGAATACTTCCAACACAAGCAGCTTGGAATCATGACGTGTCAACCGATAAGGTCCTGTTCCAATCGGATGGAGCGGATTCATCTCCACATCTCTCGGCAAGATCGATGCAGACATACTGCTCATCAGATCCGGGAACATGAAGTTAGGCTTGTTTAACACAAAACGTACAGTCAATTCGTCCAACGTCTCTATGCGCTCAATAGATCCAAACAGAGGCCTGCACGGGTTACTATTGTCAGAGATAATGCGATCAAAGGTAAACTTCACGTCCTCTGCATCCAATATCCTGCCATGATGAAAGGGTATACCTTTGTGCAGATAAAAAGTCCATTCCCTCCCCTCCGAATGACTCTCCCATGCCACAGCAAGACTCGGTTCACAGACCTGGTGTTCAGCATTATAGCGAACCAAACAATCAAAAACCTCCGCAACAATAAAAACTTCTCCCCACATGGCCGTCTGCGTGGGATCCAATGTCTTAAAAGGGATATTCCGTGGAATCCGCAATGTATCCACTCGTCCTCTGTCCCCTTTATTCGAACGCAGACCAAATTGATGCTGCATTTGCTGTATCAGATGTTCTCTCATCGTAATTGGTAAGGTGGCGGCAAGTTCATAGGCGTCCTCCATCCTGTTCCCATCCAGGAAATGGTCAAATCGTTCACGCGCCACTTCAAGCAACGGGACACAAAATACCAGCATCGATTTTTTGCCCCTGCCGCGCTGCGGGTTCCATCTGACCCACCCGTTCTCCTTGAATTTGTTCATAATGAGGTTCATATTGCGCATGGTACAACATAATAGATCGGCAAGTTCACCTACTGTTGTATTTACTTCTTGTTCATCATGTACATGTGGAAAGTTTAATCGCAGTTGAATGTAATGTTCTGATACGTCCATATATGCCCTACCTTCTGCTAAAATACGAAATCCATCCGGATGCTTCTACAGTTTTTCTTCAGGTTTTCCTCCATTATACTCAGTAACATCAACATGACCAGTGGGAAGGAAGAAAAACGACTTATGAAATACGCCGATCTGCACCCTAACATCAGGATACGTATCATTACTGATTTTTTCACCGATCTGACCCAGAAGTCCATCATTCCATTCATGGCGATCTATCTGAGTATTCAGATTGGCGCAAGTTTGGCGGGGTTATTGCTAACGGTAAATATTGTAGCTTCCATGATTGTGGGATTGTGGGCAGGATATTGGTCTGATCGAATTGGACGGAAGAAGTTAATGGTGATTGCACAAAGTCTCCAGGTCATCGCTCTACTTTGTTTGGCCATCGCCAATTCGCCGTGGATGGATTCGATCATTGTCACTTGTCTCATGTTTCTGCTCAGCAGTCTAAGTTCAGGGATCACCGTGCCGATTGCTAATGCCATGATTGTCGACGTGAGCAGTGAACATGAACGGCATTATGTATATGGATTGCAATATTGGACAACAAACGTGGCTGTAACCTTTGGCGCACTGATGGGCGGACTATTTTTCGAATCATTTCGTTTCCTATTGTTCAGTCTGGTATGCCTCGAAAGCCTAGCTACCCTGTTTATTTTGATCTTTATGATTCGTGAAACAATGGATAAACACGTACTTGGTTATGTCGATGCTCCCATCCAGAGGAACATACTGAAAACGTACTGGGCGGTCTATCAGGACAAACGTTTCATGATATTTTTCACGGCTACTGTACTTGCAGTCTCCCTGGAATTTCAGTTGGATAAATACATCGCTGTTCGTCTAAAAAATGAATTCACCGCCCAACTGTTCGGCTCTGATATCTCAGGTCTGCATATGTTCAGCCTGATCATGGTCATCAACACCGTAATGGTCGCCTTGGTTGCCATTCCATTCTCCAGATGGATAGGTCGCTTCCAGTCCCGATCTATCATGACTGTTGGTATGCTCCTCTATACCGCAGGTTTCACCGTACTTGCTTTCAGCAACTGGGCCTGGTTACTCATCTCATCCGCTATACTGCTAACCGTTGGAGAATTGATGTACGCCCCTGTTCGTCAGGTCATGCTCGCGGGTATGATTCCAGATTCGGACCGTGCTGCCTATATGGCTGCTGACGGGTTGAGTTACAACGCTGCTGCCCTTCTCGGCAGTCTCGGGTTAACCATTGGAGCCTTTCTGCCCTCCTATGCGATGGCTGGTCTGTATATCCTGATGGGGCTTGGAGCGCTCGTCTTTTTCCGAATGTTACTTCGGAAGGCAGAGGAACAGAATCAACATCTGCCGTGTGCAGATGCATCTTGATTTCACTTTTCCGACAACTTTTCCGACAACAAAATAATCATCCAAGGGAGCCCAGCAGGCTCTCTTTTTCATGTCCATTATCAACGTTTAGAAGTAAATTATCTTTAACATTTTGTATATTATAGTTTACATTTAGTCAAATATCATGTACATTAATTTCATGGAGGTGAGCAAGTGGAAGAATTACACAATCACGTTCGGGAGTTACGAGCCAGAGACCGGCTATCCCAAGCAGAACTGGCCAAACTCATTGGTGCATCCCGTCAAACCATTGCCCTGATTGAGCGTGGAGATTACTCTCCGTCGGTCGTTCTGGCACTAAAAATAGCACATGTATTTCGTGAACCTGTCGAAAAAATCTTTGAACTGAAAGGTGGAGATTAAAATGAAAAATTCATCATCCTCGTCCATTAAAAAGCGGTTGCGTCTTCCCTTGTATGCAGCAGGTGGTGCTGTAGTTGGTTTTCTCGGAGCTAGCGGAGTCAGTAAACTCCCTTCTGACTTGAACTGGACGCTGTCTGTGTATTATGACTATGATCTTTTATTCGCAATTCTGGCGGCTTTTGTGGTAGTTATGACGTTGTGGAACATCTTCAGTCTCTCCCGCACGCCATCTGTCCCTCCCATGGAAGTTGATGCTTATGGAGATTCCGATTCACTCATCTCTCCCGCAGAGCGCTCCCTCGGAAAAGCGATGATCCTCAGCGGATTCAGCGTTATCCTTACGTTTACCTGGGCAGCACTTGCTTTGTCCTTGTATGCATCCAACCGAACCATGCCGAATTCTCCAGAACTGTTCAACCTCTTGAATTTAGTTGCTTCATGTATCTCTATTATCATCGTTGTGGTCGTGCAAACTCTGACTGTGAAGCGATACAACCGTTATTATCCTGAACGCACTCTGGATCTGAACTCGCGCAATATGAAGAAAGATCATTTTGAGAAGCTGGATGAAGGCGAGAAATGGATCGTGTATCGCGCAGCCTATCGTTCTTTTCAGATGATGAATGTACTTCTTGGTGTTGGAATGGTCTCTATGGTGCTGTATTCGGTTCTATTCACCTTCGCTCCATTCCCCATCGTAATGCTCTCTGTAATCTGGATTGCCAACATTGGAATCTATTATCGTGAAACCTATCGTGCGAGTAATCAGTAATACATGGGTAGGTAACTATTTTGTAAATATTTTCATAAAGGAGTGTTTGCATGCATTTATCCAAACGAAAGACCCGTTTCAGGTTCACCTCCCTAACAGGAGCTTTTATGGCTGTGGTTCTGTCTCTCAGTCTATGGGTACCCGCCGCGGTTCAGGCGGAGACTGCAACTCAAGTAGCTGCTGAACAGGGAAAGACGAAAGCGCTGACAACTGAATCGGCTACAGCTTTTCTGGATTCATTCTTCGATTCACCTGAGGCAAAGCCCCATTATGTGGGAGCCTCCGTTGTTGTTGTGAAGGATGGCAAAGTTCTGGCGGAAAAAGGATACGGATTCTCCGATGTGGAGAGCAAAACAGCGATCGATCCGAAAAAGACTGCCTTCCGTGTAGCCTCTGTCTCCAAAACGTTCACGTCAGCAGCTGTAATGCAGCTGGTAGAGCAAGGCAAGGTTGATCTGCAAGCTGATTTTCAGACCTATGTGAAAGGGCTCGAATTCGATAATCCTTTTGACAAACCTGTAACTGTGGAGAACCTGCTGACACACACGACCGGATTCGAGATCCGTGATCCGCAGCAGGAAGACATCCATACTGATTTCGACAAGTACATAGCGATGGAGGATTACGCACAGCAACACATGCCTCCTGTCGTTCGCGAGCCTGGTAGCGCCTACATGTACGATAACTTCTCGTTTTTGCTGCTTGGCATGATTGTTGAGAATGTAAGCGGCGAGCCTTTTGAATCCTACATGCAACAACATATCTTCAAACCGTTGGGAATGGATAACAGCAGTTTCATGCTGGACAAAAAGTTCCAAAAGCAGCTAGCTACAGGTTATGATGCGGCACACAATCCGCTTGATCTGTACACCATCTCTCCAACACCAATGCCTCAAGGTGGCATGTTGTCCACTGCTGAGGACATCGGGAAGTTCATGATTGCGTTTCTGAATGATGGCGTGAAGGACAACGAGCGGATTCTCAAGGAATCCACGGTGAAAAGCATGGAACAGTACCGTTCTTCCATTCATCCACTGTTACCAAACACCACGTATGGATTCGAAGCTGCATTTCAGCTTCCCGGAGCAGGAAGTAGTCCAAGTATCATTACAAAAGGAGGCGACCTGACCGGATTCAGCTCTTATCTCTTCCTTATTCCCGAGCAAAATACAGGCGTTTTCCTGACGTATAATCAAAATGGAGCACTTCGTAATCTGTTCTACCCGGCATTCATTCAAAGTTTCTTCCCGCAATATGCAGAGCCTGTACAGTTCAAGGCATACACGCCGCAATCCGCAGCTGAGCTGCAACGCTTCAACGGATTGTACGCGGATCTGCGAATTAGCACGATCGTCAGCTCCTTGAAAAATGACGGTACAGAGCCTGGACAACTGAGCATTTCGGACGTTTTTCTGGGTCAACGCAACCTGATTCAAGTGGAAGATAATCTCTTCAAAGATGAATTGACCGGTCAATTCACAGCATTTAAGAAAAATGCTGATGGAACCATCTATATGAAAGAACCTTACCTCAACCCCATGGGTTATGAGAAAAAAGGGCAAAAGCCTATGGGCTTCCGGGATGTTCGTGATAACAGTCCTTATGCTGAAGCAATCTATGCCATCCAATCTCTTGGATATTATGAGAATGATGCTAACAAGTCTTTCCAACCGAAATCAGCTGTGACACGAGCTGAATTTATTGAGAACACCCTTAAACTGAGTGGTTTGAAGCCTAGCAAAACACCGCCCCCTGCAGGCACTGACTGGGCAGACCATGCAGCAGCCGGATATATCCAACTTGGATATGAAATGGGTATGATTACTGGCAAGGACAAACAGCAGTTTATGCCGGATCAAGTCATTATCCGACAGGAAGCCATGGTCATGATGTGGAGAATTCTGCAATTGCAATATCCTAGTGAACTGTTCACGGATGTCAAACTTGCGGGACATACGGACCCATGGGCTGTACCAGCCGTTCAGATGATGGCGAAGCTTGGTATCCATGGACCTGAGGTAAAAGTGCTTGAAGATGGATCCGTTGATTTCCTTTCCCGCAAACCTCTGATTCGTCAGGAAGAGGCTGCGATCATGTATGCGCTGCTTACCCAACCAACAGATCAAATCGTCGCTGAACTGATGGCTGCTCAGCAGCCGCAAGCAGAACCTTCTGAAGAAGCCGAAGCTGTAGAGGAGACATCTGAAACTGCACCGGTTCCAGTACCAGCGCCGGTCCCTTCTGCGGCTTCAGCACAATAAAAATAAAACATCTTCATACCGATTAGATTTATAATGCTCATGATGCAAAAAAACAGGCTTGTTCAGAAGGGAATGATCCTTCATGAACAAGCCTGTTTCTTTAGGTTTCTTACGTTATAATAGCTATCAGTTACATGTTACCGAATTATATCCATCTCTATTCGATCAACGAAGATACATGACGGTTCCCGTTGCGCTGATCAAACTTGGCCGCAACGGTCTGAGCATGCTCCGCAAAGTAATCGGCCAGCTTGAGCAAGTCGCCTGGATCGCCTTCATACGAGAAGGACGCTGGCAGGCGCATGCGATACCCTTCCGACTCTTTTTCTTCCGCCCAACGCCGCAATAACGGAGCTGCCTTCGCATAATACATCATTTTGGCGTAAGCATCTTCATGATCGGCTGCGAGCATCAGTGTTTCTTCGAGGATATCAATTCCTTTTGCCGGATTCGTACGTGTGAGATAATCCATCTGCTCTGCAAAACTCTGCACAAAATCGTTCTGGCCTTTGATCAGGCGATATCCCTTGGTCTGATGTTTATCTGCTTCCGCAGTCCGTCCCAACCGATATAGCGGCATCAAAATTTCAGACAAAGTCAGATGCGGAATCTCTGCACAGCTCATACGCCCTTTCAGAATAGGCTGTGCCACTTCCAACACCTTCTCATCGTCTCCTTTTAACAAGAAATATCGCATAATCTCATCCTGCTCACACGCCTCACAGTCACTCATGAAGTCGCGGTCTAATGTTCTGAACTTGTCATAACTGCGTCCTGATTCTTCCAGCTCTCCGAAATCCATAAAGATGCGGAAACGATAGTACCAGTAAGAACGCTCACTGTAACCATAAGACTTGAACCGTGCTCCGAAGTCCTCCAGCAGCTCCATGATCTTGTCACGTGATATTTCCGGGAAGTCAGGCATTTTACCGAGAATCCATTTATATGACCATAATAACGTTTCTTCATCATACAGCTCTGGTTGCTGATCGAACTTGCCAAGTTGCCAGGAAAAAGCGATCAAAGCTTTCATCGGATATCCACAGAAGGTGGCTGCATCCACAATCTCGGAGCGTGCTTCGTACGCCTCCTCAACCATACCATTCACATCGGCTACTCGCGCTGCTTCCTCCAAAAAACCGAGCTTTGCAGGACCATTAGGCAGTTGATAGGCCTCTTCCATCAAATCTTCAAAATCCATCTCTGTCTTCATCAGGCATCTCCCTCATGGTTCATATTTGCGCGTAAACCCCAATCAATAAACCGTACAATTCCCTGATTCAACACTTCAAGTTCCTGCTTGTTCATGGCGTAATGGCCCATCATCAGTGCGTTGACATACAACATTTCTATAGCAATCGGTGTCATCTGATTATCTGGTGAAGTCAGCACCCGTTTAATGATGGGATTGTTTACATTCAGATACAACGTCGAGTACCCTGCCGAATTAATGCCTGCCGACAACGAACCGAGAACAGAGGAGAATAAATCTGTGCTCTCTTCGCTTGCTTTTTCCAGCGCACGCAGCGTGGATGACTCCTGCGAAAGGGTAAACAACACCGGCAGATCCGATGGCTTGAATCCTTTCACCTCTGCCCGGCAGCGGAAGCGTTGTAATGCCGAATCTGCCAAACGCAGCGCATCATAATACTGGTTACGTTCAGCAGGTGCAACATCCGTGAATGTCATCGATACTTCATCTGGCTCAATCCGCTCGGTCTGTACATTGTTCAGTATGACAGGCAGCATCGCCATCAGTTCCTTATCATAGATGTAACCTGCGTTGACGACCAGCATGGACTGTGCTGAAGCCACATGGTGAATCTGGCGGTATTCATCAATGGAGCCGGTGTAATACAGCGTATCCCCTTCATCAATCAGTTCACCCAGTTCCCGGTGTCCTCTCGTCGTCTCAAAAGGCAGCCAGCGGTGAATCATCGCGTAGAACGCCTGATCCTGAACGGCCAGTGCTTTCATCGAAAGGGCATGCAGGCGAATCAGCTTCTGCAGACGTTCGATCTGATTCTCAGCCATGTCAGCCAGCCCCATACGCAGAACGTCTCCAAGCTCGGAGCGCACCTCTTCCAGCTTTTCATTTTCATAGAAATGTTCTCTTGATGCCGTCGGTTGAAGCTCATCAGTCCAGATCAGGCATTTCACAAAGAACGCCCACTCCGGCAAAATATTCTCGGCTTTCTCCGAGATCAGCATTCGCTTCAGGTATACCCGGTGAGAACGCTTGGCATTCAGATTCACCGCATGGGGCAGAACATAAGCAATGCCTCCCGTACGACCGGAAGCCGTTGTAAGCGTGATGAAATCCTGGAACTTCTCCCCAAGCAGACGTTCACCAAAAGCAAGCACTTCCGCTCGGCAAGAACGGGCAAGTTCCGGGCGTGTAAGCCAGATCGGAGAATCCTGATTGACAACAGACTGCACCCCATCATGTATCAACGTAACCGGATAAGGAAGCAAAGCGCCGTAGTAAAATAAAGCTTCTTTCACATACTCCGTTTCAAAATAATGTGCTGCATCCGGTGTACAACGCAAATATACTTTCGTTCCGGGGGACAACTGTGTGTCCAATTGTCTAATCGTATATGTACCATCCGGCTTACCTCTCCACTCCATCGAGGGACCACCCTTAATCGATTGAGTCAGCATAACGATCTCATGACTTACCATGAAACAGCTGAGCAGACCAATACCGAAACGCCCAATAAACGATGTCTCGCCATCCAGCAGTGCCTGTTGTCCCCGCTTCGAGGATTGTCCAATCATCGCCAGAAACTCGTGGATGTCCGCTTCGGTCAGGCCAACTCCGTTGTCCTCCACCATCATCGTCAATTGATCACCGGTTCCTGTCAGCTCGATTCGTGCTTCTCCCTGATATCCCGGCTCCACTTCCTTGCGTGCCGTGATGGCATCTGTTGCATTTTGCATGAGTTCACGCAAGAACACCTTGGGACTACTATATAGATGGTTGGATAAAATCTGGATCATCCCGCTCAGATTCACTTGAAATCGATATTCATTGGATGCTGTCATGACTCACTCACCTTCCTCTACGTCCAAACACAATATGTACCCATACGATATATTCGTATGGATGTGTTAGACGAATTCATTATGTAATCGTTAGAAACAGACGTTCCCCGTGACAGGCACGCCAAAACATCACGTCAAGCCGGCCCTGGATAACCAAGACCGGCGTATATGCATATTTCAGGCATTCATGAGACGTATGGCCTTATCTTTCATTACCACATTATGAATAGCAATGAAACGGATGTTCTACCCTAAAATAAGGATACATGTTACAAGGCAGAGTGAAAACAAACCTGAGACCCGATTTCAGGCAGACTTCAGGGTAAATGTGCATCCTGCATTCGGGACTATTGAAGGAGGAAAACATCTTTTTTATCGTCCATTTGAACGATATCAGCCTACCGCACGTATAATCTCCAAACTCAGATCGGACGGTGAATATACATGATCGAAGTACGTAACATATCCAAGCAATTCAAGGTGCATCAAGCACTACATGATGTCAGTTTCACAGTTAAACAAGGCAGTGTCACCGGGTTGATTGGACCTAATGGTTCGGGCAAAACTACACTGATCCGTATCATGAATGGGGTCTTGGGCGCTTCCGGTGGACAGGTAACCATTAACGGATTGGATGCCGCTTGTGAGGCAGAGAAAGTACTGGCCATGTGTGGCACTCTTACCGAGCAAAGTGGATTATATGAAAATATGAGCGGGCGTGACAATCTGACTTTCTTCGCAGATGTTTTTGGCCTGAAGCATGCCCAGAAACGAATCGAAGAGCTTGTAACTCTGTTCGAGTTGCAGGATTATCAGCATCGAAAAGTCGGCACCTATAGCACAGGCATGAAGAAACGCTTGGGCCTTGCACGAGTACTCTTGCATCGTCCTTCCATCCTGTTTCTGGATGAGCCCACCAATGGCCTGGATCCGGATGGAATTCAGATGGTGCTGCGCATTATCCGTCAGTTAAATAAGGAAGAAAAGATGACAATTCTGGTCTCATCCCACGTGCTGTCCCAACTGTCAGCCGTCTGTGATCATTATATTTTCATGGAAAAGGGGCGCATCGTGGAGGAAGGCACGGAACAGGAGATTGTTAGCCGGTACCTGTCCACTCCGAAGCTCGAAGTAGAAGCCGACATGTCCGATGGATGGCACACGGCAACCAACTTTACACCTGAAATAATCTCCGCACATCAAGCGACATTCCAGCTTACATCGCGTGAAGATATTCCATTACTGCTAAGGCAATTAACGGAGCATGGTCAAGTCTATCAGGCCCGCATCACGGGCAGTGATCTGGAAAGTATCTATTTTGCCATAAGGGAGGCACACCACCATGAATAACCGCCAAGCCATACGTGCACTGGTACGTAAAGATATCCGGTCCGTCACAGCCAGCGTTCAGCTCTGGTTGCCCATGTTGATCGTTCCACTGATTATTGGAATCATTATGCCCTCCGCCCTCCTGTGGGCGGCCTCCAGAATGGAACTTCGTTCTCTGGGCAACATCAGCTTTCTACTCGAATCATTGGATGCGTTAACCCATGGTGGACAGATTCCCCAGCTTGCTTCCATGCCTACAGATAATCATCGTATTGTCTATTACTTGGCCATGTATATGTTCGCTCCCTTGTTTCTCATCATTCCGGTGATGGCCTCCAGCATTCTGACAGCCAATAGTTTCGCTGGTGAGAAGGAACGTAAGACGCTGGAAGGGTTGTTATTCACACCGATCAGTATGAACACTCTTTTTAAAGGCAAAGTGCTAGCTGCCCTGATCCCTTCCATTTTATTATCCTGGGTTACTTTCCTGATCTATGGAATCATTGCCAATATTCTGATGTACCCCATGTTTGGAACGTTGATGTTTCCCAATCTGAACTGGATCATACTTGTGGTCTGGGTTGTTCCCGCTTGCAGTCTTATGGTCATTTTATTAAACGTCCTCATCTCGGCCAAGGTCCGTGGGTTCCAGGAAGCCTATCAGCTTGGCGGATTAATTGTCCTTCCCCTCATCGCCTTAGTCGCTGGTCAAGCCAGTGGCATGCTGCTGATTGGTCCTTGGATGTTACTCATGATTGGAGCTGTGCTCATGCTCATTAGTGTGGTTCTCCTTCGTCTGGTCACGTCGTGGAATAGTCGTCAGCAACTGGCGGAAAGTCAGATCTGAATGATGTGGAGTGTAGCGAGGAAATTCAACAGATTACACTGGGCTCGGTTATGCAGATTGAGAAATCAATAAGCGCAGGTTATGATGTTTGGAGAAATATGCTCTGGGATGATTATAGAGAGGAATGGAACAACTGTATGGAATCCAAACTACTTCAAAAATTAAAATATGCTTCACAATTAACGGTACAGGAGAAACATATTGTGGACTATATTCTGAACAATCCCGAAGTTGTATTTGATTCTACAGCCCATGAACTGGCTCAACAGACCTATACAAGCTCATCCACCATTGTTCGTCTATGCAAAAAGCTGGGTACCAAGGGGTACCCAGACTTTCAGTTAAAGCTTGCTCTTGAATATCAACGCATGCCTTCCGCGTTGCAAACGCAGGATCATGAAATTGCAGAACAAGGCAACGTGCTGGCTGCCATCGACTCTGTTCCTTACCTGTACCAGCAGGCGCTGGATGATACGCGCCGGATGTTAAATGCTCCTGTTTTGCTACGAATCGCGAGTTGGGTCAAAGAATCTGTACGCATTGATGTCTATGGCAGTGATATGAATTATTATCTGGCTCAACAGGCTTGTGCCAAGTGGAATGAACTCGGCATATCTGCGATTGCTCATAACAGTCCGAACATGCATTATTTGAACACGATGAATCCCAATAGCCTGACGCTCTCTTTTGTTATATCTCACACAGGTGAGAACCAATCCATGATTGAAGCCGCCAAAGTGCTAAGCAACAAACAGATGAAAGTCATCGCGGTCACGGGCAACAACCATTCAACCCTGTCCAGACATTGTGATGAAACGTTGCTGGCTTATGGATACAATGAACAATTAAGGCTATCCAAAATGTCTTCGATGGTCTCGATACTCTACATTTTCGACATGTTGTACATGGGGAGCATTAGCGATACGTATTAACGATTAAAGCTGGTCCGCTGCAAATACAATCCCGGCATTCTTGCGCGCACTCATGAGTACACTCATTACAGACTGGCTGTGTTCGAGTAGTTCGTAACACCGTTTGTAATCCCCATTCTCATGGATGTCCCTGAACGCTTCCCACTCATAGTACAGCCAATTGGATTGGCTCTGGGCATTATACACCTCAGCAGGCTCATTCCCGACTTGAAGCTTGATCTCCCGGCAACCGTTTGCTCCTCCCACAACCTGAAGATAACCTTTCTCGCCCTGAATGAGCACAAAGTTCATGCTGTTTGTATCTTTGGCACCTACACATTCCGCAATAAACTCCGGATATTGGAGAACCACAACTCCTGACGTATCAATGCCGTTTGCATGCTGATTCGCGGTATACGATACGGTATTCGGACTCCCAAACAGATTCATGACCAGATGCAGATTATAAATATTGATATCCATCAGCGCTCCACCAGAGAATTGTGGATTGAATACGTTCGGTGTTTCCCCTGCAAGCAGATCATTGTATTTGCGCGAGTATTGACTGTAGTTACACTGGATGAGTTTGATCGGACCAAGCTTTGGTAGCTGCTCCTGTATGACTTTAATATTGGGCAGATGAATGTTGGAGATGGCTTCAAACAGCAACAGATTCTTTTCTTTTGCAAGTGCAATCAGCGTTTCTGCTTCCTGAAGCGTGGACGTGAACGGTTTTTCGCAGACGACATGTTTGCCATGTTGAAGTGCCTGATAGGCCTGTTCGTAGTGCATGCTGTTTGGTGAAGCAATATATACGAGATCTACATTTGTATCTGATAATAGGGATTTCAGGTCCGTATAGATTGTACCGATCCCATACTTACCCGCAAGCTCCTGTGCTGTCTCTCTCTTCCGGGAGTACATCGCTGTACAAGTAACATCTTCCAATTCATTGATCGCAGCTAAAATGGCATCCACAATAGACCCTGTACCAATCGTTGCTATATTCATCATATCGTTTCGCTCCTGTCGTTGGTTGTTTGTCAGTTGGCTCTCTTCGCTGCTTCGATTCCGTCATGTAAAATATCCAATACATATAAAACCTCTTCATCCTTGACCGGTTTATCACCGTGATGTCGAATGGCTTGAAGCAGTTGATCATATAAAATGCCATAGTCTGTCGCTTCCGAAGGGACTTTCTCCGTATGTGATGTTCCCTCATCGTCCACATAACTAATCGTCCCCCAGTTATCCTCCGGTTCAGCTTGAATGGATACCCTGGTTCGTCCATCTCCATTTTTCGTTTGATGCCCACTGCTGTATTTAACAAAGCTCCCTCGATTACCGTGGACAATGAATTTTGGATGTTCGATCTTCACAAGCAGACTGCACTTAATCGTGGCCTTCATTCGTCCATAACGAAAATCAATATCGATATAATCATCGGATTCACCTGGCGCGATCAAACTCCGAACATCATAATCAATTCGGTCAGCTACGCCATAGATGGAGATTAACTGATCGATCGTATGTACAGCCAAACCATGCAGCAATCCAAATCCACTTCTCGCGTACTGTGGCTGAAAATAATCATAGTGGGACTGGATTTCAACAATATTCCCCAATTTGCCGCCCTCAATCACTTTTTTCAATGTCAGGAAGTCACCATCAAATCTGCGATTTTGATTTGCCATGGCGATGAGATTTTTACGAGTGGCTAGTTCAAAAATATCGTTGGCTTCCGCAGAAGTGGAGGCAAATGGTTTCTCCACCAGCACATGTTTCTCGTGTTCCAAGGCCAGCTTGGCGTATTCTATATGGCTATCCACATGGGTAGCGACAACAATCAATTCAATCTCATCATCCTGCAATATGTCTTGGATAATCGTTGTAAAAGTAATCTCGGGATAAAGTAACTCACGTTCTGTATCGCCAACCCGATCTTCCTCGCGACGGTATATCGTCTTCACCTTGATGTTTTCTTTTTTGTCCAGATAAGGCAAATGATAATTCACCACTGCGTTTCCAAATCCGATGATCGCCACATTCATTAACATGATCGCTCACTCCTCTGCTCTGGTTGAATGTTATGTTATCACGATCAAGTCAGGCGGAGAATCATTTGGAACCGGATTGGCAGCATCATTCGCAATTCGATTTCAGGTTTGAATGACTATGAAATTCAATTTCATTCTCTTCTTTTTTTCATGTTTGAGATCTAACATATCTTCCATAGTTTACCGATATAACATAAGGAATTAACGACATACATATAGAAGAACGAAGGGGACGATGAACGAATGAAAACAAGGTATACATACTTGCAACGCACCATCTGTACATTGCTGTTATTTACACTCATTGCAGCAATGACATTGGGAGGTGGAACCGCAGCCCAGGCAGCTTCACTTAGCCAATCCACAGTGTATTATGAGTCCGACGGAGTTTTGTACAAAGTTTCCGCGGATGGCAGCAATACAACAGAAGTATTAATTGATTTCCAAGGTGTGGACTTGCACGGGGCAGGCTCTTATCTCTACTACACGCAGACTGCTTCTTCCACAACATTGCTTCGGGTTCCAAATGACGGGTCCAGCGATGCGGCAGAGACATTTGCTACAGATGTACTCAGCTATTATACGGATAACGGATTCATCTATTATCTGGATGCTACAGGTACCATTTATCGCGCGAATGGCAATAGTGACGCTTCAGCTGTCACAAAGATTGCTGACAAGGCTGATACCGACTTCCCATTCCTCCTGGTAACCAAAGGGCGTGCCTACTATAATGCGTTGGTTAATGGAAACACGTGGATCGTGTCCAAAACGTCCAACGGTTCTGGAGCTGTGCAGCGGATTGCCGCAGGCGCAGTGGAAGGACGTTATTTTACAAATCAAGCCAAAAACGAACTGCAACTGATGGTAAATACAGACCCGTACGAGGATTTCTATTCCACCAATGCTGTTGTCATGTATAAGGTGAACTACAACACTGGTAAAGCGACCGCTGTTAATCCCAAAGCCAAACTGGATGTGAATGCTGTATATTCCGGTGGTTGGGGAAACAATCTTTACGTGTATAACAAAGGAATCGTTCTCGACAGCAATAAGGATTACAATTATGCCAAAGGCAAAGCGTTTGCGTTAACAACTTCAGCCAAAACACTTCAGCTTCATAACAAGAGCGTTCGTGAAGTAAGTGCCTTAGGTACAGACAAGGTTGTCCTTATTGATGCAGACAAAAAGGCTTATGCCAAAACGGTCTCGGGCAACAAAGTGACCAAATCCGCCAACCTGAACCTGACAAATGTAACGTATGTTGCGAATCAATTGACCAATGGTACATCTACGGCTGCATACATTTCGGGCAACAACGGACTCTATTCGGTCAATACAGCTCTCAAGGTAACGAAACTTACCGGGGACGAATGGGATGCATTCCATATCAGAGATGATGTTGCGGGTCTCTTCTACATCAATGCCAAAGATCAATATCGCTTGTATCACGTGCAAACGGGTGGAACAGGAAAAAAAGTAATGAGTGACGTTTTCCTCGACAATATTCTGTTGGTAACACCGTACTAACATATAATGTTGATTCAAGCATGTAGCTCATTCTACGGACTTATCCATAACAAAAAGGATTACCTGGTAGCCCTAGTGGCTCTTGGTAATCCTTTTTGGGTTGTCGAAAACTATTTTTAAAAAACATCTTCCATATGAGAATGATAATTGTTATCATTAAGAAAATGAGACAAAAGAATGGTCCGTATGACTGAACAGTTTCCCTTCGTTGCTGAAACCTCATCTCTACCACTCCTCTCCTCCATGTGCCGTGTGCGTCGTGGGGAGAATTTCCGTGTGCAAGGCAAGACGGTGTCACGGCCCATGCTCTGTCTTATTTTGCAAGGAGACGGTGTTCTGGTCCTGAATGATACAGTCTATACGGCGCAAGCGGGCAACTTGTTTGTACTGAAGCCAGGAACAACCATTGAGGCCGCTGCGCGCTCGAATGTGACCGAATGTATATTGCTAAGCATGGATACGGTTTGTTTGCATCAAGTGCGCGGTGAATGGAAAATGACCTCATCACCCGCCTTCCCGCTGGATTGGCAGACGGGCAGGTTGCTGGTTCGTCATGAGCAGGAGGCTGTATTACGTTTGGAACAACTGTATGAAACCTATCGAGGTCTTCAACCGGATCACTTTATCAGCATACATAGCCAGCTGCATGAACTGCTGCAATTTCTCTCAGAGAACCGGCTGGAAGCCAATCATGAGAAAGTAGACCCTGCCTTGGAACGCAGTATTATGTATATGCGACGTTACATGAGTGAAGGAATCAGCATGGATCAGCTTGCCAAGATTGCTGGACTCACACCAAGCTCTTATTCACGCAGTTTCAAGAAGGCCAAAGGCATGTCACCGACCGATTACCTGAATCGTTTACGTATAGACGAAGCCAAGAAACAGCTGACAGAGGAATCCTGTGTCCTCAAAAACGTCGCGGTATCTGTCGGGTATGGCAATGAGTATTATTTTAGCCGCAAATTCAAACAAACCTTGGGGATTGCTCCCAGCGTATATATGAAAAGAGATCAACTTCGCGTAGCTACGGCATCCATTATGGGATTCCATGAGAACTTGGCCTCGCTTGGACTGCGCCCGGTAGCTGTGCTGGAAGGTGAAGGTCTGTTTGACCGAGAATCGGATGAATATGAACAAGAACGCCGATTAACCAAACAATTCGATCAACTTCGGCAGGCGAAGCCAGACTTGATCATCGGTGACTTTTACCACGAGCCCTATTACGATCACCTGAAAAGTATTGCACCCACCATCATCTTGGAGTCCACTGATGACTGGAAAAAGAACCATATTCGCATAGCCGAACTGGTCGGACGTGAGAAGCAAGCGTTGCTAAATTTCAAAGAACTTGTGTTTCGCAAGCTTGAAGCAAGCCTGAACCTGCAACCCTATTTCGGACAAAAACGGTTGGCTCTGATGGAGGTTACGAATCAGTTCATCCGTTTACAAGGAACTGGCGAGCATCCATTAAATCAATTATTGTATGCTGAATTGGGACTCCAGCCTGCTCAGCTTGTATCTCCCGAAAGTCCCAGAAATGAGTATGCAGCGGATAGTATCCCCGTACTTGACACGGATTACCTGTTAATCCATCGTGCTTCGCTCCAGCCTGTCAGTGAAAAGCTGTTCCGACGCATGAAACAAACGGCATCATGGAATCGATCCCCTGCTGTATTGTATGGTAACGTTCACGATATCTCGAATTGGCAACAGTTATGCTGGACTCCGGCTGGACATCTGCAGATTCTAAATGAACTGGAACAGATTACTCAGCAGTCTGTAGTCTTTCCTCAGGCAGGTCTGATCGGACATTAGATGTGAACATAGGTTGATACGATGGGCAAGATTATCTTTTACATCGTGTTCCTTCATTATAATTCAGTAAGATATTGCACAGGCCAAAGGGCCCTCTCCTATAACGGAAAGGGCCCTTCGCATGTCATTATGAATGTTCCTTAATCTCTTCCTTCGGAACCAGCTTGTATATCTCTTCATTTTCCATGGTATCAATCAACCGATCCAACCATTTGTAATATGCTTCCGCTTGCAAAACTTTGTGTTTGTCTTCCATCAGGATGTGGATAAGTTCAGCATCCGCCTCTTCATCCAAATCATCGACTAGTCGATTCAGTTCTTCAATCGATTTGCGCAGAATCTGAAGGTTACTCTCCACGGCTTTTCTCCACTTAATTGCAAAATAATCCGTAAATGTCTGATGCCAGTCATATTCCACTTCATATAGGTCTTTTCTGGAGCCCTTGCTCCACACTTTATTTACCATTTTCAAATCCAGCAGTGTTCGTACACCTGTACTCATACTCGTTTTGCTCATTTCCATTTCCCGTCCCATATCGTCAAGGGTCATTGGTTTGTCTGCAAAAAATAGCAATCCATATAAGTGTCCCGTAGACAGCGTAACCCCGTAGAGATCCATATTACGTCCAATGGCTTCAATGACGCGCTTACGAATCTTCAGCACGGTTGCCTGCTGTTCCTCTTGTAAATGGTCCAAGCCCATGCTTGCAACCTCCATTCTGAACATTCCACAGTCTTTGGCGAAATAATTGCAACACTTTAAAAGTCCTGCTTACATGGGAAAGCACTCGGCCGGACATCATATATGCCAGAGGGCTTTCATTCACCCAATGTATGAAAATGGGAACTTTACCAGGCTACAATTGCCTATGACTATCTTTTAACCAAAAAATTCAGCTTCAATTCAGCTCATTTTCTATTGTAGGAAAAGCAATGTCAAATGTAAAGCTGCCTTATTAGCCAGAATAAGGAGAATGACGGAGTATTTGGACGAGAAACTTTGTACAGTTTTTACTGTACAAACATTATGTACTGTTTATTCGGTTGATATACTGGTTAAGTATTGTTAGTATTAAACTCGTTACCCAGAAAGACGGGAAGCGAAGCAACAACTACCGGATTTCGTGGCTGGGCGCATAAGTGTATGGGCTTATGGATGCTGAAAGCCGTTCGAAGTGCACAACACATCAGAAGGGGTGAAAACATGACCATACTTGAAGTGAAAAACGTAAGTAAATTGTTTGGCCCCCAAACCGAGCAAGGTCTGCAATTACTGGAGCAAGGTTGGGGTAAAGAAAAGTTGGCCAAAGAAAAACAGATAACGGTTGGTGTCAACCGGGTCAACATGGACATTAAAGAAGGCGAGATTTTCGTTATTATGGGACTGTCCGGGAGTGGTAAATCCACACTGGTTCGGATGTTCAACCGTTTGATTGAACCAACATCCGGAGAAATTCTGGTCCATGGTAAGGATCTACGCAAGATGAACAAAGAACAATTGCGCGAAGTGCGCCGGAAAACGATTAGCATGGTCTTCCAGAAGTTTGCGTTGTTCCCGCACCGTACCGTTCTTGATAATGTGGAGTATGGATTGGAAATACAAAAAGTGGATAAGGAAGTACGCCGGGAGAAGGCGAAAACTTCACTGGAGTTGGTTGGCCTTAAAGGCTGGGAAGACAAAATGCCAGATGAACTCAGTGGCGGGATGCAGCAACGTGTCGGCTTGGCGCGTGCACTTGCCAATGACCCGGAAGTACTACTGATGGATGAAGCCTTCAGTGCTCTTGATCCATTGATTCGCCGTGATATGCAAGATGAGTTGATCGAGCTTCAGGATAAAATGAAAAAGACCATTATTTTCATTACCCATGACTTGGACGAAGCGCTGCGCATCGGCGATCGTATTGCCCTCATGAAAGACGGCGCAGTTGTGCAGATCGGTACACCGGAAGAAATCATGATTCAACCGGCCAACTCATACGTGGCCCGCTTCGTCGAAGACGTGGATCTGTCCAAGGTCCTTACAGCATCTCACGTAATGCGTCGCCCTGAAACAATTACGCTTGATCGTGGTCCTCGTGTTGCCCTCGAATTAATGCGCGAAAGTGGCGTTTCCAACCTGTTTGTCATTGACCGTTCGAAGAAGCTGCTTGGTGTCATTACAGCAGAAGACGCTTCTCGTGCGATGCGTGAAAACAAAGTATTAAAAGACATTCTGATCACGGACGGGCCTACTGTGTCGCCTGAGACCCTGATTCATGAATTGTTCGAGATTGTAAGTTCAGCCCATGTGCCTCTCGCTGTTGTTGGTGAGAATGGCCGTCTGCAAGGTGTTATCGTCCGCGGTGCCCTGCTGGGTGCACTTAGCGGTGAAGTTGCAGTAAAGGAGGAACTTGTGAATGATTCCCAAAATACCACTAGCGTCGTGGATTGAATCCATCGTTGACTGGATGAGCTCCTCGCTCTCCGGATTGTTTAATGTAATTTCCACCGTTATTCAAGCGGTTGTCGGATATTTCTCCGGGCTGTTTATGTTGCCCCATCCGCTCCTGTTCATTGCGATATTAGGTGTTCTTGCTTTTATTGTAGGTCGACTCCCACTTACACTATTTACGGTTATCGGGTTCTTGCTCGTTGATAACTTGGGCTACTGGTCCCAATCGATGGACACACTCGGTCTGGTTATCACTTCAGGATTGGTATCAATCTTGCTTGGTGTACCTGTCGGAATCTGGCTCGCATACAGTAAAACTGCGGCGCGTATCATTACTCCGCTGCTTGACTTCATGCAGACGATGCCTGCATTTGTCTACTTGCTGCCTGCGGTTACATTCTTTAGTCTTGGTGTCGTTCCAGGTGTTATCGCATCCGTTATATTTGCGATTCCGCCAACGATTCGTCTGACTCACCTGGGTATCAGACAGGTATCTGGCGAATTGGTTGAAGCAGCTGATGCATTCGGCTCAACTTCCATGCAAAAGTTGTTCAAAGTACAACTTCCACTCGCTTTGCCTACCGTGATGTCCGGTATTAACCAGACCATCATGCTGTCACTGTCCATGGTTGTTATTGCATCCATGATCGGTGCACAAGGTATTGGTGCGGAAGTCTATCGTGCTGTAACACAGCTTCAAATCGGTAAAGGTTTCGAAGCCGGTCTGGCCGTTGTTGTACTCGCGATTGTCCTGGACCGTTTTACACAAAATGTGTTTATGCCAGGTCGTAAAAAGAACTCACGCATTACAGCCAAGCAAAAAGCATGGATCACTGCTGCGGCAACATTCCTTGTGCTTGTAGCTGGTTTCTCACAATACTTCGTTGGTGGTACAACTTCGGCTGGTGGCAACAATTCAGCAGCCAATGCTGTAGGTCAAGAAGTAAACTATCAGATTATCGGTATCGATCCAGGGGCTGGTATCATGAAGTCCGCGGCAAAAGCGATCGAAGACTATAAATTGACTGACTGGACTCTGATTGAAGGCTCTGGTGCAGCCATGACGGCCACGCTGGACAAAGCGATCAAAAATGAAGATCCAATTATCATTACAGGTTGGACTCCACACTGGATGTTCAACAAA
The DNA here is from genome assembly GCF_008386395.1 of Paenibacillus sp. 37. Lineage (NCBI taxonomy): Bacteria > Bacillati > Bacillota > Bacilli > Caryophanales > Paenibacillaceae > Paenibacillus > Paenibacillus sp. 37. Next base: position 1,568,372 of record NZ_CP043761.1, on the reverse strand, counting down.
TATGATCTGAAATATCTGGAAGATCCGGAGAAATCTTTCGGTGATGCTGAAGAAATTCACACCATCGCCCGTAAAGGTCTGAAAGAAGATCACCCTGTTGCATTTGAATTCCTGTCCCGTTTCCAATGGACCTCGGATGACATGGGTGAAATGATGACTGCTATCCAGGATGGCACATCCGCAGAAGAAGCAGCTAAAGCTTATGCTGAGAAACATGCCGATCAGATTGCTGAGTGGACCAAAGGTCTGACTCCAGTGAACGGTGATGCATTCAAACTGAGCTATGTGGCTTGGGATTCCGAAATCGCAAGTACGAACTTGCTGAAATATGTGATGGAAAACGAATTGGGTTATAAAGTTAACGCTCTGCAAGTCGAAGCCGGACCCATGTGGACGGGTGTTGCCTCAGGCGACGTAGATGCCTCTCCAGCAGCTTGGCTGCCATTGACACACGCAGACTACTGGGAACGTTACAAAGACCAGGTGGACGATCTGGGGGCCAATATGACAGGTGTACGTACAGGCCTCGTGGTTCCTAGTTACATGACTGAAGTCAATTCGATTGCAGATCTGGAGACAGGTGCCGCTTCTTCCACTCCATCGGCAAGTGCTAATGTGGGCGAAGAGGTTAATCACCAAATCGTTGGTATTGATCCAGGTGCAGGTCTGATGAAGGCCACAGCAAACGCCATTAAGCATTATGATTTGTCAAACTGGAATCTAATCGAAGGCTCCGGAGCCGCGATGACTGCATCGCTGGACAAAGCTTATAAAAATGAAGAACCCATCATCGTTACGGGTTGGACTCCGCACTGGATGTTCAATCAGTATGATCTGAAGTATTTGGACGATCCCGACTTAATTTTCGGCGATGCAGAGGAAGTTCACACGGTTGGACGTAAGGGAATCAAAGAAGATCATCCCGTTGCCTATGAGTTCTTCTCTCGTTTTAATTGGACTGCGGATCAAATGAGTGAAATCATGGTAGACATTCAAAAGGGCGTTTCGCCTGAAGAAGCTGCCAAGACTTATGCAGAAAAACATCCGGACCAAATTGAAGAATGGACCAAGGGGTTAACCCCGGTTAAAGGTGACAATTTACGTCTCGGTTATGTTGCATGGGACTCTGAAATTGCGAGTACCAACCTGATGAAGTATGTGCTTGAGACGGATCTCGGTTACACAGTCAAAGCACTGCAAGTCGAAGCTGGTCCAATGTGGGCAGGCTTGGCAGCAGGTGATATTGATGCTTCTCCAGCCGTTTGGCTCCCGCTTACACATGGGGACTACTGGGAGACATATGGTGACCAGATTGAAGATATCGCTGTCAGCATGACAGGAGTTAAACAAGGTCTGGTTGTTCCGACTTACATGGATATCAATTCTGTTGAAGACTTAAAAGATAATTAAACCAGATTGAGATGAATAAACCTGAATTTGGTAAAAAGACCACCGAAATTTTTCGGTGGTCTTTTTGTTATGGCTATGTTTTTTTCAGGCATGCTATTTGATTTGATATTCTATCCTGGTCACACTGCATACTGCTACTTTAAGCATTCAAACGCTTTTTTCATTTGACTCTTCTCACATATCCTCTTACTTTGCCTTCGCTCATGAACATCGTATGTAGATGATACTTGGTGAGTTCGTTTATCCCAGTAACTATCCGATCAGTAACAGTAGTACACCAATGACAATCATGACTACACCGAGAATACCATATACTACTCTAGCGCCCTGCCGTCCAATGGTCTTCACAAAAATTCCTGCTCTAAAGCTCTTCATAAACCAGTCCCAATTGTTGATACCTCCGAGCAAACTAAAAATTCCTGCCGCTATGGCAAATAGTGCGATTAAAACGGGTTGATCTTGCATGTCGTCTACACTCCTTCAATATAATCCTGTCTACTATACCTTCACTTGGTGAAAATTAACAGGCATTAACTAGAAAAAACAGCTTGCAGATGGGAGTCTGCAAACTGTTCTAGGGAGTTAAACATATTATATTCATTTGCCTATAGAGAACTAATTTCTACAATACCCGCTGATTTTCGTGAAATCTTTCTAAGCCATATCTCGTCTGGAGGATGAATACATCTTGCAATTATTCGTAGGTTTTGCCGATTGTTAGCGCGTAGGAGGATTTTTTACATAAATCGTCATCTCGACTTTAGGCCTATCCGTGGTATATAAAATCGAACTACTGACACATGTTAATTAAATATCTTTTATTTCGACCTACAACCCCTCACTCTTTTAAGATATACTTTTGTACTCGGCCTATAATCAGACATAACCTGTTAATGTTCATCATCTTATCAATGTTGCAATCATTTGTTCAATCAGGTTGTACATTAAGAAAAATCCGTCTTAGGTCTCAGAGGATATCATAAAATTACAACAATGCGACGATCAGGAATGATCGCCGCATCTTTATTCTGAGATTAGCCTACAATTATTTCTTCACCGTACTGTTATATTGCGCAATCTTGTCTGTAATTTGTTTAGCTGCTGCATCCAATGCTTCTTGTGGTGTACCTTGTCCATTCAGGACGGTTTCAATCGCTCCTTCGACAAGTTGTCGAGCTTCCGGGAATACGCCCATCAAAGCCCCGGATGTTGCTGTCGAATCTGCTGAAGCGTGTAATTGGTCGACTGCTGTCTGGAATTGCGGGTACTTCGCCATATTATCCTTTAATACTTGCTCATTGTAGGCTGCTGTCGTAATAGGGAAGTATCCTGTCGCAACGCTCCAGTTCGCTTGTACCTCTGGTGTAGCCAAGTACTTGATGAACTCCCATGCCGCTTGTTGTTGTGCTTCCGATTTGTTGTTCATGATGTACAAGCTCGCTCCACCCACTACAACGCCGCCTTCTTTGGCATCTGCTGGACGAGGTAGGAAACCTGTTCCCAGTTCAAACTTGCCACCTGAACCTTCTACGATTTTGCGCAGGCCAGCCGTGGAATCCAGAGTCATACCAATCTGCTGAGCGGTAAATGCTGCTGTTGTATCGTCTGTGCTACGCCCCAGATTGGAGAGGGTTTTCTCGTCGATCATCTTTTTCCACCACGTTAATGTCTTCACGCCTGCTTCGGAATTCAACAGAGACTCTGTAGCTGCTTCGGTTCTTCCGTTACCATTGTTTACATAATCTGCATTCTGGTTTGCAAAGAACTGTTCCATGAACCAGCCGTAGATCGCCATGGACGCACCTGGCTTGCCGTCTTTCGCCAGTGCTTTCGCCGCCTGCTCAAACTCTTCATACGTCTTCGGCGGGTTCTCCGGGTCCAGACCAGCTGCTTTGAACATATCCTTGTTGTAATACAGGATCGGGTTGGATGTGTTAAACGGCATGGCATTCAATTTGCCATCGATGGTGTAATAACGGATGATGTTTGGTTCCAGTTGGGACAGATCGAACTGATCCTTGTCTATGAACTGTTGTACCGGCGTAATCATGCCTGAATCAATCATGAACTTGCTACCAATCTCATAGACCTGGATAATGTCTGGACCGCTGTCTGAGCCCATGGATGCTTTGAGTTTGTTCAAGCTCTCATCGTACTTCCCTTGATAGATGGGTTTCACCTGAATGTCCGGATGGCTGGCGTTAAAGTCGGAAGCGAGTTGGTTAATGGCTTTCTCCCCTGCGCCAGACATGGAATGCCACCACGTCAGTTGTGTTGTTTCGGCGGCAGCGGCAGCAGCTTCTGCTTGAGCGCCACTCGCCGGGCTGCTTGTTTCAGCTTTTGTTCCGCAAGCGGAGATAACCAACATGAGTGCAGCCAGCATTAATGCAAATGTTCCTCTTTTTTTCATACGAAATCCGTTCATAATCGCTCTCCTTTTATATGGCTCGCGTAACAATAAGTGCATAGGTGCTGCAAGATGGCCGTTCCGGATATGAATCGTTCTTTTGATCGCTGTTATCCCCGGATTTTTTTCATTCCCTCTCAAAGGGGAAAATCCGGTGATAAAGGCGAACGCTTCGCTTCTTCAGAATCGATTCTTCTCCTTCACTACTTTTGCAGCTCTTCAAGAGACTTATTGAAAATGCGAGCCTCATTTTATTCGCTCCTGGTATCCAACCCTTAAGATCTTGTACGAAGATACAAGGTTAATTCAAATTTTCTGAATCTTTTACTTCAATTAAATAGTATTAAAACTTACTCTACTCCCCCCTTTTACCCCTTCAACGCGCCTGCGGCCATTCCGCGGACAAGCTGTTTCAGTCCGAAGATCAGGAGAAGTAAGGATGGTAGAATCACCATTGCGGTTCCGGCAAATACCAGATTCCATGCTGTGGATTCCTGGAACTCCAGCATCGAGATCCCGATTTGTGCGGTTCTCATCTCCGGTGTATTTGTCACCAGCAGCGGCCAGAGATACGAATTGTACATGCTTAAGAATGAATAGATTGCCAGTGTACCCAGTGCTGGACGGGACAATGGCAGGACATGCGATATGAAATAGCGGATATGGCCACAACCGTCGATCCTCGCTGCTTCGAACAACTCCTTGGGTAGCTGCATAAAGAACTGTCTGAGCAGGAATGTACCAAACGCCGTTGCCAGAAACGGCACCGTAAGCCCCTGGTAACTATCCAGCCAGCCCCAACTGCGAACCGTTAGGTAATTGGGAATCATCGTCACTTCCCATGGAATCATCATCGTTGCGACAAACATGCTGAAGATGACGTTTTTGCCTTTGAACTGCATTTTCGCAAAAGCATAGGCTGCCATACTCGCTGTAATCAATTGACCAATTGTTGTCAGTCCTGCGACAAGGAAGGTATTACCGATAAATCGACCGATCGGAACAATATCGAATACTTCGCTAAAGTTGGACAGATCGATGGAATTCGGAATGATATGCGGCGGATAAGCACTCGCATCTTCCGGCGTCATGACAGCCATGAAAAAGGTGTACATCACCGGATACAGCACAAGCGCTGCACAGATCGTCAGTAATCCATATAACAGCGTTTTGGTCCATGTCGCACTCATTGGTAATGCACTTTCCTTTCTACCCATTTGAACTGGATCAGGGTCAGCAGCATAATTACCACGAACAGGATCAGTGCCTGTGCACTACCTGTACCAAAGCGGAAATTAACGAAGGCTTCCTGATAGATGGAATATACAAAAACATTTGTACTGTCCATCGGGCCACCCCGGGTTAGAATGTTGATCTGACCGAACGATTGAAAAGCACCAATGATCGATACGACCGTAACAAAAAATAACGTTGGTGACAGTAGCGGCATTGAGATTTTACGAAACGTAAGCAATGCTCCTGCACCATCAATCTTGGCACTCTCGTAGATCTCATCCGGTATGCCTGCCAAACCACTAGATAGAATAATGTAGTTAAATCCGAGGTTCATCCAGATTGTCATGATGGAGATCGAGATCAGTGCCCAGTCCGGGCTGGTAAGCCAGGGAATTGGGTCAATGCCTACTTTGCCAAGCAGATAATTCAGCATGCCCAGGGTCGGATGAAATAGAAACTTCCAGATCACCGCTGACGAGCCCACAGATAACACCACGGGCAGAGAGAACACAAATTGAAACACACGCATTCCCTTGAACCGGTTGTGGGTCAGTGCAGCCAGAATCAGAGCAGCCAGCATGCCCGTGGGGACTGTAAACAGCACAAATAGTAACGTCACTTTCATCCCTTGCATAAACAGTCCTGATTGGAAAACTGCCTTGAAGTTATCCAGTCCTACATAAGCGGCAATCTGTCCCGTCGGATCTGTGGAATGCAGACTGAGGTACACGGACTTAAACATCGGGTAAAACAGGAACACTGCAAACAAAAGCAGCGATGGTGCCAGGAAACCATAGGCCAGCAGATTCTCCCGCATTCGCTGCACACGCAGCGAGGTTGCCCGGCGCTCACTCGTACCTGATACACGCCGTTTGGCCGCGGGCAAGCTGATCCGGTTATCAAGCTCACTCATCGGATTTTCTTCCCCCTTGTTTCACGCATTCAGTGTGTGTGAAATGTTACATCCACTTCAGCACCACGTTATCTAGTGTAAGAGTCGAATGTCACAGCAAAATTCATTCTGAATCAACGTAACGTTAATCATGGACAAGGGACTTTACGCAAATGTGCATCCATTCGAAAGCGGTATCCAGACCAGATTTCACGACAAAAAAACCGCAAGAACTCTCCTTTTTGGAGATATCCTTGCGGTTCGATGTGTAAATGGAATATGAACGTATACCTATTAAAGAACGCGACTCATTTTACAATAATCTGTAAATCTTCCAAACGGGGTGAAGCGTTGAACCGTTCGAGTTAACGATTAAGATGATATGGCACCGTGGTGACAATCACGTCTTTGTAATTGATCAGATAGGCCCGGATCATGAAGCTGGTCTGGTTGTGCAGTACATTTTGCCACCAGTGCTTGGTGATGAATTGCGGAATCAATACGGTGATGTGATCGGTCTCAGCCGTTTTCCACTCTACGGTATCAATGAATTTCTTCAGCGGCCCCATAATGCTGCGGTATCTCGATTTGATCACGACCAGACGAACACCAGGATTCCACTCTTCCCACTTCTGCTCCATCTTGCGTATGGCCTCATCATCGAATCCAATATACAGCGCGACCACGTGATCCGACATCGTCTGCGCATAACTGATCGTATTCATGACGACCCGGGTAATGCCTGCAACAGGAATGATAATGGTATTGCCTTTGTGGGCTGGTTTTTCCACCTGAATGTCAATTCGCAGCTCATCGGCAATGTTGCAATAGTGACGGTGAATACGCATGAACACATAGACAACGAGTGGCAAAAAGATAAAGATGACCCATGTCTGTGTGAACTTGGTGAAAATAAAGATCAGGGTAATCGATAATGTAGTCAGCATACCGATCGTATTAACGAGCAGTTTCATCTGCCAGCCAGACGGCTTGACTTTGATCCAGCGAATCATCATACCCAGCTGCGACAGGGTAAATGGAATGAACACCCCTACCGCATAGAGCGGAATCAGGCTTTCCGTATTTCCTTTGAACCCGACCACCAGCAGCGCAGACATCACACTGAGGAAAATGATCCCGTTCGAGAAACCAAGGCGGTCTCCTCTGACCATAAATGCATGCGGCATGTATTTGTCCTTCGCCATCATGAAGGATAGTAGCGGAAAAGCCGAATATGCTGTGTTGGCAGCCAGGAACAGGATCAGTGCCGTTACACCCTGAATGATAAAATACATCGTGCCCCTGCCAAACGTCGCTTCAGCAATCTGGGAAATGACCGTTGCTTTGGGATCAGGCTTCACTCCGTACCCATAAGCCAGTAAGGTGATGCCGATGAACATGGCTCCTAATATACAACCCATAAGCAGTAATGTACCCGCGGCATTTTTCTCGGCAGGCTGCTTGAAGTTCGGGATCGCGTTACTTACCGCTTCCACGCCAGTCAAGGCCGAACAACCGGAGCTGAATGCTTTCAATAACAGAAACATACTCACATGGGATAGACTTGTTCCGAATTCTGGTGCAGCTGCTTCCATCCCCCCGGCAAGAAACTTGATTCCACCCGAGATAATCAGAATTGCAATCGAAAAAATAAACAGATATATGGGGATCGCCAGCACAGACGCTGACTCCGTCACTCCCCGCAAATTCATAATGGTTAGAAAAACAATCATAATCAGAGCAATCACAACACTGTAGTCATGCAGCATAGGAAAAGCCGATGTAATCGCATCCGTGCCTGCGGACGAACTTACCGCAACGGTCAAAATATAATCGACCAGCAGAGATCCTCCGGCAATCAGGCTGGATGTTGTACCCAGGTTATCCTTGGCTACGATATAAGCGCCGCCCCCTGTTGGATAAGCAAATATCGTCTGGCGATAGGAAAAAATTAAAATGACGAGTAATCCCAGCACGGCGATGGAAATCGGAACAGAATACCACAGGGCGGCGAATCCGGCCGCAACAAGCACCAGCAAAATCTGTTCCGTACCGTAGGCAACGGACGATAGGGCATCCGAGGACAGGATGGCGAGTGCCTTCCATTTCCCCAATTTTTCTCCATCCAGTTCAGCCGATTTCATTGGCTTGCCTATTAAGATTCTCTTCATTTTGCCAAGCATGATCATAACTTCCTTCCATCTCTCATCTGTGAAGCATTGTTATTATGCAAAATCGCAGAGCCGTTGACAATACGTCATTTCACCCGAATTTCGCCAGCGCGTGATAATGCATTCTACGATTCAATAATCGATAACAAAGCCATTCTTGTTCAGCAATTTGAACTTTTTTGAACCAAAATGACGTTTGTTCGTCAAAAAAAAGGAAATGACCTTCGGTTCAATGAACCAAAGACCACTTCCTTGATCTATGCGTTGACTGTACAGCAATATAATTTTCCTGCATCTGCCTTGTCCAGACCTGTGCAGCTTCTTTCTTCAGCTTCTATTTATCTGTCCAAAATGCCGTGACGAGGAGTAACACCAAACGCTTGTGCCAGTGTGGTCAGTTGCTCATCCGTAATTCTCTGCCGGATCTCGTGACCAGCAACCAGCATATATACTTGGGCTGCCTTCTCAATGGTCTCAATCAGACCAAAAGCTTCATCAATCGTTGTACCTGTTCCAAAGATGCCATGTTGCGGCCAGATGACCGCGTGGTATTCTTTCATTTTCTCAGCCGTTTCGCGGCCAATCTCGTTAGATCCAGGAATCATCCATGGAATAATGCCAATGCCATCCGGGAATACAACCACACACTCCGTGCACATTTGCCACAGCGTCTTCGTGAATTTTGCTTCATCCAACTCGTGGATAAACGTCATAGCCAATACATGAGTGGCATGGTTGTGCATGACAACCCGGTGGTTCGGGTCCAATTTCAAACGTTCGATATGGCTCATGAAATGCGTAGGCAACTCACTTGTTGGATTGGCCCCCGACTTCAATCCCCAGAGCACTTCCAGCTCCTGTCCATCTTGCGATACACGCAGCAACCCCAGATTACTCTCCGGATCAGCGAGTACATTTTTGAAATATTTGCCCGATGCGGTCACGATAAAATACTTGCCTGCCAGCTCCTGCACCGAAAATGCCGGTTTGATCTTGCGAATCACATGATGGATATCGATATATTGAGCTACTTCCTCTTCCTCCAGCAGATAGCTGACATTACCACCATTGCGCTCATCCCAGCCATTTTTCCACATATGCTGTGTAATCTCGGCCATCTCTCGAACAAATGGAATATCGAAACCTGCAGCCTTTGTTGTGTCATTCGTAAGGGTCACGTTCATGATCAATCTCTCCTTATATTGAAAATCAATTGGCTTGCCACGTACATAGTAAGTTCCTTATTTCACATTCATTATACCTTTGTTTATCTTTGTTAGTCAATAAAAAACACAGAAATAACCTTTTACTTATTTTTGTTTAGTTTTGTTTATTTGAAAATAAAACAAAAAAATACCCCACCGGCGCCCGGCGGGGTCAGTCACACATCTATTTAACACGAGAAGGGGTTTACAAGATTTATCATACCTCCGCTACCTTAATAGAAGCTGAAAGCGAAATAAAAAAAGCATGAAAAGCAAGCTGACCCAGTAAGGAGCACATACCTCTTTGAATCGGATTCACGTTAAGTGTGATACGCTGAGGCCTGTCCATACTCCGAAGAAGATTTAAGAACTTTGGAGCATATACGATGGATGCATCTTTCCTGTCGGTTCATAACGTTCATCACCTGTATACTCAAATCCCAGCTTGATCAAGATGTGACGTGACACTTCATTATCCGGATGATGCCCGGCAAACAGTGCCTTCACGTTCATTTTGTCAAAGGCATAACCAATCACCGCCCGCGCCGCTTCCTGCGCATACCCTTTGCCCCAGTGATCCCGGGTTAGATGAAATCCCAATTCATAGATCTCCTCTTCTGGAGAATACGGACGCAGGCCACAACAACCGACAAACACATCCGACTCTTTCTCAAAGAGCGGCCAATATTGCACACCCGCTTCCTTTTGCCTTTGAATCTCCTGTGTTAATCGCGCTTCTACTTCATCCTCACTCAGAAATCCCTTGCTGCTAATCCACTTGGCAACCTCATGATCGCCCCACAATGCAAACGCCAGCGCACGATCTCCTTCATTCCACGTCGCACATTCCAACCGCTCGGTTTCAAATAAGATTGTTCTGTTCATCATCCACTAACCTCCTGTATGCCAACACAAATCTGCGTGCCGCCTATACCTTAAATTAATCGAATGACCGTCGGGGTAAACAACATTTATAATCTGTATATGTTCATTCCTTGTAATAACACTTATAATTGCTTAGCCAATCTCTCGAATTGATTAATGTGAGGCTTGATCTCTTTTTCTATGCTTTTTATAAAAGAACTAAATTGCTTAGGATTGTACTCATCTCCAACACCAACACTTTTATATACTTTTCCCTTTTGATATGTAAACGAGAATATATAACCCTTCTTCAGATCATTCAAAATGTCTCCGACATAACCTAAGATTTCAAATCTTAATTTCGAATCTTTGTAAGCAAAATAATATGGCGGATCATATTCTCCATTTCGTACATCATAACCTGCAATCCACTGATCTTTGGCAAATGTTCCTGTTTGGATTCGTGATTCCAGCCTTTCTCCAGTCAAAGCTATTTCGTTAATCTCAAGTTTACCTTGACCATCTTTCTTGTCGTTCTTCCAGTTCCCGTCATACTTGGACTCTATAATTCTGTCCTCAGCGCGTGTTATCACTTTATATGTGCCATGTCCTGAACGTTTCCCTTGGGCCCAGCTTCCTTTATAGGTTTTGGTTTTTCCCCAGGTCATGGTTCCACTCCCGTGAGGTTTTCCATTTTTGGTCTCTCCATAAAATGTAGCCCCATTGCCATACTCTAGGGTGGTCATCTCAGTCGTCGCCTGAGCAACATGTGGTGACAAGATTACAGACAATCCTAAGGTTGCCCCCAAAATGCAGATGAACAACTTTCTAAACATCAAATCTCCCCTTCTTTCTCGCTTTTCAAGAAATTCATTCTTATAACAACCTATTAATCAACAATTATGACTCTAATATAATATCATTTTTTATCCAGAAGGTTCCACATCAAAAAGAAAAACCCCTGCCGGCAACCTGTCCGGCAGAGGCCAATCTACTGTATTACACCAATTAAAATTCTGCTACGGCGAATTGAATTGTTCCGGAAGCTGCGCCTCCGAGGTTTGCTAACAATGCAAAGACCAGAACTCCACCTGCCGAAATGGTAAGGCTACTGTTTACAGGAATAACGTAAGTGACTACTGGTTCATTCACACGTGTGATCACGAGAGATACGGGAAAAGGTCCAAAGTTGTTCACTGTAGCGCTGGCATTAGTGCCCCCAGCCAAATTCTCATAGTAGGATTTGCCCACACCTGCTGCCAAATTATAAAACTGTTGTGGTAAAAGGATGGCCATTGAAATCACCTCCTTTTGCTTTGATACGGTATTCTATGCTTGAAATCTATTAAAGCAACGGTGAATTACCAGCGTCATAATGTCCAATTTTAATAGACTTCATAGATTGATAGACGAATGTACGCAAAAAAAGCCCCACCGGACCATCCGGTGGAGCCAACTCAGCTTACTTTAATAGTACAAGTCTAACTACGCATACAGCATGTAGAAATTCAATTCATGACCCTGCTGCTTGAGATAGTTATAGAGCTGCGAACGGTGATGGAACACATGTGTCAACGTTTCAATCTGCCATTGCGCCTGCAAATGACCGTGTTCCATATAGAAAGCTTTGGTAGAGCGGTTCAAATAATCTTCTTCACTTAATCCCGTGATATAGGCTTTGTAGGATTCGAAATTACTCCACAATGTTGCTTCCAGCTTCTCAATATCCTGGTTCCCGGACAGACTGTTCTCCACTAGCCCAACCTCAGCTTCACCTTGTTCTTGCATGATGGCAAGGTCCGATGCGGTGATCTGGATAAAATGATGTACAAGCTCCACCAATGAACGCATATTCTCCTGTGGACGATAAGACCAATCCTCCGAACGGATCAAGCGAATTAACGAAGCCCCCGTCCTTACTCCTGTTTCCAACTCATTTAACAAGTGATCCCGAATCTGCAATGTTCCATTCATATATGATGTCTCCCTTATCTTTTATTCTCACGACTTCAGTATAACCGAAGGTGCTACAGATCTATTGTACAAATCGGACAACATCCTGCCGTGTTCTCTGGCTGCCGTCAACGGAGTCTCTCCATAAAACTTGCGAAATTGCCGAATCAGATGGGCTTGGTCAAAAAAACCATGATTCTGGGCAATCATTGCCCAGTCTGCCGTGTTCCCCTGATGAATATCACTCAGCACACGATGAAAACGAACCACCTCACTGAATCGTTTGGGGCTGATTCCGACCCATTCCGAGAACTTGCGATGCAACTGCCGCTCACTGATCACTTCACGCATCGCCAGCTCTTGAACACTCATACGTCCCCCATCTATAAAGATGCGGTGCAGCACGTTTTTCATCAAATTGTTCTCAGATGTGCTTGCCTGTAAGGGCAACGGACTCAAGTACGCATTCATAACCTCTACTCGCTCTGCAAAACTATTCGTTTCGGCCATCCGTTCCTGAAGCTCGTTCAGCTTCTCCGGCCAACATTCCTGAAGGGTAATTCGCTTATCCGTAAACCACTCCAGAGGCATGCCATGGAAGACATGCGCTCCACCCGGGAAGAACCGGACACCAAAGGTGTAGTCTCCAGCAGGAGGACCATGAACGGTTGGCTCAGGTAGAGCGAACGGCAGTGTATAATTGCCACAGTAAGCATAGGAGTGCTCTTGACAGACCGGGTCGTATGTAATCAGCATATCCGTGCAACCATCCGGCAATACCCGAGCAGGCACAGTCATCACCGATGGCTCTCGATCTTCACCCGAAGTAACATCCGCATGCGAGTTCGGAAGAGATCCAGATTCCCAATAACAGGCCACATAAGCCATCAGACCGGCAGCAGGTATTTTCTCAACATAATAACTGTTAGGGTACGTTCCATTCATCTGAATCGGCTTAAACAACGGGTGCAGACTATGATCCACAATTCCATCCTCCGGTCACTAGAGTTGGTTACACAATATGTATTCATCTATCATACCACCAACCGCAGAAATGAAGAAAAAAAGTGCCCTACCGGAGGACAATCCGATAGGGCCAGTCACACATCTATTTAACACGAGAAGGGGTTTACAAGACTTATCTTACCTTCCCAACCTTAATAAAAACTGAAATTGGGATGAATAACAGATCAAAATTCAAAATAAAGAACAAGATTCAGACTTTCAATTCAGTCCATGCAGTTTGCGAAAACGTTCGGGACTCATGCCTGTATGCCTTTTGAACATCGCACAGAAATAACTGGCGTTCTCGTAACCCACTCGATCAGCAACTTCATATATTCGGAGCTCTCTCTCACTGAACATAAGTTGTTTGCTCCGATTGATCCGTTCCTGGTTCACGTAAAATACAGGTCTGATATGGAGCGCCTTCTGAAACAGCCTGCACAAATATTGGGGAGATACTACAGCCACATCGGCCAGTTCCTTCAGCGAAAGTGAACGATCCAGATGCTCTGCGATATAACGCAGCACAGGCTTCAAGCGCTCCAGTTCATCATTATAATTGGCGGATGCGATGAGCAGTGGCTTCAGATCCAGCAGCAGGGCATATAATTGTTTGGAGCATTCCACATCGTAATCTGCGTAATCCGTGGTATCCCCATTCTCTCCTCTAACCAGAAGTTGCTCCAGGCCACGTAACAGCGTGGCTGTTCTGAGTCTGCACACGCGTGAACCGGTTATTCCCGCATAAGATAATAACTGGCTGGCCTCTCTCCCCTGAAACGAGACCCAAGCCAACTCCCAACGATCACTGATGGGCATATATCGATGCGGGACATCAGGATACAGAAAGAAAACGTCACCCGGTCCGACGATATACTCTTCGTCTTGTATAATCAGTCTCCCCTGGCCACTAATAATCTGATGGATCTGATAATCCGGGAATCCCTCTGGACGCTCGGTTTCATATTGGTGTTCCCAGTAACCAACCGTGGTCATATAGATCGGCAGGCGAGCAGCTTCTTCTGTTTTACCAAAAAAAATCCGGGTATCCATCCAGTACACCACTTTCTTCAGTGTTAGTTTCATATTGTGATATATATGGGCAATATTCTTTATTCTCTAAGTCATCATTCAATTCTATAATGACAATATTATAACATTTCAGAAGGAGTTGCTGTTATGCGAAACAAACTGGTATACACCCCTCCGGCAAATGGATACCCGGAATGGAACAATAATCCCGAGACTTTTCAAGTAGGCCGTCTACCCGCACATGCGTCTATGGTAGCGTTTCCATCTATAACAGAAGCATTGTCCAATGATTCCAGCGCATCGCCATGGTACGAATCACTGAATGGTCCATGGAAGTTTGCCTTTGCGGAGACACCGGAGCAACGGATTGCATCCTTTTATGAGAACAACTATGACGCCAGTGACTGGGACGAGATCGCTGTTCCTTCCAACTGGCAGCTACAAGGTTACGATTATCCTCAATATACGAATATGACGTATCCGTGGGTCGAGCGCGAGCCTGAATTGAAGCCACCCTTTGCACCAACAACTTATAATCCGGTGGGTTCGTACATCCGCACGTTTACTGTTCCTGCGGACTGGAAAGACCGGCCTGTCCTGCTGCACTTTGAGGGCGTTGAATCTGCCTTCTATGTATGGGTCAACGGGGAACTCGTCGGTTATAGCGAAGACACGTTTACACCCGCAGAATTTGATATCACCTCATATCTGACGGAAGGTGAAAACAAGCTGGCTGTGGAGGTATATCGCTGGTGTGATGCGAGCTGGCTGGAAAATCAGGATTTCTGGCGGCTAAGCGGCATATTCCGTGGTGTATACCTGCATTCACCTTCCCCGGTTCAGATCGCCGATTTCTTTGTTCGCACTGAACTGGATGATGCCTATCAGGATGCGGAGCTGCTGTTGGATGTGAAATTATTCAATCATAATGCGGTGCAGACGACTGCCGGATTGTCCGTTCAGGCACAGCTCTATGATGCACAACAGCAGACTGTACTGAAGCAACCACTTACTGCGGCGGTCACTTTCCAGGGCGAGGATGAACTTTCATTCCAGTTGTCAGCAGAGGTTATCAATCCGCTTCTATGGAGCGCCGAGACCCCCCATCTATATACACTTGTGCTGTCCATTCAGAATGAATCGGGCGAAATACTGGAGGCTGTTCGCAGCCGGATCGGATTCCGCAAGTTTGAACTGAAGGATGGCCTGATGCAAATCAACGGCAAACGCATTGTGTTCAAGGGCGTCAATCGTCATGAATTTTCCCCGGATAAGGGTCGAGCCATTGGTCGGGAAGACATGATCCGTGACATCGAGTTGATGAAATCCTATAACGTTAACGCTGTGCGTACATCCCATTATCCGAATCAGTCACTCTGGTACGAACTGTGTGATGAATATGGCCTCTATGTCATTGACGAAACGAATCTGGAGACTCACGGTACCTGGGATTATGGGCAAAAGGAAATGAATGAAAACAATATTCCCGCAAGTAAGCCGGAATGGCGTAGTAACGTAATAGATCGCTGTAACTCGATGTTCCAACGGGACAAAAACCATCCGTCCGTTATTATCTGGTCTCTGGGTAATGAATCCTTCGGCGGCGATAACTTCATCGCCATGTACGATTATCTGAAACAAGTCGATCCGACCCGTCTCGTTCATTATGAAGGGACTTTCCATTATCGCCCTTCTGATTCGGCAAGTGATATTGAATCCACAATGTATATCAGCCCACAAGATGTGGAGCAATACGCGCGCATGAAGGGTCCGAAGAAACCTTATATTATCTGCGAATACAGCCATGCCATGGGTAACTCTTGTGGAGGTCTGCATCTGTATTGGGATTTGTTCGATAAATATGATGTGTTGCAGGGTGCATTCATCTGGGACTGGGTCGATCAGTCCATTCGTACCACTACGGCAGACGGTGTAGAATATTTTGCTTATGGCGGCGATTTCGGTGAATCTCCTCATGATGGCAATTTCTGCGGAAACGGACTGATTCTGGCCGACAAGACAGTTACACCGAAGCTGGAAGAAGTGAAGAAATGTTATCAGAACGTTCGTATGGAAGCCATTGACGTCAAAGAAGGCTTGCTGCGCATTCGAAACCAGTTCCTGTTCACGGATCTGAGCGAATACTCACTGGTATGGACACTAGCACATAATGGCGTGTCTGTAGAGAACGGCACGTTGGACATCGCGGTACCTCCTGGCGAATCGACTGAAGTCCGTATCCCTTACACACCATCATCCGATCTGTTCAAAGAAGCGGTATTGACTGTATCTCTGGTAACCAAAGTTGCAACCAAATGGGCAGGAACAGGTCATGAAATCGGCTGGGATCAGTTCGTGGTATCTCCGCGATTGCGTCCAATCCAACTGGTACACCAAGGACAAGACAATTCGCCACAGGTACAGGATCTGCAAGATGAATTGAAAGTAGCTATAGGTCAAGTCACGTTGAGCTTTAACCCGACTACTGGCGCGTTGACGTCTTATCAGATCAATAATCAGGAGCAATTGCTGGCACCTGTCCGCCCGAATTTCTGGAGAGCCATGACAGACAATGATATGGGGAACCGCCTGAATGAGCGTTCTGCCTTCTGGAGAGATGCTCACGCTACCAGCAGATTAATTCGCTTTGAACACCATGCAGACGAGCAAGGCATTCTAGTGACGAGCGATTATACGTGGGATCAACATCCGGGATGTACGCTGTCTATTACGTACCGAATTAGTCCGGATGGCGTGCTCGAAATCAGCCAAACTCTTATTCCAGGCGAGGGCCTACCCGATCTACCGGAATTTGGTATGCTGCTGCAACTGAATAGCAGCCTGGATACGATATCCTGGTACGGCAGAGGTCCGCATGACAACTACGCAGACCGTCTAACCAGTGCACGTCTTGGCTATTACACAGGTGCGGTTCGAGATCAATTTGTTCCATATCTGAAACCACAAGAGTGTGGTAACAAAACGGATGTACGCTTTGCCGAAATTACGTCAGCGGATGGTCAAAGTGGCCTTCATGTTGAAGCCAACATACCATTTGAAATCAATGCGTTGCCGTGGACACCGGAGGAACTGGAAGCAAACGACCATGTTTACAAATTACCTCAGAGTACACAGACTGTCGCTCGCATCAATTACAAGCAAATGGGTGTCGGCGGAGACGATAGCTGGGGCGCACGTACCCATGCTGAATACACCTTGCCAGCCAACCGAGCGTATCACTTCACCTTTACGGTAAGACCTGTATAACATCAAGCAAGTACTGCTGGCAGCATGCCGGCAGTGCTTTTTTTTGTTGGGGCAGTGAGTAGTGAGTGTTTGAAGTTTTCCATGGGAACATTATAATGAATGAGGTGCAAGAAAAGATCTTTATTAGCTATTACTCTATTACGAGGTGAGAATTTGCAATATCTGTTTATCACCCTCTTCATTCTTGGATTTATCGCATTTTTGGGATTTCTTATTCTGATGATCTTATCTATTCGCAAAGGTAATAGGTTACCGATCAGATTTATTTTTCTAACGACGGCCTGTTTTGCGATTGCTTCAATAGGTTTATATGGGATGCTGAATTTATCTTCGAACTCTACTCAGTCTGAAATAGATCAGACCCCTACACCCCAGATTAAACTTTCGGGCCTCCACATGACTACCGATGAATTTAAAAACAAGTTTAATGGCGCCGTGGGCAAATACCGACTGAATGGTTTGAGTATTACCCGCTTGGATATGAAAGACTCTTCCGAGCAGGGCACTGGTACTTTCGAGTATGTATTCAATGACGAGTTGCGTTTGGTTGGTGCAGTGAATGCAGATAAGAGCATTCAGGAATTCAGGTTATACGCAACTGGCGATACGCGTAAACCAACAGGTGGAATTTATATGACTGCTATCGCCACACTCATTCTCACAACCAATAGTGAGTACTCGTATAACGATGCACAAGATGTCATTCAGGATATGCGTCTATTGGATCGCGACGTGAATCAGTCTGATTTTGATGGGGCGACAGTTCGCAACGGATTGGAATATCGCTTCAGCGTACAAGATCATGAACACTCTACTTTTGAAATAACTGTTGCGAAATAAGATGCGATTGTGCAAAAAGGTAAAAAGGCCGCTCCATGAAGGAACGGCCTAACGTGTGGTATGTACTATAGGAATGATTCAGTGTTTGCCACCAAACCAATGATGAACGCCTCCACCATGCGAGAGTTACTCAAAAGTTACAGTCTCGCTTTGATTGTTCCAACTTATTTTAAAGGTAATCGGGTCTTTCGTTTTCTCCGCCTCAGTAACCGTACCCGACATACTGAACGGAACCTCTTGCTCTTCCAGCGCTTTCCCCTGTTGGTCTATATTACTGCCGGTAAGGTCAAACACAAAATCCTTTATACGCTTTTCATCACCTATATAAGTAATACTATAGTTCCCTGTTGATCTCTGAAGAGACACATCCCAGTTATCGCTCTTTCCGTGTAGCCTATCATCCGCACTACAAGCTGAGACAATAGATAAAAGTAATATAGTACAAAGAATCAATGGCAATTTAAATAATTTCATAAAATCCCTCCAATATAATAAAATAACCATAAATTGAAAAATCAATCTCGAAAAACGGCTGATAAACCAATTGGCTAGATTATCAGATCAGAGCTAAGCGAGGTTACGTGTGAAAAATCATGTATGTGTTACCTATCTTGTATATCTATCGATGTCATCGATCGCAGATTCGTGCTCTCTTCTATGATAGTCTTCATGCTGACGGACATCGTTCTTTAACTTCGCTAAGAATCCCCAGCCCATAAAGGCAAGTAACAGCACCGTAATCAGTGCATAAGCAAAGCTATATAGATTCATGAAGAAATTGATAAATATTGTAGCGAGCATCAAGCCCAGAATCCATAATGTCCACTTCGTACCCTTTTTCAAAATCATTTCCTCCTCAAATAGTTCCTAATAAACCTTCTATGTATCCCTGTACATACGAAATCATAGAAACAAGGTTTCAATCTCAGGGCTCCAAATCTACATTTAGAGCGATTCCCAAATCATTTATAAGCATCAGTTCCCAGAGAAACATCTAATGTGCCAGACATCCCTTGAGCAGAAGAGGTACTCACATAATACCAACCCGTCGACAACGCTTTGTCACTATAATATGTATGCTCTTTTCCATCTGCCGGGACACTGCCAGACGTTATCTCGGTTCCACTAGTAGATCTTTCATTGATCGTAAATGTGAAGCGTTTCGAACCCCTGTTTTTAAAACTCACTTTCACATAACTAAATCCTGCCGGAATATTAAACCGATGCGTATTTGTAGTACCTGCGAAATCCTCATTATTGATTACTGTTAATGGAGTTGATGGAGTACTTCTAGGTTCGGTTGCTAATCTCCCTTCAGAATTAGAAGTGAAATTATAAATTAAGATAATAACAGCAATAGAAACCAAAACTGCTAATATCATTTTTCTAATATGTTTCATGATATATGCCCTCCATATCTCTTGATACTAATTTTGATTATGCAAATACTCAACAACACAAAAACCACTCCCTAATAATTTCCAAGAAGTGGTTTTTGTATTATTTATAATTTGTATCAGTGACTGCTTCACCAATTCTCGTCACATCGTAACGAGAATTCACTCTGCCAGGCACATGATGCTTTAAAGGTTTTTACACCTTTATTACATCATGCCGCCCATTCCACCCATACCGCCCATGTCAGGCATTCCGCCACCAGCACCTGCAGGTTCTGGTTTGTCAGCGATAACTGCTTCAGTAGTCAGGAACATTGCAGCTACGGAAGCCGCGTTTTGCAATGCATAACGAGTTACTTTCGCAGGGTCAACGATACCAGCTTCGATCATGTTAACCCACTCGCCAGTTGCAGCGTTGAAGCCGATGCCTGTTTGTTCTTTTTTCAGACGTTCCACGATTACGGAACCTTCTTCGCCAGCGTTAGCTGCGATTGTGCGGATTGGTGCTTCCAGAGCACGCAGGACGATGTTTACGCCTGTTTGCTCGTCACCGGACAGAGCTACAGCCGCAACCGCGCTATATACGTTCATGAGCGCTGTACCACCACCGGATACGATACCTTCTTCAACCGCTGCGCGAGTTGCGTTCAGGGCATCTTCGATGCGAAGTTTGCGTTCTTTCAATTCTGTTTCAGTAGCCGCACCAACTTTGATTACTGCTACACCGCCGGACAATTTAGCCAGACGCTCTTGCAGTTTCTCTTTGTCGAACTCGGAAGTTGTTTCTTCCAGTTGTGTACGGATTTGGCTAACACGTGCATCGATATCGGATTTGTTACCAGCACCGTCAACGATGATTGTGTTTTCTTTGGTTACGCGGATTTGACGAGCTGTACCCAGTTGTTCCACAACAGCGGATTTCAGGTCCAGACCCAGTTCTTCCGTGATCAATTGGCCACCAGTGAGGGCAGCGATGTCTTGCAGCATTGCTTTACGACGGTCACCGAATCCTGGAGCTTTAACAGCTACAGCATTGAATGTACCACGCAATTTGTTAACAACCAGCATAGCCAATGCTTCGCCTTCGATATCTTCAGCGATCAATACCAGCGGTTTGCCTTGTTGAACGATTTTCTCAAGCAATGGCAAGATGTCTTGCGTGCTGGAGATTTTTTTGTCTGTGATCAAGATGTACGGATTGTCCAAAACAGCTTCCATTTTGTCCGTGTCTGTGATCATGTAAGGAGAGATGTATCCACGGTCGAATTGCATACCTTCAACCACTTCAAGCTCTGTAGCGAATCCTTTGGATTCTTCTACAGTGATTACGCCATCTTTACCTACTTTTTCCATAGCTTCAGCGATCAATTCGCCTACTTCTTCGTCAGCTGCAGAGATTGCTGCAACTTGTGCGATGGATTGTTTGGAATCGATTGGTTTGGAGATGGATTGCAATTCAGCAACCGCAGCTTTAACCGCTTTGTCGATCCCTTTACGGATACCGATTGGGCTAGCGCCTGCAGTTACGTTTTTCAGACCTTCTGTGATCAGCGCTTGCGCCAATACAGTTGCTGTTGTAGTACCGTCACCGGCAACATCGTTGGTTTTTGTTGCTACTTCTTTAACCAGTTGTGCACCCATGTTCTCGAATGCATCTTCCAGTTCGATTTCTTTAGCAATGGTTACACCATCGTTAGTGATGAGCGGGCTTCCGAATTTTTTCTCCAGAACCACGTTACGACCTTTAGGACCGAGTGTTACTTTTACTGCATTAGCCAATGCGTCCACACCACGAAGCATGGAGCGACGAGCGTCTTCACTGAATTTAATGTCTTTAGCCATGTTAAGAAAACCTCCCTAGTTTTTGTTGGAAAATGGTCGTGCTATGTCGTGCTATATGGTTCGGTTATCCGATTAAATTTGAATTAGTCGAGAATCGCGTGAATATCGCTCTCTTTCATAATCAAATATTCTTTACCTTCGAATTTGATTTCTGTACCGGCATATTTGGAGAAAATAACGCGATCTCCTTCTTTCACTTCCAGAGCTACACGTACGCCGTCTTTCAATACTCCAGCACCAACTGCAATGATTCTACCCTCTTGCGGTTTTTCTTTGGCGGAGTCCGGGAGTACGATCCCGAAAGAAGTTGTTTGTTCTTGCTCCAGTGGTTCTACCAATACGCGTTCACCTAAAGGTCTGATCATGAAAAATAGCCTCCTTTTG
Source organism: Paenibacillus sp. 37 (assembly GCF_008386395.1). NCBI lineage: Bacteria > Bacillati > Bacillota > Bacilli > Caryophanales > Paenibacillaceae > Paenibacillus > Paenibacillus sp. 37. The sequence goes on along the minus strand of NZ_CP043761.1, from coordinate 1,546,467 downwards.
AAATTATATAACGTTACATTGTAGGTTGTAGCCATATGTATTAGCACTCGACAGTGTTCAGTGCTAACAACCAACTTTATGATACTCAACTTGAAGCATGATTTCAAGTCCTTTTGACGAATTCCTGCGAGAATTTACGTTGAATTTACACAAACATAGCCAAATTACACCCGCTGTGCCTGGTTCTATGTTGCAATTCACTAATCTTATTCTACGAAATTGTTTAACCCTTCTGCAACGTTAACAGACAGTCCCTTCCCCATTGTATCCATTGTTGAACATAATATGCCTGCTTGTCCTGTCGTGGTGGTCGGCAGTCTACAGAAATAGCCCGGATAAGAACAGAACGTCTTTTCCGGGCACATTACAGCTTATCCTTATTCAGCCCACATGTTTCTTATCCTCGGCACGAACGTAGCGGGATTCGATCTCTTCATCGGCTGCAAGCTGCTTGCGATATACGATTGCGGATAATAACACACTGATCTCATATAACAGGAGCAAAGGAATCATCACCAGCAGATCGGATATAAAGTCTGGAGGTGTAATGACCACTGCAATGAAGATCAGAACAAAATAAGCAACTCTGCGCATCTTGCGAAGACGAATTGGATTCAGAATCCGCAGTCCTGTCAGAAACATAATAAGTAAAGGAAGTTCAAATAACAGGGACACAGGCAGCACAATGCCAAACAGGAAGCTGAAATACTGCTTCATCCCGTAGGTCTCCACAAGCCCCATCTTCTCCGTTATCGCTGTTGTGAAGGCAAGTGCCATCGGAAAAATAACATAATACGAGAAAGCCATACCTGTCAGAAATAAAAGAAACACATAGGGCACATACTTCAGCGTTGCTTTTCGCTCGCGCGGCTTTAGCCCTGGACTAACAAACTTCCAGATCTGATACACCGTAAACGGCAGTGTAATAATAAGTGAGAACAACCCTGCAATCTTCATATAGATGCCAATCCCGTCCCAGAACGAGAAGGCATGTAACACAAAACCTTTTGCCGACTCTGACTTGGTCAGATATTGGTATACCGGGTCCGCCACAAAAAATCCTGCAATCAGTCCCAGCACAAAAATGCTTAGTACATAGATCAGCCGCTTCCGCAGCTCGCTCAGATGTTCCGTAATCGACATTTCTTCCATTTGCTGCGTCATGCCTGCCCCCCATTATTGCCAGCTTAAAATACAAAACCCTTCCGGCAGGAAGGGATTTCTCTTTCATTGCCGTCAAGATTATTCCGGCAGGCGTTTATCAGCAGGCTTGTCTGCAGGTGTGCTCTCAGCTGCCAGCGGTTTCGCCTTCTCCTGCTCTTTGCGATTGGACGAGTCATCCTCAGAGATAATCTCGCGAGCGCCTTCTTTAAATTCACGGAAGGTACGCCCAACTGCACGTCCCAGTTCCGGAAGTTTGTTGGGTCCAAACAACAACAATGCAATCACGGCCAGCAAAATAAAACCCGTAGGTCCAATGGAACTAAACATTGATATTCCTCCTCGTCTCAAGCTTCGAAGATGCACATACTCGGCCAGATGTTCAAAGATGTCTCTGCTGCGTTCTTAATTTAAGCCCATCATACCATAGATGTAACCACTTACATAACCCGCAAAATTCACAAATAAGAGATGTCACTAGAACAATCTAACAACAGTCATGGCTAATCGGATATCTTGCCCCAGAGTCCATGCTCGATTATTGCTTGAACTGACCCGTAACCATCAGCAGCGCTTCCGGAAGCTGATCCATAATGGCAGCCAGATGTTCGTGCACACCCTTTGGTGTACCTGGCAGATTAACAATCAGCGTACGTCCACGAATGCCACATACCCCGCGGAACAGCATTGCAGAACGGTTTTTGCTCATTACACTGTACCGCATGGCCTCTGCCATCCCGGGAACTTCCCGCTCAATTACGCGCCGGGTCGCTTCCGGAGTAATATCACGAATGGCCAGCTCCGTTCCACCGGTAGTCAGTACCAGATCGGCGTGAAAATAATCCGTCATCTCAATCAAAGCCGCAATAATCTCATCGGGTTCATCCGGAACGATACGGTACTCCACGATTTGACCACCCAGCTCTTCTTCCACCAGCTCCCGAATGACTTGTGCACTCGTATCCTCACGTTCCCCGCGGGCTCCTTTGTCACTGGCTGTCAGGATTGCTGTTCTCCACACCATAAAGATCACCCTTCTCCTCTATGAAAATAAATATTGCCTATCGGCTGTAATCACCGTTTTTGCCACCACTCTTGGAATTCAGCATGGTTGGACCGATAATCATATCTTTTTGCATGGCCTTGCACATGTCATAGACCGTCAGTGCTGCAGCTGAGGCAGCCGTGAGCGCCTCCATCTCAACACCCGTTTTGCTTTCGGTTTTGACAGTAACTTCAATGTGTAATTCATCCACTCCATTATCATGAAAACGAATATCCACACCCGTCAGTGCCAGCGGATGGCACATCGGAATCCAATCCGACGTTTTCTTCGCGCCTTGAATCCCGGCAATCTGAGCCACAGCCAGAACATCACCTTTGCCGATTCGGCCCTCCCGAATCGCTTCCAGTGTATCTGGATTCATCGTCACTTTCGTTACGGCCACAGCCGTACGTACGGTAATTTCCTTACCTGAAATATCAACCATCCGGGCCCGCCCCTGTTCATTAAAATGGGTCAGTTTTCCACCCGAAGCCTGGCCGTTGTTCACTTCTGAACTCAATCACATCACAACCCTTTATTCGATATGTAATATACCTTCGGTTGTTATCAACAGATCAATCCTCAGATCGAGCAGGTCCATCGGGATATCCTCTTGTAACTGACCCGGCAATACCATCGCAGCCATCAACGGTTTCTTGCCCGTCATCGCACATGTTGCTGCAAGCGTCTCGGCAAAACGATCATAATAACCGCCACCATAACCAATACGCCCGCCATGGAGATCATAACCAAGTCCCGGTACCAATACGAGATCGATATCCGGCCAATCATCAGGCGTCAGGACTTCACAGGAATCCTTGGGTTCCGGTATCCCCCATATGCCTGGCTCCAGATCTTGTTCTCCGGCCACCCGCCGTAACTCCATTCGAGGTGGATTCGCCAAGACTTTTGGTGCAAACATCACATCTCCATGATTCCAGCCCTCTTGAAACAGAAAAGCTGTGGACGCTTCGCTTCCATAGGACAAATAACTGAATATGACGAGTGGTTTGTTCACAACCTTGCTCTTGGCCTGTCTAAGGCGCTCCAGCTCCTGCTTCACTCCAGCGTTAATCTTAGTCATCGCCTGCTGATGCATGCTTGCATCCATCAGATCACGGCTCTGTCTCAGTCTGGATCGAAGCTGACTTTTCAGTTCCGCATGATCCTGCATATCCTTGAATAACCTCCTGTTGATAGGGAAGGTAGAAAAAAGCTCTCATTAAAAACAATTTATATGTTATGACCAGTTGTCATCTTGTTGAAATGGTTAAAATGATTCATTTTCTGCAAAATCCTCATGTAATAACATGCCTTCTTTCAGTTTATCATTGATTGATCAAAAAGACTACATACCCCATGCGTTCCCAATCGGTGCAATTGCTCTGTATTTCATGTAAACTGGGATATAGTTGTCATATCAAGAACTGGACCTATGGAGGAACTTAATTTTATGCTGCTGCAAGTATCCGGAATTATCAAACGTTTTGGTGTCGATCCAATCCTGGACGGCGTGAACTTACAAATATTAGAACGCGAGCGCATCGGCCTCGTTGGCGTAAACGGTGCAGGGAAATCCACTTTGCTCAAAATTGTAGCCGGTGAAATGTCCTATGACGGAGGACAGATTTTCAAGTCCAAAGAAACAACGCTCGGTTACCTCGCTCAGAACAGCGGGCTGCAATCCGACCGTAACATCTGGGAAGAAATGATGAACGTCTTCGCTCACCTGACACAGGCTGAAGCTGATTTGCGTCAGATGGAACGCGATATTGCCGACCCTGCCCAGATGGAAGATGAGAAAAAGTATGCTGACCTGCTGGAACGTTATGCGAAACGCTCCGATTGGTTCAAGGACCATGGCGGTTATGAAATGGAAACCCGTATTCGCAGCGTACTGCACGGGATGGGATTCGGCGAATTTTCGCCAGACACCCCCATTGCTACTCTGAGCGGCGGGCAGAAGACACGCCTTGCCCTTGCTCGTATTTTGCTTCAGGCACCCGACCTGCTCATGCTGGACGAGCCTACCAACTATCTCGATATCGCCACCCTTACTTGGTTGGAAGATTATCTGAGAGGTTATTCAGGCGCACTGCTCGTGGTATCCCACGACCGGTACTTCCTTGATCGACTCGTAACAACCATCGTTGAGATCGAACGTCACCGCTCCAAAAAATATACGGGCAATTACAGCCGTTATATGGAGCTCAAAGCTGCCGAGTATGAAACTCAGATGAAGCAATATGAGAAACAACAGGGTGAAATCTCCAAGATGGAAGATTTTGTTCAGAAAAATATTGTCCGTGCGTCGACGACCAAACGCGCTCAAAGTCGCCGCAAAGCCCTCGACAAAATGGAGCGGCTTGATAAACCGATGGGAGATCTGAAAAAAGCCCATTTTTCCTTCGAAACTGCCGTGATGTCAGGCAAGGAAGTGCTTCGAGTGGATCAGCTGTCCGTCGCTTATGACGAGGCTTCTCCTTTGTTCCGCAACGTATCCTTCGATCTGCGGCGCGGGGAAACGGTTGCTCTGATTGGTCCAAACGGTATAGGTAAATCCACCATGCTGAAGTGCCTCACTGGAAGTTTACGTCCGGTGACCGGGGAGATCCAATGGGGAACAAAAGTGCAGATCGGCTATTATGATCAGGAACAGACTGGGCTCAATCCGTCCAACACGGTTCTGGAAGAACTGTGGAGTGCCTATCCCGGGATGGAAGAAGCACGCATTCGGACCGTACTGGGGAACTTTTTGTTCAGCGGTGACGATGTGCTCAAGAAAATTTCCTCCCTCAGCGGCGGTGAGAAAGCACGTGTCTCTCTCTCCAAGCTGATGCTGAAGGAAGCCAACATGCTCATTCTGGATGAGCCTACGAACCATCTCGACCTGTTTGCCAAAGAAGTGCTGGAAGCGGCATTAATGGATTATGAAGGCACCCTGCTATTCATCTCCCATGACCGGTACTTCCTCAACAAAATGGCTGAACGCATTGTCGAGCTTCATCCAGGTGGAACGGAACACTATCTCGGAAATTATGATGATTATGTGGAGAAAAAACAGGAGCTTGAGGACATCGCACGTGAAGCTGCTGAGGCACGTCAGGCTTCGTCCAAGAACTCGTCCAAATCCGATCTGAACACAGCCACAACCGAAAAATCCGGAGCGGCTTCATTCGAAGCGGAAAAACAGGCGAAGCGTGAAGAGCGTAACCGGCAACGCAAGCAGGAAGCTCTGGAACAACAGATTGCGGAGTTGGAAACGAAGATTACCGAACTTGAGACACAGATGGCTCTGCCTGAAATCTATCAGGATTATATGAAGCTGCAAGAACTCCAGCAACAATCGGAGGAACACAAAGCAGAACTCACCAAGGCATACGAGGACTGGGAAGAACTAGCTATGGAATAGTACGAATAGTACAGACTCAGATCATGGCTTGATCGGCTCCATGCAAGTATAGTTGTACCACCGGCTGATTCCTTATTGGGATCAGCTTTTGTTTGTTGAGGATGAGTATTGAAGCTATGCACCTTATGTTCTTTATGTTCCTTGAGATTGAACTCTAACATAGGGAGGTTAGGGGAGCTGTTTTGACTTTTGTCAAATTTACTCGAATGAAGAGAAATATTTTTATCCATCTGCCCCTCACACTTATCCACAAGAAAGCAAGATAGCAAGCACATTAATAAGCTTAATTATACAGCGGTAGAATAGCCTTTTGTACACAAAAACCATATTTATCCACCAAGTTATCCACTTTATCCACAACTTTGTGGATAGTAAAGAGTCATTCTATCCCCTAAACCCTTTTCCTTTCGAAAACTATACTGGTTTGGCTTTATCCTAGTTACCCACAATTTTTACTGGATATGTGGATAACTATAGTCACACCTTGACAAATGCATCCTTTCACTCCTCAATGTTCCTCCATAATAAGACAAAAGCAGACCTTTGTCATTCAAGGCCTGCCCGTCATTTATTTACTATATGCCATGCATATTTAAATCAAATTGCAATTGCTACTATTGCCGCTGTAGATGCGATCTGGCAAAAGATGTTTTACGCATGTGCTTCTTGTTCATGCTGTTCGGAAGACTCCGCCTTAAGCCCAGCAGCATTACAAGCCGCTACATAAGCCAAACCGGCAGCCATGACGATATCATTATGTGTTGCTGTTCCCCGGAACTCACGTCCTGCACGCTCCACGGTAACTACAGCTTCTGCACTTGCACCCTCTCCACCACTCAAGGCATGCATCTCCATATCTACAAATGCAATATCATCGGAAATACTTTGACCAATCGCACGGATGGTTGCATCCACGGGTCCACCGCCAACAGCAGAGTAAGAATGTTCTCCAGCGCTTGTGCGAATGCGAACGGCGGCCATTCGATCCGTCATACTGCCCGCCGTCACCTGCAATTCAACCAGTTCATAGTCCTGTGCAGGAATATTCATGGTCTGGCTAACCATCTGTAATAACTGGTCGTCACTGACCACTTTTTGCTGGTCTGCGGTTTCTTTGAATACCTCATACAATTGCTCCATCTGCTGCTCATCCGGCTCAAAACCATATTTGCGAACCCGGTCCTTCAGGGCGTGACGACCGGAGTGTTTGCCCAGAATAATCATGCTGCGTGGGATACCCAGCGCTTCCGGGTCCATAATCTCATAGGTGCTCCGATTCTTCAGCAGACCATCCTGATGGATGCCGGATTCATGCTGGAATGCATTACGTCCCACCACTGGTTTGTTGTACGCAATCGGGAAGTGCATCGCACGGCTGATCTGACGTGAAGTCTCATACAGCTGATTCAGCTTAATGTTCGTCGTTGCAGCAATTGCGTCTCCCCGAGTCTCCAGCGCCATAATCAGCTCTTCCAGTGCACAGTTCCCCGTCCGTTCTCCGATACCATTGATGGTCACTTCAATCTGGGTAGCCCCATTGGCAATCGCAGCCAAACTATTGGCTACGGCCAGGCCCAGATCATTGTGACAGTGAGCACTATAACGAACCTGATCGCCGCCTCTTGCGCCCTCACGCACCCGGCGGAACATCTCGCCATACTCATGTGGCAGGGCATAACCGACCGTATCCGGCAGATTAATAATGGTCGCTCCAGCTTCAATGGCGACTTCAACCATTTCAATCAAATCGTCCATCTTGGTACGAGCAGCGTCCATGGCTGTGAACTCTACGATGTCCGTGAACTGGCGTGCATAAGATACCATCTCACGAGCGGTAGCCACCACTTCACTGCGCGGACGGCGTAGTTGATGCTCAATATGAATATCCGAAGAAGAAATAAACAGGTGAATTCGGCGCCGTGCTGCATCCGCTGTTGCTTGAACAGCTGAATCAATATCACCTTTGACCGCACGTGCGAATCCACAGATCTCCACGTTCTGCAACTGTCTCGAAATCGCCTGAACCGCCGCGAACTCACCTGGACTGGAGATCGGGAATCCAGGCTCAATGACGTCGATACCGAGAGAAGCCAGTTGATGTGCCAGTTCAATCTTTTGCTCGGGTTGCAGACTTGCCCCTGGTGCCTGTTCTCCATCACGCAGCGTTGTATCAAAAATTTCAATCATGCGTTTGTTATTAGTTGTTGTCATATCCATCAACCTCCATCAAATTTTTATAAATAGTTTCGTTACGATCCACGTGCCACAAGAACATCCGCTAATCGCCGAGTTGTTATATATTTTGTTTGTAAATGCGTATGTTGTTTGTAGCTTAGTCCTGAGTGATCATTAAAGCCTGATGAATGTTTAGTGCCTATACTTGTTGTTCAATGTTCATTACTCGTTCGTTGTATATCCCGCTTACCCTCATGACAGAGTGTACGTCGACTTACACCCTGATCCTCTGACTTTTCAATCCCCATATGGTTCTTCCCATGCCCACCCTGCTGCCGGCAGCAAACACAAATAACCCGCCATCTCATATAAGAGACGGCGGGTTATTATCCCCTCCGCGGTACCACTCTCGCTTGATGGGCCAGGCTTGCGCCGGACTCCATCCACCTCGTCGTCTCCGATCCGCTGGATGTGCGTACACGCACGACAACAATGGAATTCGGAGAAACACCCTATAACGGGGGTTAACCGTTGCTGTGTAACACATGTTGTTGTCCATCAGGACAACTGGACGATTGATATCGTCCCCACGCTTCCACAACTCCGTTCCCGGGCGAGATTCGAATGATTCCAGCCACTGCGTCGCACCACCCCGCAGCTCTCTGAGCGCTTTATCGTTCTACTGCTCCCGTTCATCACATTTATAATATGACCTATCTTCATTCATCTTTATTTTGAAAATCAAAAAAAGCCTGCCACCTCATGCAATAATGCAAGAGACGACAGGCTGTTCACCTTCGCGGTACCACTCTTGTTGACTTCCTTCCTGTTCATTCAAGACAACCCCTGAATGCTTTCGCATATCCGGATCACTTGAAGCAGCCTGAAAGCCCCCTCAGTTATCGTCAGTTGATCCTTGTAATAACGGTCCTACCAACAACGGCCCATTCACGGAGGCAACCCGTAACCATGTACTTTGGGCCATGATCGGCCTTCGGATTCTCCCAGGGAGTCACCGTGTTCCATCGTTCCGCTTCCAGGTGAGTTTCAGGTTTCCTTCGACTGCGTTGCACCATACCGCAGCTCTCTAAGACCGGGATTGACCTTACTATTCCTGTTCATCGCGTTTATCAGTTCAGGAAAATAACTTCCTGTTTAAATTTGTAACTAATATACATTCTTCACATGCAGGCTGTCAACTCTTAATCTCAAACAGCCTGTTTATATAAACTATAAGTGCGTGTTCAAAAAGATCGGTTTTCAGTACCGAGAAGATGGGATGAAGCTAGAAATGGAGTAGCGGAGCGTAGTCAAAACTACGTGAGCAACTACAATGTTTCCGAAGGAAACATACTTCGTAAGCCTCCCCCTTCATTTCGGCTGAATTCCATCTTCGATGCTGATGATGCCGCTAGGCATCATTCGTAATCAAAAGCGGGCTTTTTGAACAACCTCTATAAGGACTGAACGGACCATTCCTCCAAGGAAAGTCCTGGATCTGCCTTCGCATCAAATTCAGCAATTTCTCCCCGCTGCCATTTCAGATATGCAGCCGCTCCTATCATGGCCGCGTTATCCGTACAATATTCCATTGGCGGGATTAACAGTTCAAGCCCTTCCTTCGTGCATCGCTCCTGTAATGCCGAGCGTAACCCCCGGTTAGCTGCAACACCACCGCATAATAACAGTTGTCGTGAACCATATTCACGAACTGCTCTAACGGCTTTTTCCACCAACACTTCAACAACAGCTTCCTGGAAACCACGTGCAACCGCAGACGGCTCCAAGGTTTCTCCGCGCATTTTGGCCTGATTGAGCACATTCAGTACAGCAGACTTCAGACCACTGAGACTGAAATCGTACGAACCCGCTTCCAGCCATACCCGTGGTAATGGCACTACATCCTCCGCTTCAGACGCCATCCGGTCCACATGCGGGCCACCCGGATAAGGACAACCCAATGCACGTGCTACTTTGTCATACGCTTCGCCTACGGCATCATCACGTGTACGACCAATCAGTTTGAACTTGCCCTCGGATTCCATATGCACGAGTTCTGTATGTCCACCGGATACGACCAGTGCCATCGCTGGATATTGCAGTTCATGAGTAAGTCGGTTGGCATAGATATGCCCCGCAATATGATGTGTGCCAATGAGTGGTTTGCCCAGTGCCATCGCCATCGTTTTGGCCGCAACGATACCCACCAGCAGTGCTCCGACAAGCCCAGGCCCCTGTGTTACGGCGATTGCACTTAGATCACGTGGACGAATGCCGGACTGTTCGATCGCTTGTTCCAGCATCAACGTAATGACTTCAACGTGTTTGCGTGAAGCCACTTCAGGTACCACTCCACCAAATGCCTTATGCGTCTCGATCTGACTTGAGATCAGATTGGACAGCACTTCTCTCCCATCCTTAACAACAGCTACCGATGTTTCATCACAGCTTGTCTCCACCGCCAAAATGTAGGATGGTGCAGAATTTATTTTTTCATTAAGTTCGTTCATGAATCCAGTACGCTTCCTTCCTCTTCGCCGCTCCGGCCTGCAGACGGCAAGTTCGCCCACATAATCATCGCATCTTCCCCATTATCGGAGTAATACCCTTTACGAAGACCCGCCGATTCAAACCCTTTTTTCTGATATAAACGCTGAGCAATGCTGTTCGAGACTCTTACCTCCAGCGTCATTCGTTCCATCCCGAGATAAGCCGCTGTACTCATTAATTCATCCAGTAACTTTTCACCAAGCTTGCGTCCACGATACGCGCCTCTGACTGCAATATTGGTAATATGGGCTTCATCCATGATGGTCCACATACCTGCATAGCCAATGGCTTTTCCTTCTAATTCCATCACCATATATTTAGCAAAATGATTGTGTGTCAATTCATTTTGAAATGCTTCTTCCGTCCAGGGCAGGGTAAAGGCCTCATGTTCAATCTCCATCACATCGGGAATATCCGCGAGTGTCATGAACCTGAACTGAAGCGTTGCTTCCTGCTTATTATTCGCCACATTGTCCATCTGCTTCCCCTCCCCTTTAGTGCGTGTTCAAAAAGACCGGTTTTCAGTACCGAGAAGATGGGATGAAGCTAGAAATGGAGTAGCGGAGCGTAGGAAAACTACGTGAGCAACTACAATGTTTCCAAAGGAAACATACTTCGTAAGCCCCCCGCTTATTTCGGCTGAATTCCATATTCGATGCTGATGATGCCACCAGGTATCCTTCGTAATCAAAAGCGGACTTTTTGAACAACCTCTTTTAGCCTTTGCGCAGCAGATTGGCTTCCGCTTCAGACAACTGGGTGTAGTTCGGCACCAATGCATGCACGTCATCACGCTGACCTGCAAGCAGCGCGGCGGCGCCAAGGCGCCCAACCCAGCGGCCTTCCAGCTCATAAGGTACGAGCTGGAGTGCCGTTCCTGCGGGGCAGCGAAGCTCCGCGGCTGCCGCAGCATGAGGGCCCGTCTCGCCGACGATCCAGACGGCTGCGGGCCGCTCTTCCGGCGCCGCCTCCGCCATGCGGGCGGCGAGGGCTTCCAGCCATCCGTCCATCTTGCGGATGGCATCAGGCGCCAAACGCCGGGGCGCATCGCTCCCGGCGGAGGCAAACAGCGCGGTGCACGCTTGACCGCGCCGTGCATCCACAAGCGGAACGATCCAGTGGACAGGGGCAGCACCTGTGCTGCCCTGGTCCGCGGATGGCGTTCCGCAAGCCCCTGCTGCGGCTTCCTCTGCCGCAGCTTCTGCCTTGGCGGCTAGGCCGCTGTGCCAGCCGCCCCAGGCGAGGGCCTGAAGGCTGGACACCCCGGCTACGGGGATGTCCCACGCCCAGGCCAGTGTCTTCGCCGCGGTCACCGCAATGCGGATGCCCGTGTACGAGCCTGGGCCAAGGCCAACGGCAATGCCGTCAAGTTGCCCAGGCTGTGTGTTGCTGGCGGCCAGCAGCTGCTCCATCACCGGTACAACGTGTACCGAATGGTTACGCTCAGCCCGTTCATTGCGTTCTTCCAGAAGCGCATGATCTTCCATCATCGCAGCTGCCATCACTGCGGTGGATGTATCCAACGCCAAAAACCGCTGACGCGGCTCTTTTTGTAAATATTCCATCATCATTTGACTCCATTCTGTCTGAACTGTCGGCACATGGCTGCATAAGTCTCGCCGTACCCATCCAGTGTAATCGTTCGATCCTCCAGGCCCGTTGTTTCAATCTGCACATGCAAATGCTCTTGCGGCAGCAATTCGGGAATGATACTCGACCACTCCACCAGACTGACTCCGGCTCCATAGAAATATTCATCAAGTCCAAGCTCATCCGCTTCTTCCAGCGATATGCGATATACATCCATGTGATATAAAGGTAGACGCCCTTCGTACTCCTTGATTAGTGTGAATGTAGGACTACTTACCACATCACGTACACCCAAATGCCAGGCAAATTTCTGTGAAAATGCCGTTTTTCCCGCGCCCAAATCACCATCCAAAGCAATCACCATGCCGGCGTTTGCCTGTCTGGCGAGTGCGAAAGCAAGTGCTTCTGTATCTGCAATGCCATGGGATTGATACACCCACTGCTCGTGCGTCTGATTCAATATTCGCCCCACCTTTGGCGGTCCAGCCGCCTGAGTTCACTTTGAACCTTATTATATCGGTCCCTTTCTTCCCCCGCAACATCCAAGGAGGCAAGCGGAAATATAACATGCATGATTAGTCATGTCTCAAAACTCGCTTCCTTCGAAGTTTCAGACACCTATTAGTAAAAACCAAAAAACCGGCACCTCTCGGTACCGGCCGTGATATGCATATATTTCAGCTTTTATTCATTCTCGAATGCTCAATAACTATATGCTACTTGTATCTACTCCTCCAAGCGGTCCACACGAACCGTCTGGGTATTTCCCGGTCTGCTGCCAACCTGAACGGTTGCCATGCCATTGGCTTCATCCACATTCTCGATCCAGACTGGATCTCCCTCCAGCGTAACGGCAATGGTATCTTTGGAATCATAGATCGCTTTGGCGCGCTTCGCATCCATCATCTTATTCATACTCCCCTTCCGGATCTTCGTGGTCTTCCCTAATCATGGTGTCTGTTGTGCTATCACCAATATAACCGTTATCTTCCGTAACCTGCCCCCCGCCTAACCCTTCATTCACCATCCGGTCAATGTCGAGCATGAACGACTCCCGATCAAGGGGCAATTCTTCCGAAGTGACCGCTTCCCAGTTTACAGCTGCAGCAGGTGTATAGAATTCTTCAGCACTTTCGGCTTTGGCAAGAGGATACGGAGAAAATGCATGCTTGTGTGCTTCTTCCTCATCACGTCTGTTTTTCAATATTGCACCTCCCGGCATATGTGCTGCGAGAATAACTACCTATCCCATGCTCATCTTCCTGTCGAAATCCAAGCATGTTTCTGTTATCATCCCCGACTCTTGCCGAACCATACGAATTGTTCGTCTACAAGACGATTATCCCTTGCGCCAGATGCCCATACTATTGAATATAAATCCGTGTTCAAAAAGTCCGGTTTTAGTACCGAGAAGATGGAATTTTTGAACAACCTTTCGAAAGGAGCCGACCTATGCATACCGTCTGGAAAGGCGCAATCAGTTTTGGCCTTGTGCATGTCCCTGTCAAAATGTTCTCGGCTACCGAAGACAAAGACATCTCGATGCGCTATATCCATAAAGTCTGCGGCAGCCCGCTCGCTTATGTTCGTCAATGTCCATCCTGTGAAGTGGACGTGAAGTGGGAAGAGATTACCAAAGGCTATGAATATGAAAAAGGAAAGTTCGTACTCTTCGAGAAAGATGAATTGGAAGCGTTAAATGATTCCACCAGCAAAACCATTACCATCCTGGATTTTGTCGACTTGACCGAGATTGACCCAATATATTTTCAGAAAACATATTACCTTTCTCCCGATCAGGCTGGTGGAAATGCCTACCAGCTCTTGATGAACGCGATGCGGGATACCGGCAAAATTGGCATCGCCAAAATCTCCATTCGCTCGAAAAGCAGTCTGGCTGCCATACGTGTGCTGGAAGATTGCCTTTCCATGGAGACGATTTTCTATCCGGACGAGATTCGTCCTGTCTCCCAGGTGCCCAACTTGCCGGAAGTGCAGAACGTGAATGAAAAGGAACTCACGATGGCAAAGCTGCTGATTGATCAATTGTCCACACCTTTTGAACCCGGTAAATACACCGATGACTACCGCAGCAAACTGCTGGATCTTATCCAGCACAAAGTGGCAGGCGAAGAAATCAAGATTGCTCCAGCCAAACCTGAAGCCAATGTGATGGATTTGATGGCTGCCTTGCAGGCAAGTATCGAGGCCGTGAAGCCTATTCCGGCTGACCCTGGGACAACAACGGCCAAGCCTAAGAAACGTGCGCCACGAAAAACGCCTGCTCAAGCGGTTGCCGGAGGAGAATCCGATACACCCGCTGCACCAGCCAAAAGAAAAAAAGCGACACCCAAACCAAAAGTTTGAATGTCGCTAAGGCAAGACCGATTACGTTATATAACTCATGTAATGAGGTTTACTCCGATCCGGCTTCACAGTCGGATTTTTTTGTTTTCAGAACTATTGAAGCAGTTCTTGTCAATAAAACTCCAGCTATAATTGTAAAATGCGATTGACGAAAGCAGATTTATATTTTATATTAACTTATGAAAAGTAACTTATTTATGAATATACAGTCACCCTGCAATTCTTCTTCAACAGCATGTCATTTAATAATCCGTTTTCAACGCATATAAACAATCAAACGAGAACACATATTATCTATGATCAGGAGGAAACAATCATGAATACAACGTATCAAATCCCTGCCACAACCCATCTGGGTGAAGTGAGTCTCCGAATTATGAACCTGGACCGTTCGATTAAATTCTATACCGATGTGGTTGGATTGAAATTGCTGGAGCGGAGTGGCAAAGTGGCTACACTCACAGCCGACGGGAAACAGTCCCTGCTGCGATTGGAAGAACTGACGGATGGAATTACCCTGCCGGAACGCTCACACGCTGGCTTGTACCATTTCGCCATCCTGCTGCCTGACCGTAAGTCCTTGGGTCTTGCTCTTCGTAATCTGGCTGCATCCGGTATCGATATCGGCCAAGGCGATCACTTGGTCAGCGAAGCCTTCTATATCTCCGATCCCGATCAGAACGGGATTGAGATCTATGCTGACCGTGCACGTGATACCTGGAAACGGGATAGCGACAATAACTACGTAATGGCAAGTGATCCTGTTGATGTGGAAAGCCTGTTTGCCATATCGGAGAATGAACCTTGGCAGGGCCTGCCTGCTGGCACCGTTATTGGTCACGTACATTTCCACGTCCGCAGCCTGGAAGAAGCCCGCAACTTCTACACCGGCGTACTCGGTTTCGATATCGTGGGTAACTTCGCCAACATGTCAGCACTATTTGTATCCGCAGGCGGCTATCATCATCATCTGGGATTGAATATCTGGGCAGGAGTGAATGCACCTGTTAATCCAGATAACGCTACAGGAATTGACTACTTCACCATTGTGTACGCCACAAAGGATCACGTGGAACAAGCACTTGATCAATTGCGTCAATCCGGCGCAGTCGTTACACAAGTGGAGGGTACCTGGTTTACGGTAGACCCACAAAATATTCGTATACGTTTGACAACTGCGAACTGATTTTGTTTAGGCGTTACAATATGTTTGCTTAACCTCATTTTAGTAAGCCCGGGTAACTGATTTCTCTACATCACAGAGAGATCGGCTGCACGGGCTTTTTGAGTTGGCTTTTATAAAACTGGCACAATTGGTGCATTCTAACCAATACATAGACAAGATATGTTAAGGAGATACCTCATGATCGAAAAGGGACGTTTGACTGTTAGACAGCTCGCTTCACTCATGTTCCTGTGTACAATTGGGGAGCAGATTCTGGTCTTCCCTTCCATGATCACATCCTACGCTCATCAGGATGCCTGGTTATCAGCCTTATTGGGAGTCGCAGGGGGCCTTGGCATACTCTTCATTATGCTTGTTGCCTACAAACTGCATCCCCGGTTGAATCTGATTCAAAATGCCCTTCGAACACTGGGACCCTGGATCGGGACCTTGTTTGGCTCTTTTTATCTCTTTTATTTCCTGATCAGTACCTCAACGTTCATTAGGGAGATTGGCGATTTTATGTCTACCCAGATCTTGCCGGAATCTCCATTACTGATTCTGCATTTGGTTTTTATGTGTGCGCTTGTCTGGGGGCTTCTGTCGGGTCTGGAGAGCATTGGTAAAACTGCAGAGGTCTTTCTTCCTCTGATCGTGTTGTTCCTGCTTATTCTGACGGTGTGTCTAATCCCCCATGTACGTTTGGCCAACATCCAACCTGTGCTGGCACAAGGGTTTCTTGATCCATTCAAAGGTTTTGTTGCTGTACTCACATATCCCTACTGTGAACTATGCATCTTCATGATGCTCTTTCCATACACCAAAAATGAGCCCCATCTGGAGAAGGACATCCTGTTAGCAGGGATGATTGGCGGATTGTTACTCACACTGACGCTAAGTATGTGTCTGCTCGTTATGGGACCATGGATGACCCAGCATCACTGGTTCGCTTCATTCAACCTTTCACAGAAGATCAATATCGGAAACTTTGTGCAACGCATCGAAGCCTTCATAGCATCGGTCTGGATTATCGCTGTTTTCTTCAAAGCCACCCTGTTCTTCTACGGTTTTGTCCTGGGCGTCGCTCACCTGTTTCGCTTGTCCAGTCACCGTTCTCTGATCCTGCCGGGTGCCATGCTTATTCTCGCCATGTCTATTCTAATCTCTCCGAACGAGCACTTTTATCTCAAGGTCGTTATTCCCTATTGGATTGATTGGGATCTGACCTGTGGCATAGCACTTCCGTTACTGCTCATTTTGGTGCATCATATGAAATCCCGTTTTCAAAAAATATAACTAAATTCCGAATTAACCTGCGCTAATTGGTTGATACGAGAGAGGAGTTCCCCATGTTCAAACCTTTGATTCCGTTCGAACCCATCTCCAGAGATACTTTGCCCACAGGGCCGCAATGGATTGCCCAGGTCAAGTGGGATGGAGTCCGTATGCTTGCCTATGAGGACGGGCAGGAGCTGCGCCTGGTGAATCGCAGATTACATGATCGAACCGCACAGTATCCCGAGCTGGTAACACCACGCAATCTATGTTCAGGCTCCTCTTATATTTTGGATGGAGAAGTTATTGCGTTGGACCCAGACACCGGAAAACCTTCGTTTTATCACGTTCTTCGACGGGATCGGATGAGCAGACCCGAAGGTATTGCCCAAGCCATACATCAGATTCCGGTCACATATATGGTATTTGATATCCTGTTTTATGAGGGGAAATGGGTGACGGATCAGCCTTTGGCAGATCGACAGCGCCTGTTGCACGAGGTCCTTAACACCGCTCCCGATGTTCAGGAGGTCACCAATACGCTTGATGCCGCTTCCCTGCTTACGGTCATGAGGCAACATCAGATGGAAGGCATTGTCTGCAAGGATCTCACCAGCAGTTATGGCATACAGGGCAAGGATCAGCGCTGGCAGAAGGTCAAAATCATGCATGATGTATATGCTATGATCGGGGGAGTCACGTACCGGAGCGGTATTGTGAATGCCGTCGCGGTCGGTGTATATGATGGGCCAAACTTTGTCTATATTGGTCATGTCGGGACTGGCAAGCTGAACTCCAATACTTGGCGGGAACTCACACATCAAGTCGAGCCTCTGATCAGGCAGGACAGACCTTTCCATAATGTACCCGAGCGCAGTGCAGAGACCACCTGGGTGGAACCACGAATAGGAGTCAAAGTGCAATATATGGAGCTGACTCACCATAACACGCTACGCCATCCCAGTATTCAGACCTTCGCAGAGGTAACCCGTGAGGATTGCCTGGCGAATCAGCTTCTTCAATGAATGTGTTCGTATATAGATTACGTATAGGAGGTGTTCCATATGGCCCCCAAGATCCAGGGAACCATCATAATAGAAGGCACAGAACTGACGGTCACAAACCCGGACAAGTTGTTATGGCCGGATGCGGGTGTTACCAAAGCCATCTATCTGCAAAAGCTGGCCGCTCTGGCTCCTTATCTGCTCACGTATACGAGCAATCGACTTCTCACCACGATAAGATATCCCCACGGCGCTGGAGGAACATTTTTCTATCAAAAGAATGCCCCTGAGCCTGTCCCAGATTATGTGCACACTGAAGTTCACGACGGCATCCGCTATGTGGTCATGAATGGACTTCCCGAATTGTTATGGCTTGGCAATCTGGCCGCACTTGAATTTCATCCTTCTCTGCATACTGTGGGAAGCCATCTGCCCAGTGAATGGATGATTGATCTGGACCCCTCTCAGGAACATGAGCCCCGGATTATGCAAGCTGCACTCATCGTTGGCGAAACCCTGACTTCCCTTGGTCTGAGGTCCATTCCCAAAACTTCGGGCGCAACAGGAGTTCAGATCATCGTTCCCATCGTGCAAGGGGTAACCTTTGATGAATTGAGAGAGGTTGGTTATTTTGTAGGCAAATATGTCACTCAAAAGCACCCGGATCTGTTCACACTGGAACGACTCAAAAAGGACCGTGGAGACCGCATTTATTTTGACTATCTCCAGCATTATGGAGGCAAGACCCTTGCCGCTCCCTATACACCACGTGCCAAATCTGGCGCCACTGTCTCTACACCCCTTACCTGGGATGAGGTTCGAAGCAACGTCTCCATCCAGGATTATCATCTGATGAACATTATTGAACGCTTGAACCAAACCGGTGATTTAATCGCAGCTGTTGAACCCCAACCCGTTGAACACATTCTCAAACATTTGAAGAAAAAATAGCCGACTCCCTCATCACAAGGGTGTCGGCTATTATCATTCATGTATATATCAATCGCTAATGGATACCTTTTTTCTTGAAACGTCCGCCCTTCACGTCATGAATGTTACCGATAGCCACAAAGGCTTGCGGGTCCCAATCTTCAACGATGGTCTTCAGCTTCGCTTCTTCCAAACGGGTGATCACGACAAAAATGATCTTTTTCTCGTCCCCGCTGAATCCGCCCTCTCCATCCAGGAAAGTTACACCACGACCAAGACGGTCTGTCAGGGCTGAACCAATATCACGATATTTCTCACTAATGATCCATACCGATTTGGACTGGTCAAGTCCTTCATTCACAATATCAATCATCTTCATCGCAATATAATATGCAATCATGGAATACAGGGCATTCGGCCAACCGAATACAAATCCTGCACCTGCGAAAATAAACACGTTAATGAACAATACGATCTGTCCTACAGACAACGGTGACTTCTCACTAAGCAAGATGGCCACAATCTCCGTACCATCCAGTGAACCGCCAGACCGAATGACAAGTCCAACACCCACACCCAGGATCAATCCGCCAAATACAGCTCCGAGCAAAGGCTCCCCTGGTGTTAATGCAGGAACATGGTGCAATAACGAAGTCCCGATGGACATGACCACGATCCCCAGCAGCGTGGATAACGCAAATGTTTTACCAATCTGCTTGTAACCCAGAATCAGGAAAGGCAAGTTGAGCAAGGTCAGGAATACGCCGAGTGGCAGATGTGTAAGTTCTGACACCATAATTGAAATCCCCGTAATCCCACCATCAATAACACCATTCGGTACGAGAAACACTTCAAGCGATACAGCCATTAGTGCAGCACCGATCAGAATCATCACAATACGTTGCAGCAGCTTTAATGTAAACACCGAGCTTTTGACCCCGCGGTCAGCTTGCTTGGCTGTTAGTTCTTTCACCGTTACATTGGACATGGTATCCCCCCCGTTAAATCAGTGTGTGAATCCATTTTATAAATCATTTAAATACTCAGGGTGAATCTACATATGGAGAACAGCAAACTGCGTTCTATATGTACCCTGGCTATACAGCGCAAGCATCTAAAGGCGATATAAAATGGATTCAAAATATTATTCATCCCGGTTTTCACTTTCAAAAGAGAGCAAAAGGGAGCCTGTTTTCCCGCAGACTCCCCTCCTTCGCCAAGACATGATTTATATATCTATTATATCATAAAAGATCAAATTTGCGCAAAATACTCAGCAAAAAGAAGATAAATTCACAAAAAGTGAACTTATCTTCAGAAATCTGCCCTAAATCGGCTAAAGAAGCGGTGAAAGCATCCGAGAAAGCATTTCTGCGCCTTTTTGCCGTCGTGAACGCTTCTGAAATACCTCCCCATCGATCTGACTGCATTCCCCGAGATCACGTTCAAAGTCAGTGATCAAACGCTGAATCGGAGAGGACTCGAACAGGACAGCCGTCAACTCAAAATTGCAAAAAAAACTGCGCATATCCATATTGGCCGTGCCTACCGTTGCAAGCAACTCATCCACAATCATCACTTTGGCATGTACAAAACCTTTGCGATATTGGAAGAACTCAACACCTGCTCGCAGAAGTTCCTCTACATAAGAAAGAGATGCCAAATGAACAAGCTTTGAATCGGATTGATATGGAATGATAATTTTCACATCAACGCCACTGACAGCAGCTGTTTTGAGTGCCTCATAAAGGGCAGGATCAGGAATAAAATAAGGTGTGGTAATGTAAATCCGGTCACAGGCTACCGAAATCGCCCCAAAACACATTTCCTGAATGGCATCCCAGTCCTGATCCGGCCCACTGGCCAGAATCTGAATTCGTTCTTCCCCGCAACAGATATGAGGTGGAAACAATTCCGCAAGCTGGGGTTCGGTAATTCGCTCACCGGAAGCTAATTTCCAGTCGTTCAGGAACGTACTTTGCAGGAAGTACACGGCATCTCCCTCGATCTGCACATGTGTATCCCGCCAGAAACCCACCTCTGGATATTGTCCAAGATAATCATCGCCTACATTAATGCCACCCACGAAACCTACCTGTCCATCCACAACAACAATTTTACGGTGATTCCGGTAGTTGACTCTTCGGTCAATCGTTGCAATCAGTGGCGGTAGAAAATAATGAAACTCCACACCTGCATCCTGCAGTTTGCGGATAAAACTCCAGCTCATCTTGTGACTGCCGAGACCGTCACAAATAAACCGAACCTTCACGCCCTCTTGTGCCTTGCGAATCATGACATCCTGAAACTTCGTACTGATCACATCATCACGGAAAATGTAAAATTCCACATGCAGATGGTGCTTTGCTTTTTCCATTTCTCTCAGCATTGCCGCAAATGCCTCTTCACCATTTGTGAGCACCGTACTGTGGTTACAACCTGTAATCGGGCTCTCCGACAGATGGGATAACAGGTTAAACAATCGATGCTGGTGGCTGAAACGATCGCCAGGCATCTGTTCGACATCTCCAATGATGTGGGCCTGTTCCCAGATCGTTTCCTTCATTTCACGGAAGATCCGCGATCCACCCTTTCGGAGTTTTTTTCGTTTGTTATAATCCTGCGCCACGAAATAGTACACTACAAAACCGATCAAAGGCACGCAGAACAAAATAAACAGCCAAGCCACAGCTTTAGCCGGATTACGAAATTCCAGCAAAAGAATTGTGGCTGCCTGGAAAATAAATACGAGTAATATAATGACCAGCCAGAACATTCGGCTTCCTCCTCAAGTGGCAAGCTTTATGACCTTGCCCTTCTCTCACCTACACAGCTTTGACGATTATGTATACGGCTAATCATAGATACCCAATGTACCCCCTATTCGTAACGTTTGTTTAGATAAAACTTTACATAAGCAGACGGAATACTTGATTCTGGAAATTCAAATTTCTACTTCGTTCATTGTATATTCTGACTGTGTTACCTTCTACATATCAGTTTAATGAATGAGCAGATTCGCATTGTGACGCCAATCTGCTCATTCCACCTTCCAGACTCTTCCTCATTTCTTTGTCTGGAGGTGGTCTTCTTACGTAAAATTAGATATAATAATCGTTAAAAACTTATTACCTAAAGGAGAAGAGCAGTGAATGGAAAGTGAGAGGTATGCGTTAAATTTAGTAATGGTTGCTTTTTTGATAGGACTTTCGGCGTTTTTTGTTGCAGTGGAATTCGCTCTGGTGCGGGTTCGACCGAGCCGGATCGACCAAATGATTGCAGAAGGAAATAAGCGTGCGCTGGCTGTTAAACAAGCCGTTGCCAATCTGGACGGATATTTGTCTGCCTGCCAGCTTGGAATCACGATCACATCTCTGGGACTGGGCTGGCTGGGTGAACCGACGGTAGAGAAGATTCTCCACCCTGTGTTTGAAAGCTTGCAAATTCCTGAGGCGGTTTCTTCATTCTTATCGTTTGTTATCGCGTTTGCTTCCATCACGTATCTGCATGTTGTGGTTGGTGAACTCGCTCCAAAAACGATTGCAATCCGGAAAGCCGAAACTGTTGCACTGCTGACGTCTACACCTATCATCTGGTTTAACCGAATTATGTATCCTTTTATCTGGCTGTTAAACGGCTCAGCGAACCAACTGGTGAAACTGTTCGGAATCAAACCGGCTTCTGAACATGAAGATGCACACTCCGAAGAAGAGTTGCAGATCATCATTAATGAAAGTTTTGAAAGTGGTAAAATCAACCAAGCCGAATTCGGTTATGTAAGCCGGATCTTTGCTTTTGATGAGATGTTAGCCAAAGAAATCATGGTACCCCGGACCGATATGGTCTGCCTTTATGTGAATAGAACAAACGAGGAAAACCTGGAGATCATTCGTGAAGAACAATATACACGTTTTCCAGTAGTGAATGAGAGTAAAGACGATATCATCGGTATCATTAATACGAAACAATTCTTCCTGGAACTTTACGGAAACGATGAACCTGTTGATCTATCCTCCCTGATTCAGCCTGTATCGGCTGTTCACGAAACAACTCCTGTGAAGGACTTGCTCAAGAAAATGCAGAAGGATGGCGTACATATCGCCGTACTTGTCGACGAATATGGAGGAACTTCCGGAATTGTAACCATCGAGGATGTACTTGAGCAGATTGTTGGTGAGATTCGCGACGAGTTCGACGCAGACGAAGTGGAAGATATTCAAGTCATCAATGAGAACTATGTCATTATGGATGGCAAGGTTTCCTTATCGAAGGTGAACGACATGTTTATGTCCAGCCTGGATGCAGATGAGTGGGACACCATTGGTGGATGGCTCTACAGCCACCGTCCCGAGATGAACGAACAGGAAGAATATGAGTTCGAAAATCTAATCTTTGTTTTGCTGGAAAAAGACAAAAATCGGTTCTACAAAGTGGCCGTTGTTCCCAAGGAACCACTGACCATGTCTGATTACACAGATGAAGACGAGAAAGAGTCCAATTGGTCTAAATAAAGCAAATTTATAAATAAGAAGAGGAGCACTTGCCTATTTGGGTAAGTGCTCCTCTTCTTATTATATCTCGCCCTATCCGTCAATTCTCCAAGTTATCATTCAACCCAAGAATGTAACTCCCGTTTTTAGTTTGATTTTAATACCCACTTCGCAATATCATCGATAATGGCTTTGGAGACATTAGATGGCTCAGCGTACTCTTGACCGATTGAAAGTCCATCATAGCTGGTTAAAAGATGATTTACCTTTGGATAGCTATTGTACGTTACATTGGAATGACCTTGAAGAGCCAATTTCCAGGTTTGGAATTGATTCATAGACACTTGCACATCGTTTTCGCCTTGTATAACAAGCATAGGTGTATTTTGTGTTTTAGCCAGTTCCGCAGGCACATAATCTCTTTGCTCAAACCACCAATAAGCAGGTTGAAGTGGAAACGTCTCAGGAAGATGATCTACAGAATATTGTGGATCTTTAACCATCGCAGCTACATTTTTATAAAAATCAGCTTGCCCTTGAATGACATCCGTGTCTAAACCAAGCTGCTTCATCCGCTCTACCAATTCGTCCTGCTGCTCGGTAAGCACATCCACAAAGCTACTACTTGGTGCAGCAAGTAGAATACTTCCTGCAATATCATGCTGCTTATCCTCAGCAATGATTAACGGCATTGCAAACCCGCCTTGACTATGTCCAGCTACAAAAATCGCTGTAGAATCAATATGTGCATTCTTTTTAAGCAATTCCACTGCATCGTTTACCTGATCTACGCTCTCTTGTTTTAATGTGAATTTAGGCTGAGAAGCGACCTTATAGGTATGCTCATACGTGACCTTATCGTATCTTAATACAGCAACTCCTTGTGAAGCTAAACCTACCGCAAGATCGCGAAACGGCTTTGCACCACCAATGGCAGCATCTTGATTGCTAGGCCCAGATCCGTGTACCAGAATAACAACTGGGAAAGGTCCCTCACCCTTGGGCAAAGTTAATGTCCCTGGCAAAGCTAAATCACCCTGACCAACCGTAATGTCTTGTTCTGTATACGCAGATGGGTCATCGTAGCTTGGTTTTTGATACACTTCTGGAGTAGTGGCGGCAATATGCAAATCATCCACAAGTCCGTTATGATTCATTCTGACCGTAATATTTAAACGAGTCAGCTCTGTTTTGAACGTATAGGTAACATTGCGATGCACTGTATTATCTTCTACATGCTTAGCTATGGCTTCACTTGTAATTTTGCCATTTTGTCCTTCTAAAGCTCCCCACAGCTGACTCAACAACGTGGGTGACAACACTCCACTCACAGAGGTATGAACATACTTGGCAGCCTCCTTGCCATCGCCCTCACTAATAAGGGAAATGAATATATCCTCAGGTGCTGCCTTCAGCGTCTCGGAAAGAAATGCCCCATCCATAAAAGTAACTCCTTTCGTTAACTGAACAGGATTGTTTAAGGATATGGCTTGCCCATTCACCATCGCCTGTTTCTCTCCTACCTTAACTACAATTGTAAGCTCACTTTTTCGTATTGTGATTTCTCCTGTCTTTTGTTGCCAAGATACCTCTGCCCCATTCTGTTCTGCAATCTCACGAATAGGAACAAGATTTTCACTACCAGCGGATTTTTCAGCAGCTTCTGAGATGGATGTCACCGGAAGAATGAGACCTACGAAAGTAAGAGAAAGTAATAGCTTTTTCCAATTGTTCATTGTAATAACTCCTCCTAATAATTAATTTCATCTATTATATGCATAGAATTATGAGCATTTATTGGCTCAGAACTCTGCTTAAAACAACAATAGCAATAATGAATAACACTAGGACCCAAGATAGTGGACGAGCGAAGTTAATCGTCCAACCTATTCCATAACGTTTTTCTACGGTAAAAGAAGGGTCTTTGGGATTGAAGTAAATAAAACCAAGTTTCCAATATTCATCGTCATTCACAGGCTGCTCCTTGGACCGTTCGCGATCTTCCTGATGGTTCCTAATTTTTCCACCGCCTTGTCTGCCTGTAAGAGACAGCAATATAGCGCCTAATAAGATCGCCACTGAGGTGATCAGACTAATCGCTGTTAACAAGACCTGATTAGGAACGAACATATTTATCTGAATGAAGGCAAATAAGATGGTAAGAAGCAAACCTGTTATGATCGTAAATAGGGACCACTTACGGCGGAATCGGATATGATCAGCAGCAAATTGGGCAGGATTTGATGGAGTAAGCTGTTGCTTGCTTGTTTTAATACTCCAGTTCACCAACATCATCAGTGCAATGATTCCTAGCTGTACAAGGTTAATAGCCAATACTGAAAGGTAGGTTTTGGGCACACTGGAAGTGACATTGCCCTGAAGATCATATTTCATCGGAATGACGTTAGGTAGTGCGTTATAATTCAAGATTGTAATGATCGCAATGGCTACAATAATAGCTATGTGAACGAGAAACCAATAGTTGGAATAGGTGAGTTTATTTTGGCGGAAGGTGGTATCGATTTTAACCCTTTGAGGTACTTCTACAGTTGTAAGTGTTTCTTTTATCTTTTTCATCTTGAAATGAAATAATATGTGTAGTGCGGCCCAGTACACAATGAATATCATTGTGCAAACACCGGTGATCATTGTGGTAGACTCTTCATTGGCAGATCGGAGTATATACAGACAGGTAAGAATAATCAACCCGTTTCCGATCAGACTTACTGTAGCAAACGTTCTCCGGAGCTTACGTAAGACTGGTGTGTAATAATTATATTGACTTACCGTAACCCCAAAGCTGATTGTTTCCCTTGTCACATAAGGTGCAAAGGATAGCAGTAAGGCTAATGGAGCAAAGATTAAAATGATAGGCAATATACTAAATAGTTGCATACATAACACACTCCCTTGATTCTTTATTCTTTGTTGTGACCCATCTTCACATCATCATACATTTGGTCTAACACTGCAGATAGTTCCTCTTTGGTCATTCCGCGACATATCGCTTCCGCAATAATCGGTCTTAATTCTCTTTGCTGCTTTTTCAAAAAATCATCTGTTAAATCTGGCATTCCATCAGGGTTTACCACAACTCCCTTTTGTCTATGAACCAGAATGTATCCATCTTGCTTGAGTAGTGTGTAAGCCTTGTTGACGGTGTGAAGGTTAACACCGATATCTGCGGCCAAATTCCGAACCGAAGGTAACGCCTCACCTAGCTGTAACTCACCACTAGCAATGCCTTCAATAATTTGATAAACAAGTTGCGAATAGATGGGAAGTTCGGATTGCATATCCAGTTGAATAATCAAGGGTTCACCTTCTTTTTTGTTATCTGTTATATATCAAGTATAACAGATATAACATGAGTGAGCAATATGGATGAAAAAAAGCCGCATACCAATGGCGAGGGTAAACTTACCTGACCCTTCACCATTGATATGCGGCTTATCCTGTTGAGCTTATCGATGTGATTCAATAACAAACATTAGTAGTGGCACATGACAGCGTTGTATTTCAAATTCCATTTAAGTTTCAGTCTTATCTTCGACAATCCGATAATGGATTTTGCGAACTATAATTTTCAGAATCATATATAGGGGAATCACGATGATCATACCCAAGATATTTCCCAGGTCAGCACCCACGAGCAACAGGATAACGGTAGTCAGTGGATGAATATCAAGCTGCTTGCCATAGACATAAGGTGAGATCAGGTTATCCTGAATTTGCTGTGCGATTACAATGATGACCAGGGACCAGATCGCCATCGAAGGTGATTCAATAAACGCAACAATGACAACCGGAATAGCTGCCAGCAAAGCCCCCACATAAGGGATGAAGTTCAGAATGATGGATACAACGGTCAGCAGCAAAGCATAAGGCAAACCTAAGATGAGAAAACCGATGTACATCAGAATCCCCAAGGCCACATTAACAATAACCCGGCCAACAATATAGTTACTTAGTGCTTCATCGATCTCATGGACGGTTTCTTCCCCATCCTTCCGATAATGTCTTGGCAACAATAAGGTTAGATTCGTTCCAAACTTGCTGCCTTCCTTGAGCATGTAATACAACATGATCGGGAACGTTGCCAGAATAATAACCAGATTGGATACCACGGAGAATAACCCGGAGACATAATCGGTTACCTGAGTGATCCCTTGACTCAGAACATCGGATAAACGTGAGAATAGATTGGAATCATCAGGCAGGTATCTGGATATAAAATTGCTCTTTTCAAGTGCATTCAACTGATCGCTGAGTGAAGTAACCAACGCTGGAGCATTCTCCACGAAATTCATCAATTGTTCACGCAGGGAAGGCCATACAAGCACACTAAAACCTGCAAGTATTAATGCAATTACGACATAAATAATCAGAACTGACAATGCACGTTTAATCTTATGCCTTTCCATATAATCGACGAGCGGGCGCAGCAGATAATAGAAGAAACCAGCAATCAGCAGCGGAATGATGATGATGTGAATCAGTGAGGTCAGGGGGCTGAAAATAAAGTTCACTTTTTCCCCCAGATACACGATGAGCAGCAAGAGAATAATCGCTGTGCATATGCGGTAGAACTTGTTATTTATCAAGAAACTGATCCCTCCATGCGCTGCTCTGCCAAAGTGACTGCGGCGTTCATATGTATATCTAGTCATTTACTTATGATACTAAGTACCCTTAAATGACAGTCATGCCACAGGCGATGCTGAATATACACTTTTTTTCTTTCCAAAACAATATTGGACGCAAAAAAAAGAAGCAGGCGTTAGCCTGCCACATCTCTTTTGCTGAATACAACCCAGGAAATCACCATGAAAATAACGTAATACACCGCCAGAACTGCAATGGAGAAACCCAGTGTCATTCCTGCACTTGGACCACCCATTAGCGCAAAATCCGCCCCGGAGGTCATGTATTTGCTAAGATCCATGTTGTTGAATAGGACATACTTGGCCCACTCATAACGGACCGGATTGAATATGAGTGAGAAGATACTTTGTGAGAACATAATGAACAGGGATAATCCAATCGCAAGTGCACCTGAACGAAATACGGACGACACCATAAAGGCAATCGCAAGCGTAATAAACAGATCAACGTACAAATATCCCCATAATGTCAGAGCATTCGTAGCTGGACTACTGCTTCCTCCCGGAGCATCATGCGAGAAAAGGATATACGACGTTAGCATGGCCATCACAATGACCAGTAATGTACTGACAATACTGAAGCCAACGACGGTCAGATATTTGGAAGCAAGAACTTTGCTTCGTGACCATGGGCGGATCAGCAATAGCTTAATGGTTCCCCAGGTAAATTCGCCCGCGACCGATTCCGCTGCAATCACGACACAGAAGATCGTGTTCAGGAAAAACGTAATCTGGATGGTCGTTACAGCTGCTTCCCAGTACAAAACTTCACTGGATCCCATGCCTTCTCGCAGTAACACTGGCATTAATAGCGAGATCAGCGCAAGAATCGATAACATGATCCAGGTACGGGGACGACGAAAAATTTTCATATTCTCATTCAATATCAGATTACCGAAACTACCCAATGCCTCCACCCCCAGTGACCTGCAAGAATTGTTCTTCCAGGGTGTGAGTCACGTTACGAATACCGTATACCTGAACCCCTTCGCTAACCAGCTTGGCATTGATATCCGGAATCTGCTCACGAGACACCCGTACCACCAGGACATTGCCCTGTACGATAGCACCCTGAATCAGATCCGCAGCGCGATCAGCATCATTCAGCTCAAAAGCAACTTCGATTAATGCATCCGAACCTGCTTCAGTCCGAAGGTTTCTTACATCAATCAACTTTCCGTTCTGGATGATGGCTACGGTATCACACATCAGCTCCATCTCCGACAATAAATGACTGGATACAAAGACCGTAATGCCTTCCTCTTGGGTGAGCTGACGCAAATAATCTCTCAGTTCCCGTATACCCTGTGGGTCCAAACCATTGGTCGGCTCATCCAGTACAAGCAGCTTCGGTTTATGTAATATCGCTTGCGCGACCCCCAGACGCTGGCGCATGCCCAGTGAATAGGTTTTGACCTTATCGTGAATACGGGCTGTGAGCCCCACACGCTCAATTGTTTCCGCAATACGTTCCTTCGTAACTCCCGGCGACATGCGGGCAAAGTGAACGAGATTCTGGTACCCGGTCAGAAACTTGTACATTTCCGGATTTTCCACAATAGCGCCTACCTGGGCTACCGCCTTCTCAAATTCATTCTTCACACTGTGTCCCGAGATGAAAATGTCACCTTTACTGATGGACATCAGTCCAACCATCATTCGAATCGTCGTTGTTTTTCCCGCGCCATTAGGTCCTAAAAAACCAAAAACCTGCCCCGGAGAAATATCCAGAGTCAGGTCGCTGACCAATGATCGGGAGGATATGATCTTGCTGACGCCCTGAATCCGGACGACCGGCTCCTGCTGCATTCAATCCCCTCCTTCATGGACGAGCATATCATTCATGCCCGTTTCTCATATGCACATAGTGTATCATAATCTTTAGTATATTGTCCCGCAAACTGGGATTTCCCCTGACGTTTCGCTTCAACTACACACGCTTCACAGCATCCAAGCGGCATTTCACTCCGGTAGAATCCGGTGCGAAATACGTGATTGCCTCCATTGCCCTCTTCCTTCATTTCGACAGAGCTTCTAGTGACCGACACAATCATCCCACAACTGACACAGTAAAAGCGGCCCGTTTCGATCAATGATATTCCTTCCCCTCACAAGGAGCTTAGAACTCCTTGTTATTTGTCGTTAGACGCTGAAAATTGATACATTTTGTATCTATCTCGTAATTTACTTGACACCGGGACTAATGTCAAGGCTTTACCGCCATAAAAACAAGAAAAACGCAAAAAAAGCTCCATAAATGCGACAAAAGTCTCGCATTTATGGAGCCTCATGTTAGGTAAATGATACAATTCGGTTCAATGTATGGGTTGATATTATTTCCTGATCAGTCACTATTGTCGACCTTTGAGGCATCCTCATTTTTCTGATTTGGATAATACCAGAGTAAGGTCCACTCATCGCCATCCTCTACCAGATAACAGGTCTGTACAATATTGAATTGGCCAAAGGTACCTGAGTACTTCTGGGTGACCCGGATTCTGTAGGCTTCAGAAAATGGCTTAACGCCATCGATCACGGTTACATCGAACTCGCGCTCCGGCTTATCCATCTCCAGCTCAAAGGTTTCCACGCCAAAATGCTGCATAAATATATGTGCTCTGTTCTGTACGTAAGCACTCTTGGGAAACCGCTCTTTCATCAGAGGATGAAAGAGTTCCCATGAACTGCCGAAGTCACCCGTCTGCTCATATTTGTAAAACTCTTCGGCAACAGCAGCAGCTTCATCCGTTGTATCTGCCTGAAACAAATACGGAATGGTTCTGGCAATCAACCACAGCAATAATACAATGATCGTGATGAACCCGATCTTTTTGAGCAAAGCATTGCGGTTCCTTCTTCGCAGCATGTCCAGTCCTCCTTGTCCTACTCCATACTTATGATGGATGTCAGACAAGTAGAAGTTGAACGATACATCTAATTTCCTGGGAAATCACTCGCTGCGAATGGAAGTACGCTTTCCCTTTCTGATCCTTCGGATCATGGACTGAAGCCCTGCATATATGGCAATCCCAAAGCAGCCGCCAAGCAAGTCTACTCCAACATCACGTATCGAGCTTGTCCGGTCCGGGCTGAACTGCTGAATATACTCATCAATGGAGGCTATGACAAACACCACAGCCAGAGCAGAAACGATACTGGTCACAAGGGATGTTCTTCTGTACCGCAGCCCGCCGTACACAAGCACGGCGAGCACAGCGTATACAAATAAGTGCGCACTCTTGCGAAAGACGAACTCTGCAAAATCATACGGCCGCTGCTTCAGCGAATACTCATACTCCCCATAAGTGAATTGTACATCAGGAAGTGTAAAACCGATGTGCAATTTTTGAGACCATTTATGAAGCCAAGGCTGAATGTCTTGCTGTTGAGAGGATTGCGTGGACATGGACCAGATGACCAGAATCCAGATCACAATCAACAGCAGAGCAATGAGAAATCCGTACGTTCTTCGTACATGCTTTTGTCTCGTGCGCCCGGAGCCCTCCTCCATCATTTTGATCTTCACCACTTTCATATCTCTATCGTTATTCTATTGATCCAACATACATGCCTCTGCCATTTGTACCTACATATACCTGACCATAGATTTGACGGTCTGCCGCCATAATCTGCGGTTCATTGCCCAGCCCGATTCCATCACCTAAAGGACCTATATTGTTCCAGGTTGCCCCCATATCATCTGAACGGAAGAATCCTTTCACATTATTTACGGTGCCATATACATAGACGGCTGGAACCAATTTGCCTAGCTGAGCCTTTCCAAAGGCAAATAATTTGGAATTCTGTACGCTCTGGATCTTGGAAAATGTATTTCCCGAGTTGGTCGATGCATATAGTCCATCAGTTCCCAAACTTACCCATACGGCATTCGCCACACCAGGTGCAGCCTCGACTTTAATGGAGCTTGTATTGATATCCGTATTAACAGGAAGGCGAACCGCATTGGCTTTGGACCAGTTGGCACCTGCATCCGTTGAGCGATACAGATAACCAGCAGCATACATATAAAATTTATATCCATTGATGCGATCGGCAGCCAGTGGATGATTATAGGCAAAGACCATATTCCCCCCGATAGCCTGAAAAGGGGCACCGTTCATATTTTGCCAGGTTGCGCCACGATTCGTGCTTCTGACCGGATTACCGGTCTGGGGGTAATAAACAATTACATTCGGATTAATGGCGGAGTAGGCGACCCTCCCCAGTTTGGAGCCAGCCGGAACATTCATTGGAGTTACGGTAACTCCATTATTGGAAGAGACAAATAAACGTGTGGTCGTACCATACCAGTCGCTGCTTCCCAGAAATATCATGTAATTCGGATTTGCTTCGTGATAGTCAATACTTACAATTTCTCGCATACCCGCGAGCGGGATTTTATTAAGAGGAACATCGGTTACATTTTCATGTCTAAATCCGACCTGATCCGTTAAACCACTGAAGAATGAAACACCCTGAGGTGGTGTGGATGCCGTGAGTGCGACGACTTCTTCATGACCATCGGTAATGGCTTCCCAAGTACTCGCTGTATTGCCAGTCAATCCATTGGTACCATTGATATTTTCCGTTTTGTACACGCCAAACCAGTCTGTAGCATATACGGTACCCGGATTATGCGGATCAAACTTGATACTGGATGTCGCTGAGAAAAACATGTTGGGTGTCCACCATGACGGTTTGGATACCAGCGTTTTGCTCACTGTTGTCCAACTCTGTCCGCCATTAACGGAACGATACAGTGGCAGATTATCACCGCCTGTTCGAACGGCTGCCAGGATGTGATTATCATTATTGGGATCAATCGTGATTCCATAATAAGATGAGTAACTGGGGCTGGGTGTTATATTCGTCCACTGCACACCATTGAACTTGTAAACGCCTTGATTATCCGTGGTCACATACAACGTCCCGTTCTTCGCCACAGTCATACGCGCAGGATATTCGGGGCTTCTCCCGGTAAGTTGCCAAGTGGTCTGACCATTGCTTCTTGGTGCTTTGCTATACACACCAATGCCGCGAACCCCCGCATACACAACTTGACCTTGCTTGGTCACGGGATTCAATCCATAAGCTACACTCCGAATTCCCTCACCGGACAGCCCGCTAGGTACATCCCATACCTTGCTCCAAGTGGCTGCACCATCACTGGAAGTGTACAATCCATCATATCGTGTACCCACGTGCAGGTAATTGGAATTCGTGGGATTAACCGCGATGCTCTCTCCCATGGCTCGATGGATATTTCCATTCGATTCATTCCGAAGATTAAGTCCGGTTCGAATCCAGGTCTCTCCCCGATCTGTGGATTTCAGAATATCACTCGGCCCCACGTTCCCATACTTCCCAGCAGCGATATACACGACATTGGGGTTTTGCTGATCCAGCGCAATTCCATCCACGCCGTACAGATTGCTGTCCTCATCTCCGAAATGATCAAGTAGTGGGATCCAATCTCCTGAATCTGCATCCAACCGATAGACTCCTCCAACGTCAGTTCGAGCGTAAACCAGATCAGGCTCAGTCGGATGAATGACCACCCCCGTAACGTACCCCCCACCACCAATAGGTATATTATGCCATTGATAGTTTTGAGCTGATTGAACATAATTTGTACTTGCCGGTATCATGAGCATATACATTAGTAGCACAATCAGGGACAATTTCATTAGCCTGGAGATACGCATCTGGTTCACCGCCCTATCCGATCATTTTGAATGTTCTTCAATCATCTGATGTATCCTGTCTCGTTCCGACTGATCCACAATATAGTAATACACTCCGTCTATTTTTTTGCCCGTGCCTTTAATCTCAACGGATTCAATATGATCCAGTACCGAACGATATTTGGAGAACATCTGCTTCATCTCATCAAAGGTAACGTCGGTTCTGACGTGAGCACTGACTTCGTCCAGCAACGTCTCCAGTTGCAACACGTTGGATACCTGGACCGTATTCTTCAGCACTTGTTTGATGATCTCCCGCTGGCGATCATTCCGCCCGAGATCTCCCTTCGGATCATCATAACGCATCCGTGAAAATCCCAAAGCAGCTTCACCATCCAGATGAATATTCCCTTGCTCGAACCGGTAACCCTCATAGTCAAATGCAAATGGGTTATTCACATCCACTCCACCCACCATGTCGATGACCTGTGCAAAGCCCTCCATATTCACTTTCATGTAGTAATGTATGGGAACATCAAGCAATTGTTCCACCGTTTGCACAGACATGTTAACGCCCCCAAAAGCATAGGCATGGTTGATCTTATCCTCCGTGCCGTGACCAACAATATTCGTTCTGGTATCTCGGGGGATGTTAAACATAAGTGCGGATTGTTTCGCAGGATTAACACTTAATACAATTATGGTGTCGGAGCGCCCCCGATCATTGGAACGTTCATCCACACCCAGAATCAAAGCATTAAAAGGTTCTTCATTCTCCATGTCCACAGGGAAATCGCCCCCACCCCGCTGGTCGACAATAGATACCTGCTTGATGGGTTCCCGGGGTTCATACATTTGATCCGCCGCTGATTTAACATGCGAATACAGGTACACAGAATATCCAATCATGACAACTGCAACAAGGGAAATGGCACCTAATGTTATTTTGATCCCGCGTCTCATGTTATGGCCTCCGTTAGATGACTGCCGTTTTTCTTCCATCGATATTGGTTAGACCTGGACGACCAACGGAGTAGTATTGGAAGGATGTATCTTTAATCTGATCTTCTCCGTAGATGTTTCTTCCATCAATCAGGATGGGTTGATTCATATGTGCTGCCAAATCAGTCAGATTAACCTCCATGAACTCTTTCCATTCCGTCAGAACGCAGAGTGCATCAGCACCTTCCGCCGCGTTCATGGCACGCTCTTCCCACGTAATGGATGGGGAATCCACCTCTTTGCGGAAGTTCTCGGTAGCGATGGGGTCATATGCCCGAATCACTGCTCCCTGCTCAAGCAAACGCTGAATGATCTCAATCGCCGGAGCATCACGAACGTCATCGGTATCCGGTTTGAAAGCAAGCCCCCAGATGGCAATCTCCTTTCCTTCGAGTGAGCCTAGTGCGTCTTCCAGTTTACGAATGACGTTGAAGCGTTGATCTTTGTTCACTTCCACCACGGACTTCAGCAGTTTGAAGTCATAATCCACATTACCTGCAATTTGAATCAGAGCCTGTGTATCCTTAGGGAAACAGGAACCTCCGTAACCAATGCCTGCCTTGAGAAAGGAGGCACCGATTCGTCTGTCATAGCCCATGCCTTCGGCAACGCGGCTGACATCTGCTCCTACTTTTTCACAGATGTTAGAGATTTCGTTGATAAATGAGATCTTGGTTGCCAGGAAAGCGTTGGATGCATATTTAATCATTTCGGCCGAACGAATATCCGTAACAATAATCTGATCGGTTAATGGCTGATGCAGCTCTTTCAACGTGGCGACTGCCCGCTCACTATGTGTCCCAATGACTATCCGGTCAGGATAGAGCGTATCCTGGACAGCGGTACCTTCTCGCAGGAACTCCGGTACCGATGCCATGTCGAATGGATGATTCGTCAAACTGCTGATCCATTCCTGAATACGATCGTTGGTTCCGACAGGAACAGTGCTTTTAGTCATTATTATTTTATAATTATCCATATAAGAACCTATTTCTCGCGCGACAAGCTCAATAAAACTCAGATTAGCTTCACCATTAGGCAGGGATGGCGTACCCACCGCGATAATGATGATATCCGAAAGACTGATAGCATCCTGAATGTTGGTGGTGAATGACAGCCTTCCTGCTTTCATATTGGCATTCATGATATCCTTCAGACCCGG
Source organism: Paenibacillus sp. 37 (assembly GCF_008386395.1). Classification (NCBI taxonomy): domain Bacteria; kingdom Bacillati; phylum Bacillota; class Bacilli; order Caryophanales; family Paenibacillaceae; genus Paenibacillus; species Paenibacillus sp. 37. The sequence goes on along the minus strand of NZ_CP043761.1, from coordinate 1,510,791 downwards.
TTCATAGATCGGAACATGACCGTCCGTTAACATATTCACTTTTTCCACATTGTTGTCGACACAGATCACGTTATTTCCCAGTTCCGAAAAACATACGCCCGATACCAAACCCACATACCCTGTGCCAATCACCGTAATATTCATTCCATAATCTCCCCCATGTTCTAATGTGTTGGTTACGCGTGCTTCACATATGTCTGAACAATATCCTGCCATTCGGTAGACACTCTAACGATATCTTCCTCAATCAGCTGGCTGCCGATCTGTACTTCAATGATCTCCAGTTCCGTAACGGCTCTGACGGAATGAAGCATACTCCGGTCAATGATCACCGTATCTCCTTGCCCGATCATTCGGCTCTGCCCATCCAGAATCAATTCCCCTGTTCCCGATACAACCGTCCATACCTCATTGCGAAGCAAATGGTATTGATAACTCAGGTTTTTCCCGGCACTGATGCAGATTCGTTTGGTGAGAACCTCGCCGCCAGCTTCGTTTCTTGTGTAATCCAGAACCCGGTAGCACCCCCACCTACGCTCCTCATACATGGGGCGTTGATCCTCATTCTTCAAGATTTCCTTGATCCGTGGGCTGGCTTCTTTGTCACTGACCAGAATGCCATCTGGACTCACGGCGACCACCACATCCGACAATCCCAATATGGCAACCGGAATGTTCAATTCATTGACCAAGTGAGTATTCAGGGAATCTCCCGTAATCCACCCTTTTCCTACTACCGAGCTCCCCATCTCTTCCGTGAGTGTGTTCCACGTGCCTAGATCTTTCCAGAAACCGTTATACGGAATAGCGATAATCTGATTTGCCTTCTCGACAACCTGGTAATCAAAACTGATCTTGTTCAATCTACCGTATTGCTTCAGCATTTCGTCATACTGGATCGGCAGTTCCATCTCAATGAGCAGATTGATCAAATAACCCAGCTTAAAAGCAAAAACCCCGCAATTCCATAATGCGGCCTGCTCAATCATGAGGACCGCATCGGATTCGCAGGGTTTCTCCTGGAACTTCGCTACATTCACGTATTCATTGTTATTTTCACTGGAAGATAGGGATTGCGGAATGATGTATCCATACTTCTCTGACGGGTACGTCGGCACAACTCCCATCAAGGCCAGATCAGCACCAGACTTATCAAGCATCTCCGGTAAGGTTGCCAGCACTTCGAAGAATTCTTTTTCAACAAAGGGATCTACAGGCAACACTGCAATCGTCTCATTCAGACTCACACTCTCTACGGAATACAGATAGGAGGCTGCCAGCGCAATCGCAGGAAACGTATCTCTGCGCTCAGGCTCCACAACGAGTCTGACATCGTCTCCCAGCTGAGAAGTCAGAATCTCCACCTGTGGCAAACTGGTCGCGATAAGCGCCTCTGATGCAAGTCCGGCATGATTCAGCTGTCGCCATACCCGCTGTACCATGGATTCCGGATTTCCCTCTGGCCCATGAAGAACTTTAAGAAATTGCTTGGATCTGGAATCGTTGGATAACGGCCAAAGACGCTTGCCAGAACCGCCGGATAACAGAATACTTCTCATAGGGCTGCACCATCCGACAACACAACCGTACTTGCTCCCTTGCCGGTCTCGGTTGGTTTGTTATATGCGCTGGTCTGATTGGACTCCAGTCTGCCTGCCGGATTGCTCTTGGTCCAAGCTGCATAATAATTTGAGTTTTTGCCGTATGAATTATCCAGCAGGATGTTCGGTTGATCCAGGAGACAGGCCAGGATATGTCCATGCAGACGGGATGTCGTGATGGTTTGGTATTGATTGAATTCCTTAATGGCCGTATGTACCATCCGATCAGAGTATTTGTACCACAACCAGCGGGCGAAAGAGCTGCCTTTTCCTGACTTTAACCGGGATGTAATCATGCGAATGATCTTCCGGTCTACCCGGTTGTACAATGTCTCCCAGTCTTTAAACGTGGCCTTAGGTCCACTGACGGATTCGTAATGCACCTGATTCTGAGTTTTCTCAATGTCTTTACGGAAGAAATACAACATCTCTGCACTAGGCTTGCTCTTGGACTTAAGAGGCCACAACTGATGCGCCATATCCGGAGACAGATAGACATTTGTTTGTTGAAATTCTTTACTGGCTATCTCATAAGATAAGGTATCCCGGACAAAAAAGTGCACATCCTTATGACGATTGAATACTTGGGCTGTCTTTTTCAATTCAATATCACTTTTGTAAAACATCGTCTGAGGCAGAATGACGATCCGATGATTCGGATGCTGGGCAATCATTCGTTCTCTCAATTTCTGATGGGCAGGGTACAGATCACCAAAGTTACCTCCCCCGTGCAACACAATCGTGATACCTTCCGGAACCTTGAGGGACAAAGGGCAATCCAGAATGCTGTATCTGGCACGTACATGAATATCATTGTCCCGGAAGAAAGCCTCAGTACCTTTCATAATCAACAAGTCGCCACCGTTGCTATGCACCGGGTAATCCAAATAATAGATTTCGGTACGCGGTGGAATGACCTTCAAAATCTGACGTAAATGTCCCTTCAACTCTTCCATTGGATGAATATTGTTAGTGCCCAGCATCTCCATCTCCTCCTTGGGTGACTCTTCTTCTTTTTTTGTTTAACCGTTCATAGAGGAACGGCAAATCTTCTTTGTCATAGAACATGGCGGCAAACTTCACCTTAAATACAATTTTCATGGCGGCCACAGTAACCACCATTCGCACAATGGACCCGATCAATAAGGCAATCGCAATTCCGTTGAGCCCCCACAGCGGGGTGAATACAAAGAACAAAGCCACTGTCACCGATAAAGCAATCAACTGTCTGATCATCACAAGCCCTGGCCGACCCAGTGCATTAAATGCGGATGCTAGAATCCAGGAGCCACCACCAATGATGCATTCCACAGCCAAAATATAAAATGCGACGCTCGCTTCCAAAAATTCGGAGCCAAACAGAAGACCCATCAGGTAATTCCCTACAAACATGGTGGGTATCACAATGATCATCATGACCATGAGCGAGATGCGGAAGGCTCTGCCAACCGTGCGAATAATCTGCTCTTGAGGCAATCCGGTCACTTTTGGGAAAACAACATTGCTAATCGCCGTCTGAACGGCATTATAGATTCGGGATAAGGCAAATACGACGGAATACAGTCCAAAATCACGCGGGGTGAGCAAAGCCAAAATAATGATTTTATCGAACTGGGTATACAGCGTTCCTAACAATTCAACGCCATACACCTTGCTGCCATAACCAAAAAGCTTCTTGGCTGAGCTCCGGTCCACCCGATCCTTGAACCATCTCAGTCTCAATTCATTACGGTTGGCATAGATGGCCCACGCCACCACGGAGAAGCTGGTTACAAAATAGATCGCAGCCGCGAGCTGAATGCTCAGCATGCCCAAGCCCCATAACACAAAAAGCCCACCTACATTAAACAGGGGGATCATTAACCGGATGCCATTATATACAGCAAATTTCTCCCGACTCTGCGAGAGGGCTGATATGAGATTGATGACAATAAGTACAGGAACCGTAGCAATCGTATACCATCTGGATATCTGCACGACCTCCGGCGGAAAGCTGGAGAGCCAGAAAGGTAATCCAAACCAGGCCACAATGCCAATGATGATGCACACCGGAACTTGAAAAAGAAAGCTTAACCGCACATACTGTGCACTCTTCTCGGTTGCGCTCTGTTTGATGTTATAGATGATAGAAGTGGGTAGTCCAAATCCAACCAATCCGGTTAAGAGCGCAGGCCAGAACAGAATGGCCGAGAATGCGCCCTTTCCCTCTACGCCGAACATGCGTGACGTCAAAATGGAAGACAGCATCGTCAGTGTCATGACCAGCAGATTGGTTCCACTTGTCTGAAATATGGCACTCATTAAGCCGTTTCCTCTGAATACTTTGCGAAGTGCAACTTGCGCCATAGCGATCCTCATCCCTTACTGTTTTGCCGAAGCGACCCAACAATCATGCCGTTTCGGTAACATACTTTGGCAAGCTGACGTGTGAACCGATCTGCATTATAAATGTAGATCAGAGAAGTTGTGATCCCCTGTGCCAGCTTGATGCCATGTTTGGCCGTACGCACAACACCACGATCCTGATCACGAATGGCATCACTCACACCCTGCCAATAGATTCGGCGCAGAAACCAGTTCTTCGTTGTTCGCTCTTTGGCTACTTTATGTTGTACCGCCCCATACGGGGTGTAATATACCTTGAACTTTGTCCGTATTCTTGCAATTAACTCACTCTCTTCACTGGAGAGAAGGTTGTTCCCCACTCTTCCAAGATCTTCACGGAAGGGAGCCAGTTGATCAAAGACGGATAAACGAAAAGCCACATTCGCACCAAATGGAATATAGGGGCTTTTCATTTCAGTGACTTCATCTGCAAAATCCAGAATGGTGAATAGCGACCTGTTCTCCGGTGGAATCCACATTGGCTCAGGCACTTCCCAGATCGGATCAATCTTGCCACCGACACACCCGATAGTTTCACTCATCTCAAACACACTAACGATCTGGCGAATCCAATCCCTGCAAGCAAAGGCATCATCGTCAAGGAACAGGATATACTCGCCGCGCGCCTCGTGAATGGCCCGGTTACGGGCTACAGACAAGCCTTGCTTTTCTTCCAACACATACCGGATCGAATGGTTCTCATGCTGCAAGATGGTTTGAAGCACGATTTCCCGTGTGTTGTCTTTCGAATTGTTATCAATGAGTATGATCTCATAGTCGCTGCTTGCGTAATTCTGTTGTATTGCACTTCGTATGGCCTCTACCGCATCATGTGCACGGTTATACGTACAGATCGCGACGGTTACCTTCATCATTTCATCCCCATATTTTTCAATTAGGTCCACCCTTTCATCTGTACTAACTGGAGTACAGGGTAAGTGTCCTTTGGGCAATCACTGGCCAATCCAGCCGCTCTAACGCTTTGACAAAACCACTGCCTTCCTGAAACTCCGATTGTTTTAAACGGATCATATTCATCGCTTTAAGCAATCCATCCGGATCAGAAGGTTCATAGAGTACCGCACAATCGTCGGGCAGGTATTCCTCCAATAAGCCGATCCGTGGTGCCACCACAGGTTTGCTGAAGGTCAATGCCAGAATCGCACTGCCAGAAGTTGCGATTTGCTTGTATGGAAGAATGATCGAATCGACCGCATCAAAATAGTCCGAATATTCATCATCTTCAATGAAATGAAAATGGGTATGGATGTGTCCACTCTTGAGAAATTCATCTCCAAGGTCATAATCCTTTACCTTTTTGCCAGCAATCAACAGATGGGCTTGTTCGGAATCCAGATCCTTGAATGCCTCCAGCAAATCATCCACGCCTTTGTAAGGCGACACCTGACCGAAGAAAGCATACACATAACTATCCTCCGGGATGCCAAACCGGGAACGGATATTCACGCCTTTTCCCTGATACACACCCTTGTAATGTCCATGTGGGATAACCTCGATCCGGCTGGAATCAATCCCAAACGTCGAACAGATCTCAGAGATCAGGGGTTTGCCCATGACAATCAGCTTCGAGCAATTTCGGACCAGTATTTTTCTCATCCAATAATCGAACCGCGTTTTACCGCTGTTGTGAGGCCAGATGTTATGCACCGTCCAGAACAATTTGGCCCCGCGCAAGCGTGCAAAACAAATCATCAATACATATAGAATCGATTTGATCACTGTTGTCAGCACGGATGAACCTCTGTAATAGAAGCTGGGCCAATGAAAATGCAGCACATCATTTTTTCTCAGTTTGATTAGATCTTTTTTGGTAAACTGTTTTACTTCCCATCCCTTGTTCTCAATGGAATCGGATAACAGCTCATTGAATTTATTGTTCTCAATCATCTTGGGCAGCATATACACCGTCGGATTTTCCATCCAGACACCTCTTACTTTAGTTTCATTCGCACAGGTTCCTCTGTATACGTTCCAACTGCGCGCCTTGCATGAAATCTCATTAAAAATCCTTGCATCATAATTTTGGTATTACGCTTGAGCAGCACCCAATCTTTCCACCAGGGATACAGCGACAGTGCTTTTTTCAAATAAACATTATTGCGAAGTGTATTTCTCGACCATTCGAGCATTCGATAATGGTGTAACTGACGACGCTTCTGTTCCTTGGACATGTCATTGTAGTATTTTAATATAATCTTGCGTTGGCCCTTGTACTTGGCCGTTGTAGAGGTTGAAATTCGTGGACCACTATGGATATTGATATCCACCAGCGGTTCTTTCACGTTCACGGCGATGTAGCCTCGTTTCAATATGCGCAGATAAAAGTCATAATCCTGAGCGGATGTCAGATTTTCATCGAATCGAACTTCACGAGCCAGTGAGGTAAGTACCATGATTTTGGACGTTTCCCCAATCCAGTTGAATGTAAGCAGATCCTCATACCGCACAACATCACGAGGCTCCACCGACAATTTCCGTTTGACCACCTGATGCTGCTCATTCGTGTATGCGAGATACTTGCTGCAAAAGGTAAACGATTCCTGTGTACGCTCCAGCACTTCCGCCTGGGTTTTTATTTTGTCAGGCATCCATTCATCATCATCATCCAGGAATGCAATGTACTTGCCATTGGCTTGGGATATCCCTACATTCCGTGCATGGTTGGCTCCTTTGGGATATGGAACCCGGATGTACCGAATCCGTGAATCTTCCCGGGTCCATGCCTGACAGATCTCTGGCGTCTGATCTTCTGATCCATCATCCACGATGAAAATTTCCAGATACGGATGTGTTTGCTCACGTACACTTCTCAACGCATTTTTCAATAAATTGGCCCGGTTATGGGTCGTAATGATGCAAGATACCAAGGGGTTCATTTCATCACCTTTTCCTGTTCACTAGGATACCTTCACTTGAAGTGCATCATATATTCCTGACAATCTGCCTACGAGTAGATTCATATCGAACTTATCCGATATAATCGCTCTGTTATATGAACCCATTCTTGCTCTAATCTCTTCATCTGTAATGAGATATTCCAGCGCTGATGTCAGCCCGTGCACATCTCCCGGCTCGATTAACAGCCCATTATGACCGGATGTAATCACTTCGGGGATGCCTCCGACGGTGGTCGATATAATGGGCAAGCCACAATTCATTGCTTCAAGTATGGCCATAGGTAATCCCTCATGATAAGAAGGCAGGACCAGTAGATCCGCTTCCCGCAAGAGCTTTTCCTTTTGCTCTCCGTTAATCCAGCCGAGTACATTGACACGATCCTCTATTCCATACTGCTGCACGATTGCTTTGACTTCTTCGACTTCACCATCCCCTGCCAGATTAAAGGTAGCTGTAACGCCTAGCGCCTTCAATTGCTGAATGGACTGAAGCAGATCGTAGACTCCTTTTCGCTCACCCAGTCTGCCCATGAAAAGAGCATTAACAGCTGTTTGTTGTTCTCTCACAAACGGTTCTTTGACAAAGACCCCGTTATAAAGAACCTCAATCGCTGTCACCGGCACAATCGTAGCAAAGTATTCTTTCCACGTCTGGGACAAGACAATCAACTTGTCTGCCTGATTCAGAATGTAGTGACAATACTTGCGCTGCAGAGCAAATTGATTGTAGAAATCATCAAAGCTGGCCGCATGAATATGCAGAATAACTGACTTTCGAAACAACTTTCGTGCGGTTAGCAGAAATAGTGACTTCCGATAAAAGCTCCCGTTGTTCGCCATATGAATATGCACGATATCCGGCTTGAACGTGTACAGTTTCATCCAGAATTGAATGAATCCCCGTATAAAAATAAGCAGCCGCGAGAACACGCTGCCCGTGATATACGTTTCGACCCGCTGCATGGCATACATTTCCGAGATGGAGGAATCCTCAATGTTTTTGATGACACTCACAATTCCGCCCATATCCTTCAAGGATGATCCAACAACCAATACTTTTGGTTTCATGATAGACTCCTTTTTTCATGGTTAATCTTCATACCTCTTACAGACTATTCACGTAATTTTTAATGGATGAGATCAGATCAGACTGTTTTCTCACATAGGGCTGGAACGTCAGCTCTTCTATGCAAGGAACCAACTTTTGCAATTCAGCCTGACTCTCCGCGACGGCCACGTAGCCGTTATCCTGAAAAACCTTGGAAATTTCAAGCTGATGGTCATCCACATGCTCGCCCCATTCTTTCCGGCGTGGAATGACGATAACCGGCTTGCCACGTTCAAGACAATTTGTAATGGAGCCAACACCCGCATGAGAAATAATGCATCTGCTTCGCACCACATATTCATTCATCTCTTCCTGCGTGAGGAAAGGAATCACAGTGAAATTTCGCGGCTGATACTCGGTATATCCAGATTGGGCAACAACCTCTTCTTCAATAATTCCTGCCTCAATCGCCTCATCAATAAGCTCAAACATCCGATTGAAGGGAAACCGCTGGGTTCCAACGATAGCAAATATCAAAATAAAGCCCCCCTGTATTTAGCATTGGGATAGCTATCCTGCAACGTTTCCCATTGGATGAAGAACTCATCCGAGATTTTGTACATCAATCTCCCGGTTGCGCTGGAGGAATAGATTTTGGCATAACTTTCGATATAAATCAGCTTGGCACCGAAGATTTTACCGATAAGGCAAAAAGGGTAGGTAGCACCGGCCCCTGTTGTAATGATCACCTTTGGACGCTCACGCAGATATAGAAAGAACGACTTTATAATATTAGCCACAAAGATTAGCAAGAACATCGCATTTTTACGCTCTTGCTGCATTAAGAAGTACACTTTGCCCTGTGCAGAATCTACTTTTCTGCTTTTATTCTTCTCGGTAATCAGGAAATAATCATGTTCTTCAACCGCAGGAATAATTTTGGTTAATTCATCAAAATGACCGCCTGTAGAACTGATCAAACAGACCTTCATGTTCTAATCTCCTTTGAAAAGGATACGTCCTTGGCTCGCTGTATCTGTATATCCACTTCTGCTTCAGCCCCTGACTTGGAATGAACTCCATTTCCCGTAGCATATAACGCGTTCAGGAAGATACAGAATGGAGCAATCAGATGAACCGTGGACAGGGTATTATCAAAAAAGGAATAGGTCAGGAAACCGATAATCATACCGGCAAAATACAACCTGATCATGCCGCCCAATCGGAAGTAAACAGCCCGAAACACCAGCAGCAGCGATAGAAATAACAGGATGGCTCCAACTAACCCGCCATCGTAATAAAAACGAATGTATTCATTATGAGGAACAACGAATCCAGAAAAAATACTTCCATCATTTGCTACAAGAGTTGAGCCGAGTCCACGTCCAAAGATCGGATACTCATTTGCTTTGCCAATAAAATAATTCCAGGCTACATCCCTTCCCGACAGGCCTTTGCTCTCTGACCTCATTTCATAATTGTCCCACTGCGCAATTACCATATAGGCCACAGCGACAACGAACATAATGAGAGGAATAATGGCACTGACTCTGCCTTTGATGAAGGCTTTCAGTTGATCAAAAAGATAGACCAGAATAATCGGAATAAGCGCAATAAGTGGCCCCCTTGTTCCCGTCTGGACCAGAATGACCAGATGTGTCAAGGTAAGCATGTAATACAGAACAACCTGATGGCCTTGCTTGATCTGAATCAGACAGACGCAGATGGAGATAAAACACAACATGGCCAGATGCGCGGCGATGTTAGCTCCCTGTAACCGGGTTACACCCGACATCTCCAGGTTAGTAATGGACAATATGCCGGCGAGTTGCAGAATATAACCACCAGCCAGACTGAACAGCGGCAACCATGCCAGTACACGTATAATTCGTTGACTGATTTCTCTTGAAAAATGGGGCATCAGCAACAAAAAAGGAACAATGACTCCCAGAAAGGCCTTGAATGGATCGAGCGGACTAACCTTACTGGGCAGATCCGATAGAAAATAACTCTCCACAAATAAAAAACCAATCGCCAGTGCAGGATATATCAACTCTTTGCGAATACCAAAGCGTAAAAAAAGAGAGACGACAAAACCCAGTATCGCCAGCTTGTAGAAGGACAGCGAATCCAGTCCTGCCAGATGAATGCTAAATATTTTGTCAATGGACAAAGAAAAACTTACGATGAGAATCATAAAAATCCAGCTGGGCTGTTTAATATAAACGCCCAGCAGAATCACAGCTATGAGTGCAACAACCGAGACTAGCGGAAGATAGATTGCTGCGAAGACAATTACCAGCGAAAAAAGAATGATATTAAACGACTTCATATTTAATGCAGCAAGTATACCGGTCTTTTGCATATCTGCTATGCCACCTCAAAGCCAGAATCGTGTTTCAAAACGCATCCTTCGAACCTACCAGCACCTTGAACGTTCTGAAGATAATTTTGATATCCACCATCATGCTGCGCTCACGGGCATACGTCAGATCCAGCTCTACCATTTCTTCAAAACCAACACTGTTCCGTCCGCTGACTTGCCATAATCCCGTACATCCCGGGATCATCTGAAGGCGTTGTCTGTCGTAGGAAGTGTAGTTCTTCACTTCTCTGGGCAGAGCCGGTCTGGGTCCAACGAGACTCATCTCTCCTCTGAACACGTTCCACAACTGTGGCAACTCATCCAGACTGGTTTTCCGAATGAACTTGCCAATCCGGGTAATGCGGGGATCATTTTTCATTTTGAACATATTCCCGTTCACTTCATTCTGATCAATCAGCTGTTCCAACAGATCTTCTGCATTTGCAACCATGGACCTGAATTTGTACATATGAAACTCTTTTCCATTCTGTCCGACCCGTACCTGACGAAAAAAAACAGACCCCTGCGGGGCCTCTATTTTGATAAGTAATCCGATGACCGCAAACAAGGGGCACAAAATGATCAAACCTATGAAAGAACCCAGCAAATCGAGCATTCTTTTCATAAATAGATACACTTTATCCGCATTTTGTCCTGACATCGTTGATGCATTGTACCCCAGACTTGGGTCCATAACGATCTCCGCTTCCTTCGTTTGGGGAGATGGACTCATTCAAACTCCCCCCCGGCTACATGTTCTACCGACTCTTTTTCCAGAATCTGTTGCAAAGCTTGCAGCATTGGAATTCTAAGTTCCTGTTTTTGCAGAGCAAAGTCGATGGTTGTCAAAATGAATCCCAGTTTCTCGCCCACGTCATAACGTACTCCCTCGAAATCGTAAGCATACACTCCTTGTGTCTCATTTAAGCGCTGAATCGCATCTGTTAATTGAATCTCTCCCCCTTGACCAATCTCTTGTTGCTCCAGATGTTCGAAAATCTCTGGACTCAGTACGTATCTCCCCATAATCGCCAGGTTGGAAGGCGCTGTGCCTTGGGCAGGTTTCTCTACGAACCTGAGAACCTCTGTCAAACGGCCATCCGATTGAAGCGGGTCCACAATGCCGTATCTGTCTGTTTGTTCAGCAAGTACGGTTTGTACGCCAACAATGGAATGTTGAACCTGATCATATTGATCAATCAATTGTTTGGTGCATGGAACTTCCGATACGACGATGTCATCTCCGAGCAACACGGCAAAAGGTTCGTCACCGATAAAGTTACGTGCACACCAGACAGCATGACCAAGTCCTTTGGCCTCTTTTTGTCTTATGTAGTGGATATCCACGTTAGAGGATTTGCGAACCTCTTCAAGCAGGCCCAGCTTCCCTTTTTCCAGCAAGTTATGTTCCAATTCAAAAGCGTTGTCGAAATGATCTTCAATTGCCCGTTTCCCTTTACCGGTTACGATAATGATGTCTTCAATTCCAGAGGCAATGGCTTCCTCAACGATATACTGTATGGTTGGTTTGTCCACAATAGGGAGCATTTCTTTGGGCATCGCTTTTGTGGCTGGCAAAAATCGTGTACCTAGTCCAGCTGCAGGAATGATTGCTTTTCTCACTTTTTTCATAAATACCACCCTATCCTCTTTTTTTTAGTTTGATAAAAGTTGAACCAGGGCATCTAACCCGTCCTCACGTCATACCTTCGACGATTAACGTCTAAGGTTCATTGAACTGAACCCACAGCATGACCGAGTGCCTACAGTGATAAAGGTACAGTAGACATTACCTGTTTACTTGGGAGCATTGGATGGAAGGTTTACTTCTCTCCGTAGCCCACCGGAACTGCAACGTTTTTGATATTGTTCAGGATTGCGCCCAGGATTCGTGCATTCACATGCTCCAGAGCAGCCTTGGTTTTCTTCACCAGTTCCTTCTTGACCTTGCCCGAGTTCACGACCAGCAGCACGCCATCACACAGCGAACTCACAATGAGTGCATCCGTTACCGCGAGCACTGGCGGTGTATCAAACATGATGACATCATATTGATCCTCTAACTTCTCAATGAGCCTTTTCATCCGGTTGGAACCAATCATCTCGGAAGGGTTCGGCGGAATTGGGCCAGAAGTGAATAATTGGAGATTATCGATATAGCTCTCTCTAAGCACGTCTTCCACACTGTACTGATTAGACAGCACACTACTCAGACCGATATGATTCGGTACGGAAAATACCTGGTGCAAGGAAGGATTACGCAGATCCGCATCGATCAGCAGAACCTTTTTGCCTTCCTGGGCATAGGTTACCGCCAGGTTGCTAATGGTTGTGGTCTTGCCTTCGCCGGCTTCGGCTGAAGCCACCATGATCTTTTTGATATGACTATCGATTGAGGAGAACTGAATATTGGTCCGTAATTTACGGTATCCCTCCGAGATTTGAGATTTGGAGTTAAAATAGGTCACCAGACTGTTATTTTCATTGGTTAGCCGCGACATATTTGCCATCCCCCACTTTCTGTTGAGATACGTAATTTTTCGTATTTTTCAGATCATCTTTTTTCATTTTGGATATAACCGTAAGCACAGGCAGGCCCAGTTCTTTTTCAAGTTCGCTTTCGGATTTGAATGTGTCATCCAGATAATCCATCAGGAATACAAGTGCAATCGCGAGCACAAGACCTGCGAACAGACTGACAATGATGCTTAATGTGGTTTTCATATTGATTGGAGATGCGTTACTATCCACTTTTGCTTCACTGAGGATAGCCACATTATCGATTTTCATGATTAGGGGGATTTGAGATTGGAACACGTTGGAGATGGCATTGACCGTTTTGGCGGCTTTTTCGTAGGTAGTCCCTTGTACAGTTATGCTCATCACTTGGGATTCGCTGGCTGTAGAGACGGAGGTGCTGTTCATGAGCTGAGCAGAGGTTAAGCCCAGGTCTGGATACGTAGTAGCGACTTTATCCATAATGGCGGAAGATTTAATAATTTCTCTGTATGAGTTAATGAGTTTGATATTGGTTTGGATCATGCTGAAGTCCATCATCGCCTGGCCTTGAACGTTAGAAGTCTGGTTCACGATCAGTTTGGAACTTGCTTCATAGATGGGCTGGGTGAAGAAAATGCTTTTGACCCCTGCACCCACACCGGCTATCAAAGCAATTGCAACAATCAACCACAGTTTCTTTTGTAAGAGTCGAAAATATCCTTTCAGTTCCACTTTCATTCCTCCTATACGTTGTGATCTATCCTATGTAACTACCAGATGGACAGTAGCCATTTGCGAGGTTTCCAGCGTTCTGTGACCAGACACGAATTCGATAGAATGTGCGACGCATTCTCTGCCAGCCGCTTAACGGCTTCAGCTCCAAATCGACGCTCGATAGCCCGCTCTCCTTCACTTATGGCAAATGTCCTTTTGCACGTATCATGTGCATCTGATGAAATGAAATGAAACCCGTTTTCTTTGCAAAAATGAAAACACCACTGCCGAACTTTCCGTCCGAAAAGCCCAGTGAAAGATTGAGCTGTGAGCTGACATAGTCCGCCTTGACTCAAGTAATCAGCCAACAACCTTGGCTTCTTCAAAATGACACGATTACGTTCCGGATGAGCAATAATAGGGGTAATTCCCGCTATTCGTAATTCATGCAGTATCCTGGGGAACTGTGAGGGAATATGACCAAAGGGCAGTTCCAGCAACATGTAACGACTTCCGGCGAGTGTGCAGCACTTTCCTGCATATAAGTCTCCAATCAGGTTGTCATGCACCCTGATCTCCTGTCCGGGACGGATCTCCAGGCGAATGTTGCGTTTGCGAAGTTCTGCGTGAAGCAGGTTCACGGCCTGATTGACCACCATCGGTTCATTGTTGTATTGCCCGTTCAGGTGATGCGGAGTAGCAATAATGGAGGTAATTCCTGAGGCTGCCGCCTTCTCAGCCATCGCAACGGACTGCTCCATTCGAACAGGACCATCATCCAGGCCGGATAATATGTGGCAGTGCATTTCAACCATATCCAAACTTCCTGAAATAGTATGAGCCCCCTCGCCCCTTTATTCATTGCGCAAATGCTTTTGGTGTTAAAGAACTAATGCATAACGCTATGAAATATAGTAAAATGGCGTTAAGTACATGTTTTGTTCAGAAAATGTTAAGAATCGACTTGGAATTATATGGTGAAATCAATGTAATGATAGGGTTCCTGCAGAGCCTTTTGTTCTGTTGCCTTTTCATACTGAAAACGGGAAACCGTGGGAAACTGAACTTCAGTAAGCATTGTGTTTAACTGTCCAGTTATATATAGTTTCTGTTCGTGCTGAATATGCAAGTTTGAATGATACATTGTGAGCTCTCCGAAGGGCTGTTTCCATTGCAACCTTGCGTGAAGTCGTACACATACATGTTGATCTTCAACATCCAAACCAATGAGCATTTCTGATGATACCGGCAAGTTCAGGTCGCTCAGGAAGGTGATTGCTTGAGTGTCCATTCCAAGTAACAGAACAGGGCGTCTTTTGCGGTCTACCATTTTCCCTTGAAACTCCTGAATGTACATATGGACATTTAATTTCATATCAGCCCATTCCTGAATTATTGAATACATGGTTTCATTCCTTTAGAATGGATTAGCCTACATGGACTGCCTCCACTTCCTTCTCACAGGTATATGGTTCAGGCAACAAGGAGATACTTAAAATATTCCAAATGATACATTTTGTAACTCCATACGTCCAATTTACGATACAATACGTATCATGTCAAGCGGTATTTGGACATGGTTCTTTTGATTTACGACAATTTGAGATGTCCTTAGACAGACCTATTTACAAATGGAAATGAGTTAAAGGAAACACATGAGGAGTTACTCTTTTGCAGGAAAGCTGCCCTGATCAAACACTTGGCTCAGGATTGTTTCAATATATATTTGATGTCGTTCAGGGGGAAATAGCTTATGAGCTACGGAAATCGCATTGCTGAATTACGGGAACAGCGGGGACTTACTCAAGAAGAACTTGCGAGCTCCATTCATATTACCAGAGCTGCTCTCTCCCACTACGAGAAGAACCGTCGTAAACCGGATTTCGAAGTGTTAACGAGACTTGCTGACATCTTTGAGGTGTCTATTGATTATCTTATAGGACGTACAAAGCAAAGCGATGTTGTGATGGATGAAGATGTACGTGAATTCGTTGATACCTTGGAGTTGTCGGATAAGGAAGTGTTGGAACGCTTCGATCTGATGATTGATGGGAAGTCTTTAACAGAAGAAGAGGCACGTCGTTTTATTGCGTTTGTCCGAATGGAACGCAGTATGGACTAAACCCGAAAAGAGGACCCAGTTCCCGAGAGATAACATCTCTGGCTTCTGGGCTTTTTTTGTGTCTTAATTCCCTTTCATTCCATGCTTGTCTATTGTGTCAAGGACGCTTGTTGTTGACGGAGGATACGAAATGGTTCCAACGCTCCGGGTCGATTCCGCATTGCAGTAAAACCTTCATGATGTCCATCTGGGTTGCTTCGACTTGTTTACCTGTCGGCCTACGATCGTCCCTGTTTGGATGCTTCATATTCATTCCGCTAACCTCTCTTATCTTTATACTTTCCCTGCCCTCCAAAACTAGCCTTATTATACTTGAGAAAGTTCCTTGATGTTGTCGTCTCATGGCGATAACGTTTTTTGAAGGGGTTCTAATTTTGTCGAAAGCAAAATAGGAGCAATATGGTGCCGGGATGGCAACCATATTGCTCCTATTATTCTTAATACAACCTGTTCATGCACTTATACGTTTGAACAAGGAAGTTATTAACCTCCAGCACGTGCAAGTTCACGCATATTCGCTTCAAACGCTGCAAGCAGCGCTGCGTCTCCAGTCAAACCTGTTGCCTGAATCCGTTCGATCTGTTCTGTCATACGTTTGAAGTCCTTCGGAATAACCCGAACGAACTGATTCAGCGCATCTTGCCAGTTATCCAGAACGCGCTGACCGACAGCACTTCCTGTATTGGCAACATGACGTTGAATCATGCCTCGCAGATCTGCACTTTCTGCCACATCTTCGATACGCTCCAAAAGAACCATTTCCAGATTACAACGTTTCAGGAATGTGCCTTCCGGATCATACACATAGGCAATACCTCCGGACATCCCTGCTGCAAAGTTACGACCTGTATCGCCCAGTACAACGACACGTCCACCTGTCATATACTCACAACCATGGTCGCCTACCCCTTCAACGACTACTTTGGCGCCCGAGTTACGTACAGCAAATCGCTCACCCGCAATACCACGGATATACGCTTCGCCGCTTGTTGCTCCGTAGAGAGCCGTGTTACCGATAATGATATTATCTTCCGCCTCAAACGTTGCTTTCGGAGAAGGCATCACGATCAGTTTACCTCCGGACAGTCCTTTACCTACGTAGTCATTGGAATCCCCTTCAACGGTCAAGGTCATACCTTTAGGTACAAAGGCCCCAAAGCTTTGTCCGGCAGAGCCGACAAATTTGAATTTAACCGTATCTTCAGGCAATCCTGCGAGTCCATATTTGCGTGTGATCTCACTACCCAAAATGGTACCTACTGCACGGTTAACGTTTGTAATTGGAAGCACCGCTTCAACCGGTTGACCGGATTCAATAGCAGACTGTGCCAGTGGCAGCAATTGTTGCATATCCAGCGTTTCTTCCAATTGGTGATTCTGATGCTGTGTGCGGTAACGTGCAGAGCCTTCCGGCATTTCAGGCACGTGCAGCAATACAGACAGATCCACACCTTTTTTCTTCCAGTGATCTACGGCTTCTACCGTTTCGAGGCAATCTGTACGTCCGACCATCTCCTGAATCGTACGGAAACCAAGATCAGCCATGATCTCACGCACATCTTCAGCAACAAATCGCATGAAGTTAACCACATGAGCTGGATCACCCATATAATTTTTACGCAATTCCGGATTCTGTGTCGCTACACCAACCGGACAGGTATCCATTTGACAGACACGCATCATGATACAGCCAAGTGCAACGAGCGGTGCTGTAGAGAAACCATACTCTTCTGCTCCAAGCAAGGCTGCAATCGCCAAGTCACGGCCGTTAAGCATTTTACCGTCTGTTTCGAGGACAACACGGTCACGGAGATTGTTCAGCATCAGCGTTTGATGTGTCTCTGCAAGACCTAGTTCCCAAGGCATACCTGCGTGGCGAATCGAACCTTGCGGTGATGCACCTGTACCACCGTCATATCCGCTGACGAGGATGATATCGGCACGGCCTTTGGCTACACCAGCTGCGATGGTACCCACGCCCACTTCCGATACAAGCTTCACGTTAATCTCAGCACGCGGATTGGCATTTTTCAAGTCATAGATCAACTCTGCCAGATCTTCGATCGAGTAGATATCGTGATGCGGTGGAGGCGAGATCAGACCTACACCTGGTGTTGAACCACGGACTTCAGCAACCCAAGGATACACTTTACGTCCTGGCAGTTGTCCGCCTTCACCTGGTTTAGCTCCCTGTGCCATTTTGATCTGAATCTCGTCGGCATTAACCAGATAGTTGGAAGTAACACCAAAACGTCCGGATGCGACCTGTTTAATCGCACTGCGACGGGAATCCCCGTTGCTATCTTTAATGAAGCGAGCCGGATCTTCTCCACCTTCACCGGTATTGGATTTACCTCCAACACGGTTCATAGCAATGGCAAGATCTTCATGCGCCTCTTTACTGATCGAACCGAAGGACATTGCACCTGTTTTGAAACGACGCATGATATCTTCTACGGATTCAACTTCTTCGAGTGGAATGGAATCTCCAACTGGTTTCAGTTTCAGCATGGAGCGAATGGTCAACAGTTGATCATTCTCACCTTGTACAAGTTTGGAATATTTTTTATACAGCTTGTAATCCCCAGTGCGTACCGCATGTTGCAGGGTATGAATGGTTTGCGGATTGAACAGATGCTCTTCTCCGTCGTTACGCCATTGATAATCCCCACCGGAATCCAATACTTTATCGTTACCGTCTTTTTCCGTAAAGGCACGGTTATGATGTGTCAACGCTTCGGCTGCCACTTCTTCCAACCCAATTCCACCGATACGGGAAGGTGTCCAGGTAAAGTAACGGTCAACGAAGTCTGATTTCAGACCTACCGCTTCAAAGATTTGAGCTCCACGATACGATTGAATCGTAGAAATCCCCATTTTGGACAACACTTTAGTAACGCCTTTGGTAGCTGCTTTAATGTAGTTTTTCACTGCTTTCTCATGCGAGATACCACGCAGCAACCCTTGCTGAATCATGTCATCCAGCGTTTCAAAGGCCAGATAAGGGTTCACCGCACTTACACCGTAACCCAGCAACAACGCGTAGTGGTGAATATCACGCGGTTCTGCCGATTCGAGCATAATGCTGACTTTTGTTCTGGTTCCCTGGCGAATCAGATGGTGATGCAGACCTGCTACAGCAAGCAATGCAGGAATGGCAGCATTCTCTGCGTCCACACCGCGGTCAGACAGGATCAGAATGTTATGACCTTTGTCGATGACACGGTCCGCAGCTTCGAAGAGCAAATCCATCGCTTTGCGAAGTCCTTCTGCTCCTTCCGCAGCGGTGAAGAAGATTGGAATCGTCATGGAGCGGAAGCCTGGGCGACGCACATGGCGAATCTTCGCAAAGTCTTCATTCGACAATACCGGTGTATCCAGACGGATCTGGCGACAGCTCTCCGGTTCTGGATTCAACAAGTTGCGCTCAGGTCCAATGGTTGTTGCCGTAGACGTTACAATCTCTTCACGGATTGCATCGATTGGCGGATTGGTTACCTGGGCGAACATCTGTTTAAAGTAGTTGTACAGACGCTGCGGACGATCCGACAGCACAGCCAGCGGTGCATCATAACCCATCGAACCCGTAGCTTCCATACCTGTTGTTGCCATGGGCTCCAGGATTTTACGCAGTTCTTCAAATGTATAACCATATGCCAGCTGAAGCTGGGTCACGTTATCATGTTTTGGATCAGGAAGTTCCGGTGCTTCCGGCAACTCGCTCAGATCCATCAAATGCTCATCAAGCCAATCCTGATACGGATTCTCGGCTGCAATGATTGCTTTTACTTCCTCATCCGCGATGATGCGGCCTTCTTGTGTATCCACAAGCAACATCCGACCTGGGCGCAGACGATCTTTGTACAGGATCTCTTCCGGTGCGATATCAAGTACCCCAACTTCTGAGGACAGGATAATACGGTCATCCTTGGTTACATAATAACGAGCTGGACGCAAGCCGTTACGGTCAAGTGTTGCACCAATTTGCAAACCATCTGTAAAGGCCATTGCTGCTGGTCCATCCCAAGGCTCCATCATCGTGCTGTGATATTCATAAAATGCCTTTTTGGCAGGGTCCATTCCCTCATCCGTGCTCCAAGGTTCAGGAACCATCATCATGGCCACGTGTGGCAGAGAACGGCCGCTCAGATACAGGAACTCCAGTGTGTTATCAAACATGGCTGTATCCGAACCGTCTGGATTGATGACCGGTTTTACTTTCGCGATGTCGTTACCGAACAACTCGCTCTCGAACAAGGACTGTCTAGCATGCATCCAGTTCACGTTACCACGCATCGTGTTGATCTCACCGTTGTGGATCATGAAGCGATACGGGTGGGCACGTTCCCAGCTCGGGAAGGTGTTTGTACTGAAACGGGAATGCACAAGTGCAATAGCCGATTCAACAAGGTCTTGCTGCAGATCCAAATAGAACTCTCCCACCTGTTCCGTTGTCAGCATGCCTTTATATACAATTTTGCGACAAGACAAGCTTGGAAGGTAGAATGAACCGCCTTCTGCTTCATCTGCCGAATAACGAATAGCCAGCTCAGCACGTCTGCGAATAACATACAGCTTACGCTCGAATCCAAGCTCATCCTTCACATCTGCTGATCTTCCAATGAACACCTGACGTACATAAGGTTTCGCTGCAAGTGCAGAACGGCCAAGCATTTCATCAAAAGTAGGAACATCCCGGAAACCCAGGAACGTCTGTCCTTCTTCTTCAATAATCTTCTTAAGGCTCTCTTCATGTGCACTACGGATGGCAGGGTCTTGGGACATGAACAACATCCCTACGCCATAGAAACCCTGTTCAGGCAATGCAAAACCAAGACGTTCCGCTTCCTGTGCAAAATAGCGATGTGGGATCTGAATCAGGATACCTGCTCCGTCACCGGAATTTGGTTCACTTCCCTGTCCTCCACGGTGCTCCATGTTACTGAGCATGGTCAGTGCCTGACTAACGATATCGTGTGAAGGTACTCCTTTGATGTTGGCAACAAAACCCATTCCGCATGCGTCTTTTTCGAACTGCGGGTCATACAGACCCTGTTTTGGAGGTAATCCGATGTGTCTCATGGAACGCAACCTTTCTATAATGAAGTATTTCGGAAAGATCAAGAACATAGGCAACAGGCAACAATGAAACGGGAGGAGCTGGCCTTTCGCTTGCGATAGAGCCTGCTAGATAGAAGAGGGGACAGCATGAGACTGTCAAAAATAATGCCTGCTATTGGGCAGAAGCCATTAAATGAGATGAGCTGATCCGGACGATCCGGCAAACAGCCTGTATAAATCAACACGCAGCCGCTGGCACGACTACTGAAATGGAGCGACGTTTTTTTGATATAGTTCTATTATTTTAACACCGACCTAACATCAGCGCAATTTAAACTTTTTAATACCTCTGATAAGAAATGTTTTGCAGTACAGCTTTACAGTAGTGACGTTTAAATTCATCTCTTTTTCGAATAATTATACACTTTTTAAGCCAGAGTACAACTGAATTAAATTGCTGACAGAAGAAAATCGTTCCATGTACAGCCTAGGTTTATCCATAATCCCACCAAATTTTCACTGCTTAAGCCAGCGAAACTTTACTTCTCTATGCATTTGTATACAAAATAGCCTGCAACCCCTTTTTGGGGTCACAGGCTATTTGCACTATTTGACTACTATATTGCATAATTTCACTACAAGAAAATAAAGTTTTTTTTCAAAAATATGACCCTGCTGAAGATCAGGTTCGACTTATGCCGTCACAACTTGACCAGAATCAGCCTGTTCGACTTCTTTTTTCGGACGTCTGCCATTCCAAAGGAAGTAAGCAAGCGTCAGCAGGATGGATACACCTGCATAGATGCTAAGAATTCCTGCCTGATGCCACATCACATCTAGATTACCACTCGATACCACGGCTTTGAAGCCCATAATGCTGTGTGTCATTGGCAACCAAGGGCTAAATGCTTGAAGCCATGATGGAATCAGTTCTACCGGGAAGGTCCCTGCACTAGCCGCAAGCTGGAAGACCAGAAGCAGAATGACAACATAACGTCCAGGCAGATCCAGCCAGGTTACAAGTGCCTGAACGATCAACATGAAGGTCAGCCCTGTAATAATGGTAAACAGATAGAACAGCCCTACGCTGTGCGTCTCCAGTCCAAGACCATATAACATGAAACTTGCCACAATAACCGATTGGAAAATACTCACGGAGCCAAATACCAGTGTCCGGCTGACAAAACGATTCCAGCCTGTTGCACCCGGTACGGACGTTTCCCGCATTTTCAATACAATCGTGGAAATCAATGATCCCACAAACAGACCAATCGACAGGAAGAACGGTGTCAATCCTGTACCATAATTGCTCACGTTCTCTGCTGTGTTCTCCGAGGAGTTTACAGGTTCAGCGAACATGTTCACCACATCATCCGTTTTCTTAACTTCAGATGTTTTCTGAGCGGCATCATTCAGCTTGGTTGCCAGTTCACCTGAGCCATCTTTTAGCTCGGTAAGACCGTCAGCCAGTTTGCCAGCGCCATCACCCAGTTGCTTGGAACCATCGGTTAGTGAATTAACGCCACCACTGAGTTTACCTACACCCGTTTGCAAAGCCGTTGTCCCTGAGCCCAGCTGCTTGGCACCATCTGCAAGCAATGTACCGCCACTTGCAGCATCACCCAATTTGCCGCTGAACTGCTTCAGACCATCGGAGAGCTTCGCTCCTCCTTGACTAAGCTGTCCGGCACCAGCTAGTAATTGCTGCTGACCATCTACCAGTTGGTTCGCACCAGCCAGAAGTTGCTCCTGACCTCCATGAAGCTCGGTTGCGCCCGCAGCCAGTTGCTGGTTACCCTGATGCAGCTGATCTGCACCCTGCGCAAGTTTCTGCTCGCTTTCATGCAGTTGTGCACTGCCATCCGCAACAGCTTCACTTGCCGCAAGCAGTTTCTGTACATCCGCATTTTCGGCCAGTTCGGGGTTCGATGCAGCAAGCTGTTTCAATCCGACGGCTACGCCCTGTGCACCATCAGCAACCTTGGAGCTGCCATCTACAGCCGATTGCAAGCCTGTTGCCAGTGTCCCGCTGCCCTGAACGGCACTTTGCAGACCATCCGACAGCTTCGCACTGCCCTGTTCTGACGATTTCAGGCCAGCCTGCAGCTTACTTGTGCCATCCAGTGAAGACTGGAGTCCGGTTTCCAACTTGGCGCTGCCATCCTTCAACTGATCTGCTCCGCTCTGAAGCTGGCTCGAAGCAGCTGCCTGAAGCTGTTGCAGACCGGATACAAGATTCGATGTTCCACTTTCAAGCTTGGTTGCCCCTGTATGCAGCGCGTTAACACCATCACTTAATGGAGAAAGTCCTTCCTGAAGTTCAAGCGTTCCTGATGCAAGCTTCGCCAGGTTATCCTTAAGCTTAACAGCACCATCATCCAGTTTGCCTGCGCCGGTATTCAGTTCACCCGCCCCATCACCTGCCTCAGCCAAGCCATCCGATACTTCGGAGAACTTGTCGAGCAATGTTTCTGCATAGGATTCCGTTACTTTGGCTGAGACTTTTGCTTTCAGGTCCTTAATAGCGGTCTTACCGATCTGTGCACCGACAAAACTGTAATTGCCGTTTGGTTCATAGATCAGATCAGCCGGCTCCGGCTTGTCATCGAGCAATGTTGTTGCTTGGGATGAGAAGTTCTCCGGAATCGTAATTTGCATATAATATTTGTCATTACTCATGCCTTCTTTGGCTTGACTCGCACTGACAAAATCCCATTTGAAATCGGCATTTTTCTTCAGTTCATCCACCAGATCACTACCCACATGGAGGGATTTGCCCTCCAGCTCAGCGCCTTTATCCAGATTGACAACGGCAACCGGCATCTCATCCACATGACCATACGGGTCCCAATAGGCTGCCAGATAGATGCCACTATATAGGATCGGTATGAACATTATTGCAATAACAGGGATCAACACCTTCGGGTTTCTCACGGCCGATCCCACATCCTTGAAAAACACGGATAAAGATTTCATGTCATTTTCTCCCCTTAATCTCTCTGCTCCATGAGCAGGAATAACCATAATGAAATACAATGTCGCATTCCAGAAAACATACTGAAACACGAAGTGACCACTTTCCTCAAACGGTCACTTTAGGACAAAAAAACAACCTGTCTTCCGACAAGCCTCCCTGCTTGATACGCGTAAAAATCCTTATATTATAGTAGATTAAATTCGGATTACGTTACAGCAGCAATTCCTTCCATTAAGAAAAGGCGAAAGTAAGTCTTAATTTCCTCTTTGCTCAGCGGTTGATGTTGTTTGCTCCAGTCTGAAGTGAGTGCAATGTACAGGCGAATCATCATAAATGCGACGACTTGCGGATCACAATCTCGAATCTCTCCATTGTCTTTTGCTTTCTCAAGCTCCTTAGCCAGAAAGTCGGAGATTACTTTCTCCACCTTGTCCAATCCTTCCTTGGCCTGCAGCGTTCCAAAGTCCTTCAGCTCCTGAGATAACTTAACGAGCAGATCGTGATCACGACGAAACTCTAACAATGCATCCAGTACCCGAAACAGATTATCGAAAAATGCACTTTCCTGATGTACTTCACGATGCGCGATGTTTTTCATTTCCTGAATCACTTCTACCAGGATCTGATCAAACAATTGTTCCTTATTGGTGAAAAACGTATAGATCGTTCCTTTGCCAACGTTCGCAATCTTGGCGACCTGATCCATCGTCGTTGCTTTATATCCAAACATGGCAAACGACTGGGCTGCTGCATGAATAACCTGCTGTCTCCTGTCAATCGGAGCCATCGTATCCCTCCTTTAATCACGTTCATTGTTCAATCGCTCTACATAAATGACCAAAAATACAATTCAGTCATTCGGTCAAAAACTACAATACCACCTTCAAAAACAGATTGCAACCCTAACATTTTAAAAATTGTGTTAATATTTTTTAACCTAAATGCAGTGGAAACTCCTTCTGTCGTCGTCTATAGTGTAAGATGACTCAGATAATACGTGTATATAATGAAGTTTAGTTTGTCTCATTGTAAGATATATGGTGTAAATATTCATAGAAGAAACATGATTTTGTGCTTCAATGTATATTCATGTAGTAACGCATTCCATAGCTAGAATAAACAATGAATATCTTCTTTTTGAATTAAAACTTATGAATAAAGGTGAACTCATGCGAAAACCAAGAGTGCTCTTATTATCGGAAGGTTTCGGTACCGGTCACACTCAGGCCGCTCATGCGCTGGCACATGGCATCAAAAAAGTCAGTCCACATGTTCACAGTCGTGTCATTGAACTAGGCAAATTTTTGAACCCAACGGTAGCTCCACTAATTTTCTCTGCATATCGAAAGACACTATCGGTTCAACCCAAACTGGTCAGCCTGTTGTACCGCACACAGTACAATAAATCATTAAATGGTTTTACCAAGCTGGCGTTGCACCGAATTTTCTATACACAGACGGCACAGGTCGTATCCCAACTGAAACCCGATGCAGTGATCTGTACCCATCCTTTTCCGAATGCTGTCATCTCCCGGCTCAAACGCCAGGGTCTGAATATCCCGCTCTATACGGTCGTGACGGATTATGACGTGCACGGAACATGGATTAATCCGGAAGTGAACAAATATCTGGTCTCTACCCCTCAGGTCAAAGCATTGCTTGAGATCCGGGGTGTCGATCCCTCCCATATTCAGATCACGGGAATTCCTGTGCATCCAGACTTCTGGGAAGCAGGAGATAAGGTGAAGCTACGGGAAGAGATGGGGCTTCAGAACATGCCTACGGCGCTACTTATGGGTGGCGGATGGGGACTTTCGTTTGATGAGGATCATATGAAAGCTCTCACGTCTTGGGCAGATCGTGTTCAATTGGTCTTCTGTCTAGGAAGTAATGAAAAGATGATTGCAAAAATGAAGGAAATGCCTTGCTTCCAGCATCCGAATATTCGTATTTTGGGATATACACGGGAAGTAAGCAAACTGATGGATTTATCCGATGTGCTGATTACGAAGCCAGGTGGCATGACATGCACTGAAGCGTTGGCCAAGGGTCTACCGATGTTGTTCATTCCTCCAATTGCAGGTCAAGAGGAAGAGAACTGTGAATACTTTGTACAAGCCGGATACGGCCAGGTCATTCACTCTGCCGACGTGATCACCAATCGTTTCAGACAACTAGTTGAGCAGGCATCTACTCAAACTGAAAGCCCGCTGAACGTAGCGCATCATTCAGGTAACCATTCGGTCTATGATCCGAAGTGCTGTGCTCAAGCTGTTCATGACTTATTGTTTCCGACGACAGCCGATGTCACAACAACCTCCTTGGAGCGCTTCACAGCCGGAATTACTGCCACGTCCTTGTCAGGTACCAGAATACCATTCTGACGCCTCTACGGACCTATAGAATAGCTCTCACAAGGTGTTATAGGGGACAAGACAATTGCTCACGATATACAAAGAAGGTTCCCTTCCGCATTTTTGGAAGGGAACCTTCTTTTATTTTCACGAATTCCACCGTATGATTTGGCAGAAAAAAGGGTAATTTAGAGTATAACGATATTTTAAATAACGAAATAAAACTACGATTCAGGCTTTTTCAAGGGCCGTGTGATGCACACACAGTTAACTACCCTGCCTGTTTGCAGAATTTACGGGTCGATTACTTGTAAAAAGTATGATGACCGATCGTTTTTACTTTTTTCTGCGAACGAGCAACTGTCAGATCGTCGGCAAGCGTCAATGATAAGAAATAATACGTATCATCGGCAACTTCCTTCTTCCCGTTCAACGCAGCATTCACTGCTTTGATGCTGTCCTCGTTGGGAACCACACGTTTCATGCGTCCGTTCGCTACAGGACTAAACTGGGATTTCTGATAGATGACCTTGTAAATGGTATCGGGAAAATTGGCTGACCGCAGCCGGTTTAAGACAACATTGGCAACTGCCACTTTGCCTTCGTACGGTTCACCTTCCGCTTCTGCCATGACGATTTTTTGCAGCAGATGCAGTTCTTTATCGGACACACTGTATGACCAGGTTGCAAGTTTCGAGTCTTCCTGGTTCAGAAGTTTGGTCCGTGTAAAGTATAGTTTTTGGGGGGGAGTTGTTACAGCAGCGACTTCTTTGGCACGTTTCACTTTGGCCAATTTCAGTGCAGCTTCTTTTTTGGCTTTGGCCGCAGCTACCGCTCTAGCTTTGTTCTTGGCCTTGGCTTCTTGCAATTCCTGCTCTTCTTGAGCAGTTGTAAGCCAGTTCTTCGCTGGCAGAGATTCAGTCCACGCTACAGTTTGGGCAGACAGATTAGAGGACAGACTTGTCCCATCTTCCATCATGCGCCTCTCTTCTTGCGTAGATGTTTGATTATTTTGCCCAGAAGCCGCAAGTTCGGTCATCTGTTTACTATCACTAGCTTCATTCCACTTCCCCGTCGCCTGAACGACATTTACCCCCACTATACATACAAGCAGCACTGATAACATCGGTGCTACCCAACGATTTTTGTTTATAATGTTCATTCGAAGATTCCTCCTGTCGAAACAATTCCCTTAACTAAGTAACCCAAAAAAAAGAATTTGAATAACGATGGCTAATATTACATAGGGATAAACGTTATGTCAATGTGATTTTATGGCATAAAAATGATTATCAGGAAAAAGTGAACGTGTCCACTACCTCATACATTGGCGATTGGCCAAGCCTTGTCACATAAAGTACAATGTCCTCCACCATCCATGAATTAACACCTGTGGAATGTTCCGGAAGCACTCCAGATATCCCTTTATTTTCATTACCTGGAAGCTGTCCCAGATATTTTCTGGCTATGGTAATGTGGGGAGCATAGGGTCTTAATTCAGCTTCAAACCCCAGCGGCGAAGTCGTCTGCACGATTTGTTTTTGCAATGAAAACAAGCGCCCCATTTCTCCGCTAACACCTTTCCAAAGCACCTTAGGTGCTTCTTCAAGACCAAATGTGCCCCAGTCGGACAGCTGAAGTTCAAACGGCTCAAATCCGCTTGCTGCTGAGCGCAATGCTTTTCGCAGGTGTCCGATGTCACTAACTAACGTATCCCCCAGAAATTGCAAGGTTATATGATAATCTCTATGATCTGTCCATTTACGAAAATCCAGCTTGTTCTGTACAAGCCTCGCATCCATCTGAAGAGACTGCTGAACAGCAACAGGAAGACGAATGGCTACAAACAATCTTTCCCGTCGGGAGGAATGATCCTGATGTGATTGGTTATTCATTGCATACACCTCTCTAAAGTTCGCTCTATTATTTCATAACTATACATATCGTTTCAAGTTGGGTAAGTATAGAGTGACACAAATATAACCATTTGCAAATAAGGCTAGATTCCTGCATTTCCCACCTTAATGCACATCCAACACCAAATCTGATACACTTTAATTATCAAACTCATCAAACTATTTATCTCAGGAGGACCACACATTATGGGTAAAATTGTATGTTTTCCATCTCTATCCGAAGAACAGCAAGAGCGCATTCAGAATGCTGCACCGGGATACACCCTGAAATTCGGAAAAGCCAAGGAATTGGATCCCGCTGAGTTGAAAGAAGCTGAGGTTATTTTAGGTTGGTCCCCACTCGTCACAGAGCATGCATTGAAACAGGACAGCCTGTTGAAGTGGGTTCAGGTCTGGTCTGCTGGTGTAGACAATCTCCCCTTCGCAGATTTGCAACAAAAGAACATTCAGGTCACCAGTGCAAATGGAGTTCACGCGATTCCTATCACCGAAATTATTCTGGGCATGATGTTATCCCACAGTCGCTGGCTGAGACAAGCTATGCTGCATCAACAACAGGCCAAATGGAAAGCTCCTGCCAAACCACTACCGGAACTGCATGGCAAAACAGCGGTCATCGTTGGTGTAGGTGAGATCGGTACGGAAACAGCCCGTATTCTCAAAGCACTCGGCATGCACACAATCGGAGTTCGCCGCTCAGGTAAGGATGTCCCCAATGTGGACCAAATGTACGACATGACCGGTTTACATGAAGCCTTGAGCCAAGGCGATTATGTAATTAACATTTTACCGCTAACTGATGAAACCAAACATATATATGATCAAACTGCATTTGAGCAGTTCCGATCCGGTGCCTGCTTCGTCAATGTGGGCCGTGGCCCCAGTGTGAAAACGGAAGCGTTGCTGAATGCACTCCAAAATGGTCAAGTTGCTTTCGCTGCACTGGACGTGTTCGAAGAAGAACCTCTTCCTGCAGAGCACCCGCTATGGAGCATGGATAACGTGTTAATTACGCCCCATATCGCAGGAAGTACAGAGCAATACGCGGATCGAGCAGTCGATATTTTCGTCAAAAATCTGGAAGCTTACGTCGCTGGCGATACCCTGCCGGTGAACCTTGTGGATTATAGTCATAAATATTAACACAAACACCCGTTCCCATGCAATATTGTGCAAATCAGATCGACAATATCAATAGAACTAAAAAATATTTACACTTGCAACTTCGATGACAGAACAACCTTCCGATCACTGTTATTCCCAGATTTTTTTAATTGACTTGTAGAAAGGTTAAAATCTGTGAATAAAGGTGAACGCTCCGCTTCTTCAGGTTATTTCTGTCCTCTACGTTCTCGTGTAAATCATTAGTTCAATTGAAATGTACACAGTAAAAAAACTCTACCTCTGGAAATTTCCCTAGAGGTAGAGTTTTTGTTTTTTTACGCTTACATACAAAGCCAAATATGACGTATAAACGTGCCTTTGTGTACTGTTCGGTACTCTTTTACAGCCCATCCCACTTCCAACAAGTGCTCTTCTACCCACTCTGTGGAAACAATCACTGCCCGTTTTGCCAATCTGCGCAAACTCTCCAGCATGGCTCGTTGCTCAGCATCCGGAAGTACAGAGCAGAGGTTATAGGGCATGTCCAGAATTGCTGCATCATACAAATCTTGCAGCTCATTCATATCCCCCAGTGTGATTCGATCCGAATCATACCCATAATGCGGCAGATTGATACGTGCACCTCGGACAGCCAGCGGATTGAGATCGTTACCTTTTGCATCAATTCCCATGGATAAAGCCTCAATTACAACCGTTCCCATACCGCAGCATGGATCAAGCAAGAGATGGTTTTCTACTCTCGGAACAGCAATATTAACCAGCGCTCTGGCGAGCGTGATGCCAAATCCAGTCGAGTAATTTTGCGGCTTCTGCCGGTGAATCTGCCATGATCGATCCGCTTCTGTCCACTGGCCCAAGATCCATTTTTCTCCTGTTTGGATTAGGCCGAAAGTCACCTTAGGTTGTTTCATCTGTGCCTTGCCCTTAATGCACATGCCGATTTCTTTTTCCAGTTGACGAGACTGTGCATAATCAGGTGTATGGTCCCCTTCTTTCAGACAAACCACCTTAAATGTCTCTTCAGGCAACAGATGAATATCTCTGGCAAGAGGAAGCAAATCAGTCACGGCATCCCCTTCGCCGATCACGTCAAGTCTGCCATGGATAAAAGGACTACGTCCAGGTGGAATACATCGTTCAGACCACACATACGACCCCATATCCATAGGGATCTCCGAACTCGGTTCAAGCAGCGTATTCAGCTCCAGCATGCATAATTCTTGCTCGTTCTCGTGGCAAGCAAAGGTGTAGAGGTGTTTTCCAGAAGTAGCGTAAATACCAAGTGTTTCATCAGGCAAAATCCCCCTCTCCTTCCTTCATTAATCATGTTTCTTCTATATAAATAGTAAGCTCATTGAAGACATATCAAATACGACTCATACGTTTGCTTCAGGTAGTCATTGTATACAATGTTAGGCCCCTAGACAACTATCCATTTCCTTGCACGTATCTATTTGGAAAGAAAAAAATAAGGTGTTCCCATTGTTTAGGAACGCCTTACTTTATTTTGAGATTATAACATTGGAAACCTAATCATTCTTGCTGGCAAACGTTATAGGCCAACAGCTCATATATCATACTGATTTCTCACCAATCGCCGCCTGCTTAATTCCAGCTTCTTCTATTATAAGAAGAAGGTTATATTTTTAATTTTTCAATGGATGTAAGCAAATCTTCCGATAATTCTTTCAGACTTTGAATGTTGCCGCTAATCGTTTCCATGGAACTTACCTGCTCTTCCGCCGATGCAGAAACTTCTTCCACACTCGCTGCCGATTGTTCCGAAACAGCGGAAATCTGCTGACTGAAATCATTCATTCGTCCGCTTGCCTCCTGCATGCCTGCGAGACCATCTGTCATTGTGCTGATGACACCAACCATGCCTTCCACCGATTCGTTAATTGTACGGAAGAGTTGACCTGAAGCAAGCACATGTTCCTGACCCAGTTCGGTCTCCTGAACGCCCGTACGTAATTCCGCAACTACCCCTTGTGACTCCTGCTGAATATCCTCGGTAATCGCTGTGATCTCTTCGACCGAAGTCTGCACAGCCTCAGATAACTTCCGCACTTCTGATGCAACTACAGCGAATCCGCGTCCACTCTCTCCCGCACGTGCTGCCTCAATGGAGGCATTCAATGCCAGCAGATTGGTTTGACGTGCAATGTCATGAATGACCTGAACCAGCTTGGAGATATCTTCATTTTTACGATTCAACCGTTCCATCTTGTTCATGGAAGCCGAGACCGAACCGGAAATCTGTTGCATCTGCTGCACCGACTGTTCCATCGCCTTGCGACCATTCAGCCCTTGCTCCAGTACAAGATCCGACATGACGCGCAGCTGGCTACCTTGTTCCGTATGACTCTGAATGTGATCATTCAACACTTCAACCGTACGAGCTGATTCCACGGCTGTCTCTGCCTGGCTCTCCGCGGCCTTGGCTGACTCTTCCATGGTCACAGCAATTTGGCGACTACCAATCTTAACCTCTTCTGAGGATATTGCCAGTTCTCCACTTTGCAGATTGACAGCTTGCGCAATTCGTCTGACGCTCAGAACCATGGAAGTCAGGTTACCTTTCATGTCATTCACCGCTTTGGCCAGAACACCAACTTCATCCTCATGTTTGGTATGTATGTCCTGAACATTCAGTTGGCCTTCTGCAATCAGTTTCACCGCACTAATGACACGTAGCAGTGGTTTCACGACCTGTGAACGAATAATCGGAATGCTGATCGCTGTAATGACAATCATGACAAGAACACCGATAATGATGATTAACCTACCATCCTGCACCGATCGGATCGTTTGGGCCGCCGCCAGATTGGACTGTTCCTGATTGTACTCCACGAGATAATCGAGATCGACTTGCATAGTGTCAAAGGAATCAGCACCTTTATCAGCTACTTCCTTCGCCAGCTGTGTCTGACCCTCATCACTCAGCTTGATCGATTGCGTATTAATCTTGAGATATGCTTCCCATTTGTTCTTGAACGCAGTCCAGTGTTCGAGCTCTTCCGCGTACTTCTCCTGCTGATCATAGATTTTAATCGCCTGCGTCGTCTCACGAATATACTTGGTACGCTCTTCTGACAAAAATGCCTTGTCTGTTTCTTCCGCGTCAAAGTGACGATAACTTAGTGACAGGACATGCTCTGTGGTATAGTTTAACCGATTAATTTGCTGGATTGATGGCATCCAATTGTTCGTAATTTCATTAGTATTGGTTTCAATTGAATTCATCCGGGTGACAATCGTGACACTCAAAACAATTAAACAGAGGATTAACAAGTAGAACGCGATGCTGATACGCAGACCGATACTCTTGATCTTGAATCTGCTGAACATATGATTTCCCCCTTGACCTCTTCGGTCATCCCGAATGCAGGTGCGTTTGTCATTGTTTTCCCCTTCTTTTGACCTCTTGTCAAAAGAACTTATCTATATTATATCGATAGGAAAATAGACGTAAAGTATTATAACATTATTTTGTCATTAAGATGCTTGGTTTTGTAAAAGATTGTTGAATCTTGACAAAGTTCAAACCGAAGAGCTGCAGCTCTTCGGTTTGTTCGGATTTCAACGGCTAACATCATAAAGCGATCAGCCTAGTTCAGTATTGCCGTCTTATGCTCAGCCAGCAATCGATATGAATCCAACCTGCGCTCATAATCTGGTCCTGCCGTAACCAGAAGCAACCTCTCCGTATCCAACCTGCTACTCACCTGTTGCAATCGAGCCCATACCTGTTCAGGTGTACCTGCATAGTGCCGCACCGATTCTTTATGATCAATAACGGCTGCATCATTCGTGTTAGAGACCGTGATACCACTTGAATTCGGCTCAGTTGAACGTTCTTTCCCATTTGCCTCGCGTCTCTCCATCATGTCACGACTCCAGGCCATAGCATCCGTCTCCGACTCGGCACACAATACGCTGACTGCCACCATAACCTCAGGCTCCTTCATCGTTGCACTAGGAATAAATCCTTCCCGGTATCGCTTTACAGCCTCTGTACCATCGGCATCACTCATGAATTGACCAAATACATATCCCATGCCAAACCGTGCCGCAAATTCTGCACTCTTCACGTTAGTTCCCAACATCCAGAGTGATAACGGAAGCTTGGGAATCGGACGAGCCGTCACAGGATGATCCTCGTAGGTATATCGATCTTCAAGCAGTTCCGTCAGTGCTGCAAGTGATTCGGGCAGCTTGGACACATGTTGCAAGTAATTGCCACTGAGTGCCATCGTCGCATGAGGACCACCGCCAGGAGCACGTCCGAGCCCAAGCTCAATGCGCCCCGGATAGAGGGTAGCCAGGAGACGGAACGACTCTGCAACCTTGAGCGGACTGTAGTGTGGCAACAGGACCGCTCCAGAGCCAAGCTGGATCGTTGTCGTTCTTGCTCCGATGTGGGATAGCAGTACTTCGGGAGAGGCCGATGCCAGTTCAGCCATATCATGATGCTCTGATGTCCAGTATCGGGTGTATCCCCAAGACTCGGCATGTTGCGCAAGTGTAACCGATTGTTGAAGTGCCTGTTCCGCTGTGGCATCGTTTAACCTTGGAACAAGGTCAAGTACGCCCAGACTGAACGTCTCACTCATTCGCTTAGCCACGCGTCTCATCTCCCTTTATATCGGTTCATTTTAATCCAGATCGTAGATCGAACCCACCTTCAGACCGTAGAGTTCATTATATATTTTCTCGGCAAATGCATCCGTCATTCCTGCGATATAATCGATCACCATGTGTTCCCAAGTCCAGATCGGCTGGGCTTTTGCCTGATCCTTCTCATAACGCTGCAGCCAGTCGGATGGAATAATGGATTTGGACGTTTCTGGATCAAGAAATGCATCCCATAATCGCTTAATCATCCATTCACTTCGCTTCTGTAGCCGCTGCACACGCAGGTCACGAATCATGGTTACCCAGGCAAAACTCTTGAGCACACTCACCGTACGCAACATATCGAGGTCTTCAGCCCCTTCACGGACAAAAGTTACCTTCTTCCAGTCGCCGTCGTCAATAACGCCCAGGCTACCTACAAAAAAGCTCACCCAATACGCTTTCACTTCACGACGGGTACGCGAGTAATCATGCTCGCAGAACGGCATCTTCTCATTCCAGATGCGCAGGAACGAAGCGAGGACCTCTTCTACCTTTTGCCCAATCGCTTCTCGGGTCCATCCGTTCCAGAACAGATCCTCCAGCGTTGTAATCTTATCCACAATCAGTCGATTCACATGCGGATCTTGCAGGAAATGCTCATGTACTTCAATTTTGCCTGCTTTGATGCCATCCTCCAGGTCATGTGAAGAGTACGCAATATCGTCGCAAAGGTCCATCAACTGTGCTTCCAGCGTCTTCTTGCCTGCCGGCACGTTCCAGCGTTCACGGATCTCCCGAATATATTGCCACTCATGATGATACATGCCTTTCTTGCTCTCTGTCCCGGGGTACGGATACTTGTTGATTCCTAGTAATACCGCATCAGACAGGTTCAGTCCGTCGATATCTTCACGCTTCTCCAAGTGCATAATGAGACGGAAATTGTGTGCATTGCCTTCAAAATGCTCGTATTTCCGTTTTAGCTCGGCACGGACTTCAGACTCCACCTTGGGAACTTTGGCGCTGCGGCTTTTTTTCATGATTTTCTTAGCCTCGGTGTTAATGAGGTCATCCAGAATACCATCCAATACTTCTTCACCTTTATGTCCAAACGGCGGGTGACCGAAGTCATGTGCGATTGCAGCGCACTCCACCACTTCTGAATCAATAATAAGGCCGGGGTTGTCCGCGCGGTCCCAGTCTACCTCAGGAAAACGGCGAATCAAACTTCGGGCAGCCTCTCGTGCAATCTGTGCCACCTCCAGGGAATGGGTCAAGCGAGTACGATAATAATCGCCCGTTCCTGCGCCAAACACCTGCGATTTGCCCTGTAACCGACGGAAGGTCGGTGAATGAATGAGTCTCGAATAGTCCCGTTCATACGCTGCACGAGATCCATCCAATTTGGTTAATTCAGGATATTGTCTATGTTCTCTCAGATCGTTCCATTGCATGGGGATCACTCCTAGCCGACTGTCTCTATTTTGAGTGATTATACACAACATCTGTGGTTTCGAAAAGTAAAACCTGTCTGCGATTGTCATCTCTTCTTACATCAACTTGTAATGAACAGTCATCCTCTCTTATTATACCCTGCCAGACTATCATCCGTGCATCTAAATGACAATGATTCATATTGAACTCATTATTCACATATGCTTGCTCACATGGCAGAACAACCCTAAGTATTCACGGTGCCAGCAGGTGGCCGTTCCGGTTACGGA
Source organism: Paenibacillus sp. 37 (assembly GCF_008386395.1). NCBI lineage: Bacteria > Bacillati > Bacillota > Bacilli > Caryophanales > Paenibacillaceae > Paenibacillus > Paenibacillus sp. 37. The sequence goes on along the minus strand of NZ_CP043761.1, from coordinate 1,475,362 downwards.
TCGTTCTTATGATCGCTGTTGTCTCCGGGTTTTCTGAATCCCCTATATTAAGGGGAAAACCCTGAGACAAAGGCGACCACTCCGCTTCTTCAGAATCAATTCCGTCCCCTTCACTACTTTTGCTGTTTGATTCACTCCCAATTTAAATGTCATTACATTCCCTATAAAGGGAGAATTCTTCAAAATTTTGAAAGGCTAAAGAATTTCATTACGATTTTCATCATCGCTGCAATGATGGTCTGTCTCCCCCACTCCTACCCGTTGTGGGTAAAAACAAAAAAAACGACAGGACTGAAACGCCCTGTCGGGGTGGAGATGGTGAATTCAAAGATATCTTGTAGTTTCCAGGCTATATAAGCTCTGAGCCTTTCACCTGTAAACTGCATGGAACATTCCATTACTTTTGATTCAGTGCGCCGTTGTGACATCACTACGTTATTGCGGTAGTTTACACCATAACCTTACAGATATCGTTAGTGAACTCTACTGGGTCCTGAATTGGCAATCCCTCGATCAGCAATGCCTGATGGTACAGCAGGCTTGTGTAGAGGTTCAGTTTTTCCTGATCCTGTGCGAAAGCGTCTTTCAACGATTTGAATACATCGTGATTTACGTTGATTTCAAGTACTTTGTCGGCTTGTACGTTTTCACTGTTCGGCATAGCTTTCAGGATTTTCTCCATTTCAATCGTCAGCTCACCTTCAGTAGACAAACATACCGGGTGGCTTCTGAGACGTTTGGAAGCTTTAACGGCTTTGACTTTACCCGCCAATTGAGCTTTCATCGCTTCAAACAACTCTTTGTTGTCGTTGTCCTGTGCGTCCGTTTCTTCTTTGTCCGCGCTATCTTCGATCCCCAGGTCACCACTGGAGATGGATTTGAATTCTTTCTCCTTGTAGTTCGTGATCATCTTGATTGCAAACTCGTCGATGTCATCAGTAAAGTACAATACTTCGTACCCTTTCTCAAGAACACCCTCGATCTGTGGCAGCTTCTCAATACGGCTAATCGATTCACCAGATGCATAGTAGATGTACTTCTGATCTTCCGGCATTCTGGAGACGTATTCGTCCAAGCTCACGAGTTTGCTCTCTTTGGAAGACGTGAACAACAGCAGATCCTGCAATGTATCCTTATTCACACCATAGTCGCTGTATACACCGTATTTCAATTGACGACCAAACGCTTGGTAGAACTTCTCGTAGTTCTCACGCTCGTCCTTCAGCAGGCTTTGCAGTTGACTCTTGATTTTGTTCTTAATGTTCTTCGCGATCAGGCTAAGCTGACGGTCATGTTGCAACATCTCACGGGAGATGTTCAGGGACAGGTCTTCCGAATCCACCATACCTTTGACAAATCCAAAGTAATCTGGCAACAGATCCCCGCATTTATCCATGATCAATACACCGTTGGAGTAGAGTTCAAGGCCTTTTTCATACTCTTTAGTATAGTAGTCAAACGGCGTGTTCTCCGGAATGAACAGGATTGCATTGTATACCACTGCGCCATCTGCGCTGATGTGCAGGTGTTTGAGCGGTTTGTCAAAACCGTAGCGTTTTTCCATATAGAAGTTATTGTAGTCTTCTTCGGTCAGTTCGCTTTTATTTTTACGCCAGATCGGCACCATGCTGTTCACGGTTTGTTCTTCTTGGTACTCTTCGAACTCGTTCTCTGTGCCCTCTTTCGGACGTTGACCCGTCACATCCATCTTGATCGGGTAGCGAATGAAGTCGGAGTATTTCTTGATGATGGATCTCAGGCGGTACTCTTCCAAAAACTCGTCATACGAATCTTCTTCGGTATTCTCTTTGATCGTCAGCACGATCTCTGTACCTACGGAATCTTTCTCAGCTGGTGTGATCGTGTAACCATCCGCGCCTTCGGATTCCCATTTCCAAGCTTCGTCGCTGCCCAGCGTTTTACTCGTTACGGCCAGCTTGTCCGCCACCATAAATGCCGAGTAGAAACCAACCCCGAATTGTCCGATGATATTATGGCCGTCTTTGGCTTCATTTTCCTTCTTGAACGCCAGGGAACCACTCTTCGCGATAACGCCCAGATTGTTCTCCAGCTCTTCCTGCGTCATCCCGATACCGGTATCCGTCAGTGTGAGCGTGCGATTTTCTTTGTCGATCGTAAGCTTGATGAAGTAGTCCTCTTTGTTGAAAACGAGCGTATCGTCTGTCAGTGCTCTGTAATAAATTTTATCAATGGCGTCACTGGAGTTGGAGATCAATTCTCTCAAAAAGATTTCTCTTTGGGTATAAATGGAGTTGATCATCATATCCAGCAAACGTTTGGATTCTGCCTGGAATTCTTTTTTAGCCATGAGTGGTTGGACTCCTTTCAAATTTGGATATCGAATGATTTGATTGAAAATAGAAAGTAAATCCTTGAGTGTTTCATGCAGAACTTACGGGTACCAGAACATCATTCGAAGCTTAAACGCTTGATCATTAGATCCAATAGATTGCTAATCTTCAAAATGCATGACGTTTTGCCATGTCGCCGTTCCGGTTACGAATCGTTTTTCGGATCGCTGTTATCCCCAGATTTCTTTGATTCCCTTTTAAAAAAGGAGAAATCCGGTGATAGCGTATGCTTCCGAAGCAGCTTTCTTTCAGAAAGCTTTTAGGCGAACGCTTCGCTTCCTCCAAATCGATTTCGTCCCCTGCACTACTTTTGCATTTAATCAGGAACTTGTATGAGGATTAGAGCCTTCTATTTAGATGGAGTCTGTTGATTAAGCAAACATTTCGCTTCTTCAGGTCTGTGTGCCCCTCGGCTTCGCATGTCCTACTCAGGTTCAATATCTATTTTCAAAAACAGAATCATTCCATATGTAGGCGTATAGTAAAAACATCATTTGTTAGCACTCTAATGATCGGAGTGCTAAACCCTTCCTTTTATATAACATATGGGAAAATTGGGTGTCAATACGCAGGCGGTTATTTTAACTAAAAGATCGAATAACCCCTCTACTTTTGCACATCACCAATCATTTTAACGTAATCCCGTAGGTAAAACAAAAGCCGCCTCGAACCAAAGTTCGAACCGGCATAGAAGAAACAATTACGGTTAGAATTAGAAACTTCTACTTTTTCGCCATTTTCGGATCAAGCGTATCGCGCAGTCCATCACCCATTAGGTTGAAGCCGAGAACGGTCAACATAATGGAAACGCCGGGGAAGATCAGTGTCCACGGTGCTTTTTGTATAAACTGACGGGAGTCTGACAGCATTTTACCCCATTCGGGATCGGGTGGTTGTGCGCCCATACCTAGAAATCCGAGTGCAGCAGCTTCGATGATCGCAGTCCCAATTCCGAGTGTACCTTGCACGATCAGAGGAGTAAGGCTGTTGGGCAAGATGTGGCGAAACAAGATTCGACCGTTGCCCGCTCCAAGTGTCCGTGCCGACGTAATGAATTCCTCCTGTCTCAAGCTGAGTACCCGTGAACGCACCAACCTTCCATAGGTCGGGATGTTCACGATGGCGATGGCGAGCAGTGCATTCTGCAACGACGGGCCCAATATCGCCACAATGGCGATGGCCAGCAAAATCCCCGGAAAGGCGAGCAAGATATCAAATAAACGCGAGATAAGCATGTCCGCCCATTTTCCATAAAATCCGGCAATCAAACCAAGCAGCGTACCCGCGATAATGGAACCAATGACGGAGAAGAACCCTACCCACAAGGAAATACGCGCCCCATGCAGCACTCTGGAAAATACGTCACGCCCCAGATCATCGGTACCAAACCAATGCTCTGCCGAAGGGGCCTGAAGCCGATCCACCAGCACCTGTTCCTTGTAATCGTAAGGTGCAATGTATGGCGCGAGGAAGGCCAACAGGATAAAAAAAACGATAATAATCAGGCCTGCAAGCGCAAGCCGATTTCTCCGAAACGTTCTCCACGCTTCCCGCCAGGGACCGGATGTGCTCGCCGACGCAGCATCAATGGATGGTCCGGTATTGGTCGATAATTTGGCCATGCGGCGTCTCCTTTCATGGATATGAATGATTGATGAATTCCCTATTTATAACTAATCCGAGGATCAAACACGGCGTAGAGCAAGTCCACAATCAGATTGATCACCACGAAAAAGAACGCCACGATCAGAATGCCACTCTGGATCACCGGATAGTCCCGCGAACTAATCGCTTCATATATATAACGTCCCACGCCTGGCCAAGCAAAGATCGTCTCGGTCAGCACTGCACCCCCGAGCAACGATCCGGTCTGGATACCGATAACCGTAAGCACAGGGATAAACGCATTTTTGAGTGCATGTCCATATACGACAAAAAACGGACCCAGTCCCTTCGCCTTTGCTGTACGAATGTAATCGGAACTCATCACTTCCAGCATGCTGGAACGAGTCATCCGGGCAATAACAGCCATCGGGATCGTACCCAGTGCCACACTTGGCAGAATTAGATGTTTCGTTACGGTCCACAACTGATTCCATTGTCCAGCGATCATCGTATCCAACACATACAAGCCCGTAATGGCTTCCACCGGATCACGTGCATTCATGCGTCCAATGGACGGCAGCCACTGTAACTTGTTCGCAAACAACCATTGTTCCATGAGACCGAGCCAGAAGATCGGCATGGATACACCCACTAGAGCAATGACCATACAGCAATAATCAAACCAGGAGTTGTGCTTCCATGCACTGACAATCCCGGCATTCACCCCAATAATGACAGCAAACAACATACTTGCCATCGTTAATTCGAGGGTAGCTGTCAGATAAGGCACAATTTCCTGGGCAATAGGCACCTTAGTGCGGATAGATGTTCCAAGGTCGCCTTTGAGCAAATCGCCCAAGTAGGCGAAATACTGCTGGAACCAGGGTTTATCCAGACCGAGCTGGTCACGAAGGGCCTGCTTGGATTGTTCGGTTGCCTTTTGCCCAAGTATGGTCTCGGCCGGGTCACCCGGAATGGCATGGATGATGGAAAAGACAATCAGGGTCATGCCCAGCAGTACGGGCAGCAACACAAGCACACGTTTGACAATATAGCTGTTCAATCCTGCTCACCTGCCTTCGACATATCGTGCAAAATAAAAAGCGCTGGCAGACACGTATGCTTTGGATAGTTACGTCCGGATGTGGGTTCTGCCAAGCATTGCGTCTCACCAGCGCTTTAATAGAGAAAACTTACACCTACTCACTCCGAGGTGCAGTGCCCTCTTCAGAGTGATTCTCCACTCTCCGTTATCCTGAAATGGATAAATTCAGCTTATGTCTGTATTATTCGAAGTAGGCACCAGCATAGGATTCACTGCCCAGCGGAGATGGTACAAAACCTTTCAGGTTCGATTTACCCGCCAGAATTGGCGTGGTGTGCACGAGTGGAATCCACGGTGCGTCTTCCTTGATAATTGCCTGCGCATGTTTGTAAAGCTCCGCACGTTTCTCCTGATCTGTTTCTTTCTGCGCATCGGTCAGCAGCACATGCAACTCTTCGTTGACATAGAAGCTACGGTTGTTGCCCGGAATGGCGTCTTTGTCCAGCAACGTGTACAGGAAGTTATCCGGGTCCCCGTTATCCCCCGTCCAGCCGAGCATGTAGATATCGTCTTTCTCTCCGGCTTTGGCATCATCCAGATACGTCGCCCATTCTGGGGATTCAATGTTTGTGGTCACGCCAATTTTCTCAAAATCAGCCTGGATCGCTTCCGCAACCTTCTTGCCATCAGGCATATACGGGCGGGATACCGGCATGGCATAGAAGGTTACCGGATCAGGCAAACCATCAGGGAAGCCAGCCTCGGCCAATAGAGCTTTTGCTTTTTCCAGATCATATGGGTAATCCTCAATCGTATCGTTGTACCCCCACAGCGTTGGCGGCATCGGGTTGACAGCAGGCTCAGCTTGTCCAGCAAAGAACGCATCAATAAGGGCCTGCTTGTTCACCGCATGGTTGAGGGCTTGTCTGACTTTGACATTATCAAATGGTTTCTTCTTGAAGTTAAAGCCGATATACGCCACGTTGAACGGTGGACGCTCAATCTTCTGCAACTCGCTATTGCCTTCAAGGATGGACAGATCGTCTGGGTTCAAGTCTTCCATGACATCAATCTCACCGTTTTGCAGGGCATTGAAGCGAGCGGTGTTATCCGGAATCGAACGCACGATTACTTTGTTCAGCTTCGGTAGTCCTTCTTTCCAATAATCCGCGTTTTTCTCCAGGGTGATGGAGTCGTTACGCTTCCACTCTTTGAATACAAATGGGCCGGTGCCCACAGGCTCGCTCTTGAAGTTTTCTTTTTTCTCCTGAATCGCTTTTGGGCTGGCAATGCCAAATGGCGTCATCGCAATATTTTGCAGGAAAGGCGCTTGTGGCTGGTTCAATGTGAACTCCACCGTAGTCTCGTCCGTCGCCTTCACTTCCTTGATCACACGTCCGTCCTCTGGACCAAACATGGAATCATAATAATCGAAGGAATCTCCTTCGAATTTATATTCACTCGCCGGGTCGCCCCAGCGGTTGAAGTTGAACACAACAGCCTCTGCGTTGAAGTCCGTACCATCATGGAATTTCACACCGGACTTCAGCTTAAACACATACTTGAGCCCATCCGCCGAAATCTCCCAACTCTCTGCAAGCCCAGGAACGACCTCTGTTCCGCCTTCCTTGTAGTCCAGCAACGAATCAAACACCTGATGTCCAATCTTCAGCGACTCTCCATCGGTCACAATTGCCGGGTCGAGTGCAACGGAATCCCCGCCACGCCCCATGATCATCGTATCTTGCGCTTCTGTCACTTCGGCTGGTGGCTCGCTGCCTTCCGCCGGAGCAGGCGAATTCCCAGCCCCCTCATTGCTCGAACAGCCTGACAACACCAAGACGGTGCTCAAAGCAAGAGTCAAAAAACCGGACATCCATTTCTTTCTCATTCGCATACGTACAACACCCTTCCCTGTCTCATAATGTGTGTGATGCTGGCACGAAAGATCTCCAATGTTGGCAATCGGTTTGGTGCTCTGTATCATATAAAAGGCTTTAAATGCCTGAGATACCTGAATTAATGTTCTGGGAAAAGTAAGGCATGTATGTGAAATGTAAAAACAGCATGGGATACGTATGGAATACAGGCAAATATCAGATCGTGCACAGGATTGAGGACATCGGTTAAATACTTTTATAGAAAAAGAAAAAGCTTCAACAACGTATCTTGTGAGATGAATCTATGAAATTGAATGAGATTGCTGCTTATGATGGTTGCGTTTTATTTGAACTTAGGTCAATAAGCAACAGCAAACGGTTACAGACCGATAAGAGCATGTTCAAATCAGTAGATTAAAATTACAGATGGGCATATAGATACTACGCTGCTGGCTCTGCAATCAAACCTATCCCTTGAGCGGGTGCGGGTCGTTTTGAGTATGCAGTGTGGGAGCTGGACTAGGTATCGTTTGCAATACGGACGAAAGAAACTCTACATAGGCTAGGTAGTTTAGATGTGTGAGTTGTTTATTAGGGTGGTTATCTCTTGCAGATTGGATGTGTATAACGTATGAACGAGATCTTGAGATGTTGGATTGTACAACAGAGAGACATTACAATAACTTCATATGTTATGGTTTTGTCATGATGAGGAGGATTGTGTAAATAAACTGTGGTGAAAAACAATTTCGTGTAACTTACTTTACATCACATTAATCAATTAGACAAGAGATTTACAGACATAAGTCTTCAACTTTATTATATGCGTTAATATTACTTACATAAAACACAAAAAAGGAACACAGTTCGACAAGAAACGTCCCGTGTTCCTTCTCCACTCAATCCACATTTAAATAAAATAAAAATTTTAATTTGCTAAGAATCAGCTAACTTTTTAAACAAACCTCTGCGATGCATCACGGTAATAAAACGGTAAAAATCATAACTCGCCCCATTATCGATGCTGAACAATGGATTTTTGGTGTCATATGCCAGTGCTGCATCCACAGCTGCTTTTGCCCATACTGGAACTTCCATTTGCTGACGCGCCTGCAGTTTGTCGACCTGGGATTTGAGCGCATCAAACGCTGCTTTCTCTTCGGCTGTCATCGGTTCGCCCCCTTTCGGTGGTTCGGTTGGTGGATTCGGATGACTTGGATTCGTCGGATTGGATGGCTCCGGGGGGTTCGGAGTGGCTGCTGCGTATCTTGCTCTGAGCTGTGCCGCTGTTCCCTCGAATTCATTCATATCCACGTTGCCACTAATGCCATTCACCTTGCCTGAATCCGTATACTGCCAGAACGTCCAACGCTTCCATGCCGGTTGGTCTTCCGGTACACGGGTGTTGCTGTAACGCGCGATCCACAGATCGTATGAGCTGAGTGATGTGTCAAAATTCCCGGCAAATGAATTGCCCGTGTATATGATCGGTTTTACACCTGTCAGACGTTGTAGTTCGGTTAAAAAAGCTTTGGCAACCGTATTCATCTGCGCTTTGCTCAGGTTGCCGGGGTTGTTCTCGTAGTCCATGACGGGTGGCAGTTGTAACGCTTTGGCGCCTCCAACTTTGTTAAGCGTATTGGCGTAATGTGCCGCTTCAGCTTTGGCACCATCAGTAGATGTCGCGCGGAAGAAGTGATAGGTTCCCACCAGCATGCCCGCCGCCAGTGCACCGGTTACATTGTTCTGATAATTGGGATCGGTATATGTCTGTCCCTCAGTTGCCTTGATGAATACAAATGTCATGCCACTTGCCTTCACCTTCGCCCAGTCAATATTGCTCTGGTATCGGGAGACGTCAATGCCCTGTGTGTTGCCCGAACTTCTCGTTTGCATGTTTCTCACACCCTTTATGCGGCAAATTGCCGTTTGTTCAGCATTTTACACCATTCGATTCAAGCGTTCCCGGGTACAAGTATAGACAGATTAGAGCATTCTGATCTATAAATTGCTGATTGGATGTCACTCTCTGGATTGATGCAAAATGCTCCTATAGTTAATGCGGTTGGATCAGGGGTTGCTTGTGTGCGTGTCCCTAATGTGTTGAGTTATGTGTAGTTTCACGTGCTAGCTTGCTATAGTCGCATTACTTCTTGCTATCTCCAGTCTGTGAATCTATGTCATCCGGATCTGGCTGTGAAAAAGAGTCTTTGGCACTTGGGGAGAAGTTACCGGGGAGTTCCCCGGTCCCCCCTTTGCCCTTGAGCACTTCAATAGCTTGCCGAATCACTGGCGGAATTGGAGCGCCCAACTTACCCCCGTTTTCGATGATGGACAACAACTCATTTGCGATATAAAAAAAGGCGACCGCATCCCTGAACAAATGTCCGTCTCCCAGAACACCGTCCACCAGATGAGCCACCGATACCATTGCAAATATAAATACCTTTCGTGCGATGCCGAACATGCCAACATTACTCTCTAACTTGCCACTCATGCCCGCCGCCGCGATGCCCGTTAGGTAGTCGAGGATGACGAATACAAGCAATACACCGAGCACTCCTGACCAGCCTCCGAAGAAGTAGGTTGCCGAGCTGCTCATCAGCGCAATTCCCCATTTCCATAGGGTATCCCATCTTTCCATGGTTTCACCTCCTTTGTGATTCGTATAATCGTTTTAGAAACAAAAAAAAAATTAGTGGATTGCGTGTAGTCCTTAATACAAGTTCGTTTATTCCCTGAACAAGGGTCTGTCCATGTTAAATTGTTTTCACTAAGATTTAGATTTAAATTTCAATTAATAAAATCGCCTTCTAAAATAGTAAATGTGAAGCGGTCATGCCGTTTTGTGTGATTTTAAATGTGTTGGCATCTATGATAATTTGATCACCTGGTTTGAACTGACCTGTGAATTACAGAAATTTAAACATGGTATCGGCTATCTTTCGCGACCTTACCAAAACTAACATCCATGATAGCCCGTTTCGTAACCTCTCAAATGTAATCGCCTTAGCATTGGTTGCCACATCCATAACCGCGCCGAACCCGTCATTTCCATCGTGCCGACCGCCGCCGCAGATCCGGAAACGTCTGCGACAGCACGACCAAACACGAATACGGATATTTGGCGGTTAAAGGCCATGCGGTTAAATCCCCCTCGATTAAACATGGCCTTCCCTCCTTCATTTTTATGCCCTCGACCCATCCGGGAAAATCGATGTGATTTCATTTAGGCAAACATATTAAGTACCGTCTTTTTGGGAGAGGTGCTATAAACTATTTCCAGTGTTTACCGAAATAAAGTGTATACCCCATTTATAAAGGAGACTCACACTTTGAAAAAATCATTATTTAAAACAGTGGCCACTCTCGGTATTGGCATGATGATCGGATCAGCAACCCTTGCTGCAGCCGCCCCCCTCTACGGTTAATGCCATATTGACCAAATTTTCATTCGCTGTTGATGGCAAGGAACAAAATTTGCAATCTGACACGCTGGTTTATAACGGAAAAACATACTTGCCTATTCGTGAAGTTGCAGAAATGACTGGTTACAAATTAATTTATGACAAAGAGCAAAAGAAAATTGAGTTTGAAACTAAAGGAGAATCGTTTTTGAACAACAATTCCTCCACTCCCCTAGCACTACAAGCCAAACACAAAGCAAGATTTACAATGTAGGCGATGTTGTCAAAACACCTTATTTTGACATTAAAGTTACAGGTGTTAGATATGATAGTAGTTTCAATGACTCACCTGCAGGAGAAGGTGCTACATACGCGATTGTTGAATTCGATGTGTTAGTTAAAAAAGAACCAACAACATTTCCAAAATGGGCTTCCATCCATTTTATTGATATCTATACTTTAGATACTGGAGTCGAGTATATGGGTGGAACAACCGCTTCGGGAAATATTACTGTAAACGAGTGGTCAAGTGTATCTGTTGGTAAGTTAATTAAGCCAGGCGTAAAAGTTTCTGATGTTAAAATTTCTGATCCAATACTTCGCGACAGAAACTACTACACTGTGAAGTTCTAATAATCTCAGCGCCTTTTACTTAGCAAAAAAAGTCTGTTCACATAGAAGAACAACACCCCAGCTATAATTGTGGGGTGTTTGTAATTTTTGAGTACTCTTTCTGACCACTTCAGAGGGCATAAAAATAGCGTACCATGTAGGCACGCTACCATATAAGTACGCTGGTTATCTCTATGTGATCCCCACGCTATATATCTCTTCATGTTGTGAGTATGCGGTATAAGCTTTCCCGGTTCACAACGTCACACCCTTTCCCCCTGCTATCTCTCTATTTCTCCGTTGATAGTCTGAAAACGGATCATTTCAGGCGACTTACTACAATTTGGCTTGCAGAGAATTCAGAATAACCACCTTGACCCAAAGCGTTTGTGACTGAGTACAACGAAAGATTAAGAGATTTGTAAGTTAAACCGCTAGATATAGCCTCGGCTGAATACTCATAATTATTAGCTGTGCTATCAGACCAATAGTAAGTAACAACTTTGCTTACTATGTCAATGTACATGGAAACAACGTATCTTCGTGATGATGTTGCGAAACTTGTCCCGTTGTTCAATCTCGTTACTAGCTTGGAAGGAGAAAAAACATGTCTTTCCGTCCCGTCTGGGTCTGTAGTTGTTAAAGCTATGTTCGTGGTGATGTCGGTTGTTGGGTTGGCACCGGAGATTATCGCGCCCCTATCATGGAGGTGAATGAACGCCTTGTTTGATCCTAATTCAAACATCTTCGTAAGAGTTGATCCGGTTTTATTTACATTTATATTTTTTGAATAAATCAGATAATAATCAGATTCAACATCCCCACCCGGCCCACCCAACCTGTAATTGCTCAATTTGAAATTATCAAGTGTCGGCATTAGGTCACCACCATTGCATTGATATGAACTACCACATTAGCAGACCCGGTAACGCCAGGCGCTCCGCTTTTTATTACTTCCCCGGCTGGGAAAAATTGATCTGCTACAGGGACTAATAACGTTTCCAACTTTCCAAGTGCTCTATTTGAGATTATATAATCACTCCCAAATAGTAGGTTTAATTTTACCGGGTCCGTGGTTCGGCAACATATAACAATCGATTTAATCAACAGTGTCGCTGTATTGCTTAGAATTGTTGTATCTGTAGCGGTCAAATTCGCTCTTACTGATATCAAGTCCATTCTATCTGTTTCATATCCACTCAACCGCGCAACAATTGAGTTAGCGTTTTGTGACCATATGCGTATGTTTGTACCCGCGGCTAACACTTGATCAAAAACGGGAATAACGAGAGTGTCGTTTGCTTTGATAGTCTGCATATGCACAAAATAATATCCGCCCAATTCAATCCAAAAAAGTTGGTCACTTGAAGTTTGATTACAAAGAATCAAGGATTTCAAAACAGCCCTCTTTCCCGGTGGAGCTTTGTATAAATCAGTAATTGCCGTTGGAACTACACCGCCATACATTTTTTTGAGTACATCAGCCAATCATAACGCCCCCCATACGTTTGGTTGTGGTGTCATCAATTGCCACGCCGTCCAAGTAGAAGGATTAGCGCTTGCGTTTTGCGTTTTCCTAATATATTTCATCACTTGGGTATCTGTTCCGGTCGTGTAAGAAGTGACTTCCTGGATAATAGAATCTAATGATACAGATCGAACAACCCTTATTTCCCATGCCCTACTCACCAAAGGTGCATTCACTGCATTTTGACAACCATAAACGCCAGTTGCTTTCAAAGTGTTTAGGTCGTAATTAGCGGCAATTAAGGTTGGTTCTCCATTATCCTGTGTAAGCTTGTACTTCTGCCATGTCTTATCATCTGTGTACTTTTGAGCAGCTAATCTTGCATCATTTAACGCCTTTTCAGTTGGTGCAAACTCTTCAGATATTCCGTTTGTTTTGCTTGATAACTGCACTTTACCTTTTTGAGTCAGCGATGCGTCTGGAATGTCCATCTCGTTTACCGATTGGCGAAGTTCCTCAACTTCATCTCGTGTTGCAACACCCTCGTCAACCTTCTCCCAGTTCTGATCCAAATACTTATCCAGATCAAAATAAGTCGTCGATGGCGAGGAACGATCAATTTTATTCAATCCCAAATTCGGTGTTTTCGGTTCATTCATCTATACTCCACCTCCTGCAAATTTATCCTGTCGAGTCTGTTCAATTTCATCCAGCGTCATGCTCTCAACTTCCGAGATCGTCAAATACCGCAGACGGTAGTCCACGGTCATATGTGCCGGTTTGATATCCTCAATCGCTGCCTTCAGATCGTCCAGATTGGGCGGCAAGCCCCATGTGTCGATGAAACGAATTCGGATCAAGTACTCCTCGGGCGATACGGATACATCAATCCCGCCACTTTCGTAGGCTTGCGCCACGTTCTTGAGCATGGAGCCAGAGACTTTGCCACTGCCGCGCATTTTGGAGATGATTACGGATCTCCGCTGGTCGTCTGGCTTGGCTTGATTCGTCTGAATCTGCAAATCCCGCTCGTAATGTTCCAATGCCCAGGTCGCAGACTCCGGGTAGAATTGGTCCAGCACACTTTCCAAACCCACCGTAAGCTGGTCCAGCTCAACACCTTCGGTCTCCGTAAGAAGCTGCATCTCCAGCACATTTTCATATAACGGGGGCAAAAGAGTCATTAATGCCTCTGCTTTACTCATGTCACCTTCACCGTCCCAAGAACGGCTACTGCACCGGGGGCGATCTCCAGATTGGACATCCCACCATTCACCAGCAGATCGCTATAATCGATTACGGGCGGAATATCCAGAATGACATTGGCAATCCGTGTCCAACGAACCAACGGATCGGCAAAAGCAAGTTCTTTCAGATATGCCGTAACTCCCGTTTCAATCAGTGTCTTTACACCCTCATACGTTGAACCAGAAGCAAGCGTGACCTGTACCTCCACATCAATAGGAACCTCTTCCGCTCCCACTACTGTGACCACAGGGCCAATTGGAGCAGCACCTTCGCCCATTCCGTCCTGGGTTGGGTCGATATATTCCTGGACCGCCTCAATAACCGCCTCAGCAGGTGTTTTCATTTCATTATTCAGCAATGCCACTTTGACTGTACCTGGACCATCCCACAGTGGAAAAGCCTTCGCTTTGCCCACACCAGAGTTTTCCCGTGCCCATAACTCATACTGATATTTGTTCGCACTCGTGACCGGACGGGAAACTTTGTCCTGATAGCGATCATACAAGGCCTGATCCGTTTCCTCGTCTTCGCCAGAAACCAGCAACTGTGTCAATTCAGCCGTCGTCAAGCCAGTAATATAATCGATGGGCAGCAGCGCCCCCGTATATTCATTTCCTTCCGCTCCCGCGACTTCACACTCCAACACATATCGTCCTGCCGCGATGCGCTCCACTATAACGTACACCCGATCCCCCGTGGAAAAACGACTCTCTAAAGGAACCTCAACAGGCTTACCTTCATTATCCCGGAAACTGCCAACCCAACGTGCCTTCGTGGCCGCTTTCCGTTGAATGCCCGACCAAGCCACCGCGCGATCCAGATATTCTCCAGAAGCTGTATCCGCAAACTTCAGGTTGGCGTTCACATCTAACTCGATATACATCTGAGCCATTTCCACAGCTGCTGGGGCAAGCGCATCATAGATAATACTGCCTTCACGTTTATCCACACCATCCGGTACCCTATCCAGCATTCGATTTAAAATAATTTCAAACGTCTGCTCTTCATACATCCATGTTCACCTCCGTTTCTTGCCTGAAGCTGCCAAAATCTGTTTCCACGGTAAACGAAACCCTTACTCCATCGGCCTCGTGGACAAAATCGAACTCCGTTACATCGGAAATGCGATCATCCGGAAGCAACGCTTCGCGAATCCAGCGTTCCAGTTCCGATTCAACCATGGATCTCCCGGCCATTCCTTCCCAGGACCATTCCATGCCGTAATCCGCGGAATAGATTAGATGCTCGTAGCGACGTGTAGACATCACTTTATACACCGCCTGTTTTACCGCATCTTTTCCATCCATTTGCAGTCTTCCAATTCGCTGTCCCGAAGCTTGAATTACATACGTCAGACTTGGAAGTACAGCAGTTTCTTCCTGATCTTCTGCACTAATCTGTGCACCTTGTGGAATCATGGATTCACCAGCCGATCCAGCACAACAAAGCTGTCTCCGCCTTGAACACGTAACAACAAGACATGGTCACCCACGGTCCAAGCTTTGTTCACTACGGATTCTGGCAGTACCAGAAAAGGCTCAGCCAATGCCAGCCGTTGTTCAACGGTGATCTCCAAGGGCTGAGTGTTTGACACGCTTCCGTACATTACCTGAACGGGAGACTTGGCATCTACAGCGGCCACCGCCGCCTTTTTAATCACGTCCAGCATCATTTATCGTTACACCACCTTCAAATCCAGCGACATCGTGTGCACGCCTCCCTGTACCTTATGCGTACATTCGTCTACCAGAAAATATTGATTAATCTTCAGTTCATTGATCTGGATGTTGACAAAACTACCCGCCCTCACCTTGAAATCACCAAGCGCATCCACTTTCAACGTCTGCGTCTCGCGATTGCGGAGGGTCATCAGGGTCTTCAGCATGGCATCAATCTGACCTTCGTTCAGGCCATCATCCGCTTTTTGGTACAAAAAAAGCAGCCCCCATTGACGGATGCTGCCTGAGTCCTGATGAACAAACGTTTCTCTTTTTCCCGTATCCTTGTTATCCCGATACAGCTTGATCTTGTTATACGTCTGGTCGTCAATCGACCTTGTATAGCTGTAATCCGTGAGCAGACTGTTATCCCCAATGACAAAGCCGTAAGGCATCTCTTCCACATCCCGAAGCACAAGCTTGCCAAAATCATCGTAGAAGATATAGTTTTTACCACCATAGATCAGCGTTCGGTCGAGCGCCTCACAGATCATGTCGATCAGCTTTTTGTTATCAAATACCATGCGCGGAATAACGTATTTTGGCTGGATCAGATCACCTGTTTTCAACAGAAAGTCTTTGGCAATTCGTTTGATCACATCCGTAGCCGTTGCGTTAACGAACTTGTACGTCTGATTCGCGGTTAGATAACGAATCTGGTCGTAGGCTTTGATTTTGACACTTTCGTCCTTGCCACTATCCACTGAGAAGATAT
This sequence comes from Paenibacillus sp. 37, assembly GCF_008386395.1. Taxonomy (NCBI): domain Bacteria; kingdom Bacillati; phylum Bacillota; class Bacilli; order Caryophanales; family Paenibacillaceae; genus Paenibacillus; species Paenibacillus sp. 37. The sequence continues at coordinate 1,459,292 of NZ_CP043761.1, read as the reverse complement.
ATCCGTAAAAGATGCCTACCTCGTTGCTGATATATTTCACAACATATCCATTCTCATATGTGAATTTCTTATTCTGGTACAGGCTGCCCTTGATCAACGTGAATTCCAGAGAGGAAGGCTTGCCGATGCGGGAGGTTTTGTACGTAATGTCACCGGCAATTTCGCTAATGTCCCAGATGTTGCCCTGCTTGTCATCCAGTAATACCCGTTCCTTCATGTTTGCCAGCTTATCGTCCAGCCTGATCTGCTCTTGCATATTCCCTCTCCTTTCACGGAAGCTTGATCACAAGTCCAATCGGCAGCTTCTTCAGTTGTGCATCTTTGATGCCATTCAGCTTTTGCAGCTCTTTCCAGCGAGATCCATCTCCCAGATGGGCTTTGGCTACAGACCACAAGGAGTCTCCAGCTTTGAGTGTGACGGTCTTGGGCTGGATTTTTTCATTGGGCCGGGAGGCTTTGGTTTTTGTTTTCGAAGCAGCCGTATCCTTGCTGTCCTTGAGTGGCACTACTTTTTTGGCGGCATAAAAAATGAACTGCTTCAGCTTGATATCATACTGGATATCCCCCACCGTACCCGCTGTCTCCTTCCAGTCGAAGCTCTCAATGGAAACCGCCATATTAATGGTGTACCTTGCACTGGAAAAGAACAGTCTGACGGGTCTGCCCGTCTGCATCCAGCGGATGATCTTTTTCACATATTCATAGGGATCACGGTAAAACTGCTTCTGAATTGCCGGATGTCTTGCATCATAGTTCAGATGATACGGGCTGTAGTCTGCCGGAAAAATCCCGCTGAAACTGACTTCACGCAGCTTCGGCGACTTGATCACGTTAATTTCACCCAAAGCGCTAACGTTAAACGTACTGCCGTCTCCCGAATCCGAAAACTCAATGCTCTCTGGTGTCACCGGGAAAAACATATATTCAGAGCGGTTATTGAAGCTTAGTTGAATATAATATTCCACTTATCCATACACCCCCTGGGCACTGGAGACGATCTGACTGTTCAGTCCATCGGTAATTTTGCTGATGATGCTGTCCACATCATGTCCGCTGTTGATATCCCCTGTGGTGACCTGAACGGTTGGAGTAAGGCTGACGAATCGCTGAATCGCCTGCATCTCTGCAAGCTCACGCATCAGTTTCAAGTCTTCGCTAGTTACATCCACTGTGCCATCCACGTCACCGATCTTGTCCACCTGTCCGATATTGTTGATTTTATTGATGTTACTCATGTTGCTGTTGGGAACAACGGTGGGAGCAGGTGCAGTTGGTATCGATGGCATAGAAGGTGTTTTGGGAGTTGAGCCGCCGAAGTTTCCGGGTAATTTATCAGAGCCGTTGGGGAATAGGTCCTTGGTGGTATCCATCAAATCGTGCCCCTTGTCAAATCCCATATCAAATGCATCCTTATAGTCCGCAGAAGCGTCCATTCTCCACAGGCTAACAACGTCCTCCTGGCTCTCAGGAGCACTCGCTTCAAGGTCACTCATTAAACCCTGTATCTTACCGCTCATTGAATGAATGTTAGCATCATCCACTAGTTTAATACCGCCCCAATTGGTCCCGAAAATCTTATTAAGATAGGGTATTAATTTGTTTATACCTCCGATCATCCAGTTGATTTGATCTTTGAAACCACCTGCGAAATCCTCAATTCCCTTTGTAATGTTGAACAGAATTTGGAGTACAATGAGTCCCATATCAACAAACAACTTTTGGAATGCATAGACTGGATCTCTGAATACATTGATGACAAATTCAGCCCAAGATATGAAATAATTCAGAATGGATGCAAAAATTGATTTCATATACTCGTAAACCATATAAAAATAACCTATAATCGCTCCCACAATATCCCCAGCTGTAACGCCACATAATTGCAAAATGAAGATGAGTCCTGCAATAGCACCAATGACAAGCAAGATAGACCAGTTAGCTACCAACCATGCCACAGCCAGTGAATAAACCTGAGCAATTACAACTCCGAGCGTAATAATGATATTGGCTAGGAGCACTAGAGCAATGGCTGTTAATATAGGTCCGATGATAGCCCAATTTTCCTGCACAACTGCAGCAAAATTGATGAACCCATCCACGATAAATGCCACCACTTGAGCAATAATTGCGAAGGCCCCACCAATCCATTCGATGAAAGCACTGAACTGACCTGAGCTTATGGCTTCGTTTAATCGGTCAAGCACAGGAGATAAAACTTCCAAAGCTCTTGTCCCGATTTCAGATAGTATCCCATTGAACTGATTCACGAGAGCCGTCCATTTTTGCAATGGAGAATCCAGCATCGTATCAAAGGCTTCTTGTGTGTAACCTTGCATTTCAAGAACCGTCTGCAAACCCTGTATAAAACCGTCAAGGTCTTTCGTCTGAATAAATTCACCTAATCCAGCTCCGGTCAATGCACTCTCCGGGATGTTAAATTGACTAGCCAAGTCTGTATTTTTTCCATTCATGGCACTAACAATAGCCTTGGATGCATCGGTCAGACTTTTATTATCCGGTGACAACATACTCAGTCGTTGAGTCATTTCATTTAACTGATCTACCTGCCCTGTATTTTGTGCCAAAGGCAAGAAGCCCAGAGAAGATTTAAGCGAATCATTGACATCCTGACCGCTCTTGGAGGCTTGATCTCGATACTTATTATAGATGCTTTCCCCGAGCACCGGATCTTCTGCGGCAACCATGTAACGATATTTGAAGTCTTCTTGTTCAGCAGCAGCTTTTAACACAACACTTCCAGCGGACTTTACCATTTGCATCCACTTAGAGAGTTTACTCAGATTATCACCCAAAGCATTGCTTGTATCATCAGCCGTATCCTCCAACTTTTCCATCAGATTAATCGTTACATTCATTTGCTGGTTTATTTGATTAAAGTGGTTGGATATGTTCGTTTGGTTAAATTGATTCAAATTAACATGGTTAATCTGATTGAAGTTGTTCAAAATTTCGGTTGTTTTTACCTGAATTAGATTTAAGTTATTGATTAAATTATTTACGGATGGAGGATTGATTACATTGATACTTGTATCGGACATTCATTTCTCCCTCCTTTCCTTTTTATTTCTTCCGGGCGCGGCTCTTGGACCGTTCTTTCTTCTCTTCCTCCACCCGGATGGAGATCATTGCATAGATGGCCGCTCGTTCTCGCATGGAGAAGGCCATTAGCTCATGCGGCAAAATGTTCAGTTCATGGAGAGCGTAATAAGCCAGATTCGCTTCGGAATCGCCCTCTTTAATTAGTTTTTTACGTCATCCACCAGTTCGTTCATGTCCTGATTGAAACCGTTCAGCTTCTGAACCTGTTCACCGAGCGAAGCAAATTCCCCAGGCAACAGCATTTTCCGCAAAAGCGATTCCGCCCCCATCACGCCATATGAACGCTGGAGTTCTGCGTTTTTCAAATCGGGAAATACTACACTTGCGCTCATCAGGCGAGCCATGTAATCATTCGCATCAATGTCGGGTGTGTAGACACCATTCTTGCCCTTAATTTTGCGGGTAGCTGCCTTGCGGCATTCCTGGTTTTCGTCCTCGGTCATGCTGCGCAGTTTCCAGGCAACCGGCTCGCCTTTCTCATCTTTGAATCGGGGGGATACGGTAAACTCCTCCGTTGTATCTGTTGCTGCATTTTGGGCAAAAAACATACTCAATCCACTCATGTATTGTTCCTCCTCTAAAGTTAGGCTCCCCGCCGCAAGAAGCGGCGAAGAGCAGAATTTTGACACGCCAAATAGCCCGTAACACAGGCATGTTGAACAGGTTTCTTTTACAAACCCGCTGCTAATTAATACGCTTTATAAATCTCAAATCATTATGCTTTCACGCTACATTACTTCGGCAGATTGAATGATACAGGCATATCGACATCTTCAAAGGTAAAGCTCACTTCTTCCTCCAACGCCTCCGCCTCGGTATCGAGGGATGCCATGATCACACTGTCGAGGTTGACGCCTTTGAGGGTCACGGTCTGTTTACCAATTGTGGACGAAGGATCTTCGTTGGTCACTTCAATGTCGAAGTACGTGTCCACCCCATTCTGCATGTACTGGAGCATAAGCTCGCGGAAACGGGATGTGGTATAAAAGATCGTCATGGAACCTGAACCGGACCAACCGGTTGCTTTGTGCTGTACACCGCGGCGGCCCAAGGTTTTGACCTCTGCTTTTTGTTTCTCCACCGTTGCTTCCAGCGTCTTCACATAGAACATTTCTTCCGTCTGTCCGTTAATCGTTGCATATGCGCGGCCTTCCTGGCCGGAGATTGTGTCGCTTGCTTTCAAAAATGCCATCTTAAACCACCTTCACTTTCATATATACTTTTTCAACGGAATCCACAGGTTGGACCTGAATCTCGATCAGAATACTGTCGGTTTCATTGCCCGGAGCAACAGTGATGTCTGTTTTGGAATCAAAATTTTGAATCGCCCCAATATCCTGAAGCTGCTTCAAGTAAGTAACACATTGGGAACGGAATAGGCTGCGTCCATCTTCATTGTTGTTCACTTTACCGATGTAATAGGACTCGAAAATCCGTTTCATATCGTTAGCGATGCCATCGAGAACACGGACAACACGATTTTTGGCAAAATGACGTGCCTTATCCGGTGTTACGGAACGGAATGTATTCACATCCTGCTCTACCACTGCGCGGTTGCTGCTCGCGGTAAAGACAAACTCGCCATTACGCAATGCTGCTTCTGTCTCGGTATGTGTCAATCTGCCATTCACATCCACGGCATCGTCATACGCACGGAACGTCAGGGATTCATTCAGATTAGCCCCCGCTGTTGCACCAGCAGTCCAAGCTACCGTTTGTTTTGGCGTAAGAACGGTACCGTCTGCAAGCACAACACCATTTTTCACACTGATAATACCTTCATGATCTGCTGCCGGATAATCGGACAGAACCAGTTGCACCTTCTTGCCCTCGGTATCACGCAAACGCTTGATGTAAGCTGTGTAGACTGACTTGAGTGTGGCATCGTCTGAAATCAGACCAACCGTGTTAAAATCCAGCACCTCTAGCTTGGTGAGGAAATCAGCATGCTCTTGGTTCGTTACTGTACCATCCAATCCACCTGTTAATGGAAGTGACGCTGTAGCTGTGAGAGCACCTTCACCAGTAAAGGTAACGTATGCGTTGGATTCCAGAGCTTCGATGGTGGACGAAGTTTGTTTGTCCACTTCTTTACCCGAAAGCAAAGTCGAGACATCCAATTGTTCCGGGTCATTGATATTTGCTGAGATTACAACAGCTAGATCATTACCACGCACACCGCCATGTTGGGCTGTCACTGTCAGTTTGTCCAAGGTTGCCTTGGCTTTGGTCCCTGCATTGAGTCGATACAGAAGCAATGTCTGTGCTCGTTTCAATGCCTCGCGGATCAGGAGCAGTTGAGGTGCTGTCCAGTCATAGCCCAACTTGGCTTGTACATCTTCACCTGCTTGTACCGTCAGGATTGTGCTAGCTTGTCCCCATGACAATGGAAGTGCCAAAGCCACCGTTCCCCGTTCCCCTACCGTACCCGGCAATGAGCCCTCCGATGCAAAATTCATATATACGCCGGGGCGTACCTTGTTTTGTGTCGTCCATGTTCCTCCAGCCATTATTGTGCCTCCCCATTCATAAATTGTTGGATGTGTTCTTGCGCTTCTTGCAAGGTGTATGTTTCTTGTTCCAGCAGCACTGCTGCCAAAATATCTTTTTCGATCCGGCTGAGTTGCCGGGATTCGGCGAACTGTGCTTTGCTGTATTTCTGGTTGTTTTTCTGTTGAGTTTCCGTTTTTTTAGGGTCCGGTTCTTTTTTCGTAAACATTGCCAATGCGCCTCCTATTCCTTTCATGTATATCCCCTCATTTGATTGATTAAGTTCAATTAAGAAAGAATAATGGCACTAGCCACTCCAACGTCAGAACAACGTTCGTTACGTTGAAATCATATAGTTATTCTCTCGTAGCTTTAAGTGCGGTAGGTGGCTGCTCCAGTTGTTGCATGGTAGAGGCGGACTCCGACACTTTGGTGGTTCGCATGGTGTAGTACACCAGCATTCGTGGTGTGTCGTTCTCCGTCTCCCAACGCATCTCCGTTGCGCGATAGGGTGTACCCTCCACGTCGATGGTTTCCAAGGCTTCGAAGAGCTCATCCGGCAGTGTTGCCGGGATATTGTTTGCGTCAAGCCAGCGGATTTCGAAGGTATGGGACTGCACGAAGCGATCGCTGCGTTCCCGGGTGAGTTGGGCGGAAAGCAAGCTGTAGGTGATGCCTATAGTTTCCGGGACGGGGCTGGTGATGCTATTAGTAGGATTGATCGGGATGTTAGGGAAATGTTGCGTGAGTGTAATTGCGATGGCTCTGGTTAGTTGGTTTGTGGCCATGGTTCACCTCCTTTTTATTGGTGAGATTGAGGTAAGTTCAGACCTGCCACTTGAAATACGTAATTGGCGCAAACCCCGTCCCATTAAATACAATTAATTTCGGTGTATGGAACTTCTCGCTGACTTTACTTCTCCGTCTTAGGTACATGATCATGCCTCTTTATTACAAGTAAGAACCTCCCACACTGGCGTTCCAAATCTCTTTGTTGTCCAGCAAGATCCGGTAAAGGCGAACGCATTTCCATGTGGATACGCCGCTGTTGTTTGAAGCGTGCGCCCGCAAATAGTAGGACCCGGAAAGGCTGGAAACGCTCAAGCTGATTGTGGTCCTTGTCGTCAGTGAACCCCGATATGTTCGGGCGTTATATGTACCGCCGCCTCCCATTTGGTCCGTTGACGCTATGAAAATCCCATCTGATTGGATGTGGGATGAACCTTCCAATGCAAAATCAAATACAACATTAGTTACGTTGGTCAGATCCACTGGTGTGCTTGTCACTACGGCCGCCTCACCGCCTCCTGTGCTTGGGTTGTACGCGTAACATTCCACATGGTCCGATTGTTTGGCCACATATGAATTGCTGCCCCATACGGAACCTTTCCGCATAGTCTGTACAGTGGACCAAATGGGGCGCCATACTCCCCCGACTCTCGCATAAATTTGTTGGACACCCCGCCAAGTCCCCGAAACCTTGACGGACACTCTATTGGGCATTTTCCACGTGCCACCCACCTTAGCGCCTAAAGCCATGCGTTATTCTCCTCCCCTTTAATCATGAGTATTGATACCAGATGTCGCCATCGTTTCCGCCAGAAGGTGCAGCAGATGAAATAATGTGCCTGTTCTTAGCATCAAGGACAGATTGAAAAAGGTCTTGTGACCATGCTGTCCAAGTTCCATTGCTTTTAATTCGCATTCTGAATGATCCTGCACTAAATAAATCATAGGCTTTTTGAATAACCCAACTATCAGAAGACATTGCCTGAACTTCGATATACCACCATGCACCACTAGCGGTTGTTGGTGCATGGGCAATATTCTCACCAACATAGAACCCTGCAGCGACTAAATTATTGGCATTCCCATTACTGACGTTGATTGAAAGACCATTATCTTCAGTTAACTTACGCTTTTGCCACGGTGCACCTTGATCAACAATCTGCATCCACGGCCCCCAGGTATCGTTAGCAGTCGTACCAGTACGATGGTACATTCCTCCTGTCGTTCCGCCGGAAGCATATTCGTGAGTGACGCCTCCGCTGTCATCATTCCAGCCCTTCAATCCATGTAATACGACATAGAGTTCGGCGGGTAAGCCAATCGTTGAACCTGATTTAAATGAGTATGCGATGTTTTTACGATAATCGCTGGGCTTTGTAGCTACTCCACGGGTATCTGGAATCAGTCTTGGAATGGCACCGTCCACAGCCGCTTTCACTGCCTTCTCCGTCGCCGCCACCGTCTCGGACGTACCGTCCGTCTTACTGGACAACTGCACTTTCCCTTTCTGCGTCAAAGATGCATCAGGAATCTCCATCTGACTCACCGCTTCACGAAGCGCATCCAAATCCGCTTGCGTTGCAACACCAGCATCAATCTTTTCGAAAATCATATTAATACTATCCCGGGTCACTCTTTCGTTCCCCAAGGGAAGATGCAATTTTAGTCGATCTGTTTCCTGTGGCATTAAGCCCACACCTCCAGTTCATTCCACGTCAAGGACGCGGCATCGAGTTCGTCCCATGTCTTCTGTTTGTCGTCCAGATCATCCCAGACCAAATAGCGATACTCATATTCCACGGACATATGGGCCGGTTTCAATTCTTCAATCGCACGTTTGAGATCATCGATATTGGGCGGGATGCCCATCGTATCCACAAAACTCACCGTAAAACTCCACGCTTCCGGCTGAAAAGTTACATCCACCTTGCCCCCGGCATACGCCTCAGCCACATTCGCCACGAGCCTGCCAGAGAACTTCCCGGCACCACGCAGCTTCGATTCCACCACGGCACGTCTTTGTTCCACGGGTTTAAGACGATCCGTCTCAATTCCGAGCTCCTGCTCCCAGAAGTCCAGCCCCCACGTCGCTGTACGGACAAAAAACTGCTCCAATGTCTCATCCAGCGCCTGGTACAGCAGATCTATTTCGGTGCCTTTGGCCTGCATATCGGCCTGCATGACGCGTGAAGTCTCGTAATATCTGGGCAAATACGAGAACAACTCCCGCCCTTTCTCACTCGTCAGTCCAACATCTACAATAGAAGGAGCACTCATGACCCGCATCCTCCTTTCCTTTCACATTAACGTGAACAGCTTCGCTCAAATGCAACTGCGTTCCCAAGCGGCGTTCTGAACAATACAAATGCCCTTTTTGCCCGCCTTTTTCTTCACTTCCACACTCGGGAGCAACACAACTAGCACATCCACCTTGTCCTACACCGCCTCTGTCTCCACATCCGCACCTTACATCCACCATCTGCCCAACACTACTCATGCACATCCACCGCCCCCAACACGGCCACCTGACTCGCGGTCATCTCGATATTCTGGTCGCTCACACCGTTCACGGTCAGCTCCGAATAGTCGATAATGGGCGGAATGTCCAATAGAATCGCGGCAATACGGGTGTAACGAACGAGTGGATCGGCAAAAGCCAGCTGTTTCAAATACGCGGTCACCCCGCGTTCGATCAATGTCCGAACATCGGCGAGTGTCGCATCACTTGCCAGCGTCAGCTTCACCTGAATGTTCATCGGCACTTCCTCGGCCGGCATCACGGACACTACTGGCCCCGCCGGTGCAACACCTTCACCTTGCCCATCCTGCGTTGGGTCAACGTACTTCTGCACTTCCGCTACCAGATCTGTGCCAGCCGCACGTTTGTCCGTGTCCAGCAAATACAATCCCACCGTGCCTGGCCCCTGCCATAACGGAATAACCCGCGTTGCACCTACACCTGGTACTTCACTGGCCCATTGCACATATTGCGACTTGTTGCCGCTGGTTCCTTGGTTGCGGACTTTGGCATAAAAACGTTCCAGCAGTGCCGTATCGGCCTCAATATCCGCACCGCCTTTAATCACCTCAACGTTCGTGACAGAAGTCACGCCACTTACAGGTGTAGAGAGCACAGTTACCGTGCCCGCAGGCACGTTGCTGTCTTTTCCGGCAACAAGTGCTCGCACGCCTACCACCCCGGAACCATCTGAATCCAGTTCGAAACGTCCCACTGTCTCATATTCGAGCGAAGCTTCAGCAGACACTTCATCCGCGAGCGTAGCCACGACCGTACCCGCAGGCACCACTTTACCCGGAGTACCCACAAACCTCACCGCACCTTGTGCCGCCACCGCAGCTCGCCGTGTGATGCCGTGCTCTCCCGCCCGCAGATCCAGCTCTTCCGAACGAAAATTCGGATCACTACTCGCAGCCGTACTTGCAAACCCCCGCCGAAGTAATTCCTGTGCCCACAAAGCCGCTTCAGACAGCATAAACGCTACCGGAGCCTCCGCATCCCACAGAAACGATCCTTCCGACTTATCCAGATCCGCGGGCAGACGATCCAGCATACGCTGCATAATCTGTTCCTCCGTCTGGTCCTCCAAATAACGCGGAATCTCAGCCATCCCGTCAGATCACCTCACTTTCCAGAATAAACATCTCTTCCTGCACACTCGCCACCCGGCACGAGAACATGCACTGTTCCCGATTCCAATCGAACGCAAACTGGTCTACCAAATCCGTGCGTGGATCAGCCAGCAACGTCTCCGTCACCATCCGAGTAATCTCACTTTCCATCACACCTCGGCTATCACTCTGCCCCACCAGATCCTCCAGCTCCGAACCATAGTTCCGGGAATAGATCACATGTCTGTACCGCGGCGTTTTCACAGCCTTAATGCACCACTGCACCCAAGCTTCATGTCCACCAGCCCCGGCAACTTTGCCACTTGGGGTCAGCACAAAATCCCCTGCGTCGTAATCAAATCGCCAACTTCGTCCAAAGCGCACCTCTTCCGATGCCGCCCCTGACAGATCTTCTTCATCTCCCCAGACCACACCCGTTTCCGGGAACAAACTAGGCATGCGCACTCACCACCTTACACAGCACCACAATGTCATTACCGCCATTCACCCGCATCGCCAGTACGCGATCTCCCGCTTTTAATCCTTTACCAAGAGACCACACCGCTTCTTCCACTTCCTCTTCTTGCAAAAGAAACCGTCCCGTGCCCGTCGTACCGCCATTTGCCACGTCAGGTATACCCGAGATCGCGCCAGCAGTCTCGCGCTCCGGCAGTCCAAGCGTGCCCGGCAACTCGGCCACGAGATAATCCTGCACCTCGTGCTTGAAATCATCCAGTTTCACGCCGGATGAGGTCATCGTACCCAATACCGCGCCCATGCCGCTCACGGCCTGACGAGAATGTGTACTCATCGCTCCCCGCATGACGTCGGCAAAATGCCCATACGGATCATCTTTATTCAAGGTAATACCTCCTTTTCACCATCTCAGCTGTACCCAGTTCCAACGTCATCGTTCCAGGCCCGGCAGACAGATCACGGCTGACCGACATGACAATTAGCCTCAGTCCTTTTAACAACACTGCGTCTCCAGCGCGGATCGTATTCACATCCGGTGCGGATATTGTAAAGGTCTCCTGAATACCTGTCAGCTTGCTTTTTGCCAGTTTCTTGGCGGCGGCAGCTGTTTTTATCTGATCGTCCTCGATCAGTTTTTGCAACGTACCTAGCTGCTCCGTATCCCCTTGCTCAATCGCAAGTACTTTCGAAGGCACCTCTTTGCCACTACCGCCGGACTCAGACGCTGCCATCACTTTTACTTTCGTGATCGCTCCTTCAAGCGTACGCATCTGGGTCAGATCAATCAGTCGATCCAGCTCATAGACCTTCGCATTACTTCCGATCTGGAAGAGCTGCAACCCGCCGGGTGTCATCCGTGGATGATACATGTCTCCCCCGGACTTGGCCGTTTCTTTCAGATCGGCAAATATCATCGCAAATATGGTCTGCGACCGATACACCGCCTTACCCAGCTTGGTCTTGATCTCCGGCAGAGCAGCCAGAGGAATTTTCCATTCCTTGGCGTACGCTTTAAGCCGCTGTACAGCGGTCTGATCCTTCGGCAGTAGGAATTCGTCCTCTGATTTCTCCAGATAGATCATCCGGTCGTACACCGTGAGGGACAGCCGCTTGGTGCCGCTGTTCGAGCTTTCCACCTCCCAGATGACCGCAGGATGCAGCAAGTGAACCATGGATTTTTCGCCAAAAGGAACCCCGCTAATCCGCACCGCCATGCCGGGTGAAATCGAAGGCAAACCGGAATAGGCAGATACGGCCAACCGGATGTTGGCCTGATATGCAATCTGGTCCAGCGAGTCCTTCAGCGTAATTGTCTCCACCAGCTTGGTGACGTCATATTTGTCATCGACAATGACCTTGTAGGTCATGGCATCACCAGCTTTTGTCCGGGCTTGATCCGGTTTGGATCACTGCCAATGATTTTCGTATTGAGCTTGTAAATCTCGTTCCATTTGGAACTATTTCCGAGTTCAAGCTTAGCTATTTTGGACAAAGAATCCCCGGCTTTGACGGTGTACGTCTTGCTACCTTTTTTCAGATCGGTACGTGAACCGGACTTGCTTGCGGCTGCCCCTGAACCCACCTTTTCCACTTTGGAATCCCGCCAGGTTCGCAGGGTCAGGTCGAAATAAATATCTCCCGTCTCCCCGCCGCGAAAGCTCGAATTAAGCGAAACAAGAAATACAGGAACGTTTACTCCGGTTTCGGAGATGATGAAACGCAGTGGCTTTTTGGATATGAGAAAAGTGTTCAACACATTCATCGCCACGCGTGGATCCAGAAAATATTTTTCATCCATGCAATAGGACGGATCATATCGTTTTGGAAAAAAAGAAGAGAAGGTGATCTCCTTCACCTTCTCCCCTTGTGCAAAATCAAACTCGCCATGCTCCAACATATTGACCGTTTCATATCCCTTAGATCTGGAAATATTAACTTCTTCAGGGTTTACCGGAAATTGAAATGGAGTATTGCCATCCTTCAACGTAAATGACATTTTGTTAGGACCAACTTTATCTTCAAGTACAGACATATCTGCGGCCTCCTTTCTGCTTAGGCCATAATCGTTTTGCGATTTTGCATCGCGCGGCGGAACTCGTTAGAGATCCGTTGCCCCACCTGGTGAGAAACTGCGTCATAATCAATTGCGTTCTCACGAACCGTCACCTGTACCGTTCCCGGTGCAATATTTATCGCAATCTGATTGGTAGTTTCGGTTTTGAAATCCTTCAAGTATCCGGACAGACTGCTCATCTGATCTTCAGATATCTGTACGGTCATCGTGGACGATTTTCCATTGGTCTGCGCACCGTTACCAAGCGCCATCGCTTGGTTCTGCATCATGCTTGTTCCCATGAATCCAGCAGAGGTAGGTTGACCGACCTTGCTGTTCATATATGCGGCTGGGCCTGTTATGGTCAGTGCAGGTGGCATATAGGCAGGTGCCATCTGCGGGCCTGTTGGTACTTGCGACGGTGCAGCTACTGTTGCTGCCGAGACCGTCTTTTCTTCTTTTTTGGAACCAAAGCCGAAGAAACTGGATATGCCATCGGTGATTTTTTTTGTTTTCTCAGAGACGTAATCCGCTGCACCCGATAAAGCATCACCTACACCCTCGGTAGCACTAGACATAAAGTTTCCAATATCCTTCGCTTTGTCTCCAATCCAGCCGCCTGCTGCACTTCCGGCCCAACCACCTACTGCACCACCAACCCATGTCCCGATGCCAGGCAAAAGAACGCTACCGATGGCGCTACCAATCGCAGTACCTGCTGTGCCGCCAATCATAGAACCTACAGCTCGGCCACGTTCTTCCGGTGGTGCTGTCGCTACATTTGCCACATCAGCAAGCATGCTGATGGGTCCGAGTAGCCTTTTAGCACCTTTCGCAAAGCCACCACTTAAATTATCCATCAATCCGTTACCAGCCAGCATGTCGGTTAAAGATCCCAATCCACCATCCGCAAATCCTAATCTACCGCTTCCTCGTATTCTTCTACCGCCTCCCCTATTACGGTTGCGATCGGCCGGAGGAGTTGGAGTATCAGGTACAGGATTGGGTACTGGAGATGGGCCCCGATTCGAACGATTACTAGACATTCTACCCCTTCGGTAATTTCGTCTTCCACGATCTGATCCACCACCATCCGCATTCGGTGAACGAACTCTACGGTTTTTGCCCATCTTTCCACCTGTGCAACAGCAGCATTTGGATGCTGGACTTCTGGTTGGATCTGATGCAGGACTTTCTTCTTTTTTCTTTTTGAACAATTTAAAAATATCTCCTACATTAAAGGCTGCATCCTTCAAATCATTGAATGCTTGGACCGCTGCAAGTACGTTTTCCCACCACTTTTTAGGTTCTTCTTCCTTCGTATTGTTAGTAATGTTTTTGTTGTTCTGGATCATGACAGCCATAGTTGGGCCAGTTGGCCCAACTTTGCCCATCGCCACTTCGATCTTCTGCCGAACCTCAAGCGATACTGTTCCCGAAGCCGTCACCATCTGGTCCCTGAAACTGTTCAGTTTCGCCCATGCGCGATCCAGTGCCGGACTCAGCTTATCAATCAACCCAATCGTCGGTGTGATTCGCAGCCTGCTGATTCGCACAGCCATACTATAAATATGCTCCAACCTGCGTCCAGTCGTTCTCAATTCATTGTTCACCTTAATCAGACTCTGATAACGAACTCTGCCCAGACGTTCCGTTGAGCGCTGAATCTGATCCAGATATCGAAGGGTTGTCCGCATTTCCGCATTGGATTTGGATAGACCTACAATCATTTCTGCCATTTTTTCACCTCCTGTCTTATATCGTTATCGATTCATTTGCGAAGTTATCGCTGACATCTCCTCTTCCGAGAACGCAATTAACAGCGAGCGCTCCCCGCGTGGCAAAGACCAGAACTCTCCGGGCCGGAGATGATGACGTACCCACATGTGATACAGGAACGTAGTCATCCCGCCGGAGTGAATCAGTTTTTTAGGTCTTCAATCTCCACACCGAAGCCGGACAGCTCCAGCACTTTATCACCTACGGCATCCAATTCACCAGCGAGCAACATACGACGTACCGCCTGTTCGCCACCGGATAGCTTCATGCGGCCGGTAATACGGGTGTCCCCCCAGCCGGACAATTCCAGGCTGCGAACTTTCAATTTAACCGTTGCTTCAGAAATGAGCAGTGCGTTAAACGTTTCGGTGTCCACCTTTTCCTCGGTGCGGCCTTTGGTCGTTTTTCGAATGGTACAGCGTTCGCGAATGTGATCCACTTTGGAGGATGTCAATCCACGCAAGGTCAACAGCAGATCCAGACGCTGAATACGCACATTCTCCTCTGGCAAACGTTCTGCTGCTTCAAACAACTGATCCAAAATCTGTTCTTCGGACATATTTTCATTCATACTCATCTGGGGTTATCTCCTTCTTGTTTCACGAATGGGTTCATCTATGCCATCTTCCAAGCCTTGTAGAGACAACAAAGAGACCGAGATCATCTCGGCCCGCAATGTGTTCATACTATATGAAGTAACTATGCAAACACACTTGAGCAAACCAGCTCAAACACGTGTCTATTTCAAAACTTAGTTCGCCACAATCGGATTCAGTAACTCAAATCCTTCAAACGTAAAGCCCGTTTCCTCCGGTACTTCCTCACCCGCTGTCCAGTTGGCAAGCTGAATTTTGTCCACCATGCAACCTTTCAGCAGTACACTCTCATGTCCATATGATTCAGGGTCGTTCAGCTTCGAAATGATCTCGAATTTGGTGAAGCCGCGCAGGATCATATCCGAAGTGACTTTGTAGCCCGTCATCGTGCCTGTTCCTTTTTTTGCGCCGTTTTTGTGCACCTTCCAGTCGTTACCGACCAGGTTCAGCTCACGCTTTTCAATCTCCACACTCGCTTCCAGCTTGTTAATGTTTGTCTGCCACACACCATCGATATGCAGCTGACCATGGGTACCGAGAATTACTCTTGACGCATCCAACATATATTTTCCTCCTTGGGTTGGTTGAACTAATAAATATTACACGGTATAACTCCGCAGTCAGAACAATCTTCCGATCGCTGTTATCGTGTAAAGCATCAGTTCAACGTATAGTAATTATTTTAGAAGAACAGTTCTTTCCTTCCACACAACCTTATTGCACGTAAAATGTACCAAACAACTGCTCCATTACATCGGTCAGCTTCACATTCCATTGCAGGAATACCTGATCTGCCTCCGGTTTGAGAACTGGTGCAGCACCATAATACGCCGGGTCAAGAATGACATCATAACCGTCAGCTTCAATCACATTGCTCTGTGCGAGCAGCGCCAAATAGGCCTTCATGGCACTAATCAGTGCCTGACGTCCCTCTTCGGTATTGTTTACTTTACCGATATACGTATCTTCCGCGGAGCGTTGCAGATCCGTGTTGATGGCGTCCAACACACGAATGGAACGAATTTTTTTCCAAGCATTATTCTGTCCAGCGGCCGGGGTTACGAGTGTGTTTACACCGCGAAGTGCTTTCACCTGACGTCCATCATGGAAGAAAATAAATACGCCGTTCTGTACCGCCTGCTCCTGTTCTGCACGCGTCCAGCGACGTGTCACATCATCGAACGGCGTAGCTGCATAGGTGGTGGATTGGTTCAGACGTTGTCCGGCGATGAGACCTGCAACATAGGCGGATGTTTCCGCCGAACTGTAGAATGCATCTCCAAGGCGCACGCCTGTACCGACATTAATCACACCTTCATGGTTGAGCGCAAGTGAACGCGCTGCTGCTTTTTGTGCTGCTGTAGCAGAGGTATCATCCGCTGCGGAACCGCCAAATACAGCCATCACCGGCTTGCCTTCACCACGCACACGTTTCACCCATGCCGCAAAGCTCGCAAGCAAAGGTGCATCAGCCGCCTGATCCAAAGCCAAAACGTCGAATTGCTCCCCTTCCAGTGCACCCTGCACAGCAATGTATTCCGCATTGGTTAGGTCATCATTACCACTTACGCCGCCTTTGAGTGCCGCACCCGCAACAGTTGCAACTACACCTGCACCATCGCCAATCGCCTGCGCTGTCACCCAGACATTTCGTTCATCCGCGTTAATCTCTTTTGCCAGAGAAGCTGCTGTAATATCCGCTGTCAGGAGCGCATACAACATCCGGTTACCTTCAAAAAGGCGCACTTCATGTTTCGTATTATCAATCACACCTGGCTGGATGGTGACGTAGAATCCATTTGCACGATCCCCCGGATACTTCGCATCCAGTTGCAGCACATTGGCATCACTGCTGTCCTTCAAAGATAGCGTAGCTGCTTTGGCCGCAGCACTTGCTACCCGATAAGCGAGCAACTTCTTCGGCCCACCCAACAGGGCGAGCTTCAAGGACGTATAAGCCGTACCGTTGTCCAGCACATTCGCCCCATAGATACGTTCAATCGCCGCTTCGCTCCCTACTTCAACAAAAGTCCCTACAGGACCCCAGTTGGCCTTGATTGGCACAACGACCGTTCCCCGCGTACCCGCTTGAATGGCTGAGGATGCTGCCGCCTGAAAATTCATATATAAGCCCGGAAGGACCGGACGATTCGTTTGTTCCCAAGTTCCACCTGCCATTATTCCTTCACCTTCGCTTTCATAAATTGGTTAATTTGTTCTTGCGTTTCTTCAATGGAAAACGTCTCTTGCGCCGCTTCGTACAGCGCACCGTACAGCACCTCTGCCTTAACGGCAAAGAGGGCTTCTGCATGATTCATCAGTTCTGCCCTTGTATACCGCGGGGCGGTCTGTTTGTTTTTTTTCACTGAGCTTGCCATTGCCATCTCACCTCATTTGTTGGACTACTAATTTCGTGAAACGCTGATCTTATCACTATGATTTTCGAGCTACGAGCTACAAACTTGAAGCTTTAATTCTAATCTTGGAACTTTAACCTTTAAGTTTGATCTATGAATTTTTGATCCTATGAACCTATGAATATGAAGCTATAATGTTGAAGCTAGATCTATCATCTCAAAGCTATAATCTGAAACCACGTTTAATAGACGGTTCCTCTGGGCTCAACTTTTACTCCATGCCTTTGGTATGGTGAATCTCACGAATCAAAGGCACATTTGTACCCGGACGACGAATCCGCTGCTGTAGTGTCAGACGAATCTGTCCGTTCAGATAGGCATCCGCCTGTAAATCTGCTGTGACTTCATCCACTGTGATATATCGTGTGTTACCTTCGTGCTCTTCGCCATCCTTTTCAGTGATGGCAAGACGAGATTGCACTGCAAGTTGCCGGGCCAACCGAGTAACGGTCTGACGTGTTAGTACTGGATGATCGGTGAGCACATGCCCAATCCACTGTTGCCGAACCTCCAATGCTGAAGTGCCCGCCACAGACGTGCTGCATCCGGCCAATCGCCATAATACAGACGGCGTATCGTATCCACCGGGCCAGACATCACCATATACCGACCAGTCCGAGCCAAGCTCGTGCTGTGTCCATCGTTGAAGCGTAGCTAACCACGCGTCCTCTGTTTCAACGAGAGTATTTCCCGAGTCTTCGGGAACATACACTCCGAATCGCAGACTACGCGTAAGCATGCCAGATCCTGCATCCACCCGATCGCTATCTGAAGAACCCAGATAGATGCAAGTGAAGGCTCCACCTTCTTCGTCAATCCACCTTACCTGATGCAACCCTTCGATTAACTGGGCTGACCAAGCTTCCACTTGTTCTGCGCCGCCATCTTCCGGACGAACGTATGGTGAAATTTTAATGATCCGTCGATATCCCGCCCAGGCAGACTTCGGCACTTCTTCAGCAAACGCAACCACTGCACAAGGGCCCGCCAACACTTCGCCTGACGCAGGTACATCCAGCACACGACCATCCCAATCTGGAACAAGTACCGCGAGCTTCTGTTTCAGCGTTTTTTTAATGAGCGTACTCACTTTACTAGTACTCACGGCAGTGCTAATTTCATTTCTCATAGACACATTCATTTCGCCCCCTTTGGCTGCAAGTTTGAGATCTGCCCACACGATGCAGCGACAGTGCAGCAGCAGTAGACTCCCCCTTTTAACTCAGAGTCTGTATGCTATCGAACCATTACCGGGACTACTTCACCGCATCAAAAAGACCGGCCATTTGGCCGGTCTGTACATTAGCGTATGTGCTTTCGGTGCGTCCCTTGTTATTGATCCGATAATACAATCTTACACCCTTTCATCCCTAGCGCGGATGGTGTTCCGTACGACTTCGGTGCGATTAAGGGAGTCGTTCGGGTGGAAAAAAGACGATTCTGGAATCATCCTTAAAAGGATACCTAAGTAAGCATTAAAATTAAGAACAAATAATTGATAAATTTATCCAAATATATTAATATTTCATTATCAAATTCGTTGCCACTTACTTAAAACAGAGAGGAATGCCAATGAGTAAAACATTCAAGATCACTTCACTTGTCGTCTTATCATTTATACTCGGGATATCCTGCTGGGCTTATTTCGGACTGCTTGGTAATCCGCTCAAGAAAAATGATGCTGAACAACAGGTAACCACTTACCTGATCGAACAGAAAGGTTACTCTCCCGAACAGCTTATCGAAGTAAAAGGGACTTACTCCTCAAAAAGTTCTGAAGCACCTTACGGTGCCTCAGTAACATTCGCAGATGAACTCGAAGCGAAGTACCAATACATCATTTATAACAACGGCGAGATTAAGCAGTACAGTCATACCAGTGATGATCCCAAACATGAGGAGCCCATGGTGAGATAACAGTTTAGTTCAGCGTAACCTTCGGATTCAATGTGATCTCAAATGCACGGCCCCAGATGAAATCCGGATTCGCATATTCCAACAGCGCACTGCCATATGTGGCATAGGACAATTCGTCATTACAGATCTGCTTAATCGCCACATTGCCTGACTGGAAGGCTGTTTTATTCGCAAGCGCCGTGGTATACGTCTGCATCAAATCACGCAGCAATGTTTGCAAATGGGCATAGTCTTCCTCTGAGTTAAACAGCAACATATTTTGATCCGAAAGGGTAGCCACGTTGGTATACAGCGCATGGGCTCGGGAATACGTGCGGATCTCCGCAATCGCTACCGCTTTGTAGTAATAATCCTTCAGGAAACGCTTAAACAACAGTGAGCCATGTGCATTCATTGCATCACGCAACTTATGCTCATGCTTCTCTGTTGTGATCAACGCGTACCTCGACTGTCCCATGCCTACAGCAATACCGATTTTGTTACCTGGTGTATTCCAAGCACTGTAACCCAGAACCCGTCCGGTATATGGACTGTTGAGCAACGCTTCAGCAACATCAACATTGGCTGGTCCTTTCCCCACAAAATCAATCAACACCGAAGGCAGGCCTTGTTCCCCATTCAGCGTCAATTGTTCCAACGCAGCCTGCACCTGATCCAGAGCCGTAATCGCAATAATCTCAATGTCGATGCTTGTGTTCTCCCCGGAATTACCCGGGTGACCCTTGGTCATACGATCCAGTTCGGAAGCCATATCAAATGGAACAACTTGCTCGACTGATACAGCCACCAGCTGTTCATTATCCACACTAGTCATCGGATCCGTCACCACCTCCGGTTCAGGATATGCCGAATCCACCACAAGCACACCGCCCACAATATCCACGTGACGAACCACATTCTCGTGTACATCCATGTACTCATACGTGTTAATGATGGTATTGCCGTGAGGACCAAAATATTTCACGCCGTAACGTGTCTTCGCCCCACCTCGGAACAACTGGTTAGCCATGCGAGCAACCAAAGCGTGCCCCAGACCATCTGCATCCGGCAGAATGATAGCACGATCCGGATTTTGCCCATTGGTTCCACCCAACCAGTCATTGATCCGCGCTTCTACATATTTGATTTCATTGATCTGAACCCCCTGCGTGTTGGCATCGTCAACACCAACTGCAAGGAAATCGATATAACCTGTGCGAGCCAGCTGCTCCAAAATGTACAGATTTGTTTTGAATTTATGCTGTCTTGTGTTGTAATACTGTTCTTTATCAAAATAGGTCGTTATCCCATACTCCACTCCATCCGGGGACAGGTTATATCCTTGAATAATATCTTCAAATTCGGTGTATGTCTGACGCGGCTGCTGCATCAACGCACGGGACTCATTATATGCGTCGAGCGCCAAGCCATCTGCAAACGAGGTTGTAGCCAAACGCATGATGGTATCCATTACAAATACGGGTTTGCGTGGATATTTTTGCTTGATCACGCGGATCACGTCCAGCAAACGAGTGGTCTCATCATCATATTCAGGATAGGCGCCTCCTCCATCTTCGCGGAGTTGACGACTGCCAATCAGACCGCCATAAGCTAGCATATCGGATGAGATAATGAATCCGTCGACCTTGGCAGCATGTTTCAGAATAAAGTCGTGAATCTTGGACGGTTTGCCATAAACCGGCGCGGAGGTGCCGAGCAGCGTTGTGCCATCTACGGTTTTCTCCGAATCCAGACGATTCTTAATATCACTCAGGTTCGGTGTAACGATATGGATACCGGCTGCTTTCCCTTGCACAATCACATCATCCAGATTCGCTGGACGATCATCCAGTGGAACATACAATACTGTTTTCATATCACGTAGCCTCCTGTTATCTGTTTAGTCTTTAATACCCGATCAGGGCAAGGATGCAATCACCGAATTAAAAAACCGGTCCCCTGGCCGGCTGTACGTTAGCGTATGAGCTGTCGGTGTGTCTGCCTTGCTGCTGATCCGATAATACCATTTTACCTCCTTTGCCCACTCGTGCTGATGGTAAACGGGATGAATTACGCCTGAATGTGGTCGTCTCTATGGCGGTTAAATGCCGATTTCTCGCGAGAAACTCCTATCGATAGTCCAACCAAACCCATCCTGATGATGTTTATATGACATAAGTAGCTTTCAAATCCTACAAACAATAAAGGATGGATATGACCATGAAAAAGAGGTATTTCTTCTATCTTTGGATTGCTGTCACCAGTTATATGGCGGGCCCCGCTATGTATGCGTTGGCGATGTACATCTTATATCAGGAAACAGATGTTATAACAACATCTCTCATTGGGTGGACCGCGGCAACATTCTTATCTGTGGGTATCCTGTTTATCCTGATCACAGTCATCATGCTACGAGTGTTCAACATCTATTATTTCTGGCTGCAAACCCTGCTCTTCGAGTTGTTTTTCCTTGTGCTCGTCTATATGACCACTGTTCTTCTTGGGGCTGGCAACAGGGGACTGCCCAAGCTGTCCTTTCTATTTACACCCGAAGGCATCTCCTTATGGATGTTCTGGGGGAGTATTGCACTTATGAGCTCCTGGGGAATATGGGCAGCGCGTCAGCCCGTACGAAAATCACCATACATGCTGGTGTCCAGAGTCATGCTGATCCTGTTTATCCTTGAAATTTGGCCCCGTTAAACAGGTACAGGATGCCCACAATTCGGTAGACCAGAATAATGTCTAGAAGGGGTGTCCGTCATGACGGACACCCCTTCTGAAATGTATGTTTTATCTCACGCGATGATATAACGAAAGTTCTCCCATGTTTCTGGTACGGGCTCCCCGTTCTTGGCATGATGATAGAAGCTGAACGGGAATTTGAACACATGACCTCCGTTCCAGTCACGGGAACGTCTGTCGGTGAGCCAGTATTCCAGTTCATGAGGGAGCGCCACTGATCGTTCCGCCCGTTCCAGTGGAAGCAGGTCTACGGGTGATTGCAATGTCGGCATCGCCTGTTCAATATCCACATCTCGGCTTAAGCGTAGTGCCTTCACCATGGTAAGGAAAGGCGGAATGCCTTTGTGGAATAATGCCGGATAACCCAATTCATATAATATGTTAAGCGCATGTCCATAGGTCAGCATATGACCGATCAGATCATGATGCGCTTCCGCGTGATAGATAGTCTGGAAAGCAACAAGCTCATCCAGAATCAGACGTGACAACTGAACTGGATCTTCAATATCAGGGAAACCATCGCTTTTTTCCGGCTTGAGACTGCGAATTTCTTTCATCGTTGTGTTCATCCAAGATCTTCCCGGGATGGTTCGATCGAATGAATCGATCAGTTCAACCAGCCGACCAATATCCTCCGCAGTGCCCCATCCATCCAGTTCGCGAATAGCTTTCAGACTGATTGCCCCGTAGATGGCCTGGTGTCCAATCCAGTGCAGTTCTCCAATCGTTCGATCCAATGCGTCCGTAATACGCGCTTCGGCATCTTTCTTGGGCATCATCTCACCAATCGGAGAGGTCTGACCAGGGCTGATTCCATGCTGGCGAAGCATGGCTTTTGCTTCGGCCGTAACACTGCCAGCGGCAAGGGCAGTGAGACGATTTTCCCGTACCCAAAAATATGCCGCAATTGCACCCGCTCCATAATGGGCGTGCCACAGATCTCCTGTACGTTCCCGACTGGAAACGATAATCGCAAGTCCATCTTCCAACAAACGTCGATCCAAGCTTGCCACCACCCTTCATCATATGTAAGCCCATCAGAGAAACTACCCTGGAATGAATAAATAAAGCGTTTACTTCTATAACATGATGGAATTGCTCCACATATGCCCGTTTTGCCCCGGAATGCAAAGTTTAGCCAATTCGAAGCTTGCCCACCCCACGGATGGATACTTCCAGCGGATAAATCTCTGCTTTTTGCGTAGAGAAAAACCACGTCCGATCCTTCTTCACCACAATAAATAAACCATGTACATCTCCTACAGGAGCAAAGGTATCACTAACCTCACCCCAGCGCGTGAGTCCAATCCGCTGAAGCTCATTCACCGTAGACAGAACATCCTCCGTCACTAGGCCAATCTCACACACCTGTAATATATCTTGAGTCGAGAAGTCATGGTCACTCTCGTTTTGAATACGATGATGAGCAATCAGCTCAATAATATTGCCTGCCGGATCTTCGAAATAGAGAGAATGAGAGTTCCAGTTAGTAGAGTACGTCTCATCCCGATCTCCTTCTCTGCTTAAAACAACACGTGATGCAGCCCACTGCTTCGCTTGCTTGAACCGATTCGTCGGAATCGACCAGGCCACATGATAAAAGGGCTCACGATCTGTTTCACACGGTTTGAAAATCATCTTTGTCCCTCCAACCTCCAGGTTGAAAGCCTGATCTGTCGCATTGGACACCTCCATTCCCAACGTATCACGATAAAAATGCTTGAGGTCCTCCAGCCGTGTTGTATATAACTGTAATTCTTCAATCATCATACAGTCTTCTCCTGCATCTCCTCCCACTGACTCCACGGCACCATGCCAAGTTCAGGCTTCGCTTCATCCGGGAGCATGGCGATGAATTCAAGCAAATGACCATCCGGATCGTTAAAATATACAGATACCGCAGGCATCCAGCCGAAGACGTACAGTTCACCGATATCATCATTCAGGAAGTTCTGTGTCTTGATCCCTTTGTTCTCCAAGTGAGCCACCGCATGTTTCATATCCTCCAGAGATACATGAAAAGCAAAGTGTTGACGTTTCACCTCGGAAGGTTCCTTTTGCCACAATCCCAGCATGGCGTTGCCTTTTCCACCAATCCAGTAGAAGGAGTTTCCGCGTTCTTTCTGCCCATAGGCATGGCGTAAACCCAGGACCGTTTCATAGAAATGATGGGATCTCTCCAGATCCGTCACGTTTAGATGTGTTTCAAATATGCCTGTAATCATCATGCTCAACCTCTTTTCCTTTTCCGATTTTTCATCTTCGTTTGTTCTCAACTCATGGTTGAATTCCGCGCATTCGTTAACGTCTGGGCCAGATTTAAAAACGATCCAATGACCCGTTGCACCCGGTCCTCTATATCCTGACTGCCTTCGTACTCTTCGTATCCGTCAAAGGTCGCTTCGAATCGTCTGCGTTGCGCACCACCAATGGATATCCACTCCTGGGCATTAATGCCATGCAGATTGCGAACAATTGCCTGCAGTTGTAAAAGGGAACTTACCCCCACCGCTCCACCAGAGGAGCTGATGGACAGGACCGGCTTACCGCTGAAATGAGCCTGACTCAGGTGATCCAGTGCATTTTTGAGCACACCACTTATACTGCCGTGATACTCTGGTGTAGACAGGATGATTGCATCAGCCGCGAGCATACGTGTATTCAAATCTGCCAGATGTTCATGATCCGCTTGTTTTTCATCTGGCGCGTAGAATGGAAGTGGTGTCTGATACAGATCAAACAGGCTGGCCTGATGTCCCTGACCTCGAATAATCTCCACAGCATACTCTCCCAGACGTGTACTGGTTGCATTGTTCCGATTGCTTCCTGCCAAAATAACAATATTCATTCATGTCACTCTCCTTGGTTTTTAATAATTCAAACTCTCATGTTTCAACCGATCTGTTATTTCTACTCTTATCTTACCTTTCTTTTGCATCCAAATCGTCAGCAGATAGACTTAACTTGAAATACCAAAAAACTCAACCTTTAGGTTGAGTTTATACGACTTAAGTATGAAGATATGGCGGAAATGGTCAGACGACCCAACCGTTTCTTACGGCGTGAAGAGCCGCTTGCGTCCGATCCGCCAGACCCAGTTTGTCGAGCAGATGACTAACATGGGTTTTGACCGTTTTTTCGGTAATGACCAATTGAACCGCAATTTCCTTGTTGCTCAGCCCTTGAGCAATCAGTCCCAAAACCTCTTGTTCACGGCGAGTGAGCATATCCAGACCACCTAGGGATGCTTCAGTGGATTTCTTCGTCTGCTTAAGCTCTTGGAATTGACTATCTGCTGACCGATCTGTCGGTATATACTGTGGTTGCTGTTCATTTATAGACCAATCGGATGAAGCCATCACATGCATCAATTGACCTGCTGCGGCGGGATGCAATTCTACCCGACCTGCATGCACATTGCGAATGGCCACAGCCAGATCCTCCGGTTCAATATCTTTGAGCAGATACCCCTTCACCCCTGCACGCACAGCAGGAACCACATGATCCTGATCGGAAAACGATGTGAGTACAATAATTCGCGTTGCTGGCATTAATGTGCGCAGTCGTCTGGCTGTTTCGATTCCGTCCATAATCGGCATATGCAGATCCATTAATACCACGTCAGGTTTTAACGCTTCCGCCTGCGATAGTGCTTCCTGCCCGTTCGATGCTTCGCCCACAACCTTCATGTCTTGCTGTGTGGTCAAAAAAACGTGCAAACCTCTTCTCACCATCGCATGATCATCTGCGAGCAAAATCGTAATCGGCATCTCTTCTTCCCCCTGACTTTATACAGATTCGAACGGAAGTGGAATGACTGCCGTTACCGTTGTTCCCTTACGGGAAGAACTCACTATTTCTAAGCTGCCTCCGAGCGATTGAGCCCGTTCCTTCATAATGGACAGGCCCAGGGAGCTTCCAGACGACGCTTTTGGCCTGTTCGCACCACCTTTTCCCTGATCTGTGACGGTGAACACCACTTCATGATTACTTAACTTGAGGGTGACCTCAGCAGAAGGAACATCAGCGTGTTTCCGTACATTATTCAGCGCTTCCTGTCCGATTCGCCACAATGCTTCTTCTATATTACGCGGTAAAGACCGCATTCCCGTCCGATTCATCACCACTTGAAGCCCCTGGCTGGTGCCGTATTCCTGTAGCGCATGGAGCAACCCTGCTTCCAGTCCCGCGGGACGGAGCTGCATAATCAATGCGCGCATTTCCTTGAGCGCCTCCTGAGACAAAGCCCGAATATCCTTCATCGCTTCCGTTGCCGGGTGCAACTGCTCAGAGCCGGATAACATACTTTCCGCGCCTTTAGCAGTTAACGATAGTGAAAATAAAATCTGATTAACCGAATCATGCAGATCGCGAGCCAAACGGTTTCTCTCTTCCATTCGTGCAAGTTCGCGGCGATTCTCCGCCAGCTTCAGACTCTCCCATGAGGCAGCAATATGTTCGGCCAATGCCTCCAGCACTTCACGGTCCTCCTGCGCAGGACCTGATGTTCCTATTCCGATCACCAGAATTCCCATTTCCCCTGGCGTATGGTATGGAAGGGGAGCAGCAATTCCCGAGGCAATGGAATTCATAGCCTCGTCAGGCTTGCATAGGTTAAATATCTCAGCGATCTCTGTCCCAGACAGTGATGTTACACGATGACAATTGATTAGTTGGTTAATGTGGCTCGCCGCTTCTGAAGAGCCCAGCGCAATTGATAACGTTCGAACCTTATCATCCGCATAGGCTGCCTGCAAGACGAACATTCCGTTTTTCTGCTGAATAATTGTAGCAAAAGGCCAATCATAATGCTGCCCAAGCAGCTGTACAACTTTTAAAGAAAAAGCATCCGAATTGCTGCATTCGTTCACTGCAAGACCCAAAGCTGTGCTGAACTCCCCCAGCTTGGCATACAGATCAGCTCGTCGCTGCTCCGCGCGATACAATCTCATCCGCTCTACCGCACTACCAATCTGGTACGCCACGCCCTGTAACAGCGCCAGTTCACTGTCGCTGAAATGTTCCTTGGCTGGCGCAGCCACGTTGAGCAGGCCGAGCATCTTCTCACCTGACCTTAACGGGACGGTTGCATGGTGGGTAATATCATGGGTATCTCCCCATTGGAATTCCACCGCATCCTCCAACCGTTTACAGTTAATGATGTTGACCGCATGATTGAGTTCACCGTCCTTAAAGCGGTTCACACACCAGCAGGTCCCCGTTCGCATGGGCTCCTTATCTTTACGCAGTAATGCCGGAGGCAGATTGTAATCCGAAACACAGGTATAGTCTCCACGTTCATTAATCAGAAACATCCAGCCTGCCGTTAATCCGGTCAACTCCAGTAATTTGCCGACCACGGTATCCAGCATTAAGTTCAGATCATTGGAGGTATTGAGCGTTTCCGCGATTGTCTTCAACGTGACCATTTCCTGCATTCCGACTTCTTCCGTCATGGCAGACTTCTCTCCTTTGGCTGATGCCAACTGTGGTTTGTTCAACTATTGTAACCAATCCACCTTGGATATTAAAGGATCAACTTCTTCAATCGCTCACTCAGCCCAGCTTCTGTCGCTCTTTGCGGGACACAGACAAAGGCTCCATATTAATCAGACCTCGATCTGACAAAGCTAGCGCCATTTTGTAGAAAGCACGTGTACGAATCTTCGTATACGTATCCTTGCTGACAGGCGGATCAAACACATGGTTATACACTTTATAGTCAAACACATCATCGTCTTTCAGATATCGTTCACAGACGAGTACACGTTCCTTTTCACTCAGGCGGGACACCACAAAATCAATCGTATCGCAGTATGCCTGACGCGCACGCTGCACATCAACATTGTAAATCGCCGTTCTGGCCGTGGAATCCCCCGTCACATTGGTTGCACCGTGGAAACGCTCGGCATAACTTGCCGTCACCATAACCTCTCGTTCTTCAAATGCAATGGTCTTATAAATGCGGTATTTTTCCAGCGCAGCCTCAACAGCTGTTTGCGTTTTACGTCGGTCCAATTCGGGCAGCATCAATTCCATATTTATCTTCCTCCTTTAGTGTTCTTTACTCCATTCATATCTCTCACTCTATCGTTCACGTCATGTTGTTTTGCCATCGTACTTTGCACGATGGCAAAACGCTCTTATTCATAGAGTTGTCCAGTTTCCAAAATAAATAACGACATGTCTCCAATTTCCCGCTGTTGCCTTTTGGAATCACTCCAAATCGGTATAGTCCGGGGAATTCCCTTCTTCAAAGGGTGATTTCTTAAACTCCAACCTGTGTCAATGTTACATTTTGTTCGTATATTGTTCGTATTTCTATTTGAGGATACCACTTTCTGGAGATCGGAGTAAACCTTCATTTTGGTTCATTTTGACGATAAAATAAAACCTTCGCTCTCATTTCCTATGCCTTTTGGCATAATTGTTTCATATCCCTTTACCTAATGGTATATATACGTTATAGTACTGTTTAATTAATGAACTTCCGTATAAGTCATTTGATTTTTGATATTAAGAAGCTCCCCCTGAACTCCTTGATGCCGCTAAGGTACATATCACGCGCATACGTAGTGAAGGAGACGGAATCGATTCTGAAGAAGCAAAGCGTTCGCCTTTATCAACGGATTTCACCCTTTAGGAAAGGGAAACAGGAAAGCCGGGGATAACAGCGATCAAAAGAACGATCCGAATCCGGAACGGCGCACCCGCAAAGGTTTAGGGTTGTCGCATTCAACTTTCCTTCTTAATATTAATTTCAAGCACTTGTACGAATCAAAGGAGTTGGCATACATGGTGGAGCACGCTTTTGGTCCTTATATGAAACAACTGCGCGAGCAACAGGGATACAGCATCAATCAGCTCGCCGAAGCAGCCGGAATAAGCAACTCACAGATTTCACGTATTGAAAATGGGGTCCGGGGTGTGCCGAAACCAGCGACCATCCGCAAGATTTCAGATGCACTCTCAGTGCCTTATACAGAGATGATGAAGCAGGCTGGTTATATTGAACCAGGAAGTACTGCTGAACTTCAGGACGTACCGGAATGGGCTACATACAAAGACCGTCGTGATTTCAAAAAGATGTTGGAGGACGATGATGATCTGATGTTTGACGGCATTCCACTCGATGAAGAGGACAAGAAACGAATCAAGGATGTACTGACAGGTCTGTTCTGGGAAGCCAAACAGATGAACAAACGCAAAAAGACAGACGAACCGGACAATCGCCCATGAGGCATGACCCACTGAATTTAATGAGGCAGCAGGTGAGATCATATGGATGACATCGTAACAAAGCTGATTCGAAAACACCGGACCAACTGCCCGTTCAGCATTGCCCGCGCGGTTGGAATACAGATTCGTTTCACCAATTTGGGGAAGTCCACTAAGGGACTGTACTTTCGCAAGCTCCGGCGCAGGTTTATCGTCATACACAATGATTTGCCGCCGGAATGGCAACGGTTCGTGTGCGCCCATGAGCTTGGTCATGACCGGCTTCATAAAGGGATTAATCGATTCTTTCTGGAGGAACATTCCTATTTTGCTCCAGGCAAGCTGGAAAGACAGGCTAACCGTTTTGCCATTCAATTGCTGACCTCCGGAGTGATGCCTGAACCGGATGAATCTTTGGAGAAATTTTGTTTACGTACCGGACTGCCGCGTGAAGCGCAGCATTTTTTTTACACTCTTTAAGAACATACGTTCTTTCCAAAGATTATATTTTCCAACAGTAGATTACATGTCACTTTCAGGTTACTTATTTTTACGTAATTCGCGAGATTTCCTAATAATAGTCTGTTAAAATACTATTTGAGCTGTGTAAACGCTCAAGTAGATTATTATTATGGGAGGTTTCGGATTCATATGAAAATCTGGAAGAATTACGTATCACTTCTGCTAACGGTCTGTTTGCTGTTTGGCAGTGTAGGTATTGCCGCGGCTGCAACGGATACCACTCCGGGAACAGGCAAACACATTACCATTCTACATACGAATGATACGCATGCCCGTGCAGTTGAATCTTCACCTGCTATGGGTTTTGCCAAAGTAGCTGGAATCGCTGACAAATATCGTAGCGAAAACCCGAACACACTCTTGCTTGATGCTGGAGATGCTGTACATGGTACAACTTTTGCCACTCTTGTGAATGGTGAGAGCATCGTGAAAGTCATGAATGAAATGGGATACCAAGCCATCGTACCGGGTAACCACGAATTCAACTATGGTTCGGATCGTCTGATCGAACTGGCAGACATGATGAACTTCCCCATGCTGAGTGCCAATGTGAAGAAAAAAGACGGAACACGTCTCTTCGATCCTTACCTCATTAAAGAAGTAGATGGCGTGAAAATTGGTATCATCGCTTTGACAACACCGGAAACGTTGTACAAAACGAATCCCAAAAACGTAGAAGGTCTTGATATTACTGATCCATCTGCGGAAGCCAAAGTTCTGGTAAACGAAATTCGCAGCAAAGTCGATGTTGTTGTTGTCCTGGGACACCTTGGACAAGACGCATCCAGCACGGATACTAGCTTTAAAGTTGTTAAAGAAGTCCCTGGCATCGATGTATTCATCGATGGTCACAGCCACACTGTACTGCAAGATGGCCTTGTATCCGATAACGGAACATTGATTGCAAGCGCAGGAGAATACACTAACTACGTCGGTGTCATCGATCTGTGGGTAGACAGTGGTAAAGTAACGAAGAAACAAGCAACATTAATTGATGAAACCGAAGCAAAAGACATCAAACCAAATGAGAAAGTTACAACTCTCGTGAACTCAATCCAAAAAGAACAAGAACCTATCTTGAAAGAAGAAGTAGCAAATACAGCTATTCTGCTGGATGGTAAACGTGAACAAGTACGTGCAGGTGAAACTAACCTGGGTGACCTGCTTGCAGATGCCATTCGTGATGTCAGCAAAGCCGATATCGCCCTGACTAACGGTGGTGGTATCCGTGCTTCCATCGAAAAAGGGATCGTAACCAAAGGTGATGTTATCACAGTGCTTCCTTTTGGTAATCAAGTGGTAACCCTAGAAGTGAAAGGGTCCGATATTCTGGCAGCCCTTGAAGTCGGTGTAGCTTCCTACCCGGAACCAAGCGGTGGATTCCCGCAAGTATCTGGTATCAAGTTCAAAATCGACACTTCCGCTGCAGAAGGTAGCCGTGTACATTCCGTAACCGTTGGCGATAAAGTTCTTGATCCGGAAGCAACGTATACACTCGCAACCAATGATTTCACAGCTGTTGGTGGTGACGAATACACCATGTTTGCCAAATATCCAATTACGGGTATGTATGGCGCGCTGGACGAAGCATTGATTAATTACATGCAGAAGCTTGGCGCTGTAGACATCAAAACAGATGGTCGGATCAGTGAAGCGGTAAAACCTGCAGTAGAGCCGGAAACTCCGGCAACAGAAACACCAGTTCCAACCAAGCCAAAACCAGAAACGCCTAAACCGGAAAAACCTTCTAAACCAACACCAAGTAAACCAGCTCCAGCCAAACTGCATGTTGTGAAATCCGGAGATTCCCTGTACTCCATCTCCAAACAATACGGCACAACTTGGCAGGCATTGCAAAAGCTGAACAATATTAAAAATCCACACTGGATTTATCCAGGTCAACAATTGAAATTGCCTGCAGCTTCTTAAGCTCAGCAAAGCAAAGTGCATATAGGCATGATCACTTATAAGGCGCAACAACATAACGGATTAATCTTGTCATAACCAAAAGGGTGTCCCCAAAGCCAGATTACTGGTTAAGGGGACACCCTTTTGTATCTCCGTTCTTTAACATCAATCCACATCAGATAATTGAACATTTCCTGTGGACATATCCTGCTGATCCTGACAATCATCTGAGGCAAAAATAAACCCCAGCCAGGCCTTTACGGACCAACTTCATCATGTGCCTTCCACACCGAACTATATAAAAACTCTCCGGAATGACCGTGTTCATGCGGTTATTGTACTTTTATTTCGACATCTCTATCTTCTCAACATTGCATACTTGCACATAGATCCACCTGCGTATGATCATCTTCAAATCCTTAATCATAAAATCACTTGTATACTGAAGACATATGTCCAAATATAGTTATTTCGTATGATATCACTCATAAAATCCTACCAAATTGCATGCCTATAGCCCTCTTTTTCATGCTCATATTGGAATTTCAGCAATCAAAATCAGCTACCGCATCATATTCGGTACTATTATATGAACTCATATAATTAACGAATCCCCTGAATTTAGAAAGTGAGCTGTTCCTTCACATAAAGCACAGCTTCCTGTGCAGTCAACCCGATTCGTTTCGATTCACCTGATGCTGCAAGTGCATGTGATCCCAGTTCGACCTGTCCTTCTGCTGCTCCTCGGCCAATAACGATCTGCACAGGCAATCCGATCAGCTCCGCATCCTTGAATTTCACACCTGGACGTTCATCCCGATCATCAACCAATACAGTGAATCCGCCATCGATCAATTGTTTTTCCAGTTCGAGGGTGAGATGACGCTGCTGCTCATCCTTCCAACTTACTGTAATCAGATGCACATCATAAGGTGCAACAGCGGCAGGCCATTTTATGCCATCATCTCCTGCATACTGCTCAGCTATAGCGGCCATCAGACGGGATACACCAATGCCGTAACACCCCATGACGGGCGCACACTGGCGACCATTACGATCCAGGAATGAAGCGCCCATGGCATCACTATATTTCGTCCCCAACTTGAAAATATGGCCAACCTCGATGCCTTTGGTAAACACAAGTGGTGATCCACATGTTGGACAAGCATCCCCTTCCGCAGCAAAGCGGATTCGTTCTACTCGCTCCAATGCAAAATCAATGCCTGGGCGTACACCGGAAACATGCACATCCACTTCATTGGCTCCTGTAATTGCACTCTTCATCACTGCCACGTCAGCGTCCACCACCATCGGCAGATTTAGTCCAATCGGACCCAGGAATCCTACCTTCAGATTTGGATGTGCCGCAATGGTTGCATCGTCTGCAAGGATCAGTTCCTCTGCCCCCAACACCTGCTTCAATGCGATGTCATTCAATTCATGATCTCCACGTACAAGGGCAACAACGAGCTGACCGTCTGCCAGATAAAGCAGTGTTTTGATCATATGATTAGCAGCTTCGCCCACAAAGGCGCTTAACTCTGCGATCGTACGAACGCCTGGTGTAGAGATGCGTACTACGCTTTCTACCCCAGATTGCTCATCCGTTTGAACTGCGGAGTCTGCTTTCGAAGAGACATCAGGAACTTCCGATTTCCATTTTAGTTCACCACTATCTCCTGAGGTCTGATAGTCAGCTTTCTCCAGATTCGCAGCATATCCGCAATGTTTGCAGGTGACAATCGTATCCTCACCCACATCAGCAAGAGCCATGAACTCGTGTGTTTCCCCTTGACCGCCAATCGTTCCTGCGTCCGCCTCGACCCGGATATAGTCCAGACCACAACGTTCCAAAATGCGACTGTAAGCTGTATTCATCGCCTGATAGGTACGATCAAGTTCTTCCCAATCGGAAGCAAAAGAGTACGCATCTTTCATGATAAATTCACGGCCGCGCAGCAATCCAAATCGTGGACGGCGTTCATCCCGGAATTTGGTTCCGATCTGGTACAGCGTGAATGGCAGCTTACGATACGAGTTCACCTCATCCCGCGCTAACGCAGTTACAACTTCTTCATGTGTTGGTCCAAGAGCAAATTCCCGTGCATGACGATCCTTCAGACGCATCAATTCGGGACCATACTGTGTGTATCTTCCGGATTCTTCCCACAACTCCGCAGGCTGCATAATCGGCAGCAACACCTCCTGACACCCGGCACGATCCATCTCTTCTCGAACAATGCGTTCAACATTTAACAATATACGCCGTCCGAGGGGCAGATAACTGTAAATTCCCGCAGCCAGTTGGCGAATCATACCGGAACGCAGTAACCAACGATGTCCCGCTGCATCTGCCTCCGCTGGCGCTTCACGTAATGTTGGGACAAGCATTTCACTTTGACGCATCATAACACACTCCTAATCTTCCTTTTTGTTATCAAATACGGCGCATAAACAGCAAAAAGACACATCCGTCAAGGGACGAATGTGTCGTGGTACCACCCTTATTTAACTGCAAATTAATCCGTTCGCAACCTATGCGATCTGTAACATGCAGTCCTACGGGGCATAACGGGCCCTGCCGGCGGAGGTTGCAACCCTGTATGGGCATTCCTTCCGCAGCTCGCGAGGTAGGAATCTATGAAGCAGCTACAGGAACCTTGCACCACACTGTTCCCTCTCTGTTGAAGCTGGCTTGCACAATCATGTCCTCGTTATAACGCTGTTATCATTTTTGACCACATTAGTTCATTTACAAGTAATTGTCAACCAATTAGTCGAATACAACTCCAGAATAATACTCCACTACATCACGAATGAGCATAAACGCATCCCCATTTGTAAGATTGTTCTTGTCAGCAATGCCAGCAAGCGTGTCGGCACTTATAAAGTTTTGCGTTTGTAATTGAGCAAGTGCCTGTTCAAGTGAAGTTTCCGTTTCTGAAGATCCCATTGCCAGACATAACATATACGCAGCCTGATCCAACGTTAAAGGTAGGGTTACGGCATTCTCCATATTTGCTAGAGCTTGGTCGGCACTGCCTGTGTAGGCTTCTGGAAACATCGCTTGCATTCTCTTCAATTTACTTAAAAATCGTTCTGGATTCATTCCTTTATCCAGTTCCCAACCATCGTTATTATAATTGCCTGAAGTCATGTACATACTCGCTGCAGCCAGCAATCCCTTGTAATCCTTATGTTCCATATAATCAGGCTGCTCGAAACGATGAACTTTCAGATCCATACCCTGATTCTCCAGCATCTTACGTAGTTCAGATGCTCGCTCTTCAGAA
Organism: Paenibacillus sp. 37; assembly: GCF_008386395.1. NCBI lineage: Bacteria > Bacillati > Bacillota > Bacilli > Caryophanales > Paenibacillaceae > Paenibacillus > Paenibacillus sp. 37. Next base: position 1,424,359 of record NZ_CP043761.1, on the reverse strand, counting down.
GCTGAGAGTTCGCGGAAGGACTCCTTATGGATATATGCCAGCTTGACCGCCGCTCCTGCTGCTTCTCCCTCTGCCATTCCCAGTGGGACAACTCTTGCACTACCGTGTGGGATTGTATCAAAACTTGCTGCACGTCCAACGACGAGTAAACCATCAACCTTTAGCGGTACAAGCGAGCGAAAGGGTACACCATATTGAATCGGACTCAACATAATCGTGCCGGGATTTCCAACACTCGTGCTCTGAATATCAATATCGTATGAGCCGTATCCAATGGCATCCCAATGATCACGATTTTCCATGACATCAGCTAATGTTAATCGGTACTCGCCATAGATATGACGTGACTCCCTCACGTAAAGCTCGTCTGCTGTTCCAGCATATTGCAGCCCTGCAAATTCATCATAATTTTTCTTCAGAAAATCAACAATTAGTGGGGCTTCTTTACGCCCGATTTCCAGACCTTTTTTCACAGATATCGGATCTAACGGATCTACCCCAAAGATCTGCATCGTATTAATCAAGATTGTATCATCATTTTGTCTTCCGATATTCAGACTTCGAATCTTAATATGTTGTGGATTGGAGGATTCATATTTTCTAGCATCACCGTACCCCCAAGCACTCATCTTATCAACCCCGGTTCCCTCTCTTTCCCTAAACTTTTGCCATACTTCATCAGTAACACCGCTTAGCTTGAATACAAGCGTAGAGACCATTTTGGATTTACCGTCTCCAATATCTTGTCTACCTATGGAATATGGAACTCCTGCAGCGGCTGCAATATCCGCATCTTCTGTTGCATCAATGATGGAGCGGGTTGAGATCTGAACAGTTGTTCCATCTTCTTTAGTAATGCTCATACCCGTTATTGTCGTGTGATCTCCTGTAGATTGTTCAGTAAGGGGAATTAATTCCTTCGCATTCATCAACAGGTCAATATTAGGTTCAGAACGAACCATCCGATAGAATATGTTAGCCGCTGTATGGGTATCAAATGAACTTCCCTCGATCTGGTCGAACCATTCCTGGAAAATGCCTTTGTTCAAAAAGTCAGGCTGCCGCAAACTACTCAATAACTGCGGTTGTTCAGGGGAATAATTTAGATCCAGCGTATTAAGGCCTCCCTCGGTCAACAATCCTCCCAACATGTTGCGATCTCTTGCTTCCACCAGCAATACACGCATCCCATTACGAGCAGCTGATAAGGCTGCAGTAATACCTTCCGGATCCGTTCCAGCTACAATAACGTTATAGGAATCTTTCAGGTTTAGTGTAGATTGCACGTCCTCCAAAGGCTGCCATACATAATTATTATTAAATTTATAATTCTTGTTCCAAATATAAAATGCACCATATGCAGCGCTCATTAAAACAATAAACACACTAGCTGTAATTGCTGTTATTTTCAATTTTCTACTAATCAAAGACACAAACCTCCATATGTACTTTAAATTCAATAATACTAACTCGTGAGTAGTTTTCCTATGTTATAGCAACAACCGACTAACTTTTTCTCCTTTCCTACACGAGTATGCTATAAACAATAAAAAAACTCCCCAACACTTCAAACGGTGTTAGGAAGTTTTGATAATAAGACGGAAAATTCTACTTTTATGTTGCCATACATACAAACAAAATATAGGAAAGTCCCTAACTTTCCTCATTATAACGACCACTTTTTGCGAAGTAAAGACTTACCAAAACCGGAAATGCATCAGAAAGATCATTAAACACTCAGACTGTTCGTTCATCCTGACTACAATGAATTCTCTGGCGATGGCTGACATGGCAGCACGTTCCCTGTAATATAGAGAAATAGAAATCTATCACAGGTATTAATCGATAAAGGAGCTTGTCCTATGCCATATATCATATATGATCTTGAATTCACGGTAAGCCGCAATACTCGCTATTCTTCTGAAATTATTGATATCGGTGCCGTCAAAGTTACGGAAAGTGCGGATGGATTGGTTGTAACGGATACGTTCCATACGTATGTTCGTCCTTCCAATAAGTCTGTTCTGTCCACTGACACAATTCAATTTACAGGTATCACACAGAAAGATATTGATGCAGCCCCCCTTTTTCCGGCAGCACTGAATCAATTCATCGCCTGGATGGGAAGTGACCCCTATTACATGTGTTCCTGGGGACCCGATGACCGCAGCAAACTGATCTCTCATTGTCGCACCCATCAACTTGATGTGGCCTGGATCACCAATCATAACGATCTTCAGCAGCAATGGTCCCGTACCGTTCGCAAAGAAGGCAAGTTCCGTCAACTCGGTCTCGCTCAGGCTCTTGAAATCTGCGGAATTGAATTTGATGGTACCCAGCACCGTGCTTTGGATGATGCCATTAATACAGCCAAGGTGTTTATGCATCAATTTGACCGATTCACTCTCGAAAACAACTGTGCAGCCGATGATGAGGGCATTACATCCAAGGTTGTCTATTCCAGCTCCACAGAAGATGAAGAGAAAGAATCCCCTTTTGGCAATCTGGCAAGCCTTTTCAAAACCAAAGAGTAACCGTCCACAGCACAGTACTTAATCGTGTTTTGCCTTAGGATAGGTGGCATTCTAATCTCAACTTTTATTGTACATTTGTTGCCAATAGTTTAGGCGTTCTTTCATCTTGATGCGGCAAATCTCAGGTTCGAGAATTTCCGCATCAGGTCCATATTTAGATATCCATACAAGAAATTCGTCAACATCACTTAATATGGCTTCAAATAACAGGCTACCTTCCGGTTCAATGGTTAGGATGGGTCGCATAAAAAATTGCTCCTGCATCACACGCTCCACAGCATGGGGTGCAAATCGAATTTTGAACGCAGTCCACTCCGCACTTCCCTCGTATGCCCAAGGAATGCGGAAGTGCGATTGCATCAGATAATCCTCTTTGCGAAACGTGCGTGGCAATATCCGTATCCTTTGCAGCCGGCTCACCTGAAATATTCGAAGTTTCTCCGACAGGTGACAATACCCTAACAGCTCAAATCTGTATTCACGAGGGATAAGACAGTAAGGATCTATACGTACGATCCCTTTTTTACCTTGAGACAGATACTCCCCTTCAATGGTGTTCTGTGAAATGCCAGACTGAAGCAGGGTAATCAGGGATTGATTCTGCGAATCGTTGTTTTCATTTTGCCATGCTGGCAATCCCGCTTTGAACAATCCACTAATTTGCTCCGACCATTCCACTCGTTCTGTTTTGTTTTTCTGACTCGCAGCAACCACTTTCTCATAAGCGCTCTCAAAAGCAGGTTTTAGCAAAGGACGAATATTCTCCATAACTTCAGCAAGATGCATGAAAGCTTGGGCTTCTTCATCAGACCAATTTAGCGGATACATGGCAAATTGGCTGATAAACATGTACCCTTGTCCGTGTCCCATATTGGCGATCGGGATATGCATTGCACTGAGGGCCTCCATGTCGCGGTATATCGTCCTTTCCGTCGTCTCGCATCGCTGGGCGAGCTCACGTGCCAGTATACCCGGCTTGGCCTGCACCAGTGTGATAATGCGCATTAATCGGATTAGTCGGTCTGTCATTTTGCCGGACCCTCCACGATGTTGTTTCAATAAATTTGATACAACTCCATCCATTGTTTAATATGATATTGATACATACATTCGACCTTCTCCTAAACTTCACCTTCAAATATGTAGACTCTCTCTATACCGTCACCATCTGAAATCAACCCTATTCTCCTAATATCTTTTTTTCACGATCATGATATCCCGTTGTAAACGTTATCTCATAGTGATAACGTAGTTTTTCAACGATCTCGGCTTCCGCGTAATAGTCCAAATCTTGCTTCCGCGCCGCTTCAATTAACAACGCATCAGCATGACGACGTAACATATTACTTCCCTCCTGAACCCGGCCTCTTTCGTAGGCGCGCAGGGCTTGTTTGATCAGGGGCACGGTTTCACTTAATTTGATCGTCTTCTCCACCTTGGGATCTTCCGGCTGTCGCAACATGCCCAGATGACTGGTGTACTGAATATACAACTGTTCTCTTCGTAACAACACACGTTGACTTTGCTTCAACTTCCTTGTGCTCCAGTAGGCTGAACATACGGCAGCTTTTCCTGATACACGGGGTCCCATGACGAATTCAAGCAAAATTTGTTTACTTTCTCCCTTGTACATATCCCCAAGCCTCAATAACCAGCCAATATCCGTTTCTTTGGAACGACATCCATAGATGCCTTTTAGCTGTACTCCATATTCCGGTTTGAGCAAAAGTTCCAAATCTCTTGATACAATTTTGGGTGCTATTTTCCTAAGTCTTTTGGCAGGGGCACCGTTACGCCACTCTACCATCATATATACGGGGTCGGCTCCCCCTGTCGGTATGGCCTCTTTATTCCACGAATAAGATACTTCAAAGACTGAGTTCACTGGTAGTCTCTCCCCCGATTTATATGTATTATCTTCTAAGTTATCAGGGTGAATGGACACTATATTGTCACGGAACACATGTTCTCATTAAATTTTTCCAATATATTAGTTTTATATCCCTAAATCCGTCTCAATACGACAATAAACGACGAAAAAACCTGGCACTAGGCCAAGCTTATCAATCACTTATCTATGACAAGTCCCAAATTAAACAGTAGGATGATCGTTTCCCATTTTGTGTAAATATTGTACACCATCTACTTCGTTTACCGGTGCATAGGTGACACTGTCAATGACCAGCTTACGCCCTACTGGCTCTCCATTCACAGTGATCATAATCGTTTTGGTTGATGTGTTCTGATCTGCAGTATACATATGTTTCTACTCCTTCATGTTCACGATCTTATATTCAATCGGATATATTGGTATCGTTCATTAAATTGCGCATTTGTGAATAGCATGCACCCGGAACTGAAGTAAAAGATCTGTTAAACGGTCCGGTGTGCTTGCCTATCGTTCTATTACCCGGCAGATTTGTAAGTTAAACAGCCTTGTTCCTAAATCATTTTAAATATTTCGGGTAATAAAACGATATCATCTTGAACCCATCGTCCCGGTTTTGACGTATAATGTAAGAGCCGTATTTCAACAATAGACGACGAATTCGGCGCTTGATCTATCTAACCGAAGAAAGAGGTGTTAACGATGCCAAAATCCATTCAGGGTTATTTCATTCGGGTGTTATTCACCACATGCATTCTATTTACCGTTTCGATCGCTTCGACAGTAAGTGCTGCCAGTGCCAATATTTTTACGGATATATACAGTGGATGGGAACGAGTCTCCGAATTGCCCGGAGAAGTGAACGCTCTGCAGGAAAGTTATAAGCAAACAATGGAGCAATTAAATCAAACGTCTGCTCAGTTGGGACAAGCCCAGGCCAATGTCGAAGCATTTAAGACCCAGAACGAACAACTGCTGGCTCAGAACCAGAAACTCACTGAAATGGTAAGTAAATTACAGGACGACCAGGATGCCAAAGCAGCTACTACCAAACGAATTCAGACGACGATCATCACTGTCGTTTCGCTCATATTGGGTTACTTTGTTCTGATTCGTGTGATGCGCTGGGGAATGCGTCGCCGTTCCGGCCGAGTATAAAAGAACAGGAGCAACTGCATGAACATACACCTGAACAATGCTGAAGCAAGCGGAGCAGGACAAGTCGTTACATTTTCACTGATTAAAGATGACCGCCTTCATATTTTGCATCCGCAGCAAATTGTGGCCTTCCGCGGTCCAAGTGGGAGTCGCAATGACAAATTCATGAATATCACGGGCATATATCGCAAAAAAAAGCTGATTAAATCCGAAATCACCGGACCCTGCCAATTTGTGGCTGCCCTGCCTCCCGGATTCACGATGAAGGAAGTGGAGCTCACGGAGGACAGTGATCTGCTCTACGACTTCCGCCACCTGTTCTTCTACTCGGATGGTGTAACCATGCATACCAAAATCCAGAAAATCAAAAACATGCTGATCACCCGTGATGCAGTGAAAATGAAATTTTCCGGCAAAGGCAAAATCGGATTGCTCACCCAAGGCCAAGTCTGCCAACAGGAACTTCATCCAACAGCGCCGCTCTATGTGGATGCTGGCAGCATTATTGCCTATCCCGAAAATGCACATCTTGAACTCACCGTATATGGTAACAACCTTGCCAGTCAGCATATGAATTATCATTGGAAGATGACAGGACATGGATCTGTACTCTTTCAGGCTGGACGTGAGAATCGCCGCTTGGAACAGGATCTTAACGATGAGGGACTGTTCAAACGAATTCTGAAAGAAGTTATCCCTTTCGGCAATGTATTGATCAAATAAGCTGTTAGTTGATGGAGCCGACCGATTAGCTGCCACTATGCTCCAGTGGGGTGGTCACCGCGCGGTTTCATGTTATAATAGTTCAGACAATTGAAGAAGAAAATCCATGCCTGTGGCATGGGAGAGGTTCGCGAACTCCCTCTATAAGACTAGACTTGACCATGTGATGGTCAGTATACGTCTTGCGTACACGTTGCGGTCACCATGCAATCATGTACGTAAAAAACTAAGGACACTTACTCTTGCCTGCTTTTTTGAAGCGGTTATCGAGAAGGTGTGTTTTTTGATGGATGCCAGTTCATGAACTTCTCTGTTCTTCCGACACTCTATGCCTACGGGCATGGTTTGATCTCAAGAAGATAGAGAGGTTTTTTTATGTTGAACGAAGAAAAAGCAGTCGTTGTATTCAGCGGCGGTCAGGATAGTACCACGTGTCTGTTCTGGGCCAAACAACAGTTTGCCGATGTCGAGGTTGTTACGTTTGATTACGGTCAGCGCCACAAGCTGGAGATTGAATGCGCAGCCGAGATCGCTCGTGATCTGGGCGTACAGCAAACGGTACTCGATATGAGTCTGTTAAATCAGCTTGCCCCCAATGCGCTCACTCGCACAGATGTGGAGATTACGCATGAAGAAGGCGAACTGCCGAGTACATTTGTAGATGGACGAAATCTGCTGTTCCTCAGTTTTGCAGCCATTATGGCAAAGCAAAAAGGAGCACGTCACCTGGTTACAGGTGTATGCGAGACGGATTTCAGCGGATACCCAGATTGCCGGGATTCATTTGTGAAATCAATGAATGTGACGCTTAACCTGTCCATGGACTATCCATTTGTCATTCACACCCCGCTCATGTGGCTGGACAAAGCCCAAACGTGGAAGATGGCCGATGATCTCGGTGCTTTTGATTATGTACGCGAGCGTACCCTGACCTGTTATAACGGCGTGATCGGCGATGGATGCGGAGAGTGCCCTGCTTGCAAACTGCGCAAAGCCGGATTGGATCGTTATGTACAGCAACGTGCTACCGGATCTACGGGAGTGGATGTACGATGAGAGAGCCGGGAACATTCCGTATTGTAGAGCATCTGCAACGCATCGGAGAAGATATTCTACCCACCCAGCTGCGCTATCACCGCAAACGTGTGCTTGTAAGCAAAGAATTCACCTTTGACGCAGCACATCACCTGCATTGTTATGAAGGCAAGTGTAAAAACCTGCACGGTCATACGTATAAAGTTATTTTTGGCATTAGCGGTTATCCGGGTGAGACCGGGCTGACGGTTGATTTTGGACATATCAAAGATATATGGAAAACTCAAATTGAGGGATATCTGGATCATCAGTACCTCAACGAGACACTTCCTTTAATGAATACAACGGCTGAAAATATGGTCGTTTGGCTGTTCGAACAGATGGAACATGCGCTCCAGACGGAGCCCTATGCCGGGCTGACCGATGGTGGGCGGACGGAGTTTGTCCGACTCTTCGAGACACCAACCAGTTACGCGGAGGCGAGACGGGAGTGGATGATCCATGAGTAGTGTGACACAGCAGGTGAATGAGACGGGATCTCGCAAAGAGGCTCGTATTCCCGTGATGGAGATTTTTGGTCCGACGGTTCAAGGCGAAGGCATGGTCATCGGGCAAAAAACGATGTTTGTTCGCACCGCGGGCTGCGATTATCGCTGCTCCTGGTGCGACTCGGCCTTTACCTGGGACGGCAGTGGCAAGGACCAGATTCGAATGATTACGCCAGAGGATGTATGGGAAGAATTGCGCCGCCTTGGCGGCACCCGCTTCTCCCATGTCACCATCTCTGGCGGTAATCCCGCCCTGCTTGCTTCGCTGGGCGGGTTGGTTGCCCTGCTGCGGGAGAACGGCATCCGCACCGCGGTGGAGACGCAGGGCTCTCGCTGGCAGCCTTGGCTGGCGGACATTGACGAAGTCACCGTCTCGCCTAAGCCACCCAGCTCCGCCATGGACACCGATTGGTCCGTGCTGGATGATCTGATCGGAAGGCTGGCATCTGGCCCGGTAGAACGAAGTCACAGTCTGAAGATCGTGATCTTCGATGAGACAGACCTGGACTATGCACGCAGTGTGCATGCGCGGTATCCGGGCACAGATTTATTTTTACAAACCGGGAACCCGGATGTGACTTCCTCCGATACGCCAGATCTGGCGTCCTCGCTGCTTACTCGTTATGAGTGGCTGATCGACCAAGTTAGTGCCTCCGATGACCTGAATGATGTTCGTGTTCTTCCGCAGCTACATACGTTGGTATGGGGCAACAAACGCGGCGTCTAATGGGCAGTATGGGTGAAATGGGCGGCATGATGTAAGGATGAGAACGAAATGTCTTCAGACAATGAAGAGAATTCAACAGGCAAAACGGCCTATTCATATAACCCGCGAAGCTTTGGGCTTTGACGGAAACAAGGAGCGTTTAATAACCGATGAGACAACCTGATGAGATGCAAGATGTGACGTTGCTGGGCAACCAGAATGTAAAATATACGTTTGAATATGATCCGGACATTCTGGAGAGCTTTGATAACAAACATCCGTACCGTGATTATTTTGTAAAATTCAACTGCCCGGAGTTCACCAGCCTGTGCCCGATTACGGGTCAGCCGGACTTTGCAACGATCTATATCAGCTACATTCCGGATGTGAAAATGGTCGAGAGTAAATCACTCAAGCTGTACCTGTTCAGCTTCCGTAACCATGGTGATTTCCACGAGGACTGTGTGAACATCATCATGAACGACCTGATCAAGCTGATGGACCCACGCTACATCGAAGTATGGGGCAAATTCACACCGCGCGGCGGTATTTCCATTGACCCGTATACAAACTACGGTAAACCGGGAACGAAGTACGAGCAGATGGCCGACCATCGCATGATGAATCATGATATGTATCCGGAGACGATTGATAATCGTTAATTCGTCAGTTTCATCCATTCTGTATAAAATAGAATCATAGAATGCCAAAAGCCGAACTCTGCTATATAACTTGAACTAAAGATTATTTACACTGACACTACGATGACAGAACAACCTTCCAATCGCTGTTATCCCCAGATTTTTTACATTCCCTTTTCTAAAAGGGGAAAATCCGGGGATGGCGTACGCTTCCGATGCAGCTTTCTTTCAGAAAGCTTTTAGGCGTACGCTTCGCTTTTTCAGGTTTTTTCTGTCCTCTCCGTTACCTTGTAAATGATTAATTCAGCTTATATAGCTCAAGAAGTTCGGCTTTTTAGTTTAATCCTGCAGAACCTCCGTCTCTACCCTAAGCTTGGAGTCACTTTCAAGTAGATCGATCTTTCTTTAGTTCTTTGACTTTTTTGATGTAATGTCTCAACATCAGCACACCAATTGACTGAAAAATGATAAATATGACGATAGCAGCAGATAGAGATTTCGGTGCTACATAGATAACCTGAAACGTTATTACAGCCATATACAAAATAGTCATCACCAACTCACGTTTGGCGGATTCATAAGGTGATAAGGATTTCATATACATCCCTCCTCTATCCTTCTTACACATAAATATGGGTCTTCTTACAGTAGATGCTAAAGTAATACGTTTATTTTGTAAATGCAATGCTATTAATAAACACCTTGGAAATAGAGTTGAATTCATCAACGTTTTCCCTTGTTCCCCTTGTCGGTCCAATCAATCTATCCTATTATGTAACAATATGCTTACACGCATATATTACAACATCAGGCGCTGATCCCTCGTGACCGCGACCAAAGGAGAATTGTACATGTCTACTCAATCCACTTTAACCAAGGACGCCACAGCGCGTTCGAAAGCCCCACCCGGATCGGATGCCCAAAGCACCGTTTACCGGATACTCATTGCCATCAGTTTGGTTCATCTCTTCAATGATTCGATCCAGTCGGTTATTCCAGCCATTTTTCCGATTTTGAAAGACTCTATGCATCTCACGTATACTCAAATCGGATGGATATCATTTGCTATCAACTTTACCGCTTCCATTATGCAGCCTGTCGTAGGCTGGTTTGCAGATAAAAAACCGACGCCATCTATCCTGCCCATTGGCATGGGTTTTACATTTACTGGCATGTTGCTGTTGGCCTTCGCTGACAGTTATATGGCTGTCCTAATCTCCGTTATTTTTGTCGGTCTAGGCTCTGCTGCTTTCCATCCGGAAGGTTCACGGGTATCCCATATGGCTGCTGGTCAGCGCCGTGGGCTGGCACAGTCCATCTTCCAGGTTGGTGGTAACGCCGGGCAGTCCCTTGCCCCATTGCTTACACGCTGGATCTTTATCCCGTTTGGACTGTTCGGTGCCATTGGATTTACAGGCATTGCTGCCATGGGGATTGCAGTCCAAATCTACATAGCCCGTTGGTATGGACGCATGCTGCAATCGGGAGGATATCTGCGTAGACAGGCTGCTGCTCGTCGTGCACCCAATCCTGCTTTACGCAAAAAGATTACTGCCGCCATTACGCTATTGATTTTGCTCGTCTTTGTTCGTTCCTGGTATATCGCTTCCATTGGCAGCTTCTACGCGTTTAATCTGAAAGATACCTTTGGATTATCCACAGAGGACGCGCAGATCTATATCTTCTTGTTCCTCGCTGCTGGAGCACTTGGTACATTCTTCGGAGGCCCACTGGCAGATCGATTCGGCAAACGTAACCTGATCTTCCTGTCCATGGCTGGAGCTGCTCCGCTGGCTCTGTTGCTGCCCTATGCGAATCTGTTCTGGACAGGCGTACTACTAACCATTATTGGTTTTATCATGTTATCCAGCTTCTCGGTTACGGTTGTGTACGCACAGATGCTGATTCCGGGCAAAATCGGAACGGTCTCCGGTCTGATCACAGGTCTGGCATTTGGTATGGGAGGCCTGGGCGCACTCGTGCTGGGCAACTGGATTGACGTTTTCGGTGTATCACCCGTAATGCAGATGTGCAGCTTCCTGCCCCTGCTCGGGATCTTCACGTTCTTGCTTCCATCCGATAAATTACTCAATATCTGGGCGAAAGAAAACGGTAGTGAAGAGTAAAAAATACATCAACAGGTGTCCACTTTTTATTCTATACTAGATCCAATCCTTACGTGGCAGCATCGTCCTTATAAGACGTTATCTTGCGCTAACGAACCTGACAGCACTTATTTGAACGATTACTGCTGGTTTCGCAATCTAAAGAATCTAAGCAACGCTATTCCAGAGAAAAAGGCCGAAAACCTTGGAATGTGCGTGTGAAATGCAGAAATAACGTGTCTGAGATTCTTTAGCAATTGGAATTAGTAAAATATCGTCGAATAACGTCTGCTGAGTTCTTTAGGTTTCACATTAGTCATTTACATTTGCAGTATGAATAAAATGCTTGAACCATAACAAAAGGGTTCTTGCCAACTCTGTATTCACAGACTGGCAGGAACCCCTTTTTATATTTGTTGTTCTCGTATTTAGTTCAACCGTTTATTCCACGTCACACATGACAACGTTGCTGCCTTGAGCTGTAATTAGTTCCTTCACATCTTCAAATTCAAGGAATACCGTCGCCGTATTCTCCATCGGATGAATTCCGATTTTCTGACCAACTAGATCCTTGTCAAAAACTACGGTCACGTTTTTCTGAATATTATTAAAAACCCCCATAGGGTTGACGTGCCCTTTTTCCAATCCGAGGAATTCCAACAAATCCTTTTCACTGGCAAAACTTAATTTGCGGCTAGGTATCTTTTCGCTTAAACTTCTCAAATCAACGGACTTCGTTCCAGCAATCGTCACCAGATAATAGTTGCGTTTCTTGTCATCACGCAGAAACAGATTTTTAACGATACGTTCTGTATGTGGAATTTGATAAGAGAATATTTCCTCCATCGTGTATACTGCGGGATGTTCAATACTTTCGTAAACGATATTATTGCGATCCAAAAGATCATAGAAACCCTGTTTGTTTAACATATCAAATTCAACTCTTTCAATATAAATATTCTTCTGTAATATAACTTCTTCTGTAATGTTACTTCAAACGCTGAAGGATCAGCCGTTTTTTGTACAACATTTTACCTGCTTCGGCTACATCACGGATCGTATTTTTGTTGCTCACTGAACCAAATACCATGCCGGCAATAGGCACGAGTTGGAACAGCTTCTTCCAACCAAAGGATTCACTGTAGGAGTTAAACACTTCCCGCCAGCCCTGCATCTGCGATACCACTTCAATTGGCTTGTCCGGATCGTCGTAGGCGGCCAGTTCTTCAATGATCGCCTTCTTGCCTACAATATCGGCGGAAGAGAATTGCAGACATTTGACGATAAAGATACGCTCCAGCGGTTCATCCGGATCATAACCATAACATAGAGCCATCTCCTGCAGTACCTTCAGAGAAAGCCCCATCACCATCGGAATATCTGCTGCAATAGTTACAATGCCACCAAACCCTGTAGCTGCTCCCTGCGCCGCAGCAAATTTGGTTCGGCTCTCGGTAATGTTATCAGCCACCTGGTCCAGCACTTTAAGTGGCAGATTCTCCACACTATGAATCTTCGCTGTCCCCTCCGCTTCAGCTTCCTGCTCCAGACGATAGGACGTATCTATCATGGAATAACCGGACTTCTCGGCTTCCTCTTGCAGCAGCTTGGCTACTTTTTTCTTCTGTACGAGGAACTTGCCCCCATTCTGCACATACTGACCCACGTCATTCAGGGAATCGCCGATCTTCTGTTTCAGCGCTTTAGGCATCACTTTATCCAACATCGCAAAGGGCAAACGCCCGATTTTATCCCAAATAAACAAGTCTTTCTGTTGTTTCTCCCATTTCAAAATCTGTTCAAGCTCCAAGTCCAACGTCTCGCGTGAATCCATATGTGATCCTCCTAATAGGTTCTGCATCGTAATCTGTATCTTTCTCATACGCAGAAATCATCGTTGTGGTTGCTTTGTTTTGTGTCCAGGATACATATGTTCAGGCACTCCATCTTATCGTTCACATACAAAAGAGCCCTTAATCAGCATCACTCGCTAACTAAGGGCTCTCGTATTCAAGGTTTCATTACCTCTTATTTTGCTTCAGCTACTGCGCTGCCATCTGGAACCGGAACACCGAAATCAGGTGTGCCATCTTCACGCCAATGAATCACTTGAGCACGGGCGTGACGGTTCGGATCATACAAGGGATCACCCTCGATGTCTTTGTAATTACGCGCATGATAAATCAGAATATCGGTCTTGCCATCCGGTGACACCGTAAAGCTGTTATGCCCCGGACCGTATTGGCCGTTCCCTTCACAAGTCTGGAATACAGGCTCGGGTGATTTCACCCAGCTAGCCGGATCAAGCAAGTCGGCATTTTCATCTGCGGTGAGCAGACCCATACAATAATTGTAATCGGTCGCGCTTGCCGAGTAGCCGATAAACAACCGCCCATTCCGATGCATCACGGCTGCTCCTTCATTCACTTTAAAGCCGATGATTTCCCAATCGTACTCAGGCGTAGAGATCATAACCTGCTCGCCGCGTAGCGTCCATGGGTTCTCCATTTCGGCAATGTACAGGTTGGAGTTGCCCACAATATCAGGATCTTTCTGCGCCCAGACCAGATAGCGAATCCCCTTATGTTCAAAGGTTGTTGCATCCAGTGCGAATGATTCCCACCGTGTGTAAATCTGTCCCTTTTCTACCCAATCTCCTTCGAGTGGATTCGCGGAATCGTTCTCCAGAACATACATCCGGTGATCGAACAGTCCTTCGTTGGTCTCACTGGTGTGAGCCGCAGCGTAGTGTATGTACCATTTGCCATCGATAAAATGAATCTCCGGTGCCCAGATGTTGGCACTCATCGGCCCCGTGTCACGCTTGGTCCAAGCCGTTACCGGCTCAGCATCTCTTAACTCTTCCAACGTCTCTGCTCGCCGGATCTCGATCCGGTCAAAGGCTGGTACGGAAGCGGAGAAATAATAGTAACCGTCTGTATGACGGTACACCCACGGATCTGCGCGCTGCTCCAGGATGGGATTAGTAAATGTAATAGAATCAGTCATGGGAATGCTCCCCTTTCAAATGTTGTTTGGCTCGAAGTTGGGGAATGTAACCCAATTGCGAAAAAAGCGAAAACCTTTTTGGGTGGTGCACAGCGGACGTTCGGGGGTGGCAGGGCCTTGGTGCTCTCTTGTCCTCCGATTTCTTTTTATCACCGCTCCTGGCGGTTGAAATCGGATGCCAAACTCGCTCCTGCGGCTCCTTCCTCCCCCTCACTGCTTGTGCACCCTCGGAGCGGCCGCTCGGCTCTTACCGCGCTCGCTGGGTTACAACCTCACTTCGAGCCTTTTTGTTGGCTCGGTCTTATGGGGTTGACCGCTTCGCAGGGTCAACTCTCCGCATGTAATGCAAGGCAAGCCGCAGAGCTATAGACTAGCTTTGCATGCACAGCGGGCGTTCGGGGGTGGCAGGGCCTTGGTGCTCTCTTGTCCTCCGATTTCTTTTTATCACCGCTCTTGGCGGTTGAAATCGGATGCCAAACTCGCTCCTGCGGCTCCTTCCTCCCCCTCACTGCTTGTGCACCCTCGGAGCGGCAGCTCGCTCTTACCGCGCTCGCTGGGTTACAACCTCACTTCGAGCCTTTTTGTTGGCTCGGTCTTATGGGGTTGACCGCTTCGCAGGGTCAACTCTCCCCATATTTAGTGCATTATTGGCCTCAGACATAGGCCAACTTTGTCATGCACAGCGGACGTTCGGGGGTGGCAGGGCCTTGGAGCTCTCTTGTCCTCCAATTTCTTTTCCCACCGCTCCTGGCGGTTGAAATCGGATGCCAAACTCGCTCCTGCGGCTCCTTCCTCCCCCTCACTGCTTGTGCACCCATAGAGCAGTAGCTCGCTCTTTCCGCGCTCGCTGGGCGTCCCCTTACTCCTCAGCTGCGCTGATCTGCTTGCCCCAGACTGCCACGCCGTGGTCATTGAGGCCTGTCACTACGATTGCCGGCTGGCTTCGCTCCCAGTCCCAAGACGGCAGCAGCTTCAGCTCTTCTGTGGAGGCTCCGCCCCATGGGCTTTCTTTCCACTTCAGTGTCAGTGTTTGTTTGTCATCAAGGGTCCAGGTTCCTGAACCTTTTTCGCTTTTAATTTTACCGTTGCTTGTTAGGGTATAAGGCACGGCTTGAATCTGCCCGTCCACGGACGGATCAAGTGCCATTCCTTCCCACGCCCCGGCAATCATGGACTTCGGAATATCCTGTGTGGTCTCACCTGCGTACCGTTCAGGTGAAACGACAGGCCAGCCGTCCTTCGTCCATAACATTTTGCGTACATGCAGATATGGCCAGTTTTTATCCGTCTCACCCCGTGCATGATGCACGATGTAATAATCGTCTCCGTCCTTCAACACGGAGTTATGTCCAGGCGCAACCCAGCCTTCACCTTCTGTGAAGCGATAACCGCCGAGAATTTTGGTGCCGATCTCATATTGCGGCAGATACTCCGTATCCAGCATGTTATTGCCGTTTATGTCCGTATACGGTCCTGTGATTGAATCGGCACGCGCAACCCGCACGTTATAGTCCTCGAATAAGGAATCATAGGAGACGAACAGATAATACTTTTTGAACTCCGGGTTATACACAATGTAGGGACCTTCCACTGCGCCCTCTTCAGTTGCACGATCCCGAGCAGCAATGCGAGTACCATAACCCTCGTCCTTGAATTTCCCGGTGTCGGGGTCGAGTGGCGCAATATAAATGCCGTCAAAGAATGAACCATATACCATCCACGAATTGCCCTCGGCATCTACGATGGGATTGGCATCAATGGCATTTAATTTGTCCTGTTCATTCGCAGAAGTTTTTACAACCAGTCCTTCATCTGTCCATGGACCTTCGGGAGATAAGGATGTCTGAAGACCAATGGCCGACTGGGTACTGCCAAAAGAAGAAGCCGAATAATACATCCGATAGGTATCGCCAACTTGGATCACATCGGGTGCCCACAGATTGACTGCACCTGTCCAGTCCAGCGCTTCTTGCGGAATACCCGGCAGAGCCTGACCTACCCACTTCCAGTGGATCAGATCATCTGATTTGCGTACCATGACGCCGGGTTTCGCTTCTCCTGCTACACGAACGTCTGTGGAATAGACGTAGTATCCCTGGTCTGTTTTGATAATGGCCGGATCATGCGCATTGTTCACCGTCCAGCGTGATTCATCGTCCAAAATGGAGGTGTCATACAACTGAGTATCTTGAGGAGCTTTAGGAAAGACCGGACGGGACACCGTTTCTCCTGAACAACCCGTAGCTCCAACAACCATCAATAACAACATGGAAGCAACCACTCCTTTTCCTGAATTCGACCACCGCCGGAATTTCTTCCGCTGGTTCATCCCTTGACTCCCGAAATGGCAACCGATTCAATAATCTGTTTCTGGAAGATCAGGAAGATGATTAATACCGGTAACAGGGCTACAATCGACGCCGCCATAATAAGTGGGTAATCGGTTTGAATCGCATACGTGGCATTGAAGTTCGCGATAACGAGCTGTAACGTCTGCTTCTCCGGTGAATTCAGATAGATAATTGGTGCCAGATAATCATTCCAGATGCCCATGAACCAGAGAATCAGCTGTGCAGCAATCGCCGGTTTGATGAGTGGAAACGTAATACTGGAGTACAGCCGGAAGTAGGAACTTCCATCGATTTTGGCTGCTTCAATAATCGCATCAGGCACACTAAGCAGATATTGACGCAGGAAAAAGATCATGATGACGTTACCGAACAGGCCAGGAACAATCAGTGGTAACAGCGTATCCACCCAGCCCAGCTTTGCAAACATGATGAATTGTGGGATCATGACTGTCGGATAAGGAATCATCATGGATGCCAGCAATGCGAGAAACAGTTTGTTTTTGTGCGGGAATCTTAACTTGGCAAAAGCAAAGGCAGCGATACTGGACGTAAACGTACCCACCACAGTTACACTCACCGCAACGATGAGGCTGTTTTTGATCCCGCTGAGCAGCGGGCCTGCTTCCCAGATTTCTTTATACTTTCCAAATTGGAATACTTCAGGTATCCATACAGGCGGAAGCGCGAACACATCCTGCTTCTCCTTCAATGACGTGGACAACATCCAGATCAGTGGTGCAATCATCGCAATCGCACCAATCGCGAGTACGATAAAAATGATCGAGTTTGTTAATTTCCTCTTTTGACTGTAAGACATCTCCGGTTCACTCCTTTCCTTGACAATCAATCCCCATCATAGGCTGATTTTTCGTTCATTTTGAATTGCACCAAGGTAATGACAAAAATGAAAATACCAAGAATCATGGCCATCGCTGAGGCATAACCCATCTGCAAGTTACTGAAGGCTTTCTGCCAGATGTAGAAAACGATCGATGCCGAAGAATATTCGGGACCACCCGTAGGTGTCATAATGTTCATCTCGGTGAAGATCTGGGAACCCCCAATAATATTTGTAACAATGAGGAAAAAGGTAACTGGCTTCACCATAGGCCAGGTGATATTGCGGAAGATTTGGAACCCATTGGCTCCATCCAGCTCAGCCGCCTCGTAGTATGTACGTGATACACTTTGCAGTGCCGCCAAGTACAATAACATCGTGTATCCCAGACCCTTCCACACTGTCATAATAATCAGAGCTGGTTTGACCGTGTCTTTGTTCGCAAGCCAGTTAGGCCCTTTAATCCCAAACAGGTCAAGGAACTGGTTCACCAGACCGTAATCCCCGTTATAAGCCCAGTTCCACATAATGGACACGGCAGCGAGGGAAGAAATGACCGGGATGTAATAGATTACTCGGAATGTCGTGGTGCCGGGAATTTTACGATTCAGACCCATTGCCAGCAACAATGCGAGCAACAATCCAATCGGAATACCGAGCATCAGGAAGAATGTATTAAACATCGCTTTGTAGAAGAGGTCATCCGTCAGCAAATCCTTGAAGTTGGCCAAACCGATAAAGTTCATCTGTCCCAGTCCGTCCCAATCCGTAAAGGAACCATAAAGGGAGTAGAGGAACGGGAACATGACAAAGATCAGCAATCCAAGAATCGGAGGTAAAATAAACAGATATCCGTACAGCATCTCTTTGCGATACAAACTCGATTTCGTAATCACGGCGTTCACCCCTGTTTCTAGTATCAGCATGTGGCATTCTTCGATTGAACCTTGCCGATCAACGAATGCCACATGCCCGTATGGAATCCAATAAGTTCCAATACGAATGATGCCAGCAGCATGATTGCAGGCTGCCGGCATCACCCTTTCCTATCTACTATTTCTGAGATTTCTTTTCTTGTTCAACCGCTTTGTCGAGCAGTTTTTGCATTTTTGGTTGTTGCTGCTTCACATAGTCTGCGGCTGTAATCTTGCCATCCAATACCGGCTGGATGTCCGTAAAGAACAGGTCATACCATTCCGCATTGTACGTGTAGTTACCTGGCAGTGCCCGGCCGTAATCCTCAACGATATCAATGAATTCCTGTTTGTTGGCTGGTTTCGTGGATGTATCTTTGGCCCACTCGTCTGCCATATCAAGCAAGTTCGGAATCTGTACCTTGGCATCTACCAGTTGCTGCATGCCTTCCTTCGAAGCCGTAAGGTAGTTCACCAATGCTGCTGCCTCTTCCGGATGTTTCGTTTTCGCGGATACTCCAATTCCCAGAGATCCGATCCACGTTGCCGATTTACCAGTAGATCCCGCAGGGAACGGCAGCAAATCATAATCGAAAGGTAATTTCTCAAATGTACTCATATCCCATGGGCCTACTGGGAAGAAAGCCATTTCACCTTTCATCCAGCGTTGATACGTATCCAATGTTTGCGCTTCCTCAATGGAAGGTGTAATTTTGTATACGTTCTGCATATCCGCGAAGAATTGCAAGGCTTCAGCGAATTTTGGATCATCAATTGTTACCTTTGTTTTGGTCTCATCCAACCAATCCCCACCGTTGCTCCATACAAAGGATTGCAGGGCCCACTGTACGTTGAATCCAGTACCGTATACATCCGGTTTACCATCTCCATTGGTATCCTTGGTCGCTTGCTGGTTCACCTTGATGAACTCTTCCCATGTGTATGGTTTATCCTTGTCAGGGAGTGGGATGCCCTCTTTTTCAAACAACGTTTTGTTGTAACCCAGTGCAAATGGCCCCAGATCCTTCGGCATACCATAGATGTCACCTTGACCTGCCATTTGGCCGTCAGAACGATACAGGTCCACGCCGTATTTCCAGATATTATCGAGATCCACATCCGGATTGTTTTCAATATACGAAGTGAGGTTCATCAGCACATTGCTGTTCACATACGCCTTCACGTCGCCCGGATTGATATAAAATACGTCAGGCAAGCTGTTGCCGGTAATTGCCGCTCTCAGCTTGGTTGCATATTGATCCGCAGCCGTTACGATAATTTTGACTTTCACACCCGGATGATCTTCTTCGAATTTCTTGACCACCGCTTGGTATGCTTTCTGCTCATCTGTCCCACCGCGGAACATAAACGTTAACTCCTTGTCCCCATTTGCACCGCTGCTGCCTCCTCCACAGCCCGCAAGTACCAGTGCACTTACCAGCATAAGAAGCATAAATGTGACCCAACTCTTTTTCTTTACCATCTGAACCCCTCCTGATCTGGACTTGTAACCGTATTCAATTGGATGAAATAAGATTTCTGTTGTTAAATTTATCAAATCCAGATCACTTTAGTCAATACTTTTATAAAACATTTTATATTTATCTAAAATAAATCAATATTTCGGCCAGCCATTCGAGTCCCAAAGCAAGTCATTAATCAGCAATTTCGGATTGCCATTATCCTCTGCATCATAGGCGTGTCGTGCAATGACATTGCCGTTGTACACGTCCTGACCACCTGGACCTTTCCATTTCACATTGCCTGTATCCAGTACCGTCCCGCCACCATTCAGCATATTGACTCCGTTTTTGTCCACATAAGGGCCTGTTATACTGGTTGAACGCCCATAGACCATTTTGTAAGTACTGTTCACCCCTTGGCAGCAAGAATCGATGGAAGCAAACAGGTAATAATAGCCGCCACGATATACAATACTTGGTCCTTCAATAGCACCTCCGTTATTCGGGCGCGCCGCAATGGAAGTTATGTTTCCTGTCGGTTTCATCGTATTTTTGTCCAGTTTGACAATCTTCAGACCGCTCCAAAACGAACCAAAAGCCAGCCATGGATTGCCTGAAGCATCAATGACCAGATTCGGATCAATGGCATTATAATTATTGGCGGTCGTGGTTTGAAGCACCAATCCTTCGTCCTTCCATTGCCCTGCACCGATACTATTGGCTGAGGCAAGACCAATCGCAGACCGATTAGAACCAAAGGTCGAGATCGAATAATAGAGCCACACTTTTCCGTTATACTGCTCTACGTCCGGTGCCCATACATCCAATCCGCTTTGTCCCGGAACGGCAGAAGCCCACCAGGATGGCTTACTTAAGAAGATTTGTGGAACACGATACCAGGACGATCCATTATCGGATTTCAATACTTGAATACCCGGGCCGGTTGAAAAGGTGTACCAGGAACTGCCCTCTTTGATAATCGACGGATCATGAACAGCGGTATCTCCGGTCAGATTCCAGAACGCCGCCAAAGCCTTTGACTGACCTGCCAGCAGTAATACCATCACAAGTAATGCCGGTAACGCCAACCGTTTCCACATAACCCTCTTCACATTGCTTAACTTTTCCAAACCAAACTCCACCTTTCCTGATCAAATGGTTAATTAGGTTCATGAAGTAATGAATCAATTTAGGTATAATAGGATTATAAAAGCGGTTACATGACATTTCAATGGTATATTTCAAATATATGTGAACTGATTAACACTTATTTTAACCGGAATAGTGAACTAAATATAGATTATATATTCGTATTTGCGCTATACACAAGGGTTTTGGCTTCTATTTCTCCACCCTTCCCTTCCATGAGGGAATGATTTATAATTATCTGAAATAAAACATATAAATGTGCAAATGTCTGTGTCGAAGACTTTGTTCAGAACGGGGAAAGGAAATCCACCTATGATTTATATTAAAGATCTGATGTCGGGTGTGAATATCTTCAAAGCGCTCAGTTCGGAAATCCGGATTCAGATTATCGAGCTGCTGGCCAAGAACCAAAGCCTTAATCTCAATGATCTCGCAACCAAACTGGGACTGAGCAATGGTGCCATCACAATGCACATCAAGAAGCTTGAAGAGAGCGGATTGATCGAGATCAACACCGCTGTTGGCAAACATGGAATCCAGAAGATATGTTATCTCAATGAGGAAAAATTGATGGTTGATCTGCGTTCACAAGAGATTAACAATCGTTATGAGGTAGAAATTCAGGTCGGTCATTACAGCGATTATCAGGCCGCACCTACATGTGGTCTCGCTACCCGGGACAGCATTGTTGGAGAGTTCGATGATCCGCGGTACTTTGCTGATCCACTGCGAATTGATGCGGAGATGATCTGGCTGGCCGAGGGTTATCTCGAGTATCGGATTCCAAACTATCTCAAACCTAATCAGTCCTTTAGCGAAATTCAGTTGTCGATGGAACTGGGTTCGGAGGCCCCTGGCTTTTGTGACAATTACCCTTCGGATATTTACTTCTATGTCAACGGTATTGAGATTGGTTGCTGGACGAGCCCAGGGGATTTCGGTAATACACGCGGGACCTTCAACCCGGAATGGTGGCCTCCCCACTTGAATCAGTACGGTATGCTGAAGCTGATTCGGATTACGCAAGAGGGCAGCTATATCGACGGATGTCGTATCTCGGATGTAACGCTGGACCAGATTGGGCTGGATTACAAAAGCGATATTCACTTCCGCATTGCGGTTACCGACGGATCTTTGAACAAACGGGGCTTAACGATCTTTGGCAAAAACTTCGGAAACTATGGACAGAATCTGCTCGCTCGGGTTCTCTATAACGTGCAAGAAGAGTAGAGTCATCTCTGACTATTCACTCGATATGAAGTTCGACCGATCTGCTAACGTAACTGTTCAACACAACAACAATCATGTGTCTTCGAAAGGGTGCTATCCAGCACTCTTTTTTTGTTGTGATATAATAATGGCCTGTAATGACAAAATGGAATAACGGGCGGGGATACCTTTTGAAATTGGAGCGATTAATCTCAATCATATACAAACTGCTGAACCACGAAGTATTGTCTGCTTCCACCTTGGCGGAAGAGTTTCAGGTGTCCCCAAGAACGATCTATCGGGATATTGATGTAATCTGTGCCGCCGGCTTCCCGGTCGTCTCCCATCAGGGACTCAAAGGCGGCTACGGCATGATGGACGGATACAAGATGGATAAAAGCTTGCTCGGTTCTTATGATGTGGATTCCCTGATCACGGTCCTGAGCAGTCTATCCACAGTATTCGAAGATGCACGTGCACAAGGCACGATTGAACGTCTGCAAACGATTGGACCGGAGCATCAAACCTCAAGTCTGTCGGTGGATCTGGAGACTCGCCGAACAGAACCTGACGCCCTTCCTCATCTGCGTAAAGGGATTACGGATCATCAGGTTGTCCGTTTTGACTACATCAATACAAAGAATGAACATACACCCCGCCATCTGGAACCTTTAAGACTTCATTTTAAATATCGTAATTGGTATGTATACGGATTTTGCCAGACACGGCAGGATTATCGCGAGTTCCGACTGTCCCGGATGATGAACGTGCAACTGACATCGGAACACTTCCAACCCCACCTTGAGCTTCCCCAAGAGAATGTTGTGTCAGATCCATCATGGCAAGATCAGGTAAGTGATGTTGTATTTCGGGTGAACCCGGAAGCGCTAGCGGAAGCCATGGATCATTTTCAACAGGCAGATAAGCAATTTCACGAGGATGGAAGTATGACGATGCGCATCTCGGTTTATCAACCGTTACAAGCCAAGTGGTTATGGTCGTTTCTGCTTAGTTTGGGAAGTGGCGCTGAGGTGCTTGAACCGATTGAATTACGAGGTATTCTGAAAGAACAGCTTCGAGACGCACTTAAATTCTATGAAGAAGTATGACACGCTGTTGTCATACTTCTTTTTTTATAATCATTTTAGTAAGTAACCACATCCCTCGCCAAATTAAAGGAGACGATCATTCATGAATCATCCGGAACAAATGTATAACTACAACGCATGGGCTAATCAAACCATCCTGAACAGAATCAAAGAACTCCCCTCTTCTGTGCTGAGTCAGGAAGTGAACAGTTCATTTCCAACCATCGCCCATGCCCTCAGCCATATCTACGCAGTGGATAAGATGTGGTATCTGGTGTTAACGGGCACCGGTATGCCCGAGGCACTCCAGGCATGCATGCCTCTCAATGGTGAAATTCACGGTTCAATAGATGAGTACATGCAAATGTTTGCCGATCTGTCGGCACAATACAGCGAATGGCTCCAAGGCCAAACTAATCTTGAACAAACCGTGCTGCTCGATAATCCATTTGCCGGCGTCCGCGAAACCAGCTTATCGGAAATGGTATTCCATCTGGTCAATCACGGGACCTACCACCGAGGCAATGTGTCTACCATGCTGCGTCAGTTGGGGCATGCCTCCGTCATGAACGACTATTCTCTCTTCTGGTATCAAGAACCGGCTCAAGTATAGACAACGATGCGATGGAGAATGTACATTGTATCCCCGTGACATCGAGGGAAGAATTGAGAAGTTGGTTGCAGGAGCATGGAAAAGTCCAGAAATCTTGCTGGGTCATGGTTAGCTTGAAACCCACTCCGGATACTCTACTGTATTTGGATGTGGTTGAGGAGTCGCTATGCTTTGGCTGGATCGATGGGGTCAAAAAGAAAATATCCGAGACTCGATTGGCACAGAGATTATCTCCCCGAAGCAAACGTAGCTCATGGACAGAATTGAACAAGGAACGTGTCCGTCGACTTGAAAAGTTGGGCTTCATGCATGACGAGGGTAGAGAGGTTCTTCCTGTTATGGAGCCAAATGCTTTCATAATTGATGGTGTGATCGAACAAAGGCTGAAAGAAGACCATCAGGTTTATGCAAATTTCATGGCCTTCCCTAACCTGTATCAAAACGTTCGGATCGATACGATCCAAAGTGTTAAGAATCAGCCAGCATTATTCCAGAGCAGATTAGATAAGTTCATAACCAACACAAAGGAAAATAAAATGTACGGTCAGTGGCATGATCACGGACGGCTTCTGGATTATTAAAAACCCTTGAAAATACGAAAGCAGGACCTCCTCGTAAGATGGTCCTGCTTATTTTTTTGGATTTATACGTTGGCGAATCTCGGCCCAGAATTTCTGTTCACCTCTCCCGGCTCACACATCATATTCATTCGGGTGTTAATGATTCTGCCTGTATGTTTTGGGAGACTTACCAAAGGCTTTCTTGAACTGGCGGGTGAAATAATTACTGTCGTTAAATCCACATTCATACGAAATTTCCGTGATGGACAGATTCCCGTTTTTCAACAAATGACAAGCCTTCTCCAGACGCAACTTTTGCAGATAAGAGATCGGGGTCATCTGATAATAGGATCGAAAAATCCGGTTCAGA
Source organism: Paenibacillus sp. 37 (assembly GCF_008386395.1). Taxonomy (NCBI): domain Bacteria; kingdom Bacillati; phylum Bacillota; class Bacilli; order Caryophanales; family Paenibacillaceae; genus Paenibacillus; species Paenibacillus sp. 37. Next base: position 1,399,457 of record NZ_CP043761.1, on the reverse strand, counting down.
TGCCTTATGGAGATATTCGACTTCCCCGCAATATCCTCTAGCGACAGTGGCTCCAGATAATGATCTTCAATAAATGAAATGGCATTGGCCAGATGCATCAGATTATTACCTTCAATCCCTTTCTCCTGCGTATCATATTGTCTCGATAAATAAACAACCATCTCCGTAAGACGTGAGATCAACATCGTCTGATACCCTTGCTGTTTACTCTGATACTCCTCAATCATGAACGATATCAGTGATTCCACATACTCCAGACTGGAAATGGATAACGAAAGTTTACTCGGAAATGAGTGAATATTACGATACAACGGTTCCAAAACAAACAACGCCTGAAAGCCGTTAGATTTTCTCAGATCGGGACCGGCCGAAGCAAGCATCTCGGGACTGAACATAATATTACAGATCCTAAAATCATGAGGGTCTTTATACGCATGATGGGTGTCACCATTAATCACAAATGCGTTCCCTTTTTTAATAAAAAATTCTTCGGTGTTCACCACATGGGTTGCATGACCATTCAGAACAATCACAAGTTCCGTAAAATCCATATGATTATGAAGCTCCATGTCCTCAACATGTCCACCGTACTGAATAAAAAACGGAAATTGTTGATGATCCGAGGTAAACCATCTCAAATATGCATTACTCAAAAGCATTCCCCTCCGCAAACCATGTTGGGTTGAATGTCTATATCATGCTATTCGAGGACCGAAAAATCAAGGTTGGAAATGATTGAAGACGATATAATGCCCCTTGTAGCAAGGATATCTCTCATACGTCCAGGTCCATATTACACTTTCGACATGAATAGGAGCATAACATGATGAAATATACCAATCCGGTCATTCCGGGGTTTTATCCAGATCCAAGTATCTGCCGTGTAGATGAAGACTATTATCTGGTAACCAGTACCTTTGAATATTTCCCTGGTGTGCCCATCTTCCACAGCAAAGACCTTGTGAACTGGCGACAGATCGGCCATGTCCTCACAACAACGGAGCAACTCCCTCTAGCAAACGCGGGCAACTCTGGCGGCATTTATGCCCCTACTCTCCGGTACCATGATGGCTGGTTCTATATGACAACAACCAATGTCAGCGGCGGCGGGAATTTTTATGTACGTAGTGCCCAGCCCGAGGGACCATGGTCTGCTCCGATTTTTGTTGATCAGGGCGGCATTGATCCCTCTTTTCTCTTTGATGAAGATGGACATGTGTATTTTCAAACGGCCTGTAACGGCGATGAAGGCGAGGGCATCTATCAATGCGAGATAGACATCATGACCGGAGCCAGACTAACGGATAGCCGATTAATCTGGACCGGAACCGGAGGCGCAGCCCCCGAAGCTCCCCACATGTATAAAATAAATAACCTCTACTATCTGATGATCGCCGAAGGTGGAACCGAGTATGGTCATATGGAGACCATTGCTCGAAGCACAGAGCCATACGGACCATTTGATCCGTGTCCTCATAATCCAATTCTGTCCAATCGAAGCATGAAAACCAGTATCCATGCAACTGGACATGCAGACCTTATCCAGATCCAGGATGGAAGCTGGTGGGCCGTATGTCTTGGCATCCGTCCAGCAGGTTACCCCATGCGGCACCATCTGGGACGTGAAACGTTCCTGGCACCTGTCACATGGACGGATAACGATTGGCCGACAATTGGTGTTGATGGACATATTGAACCGGTGATGACTGGACCTTCATTGCCTCAGCACCCTTGGTCACCTCAGGCTGCCCGGGATCATTTTGACGAACCAACCTTGGACATGAACTGGATCTTCTTGCGGAACCCGGCTCCGAATAGTTGGACACTCACAGAAAATCCCGGACAACTCATCCTGCGGGGGAATTCGGTATCGCTCGATGAGGGTAGAAATCCAGCCTTTGTTGGGCGTCGATTGAGCCATTTCTTATGCAATACGGCCACCGAGCTGTATTATGAGCCAAATGCGAGCGGTGAGGAAGCTGGATTAACCTTATTTATGAATGATAAATATCATTACGATTTGGCTGTAACACAGGTCGATGGGCAGAAGAAAATCGTATTGCGACGAACCGTCGGCTCTATGCGAACCGAACAGGTGCTTGACTGTGACAAGGGGCCTGTTGTAATACAAATCAAGGCTGACCGTAATCACTTCACGTTCCTCTACCAGCAAGGTTCATCCGATGCCATTGAAGTGGGTTCAGGAGAAACACATCTGTTATCTACCGAAGTGGCGAGTGGTTTCACTGGTGTGATGATCGCCATGTACGCTTATGCTCCATCGGAGGAGTCTACACCTGCAAGTTTCGATTGGTTTGACTATGAACCTCTGAACGAATAATCGTTTTAACTCCTATATTCAGTAATAGAAAATATAATATATGATCAGCTAAAATTATCCCCTTAAAGTAGATACTCTTTGAAAAGCCTTGTGTGGTAGCATAAGGAAATGAGTGAACTTTGAGGGGATTTTGCTATAACTATATCTTTCTTACGGATTGCACTGGAATTTATAAAAGAACCATTGCTTTATTAGAGAAGTTCTCCTAGTATTTTTAGAAGGAACACCCCAGCAGCTACCATCTTGGCAATACCTTCACTGCCCATATGATAGCGCTATCGCTGCAGCACGAAAGAAAAACGGGAGGTTGCAGATATGAAATGGAATCACTTCAAGTCCAAGCTTCTGTTTAAGTACACACTATCCTATATCTCCATTTTCCTGATCCCTCTTGTTATTTTAACCATCATTATTTATCACAACGCTGTGGACACGCTCCGTTCAGAGATTGAACAGACCAATGTCAATCAGCTCACTCAAGCCAAAACGGTCATTGATGATCGCATGAAGGAACTCCAAGACATTGCTTTTCGCATCGCCTACGATGAGCAGTTAACGCGATATTGGACCCACCATCCGTACTATAGTCGGGAATCAATCGGCGCATTGGTCAAATACAAAGCCACCAGTTCCATTATCGATGAGTTATTCCTGTTCTTCCGTGGAGATGATAACATCTATTCTTCTCAAGGTTCTGAGAACCTGGATGTATTCACTGGTCGCTACAAATTTACTACGTGGAACAAAACAGACATGATCCGGGATTTGAATAGCGTACAGTCCCCCACGATACGTCCAGCGGAGCAGGTCGTCCAAGGAACCAGAATACCCAATTCCATGCTGGCCTACCTTGTACCGATTGCACCTAACAATACGCCCGCCCATGGAACCGTCATGTACCTGATTCACGAGTCCAATCTGACGGGCCTAATTGATTCCATCCTCAGCGACTATCACGGGATGACTTATATTTTCGATAATTTCGGGCAAGTACTGGCAGCCAATTACAAGGGAGAAATCATATCCGAACAGGAAGTTAACGCTCTGTTTGTTCTTGAACCCGGAACGCACAGCATCTCCTTAAATCAAGAACCACATTCGGTTGTATCCGTTAAATCGGATGCGGGTTGGACTTATGTAACCGCTATGCCCAGCAACCAATTTTTTAGCCGAATCGTTCATATTCGCACCTTTGTTGTTCTTGTTTTCTCCTTCATGGTGGTGATGGGCACGTTCCTCGCCATTATGTTGGCCCGAAGACAGTACCATCCGATTTCAGACTTAATGGAGTTCATTCGGTTGAAGAATGATCCTGATCCATCCTCCACCACCAACGAGCTGGAATGGATAAAAAAAACACTGCATGATTATAGTCAGCGCGTAGATCTTCAGGAGCCCTATGCTCGCAATCATATTTTGCTCATGTTGCTGAAGCACGGTCACACCGGAGATTTTCCCTCTGAGTTTACGGATAAGCTTGGCATACGCTTTAACCGATCCCATTATTTTGTCATGATCATGGGCTGGGAAATGCATGCTTTTCCTATCGGTGATAACCCCGAGCAACCTACTGTCATGCAGCTGATGAACGATGTGGAGCTGCCCGAGTTGTCTGCTTATGCTTACGGCGTAGAGCTGCCACAGGCAGACCAATTGGCCCTTATCGTGGGATTCGATGCCGAAATTGGGCATGAAGGTAGCCTGAATACCCGTATGGAGCCTATCGTTGAAAAACTGCAATGGATGGTGACAGAACACACCGGGGTCGCGCCCGCAATCGGGATAGGCAATCGGTACACTTATCCGAAACAGCTGAATCAGTCCTACATTGAGGCCTCGACCGCTCTGGAAGCATCGATGCTGCATGGACAGGGCACCAGTACATATTTTAACAACCTTTCCGGTTCCGATGTACAGGATTCTTCCTTCTGGGTCCCTAAGGATGTGTTATTAAAGCTGGTTCAGAGCTTAAAACAAGGCAGCTATGATGTGGCGGTTCAGATGGTGTCAACTGCGTTGAATACCCTGAAATCCGAAATGCCGTCTGTACCGCTGCTGCGTTGCATCTGCTTTGATATTCTGAATACCATGCTCAAAACCGCTTCGGAGCTTGGAATCCATCATGTGGTTGATCAACTTCCAAGGATCACTTCCTACGACTCGTTGGAGGATTTGGAGAAAAAACTGACAGGCCTCGCCGCCGAAATCTGCGCCCATGTCGAGGCGAAGAGTGAGACGGAAGAAAGCTCTCTTATGGATGAAATCGTTGCTTATATCGATGCCAATTTCTCTGATTATGATCTCAGTTTAGGTACGATTTCATCGAAATTCACGATCTCTTCATCCTATTTCAGTCGTTCTTTCAAAGAAAAGATCGGCATGAACTTTACCCAATATATCTGGCAGAAACGGATGGATGAGGTCATTCGACTACTGCTGCATACTACCGATCCGTTAAAAGATATCATCACGCGTGTCGGTTACCTGGATACACCAAACTTCATCCGCAAATTCAAAAAAGAGACGGGTTATACCCCAGGGCAATACCGTAAATTGCACCGTCCCAACGGCTCCGCCGATTCCCCGGATGATGATGACGAGGAATGTACTGGATAAAAGGCTTATTGAATAAATAGAAACCTCCCCTGACCACATGGTTAGGGGAGGTTTGGTATTGGGATCAGTTCGTATACGTATATCGATCCGTGGCGACCGGTGTAATGATCCTATTTCTCAGCCGGGAAATGTTGAAGTCCTTGATGCACTGCATCCAGCAAACGGTGAGTCGGATCACAGCCGTACTCCCAGAACATGATGCCGGCCAGACCTTGCTCCTTTACGTAATCACATTTGCATTGGATCGATTCTTCATCATCATAAGATATGAGGCTGGACCCATTAAACAGAAACGGTGCACAGGCTTCTTCATCCCAATAACGAGTGAAGCCATTCTTGTTAATGTACTTCGCTTCCAGCTCGGCAAATGACGGACCATAGCCGCCTGTGCTACCAGCCATTTGATGGAGCCCGTGGTTTCGGTCAGGAACCTCATTCCAGATCCGGGAATAGAACGCAGCTCCGATCACAATCTTCTCCTTCGGGACACCAGCTCGAACAAACAGGGCCACGGAAGCATCCGTACTAATTCGAAACAGATCTCCTGTTGGCGTGTACAGATTCGTATGGTGTCCGGTCAGAACCTGAAAACCGCCGCGCATATCATAGGTCATCAACTGCACGTAATCCAGGTACTGCTGCACCTCGGCCATCTCTGTGCCATCAACGTAGTATTGATCAGCCCCTGCTGCAATGGTGAGCAGATAATGACGGCCATCCGCTTCTCCCTTGGCACTCAGTGCCTCCCGCATCGTCTTGAGAAGTAAGGTAAAATTCCGTTTATCATCAGGACTGGATGCGATACCAGCTTCACCGTAACAAGGATATTCCCAGTCCAGATCGATCCCGTCAAAAGGATATTCCTCCAGCGCCCTAAACGCCGATGCAGCCATGCTGTCCCTCCCCGCCTGGGTTGAGGCGGCTTCGGAAAAACCGCCAGCGCTCCATCCGCCTACAGACAACAGCACTTTAAGATTTGGATGCTCCCGCTTGATGTTCTGGATCACATGGCCATTTTTTAAATGCTCGGTAGTGATTGCATCATTCTTGACATGTCCGAAGGCTATGTTCAGATGTGTTAACTTCGACAGATCCTCATGTGTCATGTCAGGAAGAACTGAATCAACGGCATAACCCGCAGCAATATATTTCATCACTCTCTTCACTCCGATCCAATCGATGATTGAGATATCGCAGCAGCAATCTGCAAGGCTTCCTTCCCGGTACCAATCTTGTACCCGGAAGCCGAATAACGAACTTGATGCAGAGTATCCAGCACAAACAGATGTGGATAACCCGCTTCATAAGCCGCAGGCTTCGAAATGAAGCCAGACAAGGAAGCATAACTGGAATCTTGTACAAAAACCGTACGTACAGGCAGCTTTGGATAACCAACAGGGTCAAAAGAAGCGTTCCATTCCATATCTCCGATCATGAGTACGATTGGAATACCCAACTTATCCAGCGGCTCTGCCAGCTCGCACAGTTCACGAATCAGATGTTTGGTCGGTTCCCGCTCCGGTTCAATCCAGGCAGCAATGGCACCCTCCGATCCCAGAAGTTCCTCCAGTTCTACCTCTGTACCATTCAGACGGGTCAGTATACTTCCTGGTGCCAGTTTACCCAGTACAGGAATATCAACCTCAGTCTCGCGATAAGACAAGACAACCTCAGTGGTATCTCCAGCGTTCACGGTAAAGTAAACGAATCGTACTTTTGCCGTTCCATCTTTCATCCGAATGCCTGTCGTTAAGCGATAAGCTCCTGCCTCAACCTCATATGGCTCACTATAGACATCCGTACTGCCATAAGGATAAATCAACGTCTTGTAGACGCCATCTTCCAGAAGGGCAAACGAGAAATTTTCGAAATAAGATGCTTCAGGTGTATCCTGCGGAACTTTTATATCCCTATGAAGATGGAGCATTCCCCAGCTTGTGCTCTTTTGAGTTTGAGGTGAGGTGAGACTAAACACTGCATCCTCCCAGCCTTTGTCACTTAGATACTGTGGTTTCTGTGCGCTCGGATGTAATCGGGCTGGAATACCCAAACTGCGACATACAGCCACAAACAAAATATCCAGCGACTGAGAGTCTCCCTTCATTAGACTAAACGTCCCTATTGGATTCCCTTTGCCTTTTAGATTAGGAAGATCTTCATAGTATTCATATTGCTGTTCCAGCATTCGGGCAAGTGTCGAGGGATTCTCCCTGAACGCTGCCGCCTCATCTGCCGAAAAGGCATTGTGGAATACACCTCGATAAGGGACCAGCATCTCATAGGAAATCCGCGGACACAGGATGTATCTCACAAACGTATCTTCCGCCCATGATCCTTGCTGCGAGAGTGCACCAATCAGATGATCATCCAGCGTCTGGCGAAAAGTATCAATTAAATCTTTTTCATTCATCGACTCCAGCAACCGGAGCGGCCACTCACCGTATGGATTGGAACGTTCCTCCAGGAAAGCTGCAATTACCCGGCTGTTCCCCCGTGCCTTGCGGAGAATATCCCATACACGTACGGAGGGAAGTCCAACCCCTTTAGATAACGAGACAGCTTCCTCCTCACTCAGGAAAGTGTCTTCGTACCTGCCACGGATCTGCGCTCCTTCCTCCAGACGACGGTTGTGTTCCTGCATCTTCTCTTCGGGTAACGCAGTCCCGACCTCTCCTTTCCCTTCAGGCGGAGGGACCATATCGAAATCTGCACTCCCTGTAGGCTGCTCTGCCGAGTCTAACACCAGTTCGATAACCTTGTTTTCCTGAGCCTTGAATAGGATCTCACTCCACTTGCCGCCGCTAACTGCACGAATCAAAAGGTCACCACAGCCAGTCTTAAAGGTCGCTTCCCCTTGTGCATCCGTCCTAATTTCGGCAATCGGATAGAATTCAGCCGTATTGTACAGCTCAAAACGAACACTCGCGCCGGGTACGGGCTCTCCCTGTTCATTTTTCACCTTCACATAGATGTTGCGTGTGGGCGCATAGTTCTCAAGCAAATTAATTTCCGTAAATCCCTTTTCCGAGAGCGTAATATCCTCTGGTCCGGGATAGTCGGCATAGATCCTTGTATTAATCAGCATGGCCCTGCGGGCTGGCGGGCTGAACCATCCTTGGTTCAGACGGGCTTCCGGCTCACATGCCCCGATGTAATACCATTGACCATCTGCCCAGGCTTCTACCCAAGCATGATTGCTGTCGCAGTGAGCCCAGCGCGGCGTATAGACCTGACGGGCAGGTATACCGATGCTGCGAAGAGCGGCCACCGCCAGCGTGGATTCTTCGCCACATCGACCACGAGCATTCCGGATCATCGTCAGCGGTGATATCGTGCGCAGATCGCTACCAATATAGGTCGCTTTCTCATGACACCAGTAATTGGTCTCCAGAATGGCATCAGCCATGGATAACTTCGCTGTCCGCTCGGCTAATTCGTCATAGATCAAACCGCGGAAATCTTCAATATTTTCCGTATTTATGCGATAAGGCAATACAAAATGAAGGAACAAATGATCAGGAACTCGTTCTCCCCAAGGCACACGTTTGCGAGTGTCCAAAGCCCGTCGCACATGACTTAAGAACAAGTCCCCGTTATAATCAGCCATGTCGTTTACCGGCATATAGGCATAGACAACCTTCAACGCCCATGCCTCTTCATGCGTTAGCTCCTGCTGAAAAACATGAAACAATTCCGATTTGCGGGCCTCTGCAAAACGTACCTTCTCCTGGAACTTCTGCTCGATTCTCTCCAATGACTGTGCATCAAGGGAAAATACCAAGGTTTGGCTGGTCATTGCATTCTCACTCCTTCCACAGCTTTCCGTCTTCCCGAATACAGATCAAGGCCGTTCCGTCCGAAGACGGCGCAGTAATCTGGAACAGGCTGCGAGTCGTTTCAATAACAGGCTCACAACTCCATGATTCCTCACCCATAAGCAGCTTCACATCCTGTGTAAATTCACCATGGGTTTCATAATAATTGCGTTCACGGTAGTAGAGCTTGCGAAGCTCCCATTTGATTCGTTCGTCTTCCGGCAACTCAAACGACTGATCCGTTCCGTCATCCGAGAATACAACATAACCCCATAACTCCGGGTAATGCATGTTGATAATACCCATAGGTGACCACACCCAGTTGTCCTCTGGATAAGGTTTGCCCGTCTCCGGATTCAGCACCTTGCGGTACTCACCGCCCTGTACCTCGGTCTGCCACTCCACACGTGAGAAGTTGACACGCCAGAACTCACCTGGTGCAGGTGGACGGTTTTCTTCGGCGCATTCCTTTAGACTGTTCCAGGGAATCGCAACTTCCAAGCTCCATTTTCGGTTATCCGCACCAGGATTGTTCAGTTCCCCATCGATATATACGGCCGTCTTGAGACCGCTGATATCCCAACCGTTAACCGGAGGCCCACCATCCCGATAAGGCTTCACTAATAACAGGTCCCATACGGTATTGAGCGCATTGATCTCAAACTCATAATATTGATGGGAATCCCCGTCGGGATCGATAAAAATCTCGAAGTCATTATCATAAAAAATAACGGAATCACGCTCAGTCAGGGTAGCCCATATCTGATCTTCCATCAGCTCGGCAGCAAAGTAGAAATAGTCGTCATCCCACAGCATTTTTACCTGCGTCTGTTTCTCTGGCTTTGGACGAATATCACCTTCGATATCAACGAAATCATCTGTCCAATGGGCCGTATCCCAAAATGCCTTATCCACACGGCCGTCTAATACCAACGGTTCCTGCGCACGATTGCATATATAATGTTTGGGAGCATACTCAATCTTGGGCTCTGGCACTCCACTTCTGTTCATGTCACTCTCTCCAATTCGTAAGGGAGGGCATGCATCTATCGGCACACGCCCTCCCCCTAATAGTTAGTTATGGGTGACAACGGCTCCAGCGCCGCCGTACATTTCCAGCTCCTCATCGAATTCGAGCTTAAGAACGGTCACCTGTTCATGTGTGTCCTCCGGGGTCATCTTAATCCACGTTGTTCCCGGAATATTGAACCATGGCACGCCTCCATGAATCTCATGATGGAGTTCTTTGCCCGAATGCAGCACGGTAATTTTCTTGATCTGATTGCAGAGACCTTTGATGCACACATTCTCTTTTGGATCGTCATACACAAGCAGGTACAGCGTCTTTCGATCCTCGGATACGGTGCTTCCCCCCAGATAATAGCGAGGCATAATGCCTTCACCCGTGCCGAAGACGGCCTCTTCATGGGTTCGGATCCAAGCTCCCAGTCCAAGCAGAATATCCTCCTGCCTCTGATCGATGGTGCCATCTTCACGCGGACCGATATCCAGCAACATATTACCGCCCATGGAAATGCAGTCACAGAACATTCGAATGATCTGATTTAACGACTTGTATTTATGATCTGTTGGCACATAACCCCAAGATGTATTGATTGTGGTGCAGAATTCCCAGGGTCCCTCCGGTCTTGTAATCGGAATGCCCTGCTCAGGCGTTTTGTAATCCCCATAACCTTGAAGGCGGGAGTTGATGATGATATCCGGGTTAAAAGATTGAAGATAATGCTTGAACTCCGGCAGATTCCACTGTTGGGCGCTCCGTTCCCAGTCCCCATCAAACCACAGCAGATCCACCTTTCCGTAATTTGTTAAAATCTCTCCCAGTTGATGGTTATTAAATTGCAGGAACTCCTGCCACTTTGCCTGATCCTGAACGCCGTCCACAGGACTTGAATGCCGGTTGACACTACTGAGATCCTCCGGTACTTTTCCACCTTCATACACGCTAGGATAATCCGGGTGTGACCAATCAATCAGCGAGAAATACATCCCCAGATGAATGCCCTTTTCCCGAATCGCTTCCGCATATTCCTTCACAATGTCACGATTCGCTGGTGTCTGTTTGACAACATTGAGATCGCTATATTGCGTATCCCATAACGCAACGCCATCATGATGCTTCGTTGTCAGCACCGCATACCGGGCTCCAGACTTTTCAATCAGGTCCGCCCACTTCTCCGCGTTGAATTCCGAAGCCGTAAACCCATCCAGTTGTTTCATATATTCTTCATGGGACATCCTGCCATTATAGAAGGACCAAGACTCCGCAACCCCGTCTACCGCATAGATGCCATAGTGGATGAATATCCCCAGCTTGGCTTCTTCAAACCATTTTTGCATAACGGTCCACCTCCCCCGAGAATTCTTATATGCGAAAAATTTAAGGCAGCTAACATTATTGAAGCTAACTGCTGTCTTTCTGCATGGGATGTACCTTGATGGGCTTTATTGCCCCGAATTCCAGCGGTCATATGCCCCCTGATACAGTTCGATGATACGGTCACTGCCCATTTTCTTCATCTGTGCAATGTACTTATCCCAGTTCTCAAGTGGTTCCTGGCCGGTCACAAACTTCGCTTCCATCTGTTTAACGTACGTATCCAGGTCAGACAATAGAGCGGTTGCTTCGCTTTGCTCTTCATTCGTCAAATAAACGTTAGGAAATGGTGCTTTTCCGATAGGTACCAACTTCTCTTGATTCTGCTGGTCAATCCACTCATCAAATTCGGTGCGAAGACCCTTCGCTACTTCGGGATCATTAATGCCAGGTGTCAAGATACCAAAGTTCGGCGTGATTTTACCGCGGTATTCCTCACGATCCCCACCCCCAGGAACGGGAAGCCACTCTTTTACGTGATTTTCCTTGTCTTTGAATTGCCATAACACACCTTCCGGACCTTGATTGAACAGAGTCGCACCTTCATAGCTGTACAAGTAATCGATCCATCGCATCGTCGCCTCAGGTGACGGGTTACTGCTCGTAATAGCAAAGGTACCGCGAGCCGACATACCCGGGTGTTTGCCGTATACCGGAGAGTCTGCTACCTCACTCTTCACGGGTGTCATCAGCGGATGATCCGTGCTAGGTTCACCACCGAGCGTGAAGTATGGATGGTAATCGTTGAACAGTGCAAGTTTGTTGCTTTCACCTTTAGCTTTTTTCTGATCGCCTGTTTGAGAGAAGGTCTCATGATCCAGCAAATCTTCCTTCCACAAGCGATTCATGAATGTCAGATACCCTTTATAACCTTCTTCTTGATAAGGGTAGTGAACTTTTCCGTCCTTATCAGAATAGATGCCTTCGTTGTACATTCCCCAGAAGCCGAAGAAGAACATGCGAAGATCATCCAGTTTTACAGAAGTCAGCGGAATTTCATCTTGCTGGCCATTGCCATTCGGATCTTCTTCTTTGACACGCTTGAGATACGTATACAATTCTTCCGTGGTCTTGGGCTCTTCTACGTTAAGCGCCTTTAGGAATTCCCCGTTGTACCACATTGGGCCTCTATACCACACAGCCGCTTTATCAATGAATGGGAGGGCATACATATGCCCATCAGGTGTTGTGAATGATTTGCGGACATCCGGGTTCTCATCGAGAATCTTTTTGATATTCGGGGCGTAACCTTCGTCAATGTATTTCTCCAACGGGATCAGGATGCCCTGGCTGCCATATGTCACCTGCTCGGCTGGCTTGAGGTCCGCAGCATAGAACATATCCGGCAAGTCTCCGCTGGCAAATACCAGATTTTTTTTCGTTTCAAAGCTGTCGATCGGTGATAGCTGGTATTCCAGCTTGATGCCCGACAATTTCTCCATCTCTTGCAGCACAGGCATTGTGCTCCAGTCGGCTACGCCGGCATCCTGGGACATGACCTTCAAGGTTAACGTTTTGTCTACAATAGGAAAGCCTTCTTTTTTGACTCCCTCAACTTTGGAGGTCGTGCTTCCGTCTTCATTGGTTGAACCACAAGCTGCAAGCAATGTTGCGAATAAGGTGAGACAGAGTGTAATGGATGAAGCCTTGCGAAGCTTTTTCATGACAACAACTCCCCTTGTTTAATGTGGTATATGGATTAAGATCAGCCCTTAACGGAACCGATCATAACACCCTGTACAAAGTAACGCTGGAGGAATGGATACACTGCAATGACCGGTAGGGTCGCAACAATAATGACAGCATATTTGACCAGTGCAGCAATCTCCGCTTTGGTATTCATCGCCGTTGCTGAAGATGTATCGATAGCGCCTCCCCCCTGCGCCGCCATTTCCTGAAGCACCAGAATCTGGCGCAGAAAGAGCTGCAACGGGTACTTGGAGGAATCATTCAGATAGATCATCGCACTAAAATAGCTGTTCCAGTGTCCAACTCCGTAAAAGAGTGCCATCACTGCAATGATTGGCATGGAGAGCGGAAGCACAATCTTGATGAACAACCGGGTGTTGGTACAGCCATCTATATGCGCCGCTTCCTGCAACTCCTTGGGGATGGTCGATTGGAAGAATGTACGGCATACGATAATATTCCAGATGGATGCAGCTCCAGGCAGAATAAGTGCCCACATGCTATTCACCATACCAAGATCCTTGACCAGCAGGTAACTTGGGACAAGCCCTCCGCCGAAGAACATCGTTACCATAAACATCGCCATGAAGAATCCGCGTCCCACAAAATCCGAGCGGCTGAGCGCATAGGCTGCTGGTAACGTGACAATCAGGTTAACGATGGTACCTACGACCGTATAGATAATTGTATTTTTGTACCCGATCCAGATGTTGGTGTTCTCAAACACCCGGGCATAGCCCTCAAATGTAATTCCTTTCGGAAGTAACCACATCTCCCCGGAGCTTACGTATTTGGGATCACTAATTGAGGCACTGATGATATATAGCAGCGGATACAACACAATCACGAGCGCTACCGTCAGATAGATGTAGTTGCACACTAAGAACACCTTATCGCTTCTGCTTTCTTTCACTGCGGATGACATGTGTATTCCCTCCTTTTACCATAGGCTGTTTTCACTGGTACGGCGTGCAATCTGATTCACGGTAATAAGCAGAATCGCATTAACTACGGAGTTGAACAATCCCACCGCCGTAGAGAAACTGTACTGTGCATCGACCAGACCGGACCGATAGACAAAAGTTGAGATGACATCGGACGAGCCCATGTTCAGCGGATTTTGCAGCAGCAGGATTTTCTCAAATCCGACGCCCAGAATACTGCCCATATTCAGAATTAACAAGATCGTGATCGTAGGGATGATCGCTGGAATGTTAATATGCAAAATTCGTTTAAACCGGCTCGCACCATCCACCACAGCCGCTTCATGCAGTTGCGGGTCCACACCCGATAGAGCGGCAAGGTATATAATGGTGCCCCAGCCTGCACTTTGCCAGACTCCCGACAGTACATACACTGTCTTGAACCACGCAGGGTCCGTCAGGAATTGAGGTGCCTGGAATCCAAGGGCCTGTACCAAATTGACAATCATGCCTGACGAGGGTGATAAAAAGGTAATGATCATGCCCGACATCACCACGACCGAAATGAAATGCGGTGCATACGTGACGGTCTGCACAGTACGCTTGAAGAAGGAATCCTTCACTTCATTGAACGCTAACGCCAGAATAATCGGCAGTGGAAAACCTATAGCCAGCTCATACAAGCTGATGCTAAGGGTATTCCATAATAAATCCCAGAAATAATACGAATTGAAGAAACGGATGAAATGATCGAATCCGACCCATGGGCTTCCTGTGACACCAAGCGTTGGGATAAAGTTTTTAAATGCAATTTGTATGCCGTACATCGGACCATAATGGAATATCAGAAAGTATAAAAAGGCTGGCGCGATAAACAGATACAACTCCCAGTTCCGAATCGTCCTTCTCCATAATTTATTTTTCTTACTGCTCGGATTGGTGTATACCGATAAGTTTTGCGATAAGGCGGACTTCCCATCTGGTTGCATCAGTTGTTTCCTCCTTTTTTGGTAACGCTTACATACCGAGTTTATGGTTCATTGCCTAATCCGTAAATATGCCATTTCAATCTTCACTTCTAAAATCACGGAATATGCTGTTACAACGGGGGTTTACACTTTTGTTGCCAGCTTGTCATTGTCATTTCAGGGTTGTAAAACATGTAGAATTTGACCTATTTCCCTCCTGTAGTTGTCATTGAAAGTTTCATCACATGAACTTGAAAGATGTCAGATCCGAACTTAGGTTAGAAAACAGACCTTAAAGTCAAAACCCACATATACGCATGGGACACGGTATTGATGTCTACAGCCTTCATACTGAATTCTAAGGTTTGCAGGTTTCAAGGTTTTACCGACGTGATACAATGTAATATTATCTATCATAAACCTCTTGCACATTACAAGCCTGTAATGGCTTGCCTTTATTCTATATTTCTCCTCCCTCTTTCGTATATATGTTGTTTTTATCTTTGGCTTTAGGATACATAAACGCTTATAAACACTGGAAATATGGAATCATATATGTAGATTTTGCACAATGTCTGGAATCTGAAAACAGTAGATATTTCGGAAAAGACCATTAAAAAAAGCCATTCCGCTAACACGAACTGGCTTTATATCCTAAGCAGATATCCATTTCATTCATAAAAAATGACAGAATTAATCACACTAAATGTAATATAAATGATCATATGAAAACCTGGATACAGTTTCAATTCAAATAAAAAACGACTCTCCATACATGTATGGAGAGTCGTTTTGAAGATACACATCCGTTTTAACCATGTTCAGTTGTAGGGTTTGCAGTGAATTTACTTACCAGAAGGTTGAGCTTCTGCTGTATAGCCTGTTGGAATATCCGTTTCTGCAGTCACATTTGTGATAACCATCGGATACATCATGTCTGGATCAGGTTGAATAATGGAATAGAGCACGATGGCGCGTCCATCCTTCTCCAATTTCACATCATCAATCTTCAATCCATAACCAGGGTGCGGCATTTCAGCACTAAGTTTAACTTTGGTTGTTTTGTCATCAACCTTGGTCGTTGTTACTTCAGGTACAATCGCTTGTTGGCCTTCACCTGGATTGGTTGGAGTTGGCTCTGCTGAGCCGCCATTGCCGTGTTTATCCACAAATTCGAGTGCATTAAAGATCATGCTTGCAGCCTCCATACGGGTAAGCGACTGATCTGGACGGAAATTCCCGTCCTTATCCAGTTCAATGATGTTCATGTTCAGCAGGTTCTGGACTGCAGATATGGCGTCCTTACCGATTTTATTTTCGTCCTTAACAAGATTATACTTCATGATGACCGGATAATTCCCGGTTGTGTTAATCCCTTCATGTAGCAAAATGACAAACAGTTCACGCGTCATCTTGCCCTGTGGGTTCACTTCAACCGGAATGGACAGTCCATTCTGAGTAGCGGCCTGCACCGCATCGGCATACCACGTATCCGGACTGATTTTATTCTGAGCGGATGCTTCCGCAAATTCATTTTTTAGACCAAATGCGTTCACAATCAGTTGAACACCCTGAGGCTCGGACAATGCAAGATCTGGACGGAACAGATCCGCTGTTACTCCGTTAACAATGCCTTTTGATTTCAATGAATCCACAACCGACTTCTGACCTTCATCCTTCACATCTGTAAAAGCAAATACCGATGCACCTCCTGCTGTCAAAGAAACGCAGAGTGCAAGCGTTGCAGCCAATCCTTTTTTATGTTTCATTTCCTGGCACCTCCATATGATTAGTAAAGCCTATTTTTTACCTCTTCATTCCTACAGACGGGATACCCTCAGAAAATGTTTCAGTAATTTCGACATGTGGTGAATACAACACGGGAACACGGCATAGAACTCTTCTCCGTCGTAGCTAATCCGATTCACCTACGGTTTGCTAACTGGCTTCGTTGACATCCCATCGGATTAGCGCAAAAATAAGAATAGAGAAATCTATCGGATGACGGATAAACAACGAACTAGATCGCATACAGTAAGAGGGCACGACGCGCTAATAACAGGTGTCGGCCCTTTTCTTGACTCCACCTGCTGAACTGACTTCACCTATAACAAAAGGAGAACAAAGCTTATGTCCAAGAAAGGATTACTTCGCGGTTATGTTGTGTCGAACTGGCCTGTTTATCTGGTTGCTGTTCTTCTGATCATCGCCTCCAATGTCGGGCAAGCATCCTTGCCCCGCATACTCGGCAGCTTCACGGATCAGTTGATGCAGAACACACTTCAGATGCAGACAGTCGTAAAGTACAGCCTGTCCCTTCTGGCTATTGCCATCGGGTATAATCTGCTGTTCGGTACCGGGCAATTCATGATTATGAAGCTCGGTCGACGCTTCGAATTCATGACGCGTGAGCGTATATTCAGTAAGTTTTCCGAACTTAGCGAACATTATTTCTCCAAACAAGGAAACGGAAAACTGCTGAGTTATGTCATGAATGACGTTACTTCCGTACGTGAAGCGATATCCAATGGTGTGACGCTCATGACCAATGCCACCTTCCTGCTGTTGTCCTGCATTGTCATGATGCTGCTTAGCGGGATTCCGTTGACGCTCATTCTAATCAGTGTTGTTCCTTTGCTGGCGATTCCATTTCTGGTCGTGTTTTTTGGTCCACGGATTCGCAAGCGCTCTCGCGACGTGCAGGAAGCTCTTGCTACCATGACGGAATCGGCAGAAGAGCAGCTGGGTGGCATTCGCGTAACCAAGACGTTTGCCATCGAAGACAGTGCTCGTGCACGCTTTGGAACCACCGTCGATGCAATTAAGAGCAAACAGCTTCGTCTGGTTCGTCTGTCTTCGTTGTTTCAGGCTTTGCTCCCGCTGCTGGGAGCTATCTCATTGGTCGTTTCTCTGCTTGTCGGAGGTATTATGACCATGCAGAATTCTATTACACTCGGGAGTTTTGTCGCCTTAACCTTATATCTGCGCATGATCATGGGACCGCTTCAACAGATCGGCAATGTTATTAATACCGTTCAGCGCTCAGGCGCATCACTGGAGCGGGTGAATGACCTGCTCAGCGAAGTAGCGGATGTGCGTGAACTTCCCGAAGCCACAGCGCTCCATACCGTACAAGATATCACCATGGAGAATCTAACCTTCTCCTATCCTGGCAGTTCATCTCCTGCTCTCAAAAACATTCAACTCCATATTCGTGCCGGGCGAACGGTGGGTATTGTAGGCAAGACCGGCTCAGGTAAAAGTACCCTCGTTAAGCTATTGCTGCGTACATATGAACCACCTGAAGGAACAATCCGCATCAATGGCACCGATATTCGGCAGCTGTCGCTGGAAAGTCTGAGATCGCGCATCGCCTATGTCCCTCAGGATGGCTTCCTGTTTAGCACCACCATCCGGGATAACATCGCATTCAGCGACCGGGAAGTATCGTTGGATACGGTGGAACATAGTGCACGTCAAGCCATGATCTATGACAATATTGTCCGTTTTCCTGATCGCTTCGATACACGGCTTGGCGAACGCGGACTCACCCTGTCTGGTGGACAACGTCAGCGAACCAGCCTTGCAAGAGGACTGATCAAACAAGCACAGTTACTTATTCTGGATGACAGTATGAGCGCAGTTGATGCTGTCACCGAGAGTGGTATTCTGCGCAGTTTGCGCGAGATCGGCAAGGGCAAAACCACATTGATCATCTCTCATCGCATCAGCGCGGTCCGTCATGCAGACGATATCATCGTTCTGGATGAAGGGCGAGTCGCTGAGCAGGGAACACATGCGCAGTTGATGGCTGCCAAGGGGTTATATGCGGCCACCTACCGTTTGCAGGAGGAGGGATTACATCATGTCTAACGCTAACGCTGAACTTCACCCAGATGCAGAGGCCGATCAAAGTAAACGAACTTCGTTTAAAGCGATGATGGCATACGCCAAACCGCATAAATGGGCTTTTGCCGGTATCTTCTTCTGCTCACTGCTTGGCATATCGGCAGATCTGCTGCAACCCTATCTGGTGAAGATCGCCATCGATGATCATCTGGCCGTAGGCCAGACCAGCGTGGGCTTTCTCGTTCAGCTCGCAGCCATCTTTCTTGGGCTGGCTGTCATCAGTTTTATTTTTACCTATATCCAGAATAATCTGTTGCAGCATGTGGGACAGAACATTGTATCCCGGATTAGAAAGGACCTGTTCAAACATATCTCCAAGATGTCCATGTCCTTCTTTGACCGTTTCCATATCGGGAGTCTGGTTACGAACGTATCCAGTGATACGGAGACCATCAGCAGCTTTTTCACCCAAGTCCTACTCAGTCTGATTCGAGATGGTATGATGCTGGTGCTCATTATCGTCTTTATGTTCCAACTTGATCCTGTGCTGGCGGGTTACTCCCTCATCGTCCTGCCTGTCATTGCTGTGGTTGCGGTATTATTTCGTAGCCGACTGCGGAAAGCCTATCAGAATGCCCGTACCCGTCTTTCCCGTTTGATCGCATTTACGGCGGAAAACTTGTCCGGCATGTTCCTGATTCAGGCTTTTCACCAGGAAGAAGAACAGAAGAAACGTTTCTCGGAACAAAATGCGCTCCATCTGAAAGCCAACATTGCTCAAGCCCGCTCCAATGTCATATTCAACCGGACCTTTGATATCCTTGGCAATGCGGCACTGGTCATGATGGTCTGGCTTGGAGGTCGCGCCGTACTGGGTGAGTCTCTGCAAGTCGGGGTATTGTATGCGTTTATCAGCTATATTCGTCAGTTCTTCCAACCCATTAACCAGATTACGATGCAGTGGAATACATTCCAGTCCACCACCGTATCCATGGATCGCATCTGGAACATTCTGAATACGCGGCCTGAAGTTGCCGATCCTGAGCCTATGATGGCCTCTTCGCTTGAACCTCGGAACGTGATGGGCCAGATTGATTTTAATGATGTGTCTTTTGGTTATCGGGCAGATCGGCCCCTGATCCAGCATATGAATCTGCACCTCTATCCGGGTGAAATGGTAGGTATTGTGGGCACAACGGGCGCTGGCAAAAGCACCCTGATCTCCCTGCTCAATCGCTTCTACGATGTAGACAAGGGCAGTATCGAAATTGATGGTACCGATATTAGGCATCTGCCGCAGGCCAAACTTCATCGGATTGTGGGTCTAATTCAACAGGAACCATTCCTGTTCTCCGGTTCCATTATTGATAATGTGAGAATGTTTCGTGAGGATATTACGCGAGAGCAGGCAATTGAAGCCTGCCGTTTTGTCGGAGCACATGCCATGATTTCGCGTTTGTCACAAGGATATGATACACATCTGTCTGAACGCGGAAGCGGGCTGTCCGCCGGGGAGCGGCAGTTGATATCGTTTGCCCGGATCGTTGTGTTCCAGCCCCGAGTGCTCATCTTGGATGAGGCAACCGCCAATCTGGACTCACACACGGAACAGCTTGTGCAGCAGGCGCTGGAATCGGTATCCCAGGGACGCACCACCATTGTCATTGCCCATCGTCTGTCCACGGTGATGCATGCCGATCGAATTCTGGTGATGGAGAATGGTGAGATTGTGGAGGAAGGGCCACACCAGGAGCTGATTGAAGCTCAAGGCGTATATGCCGATCTGTACACGCATGCGCGTGATGCAGGTAAAAATTCAGCTATATCAGGGTAATGGACCTGAATTAAGTTCGTGTTAAACTATAGATCGGGCTAATGAATTCATCTGAGTCTGTCTTCTGTGTTATAGCCAATAACGTTGAACATGCCGCTCTGCTTATGCAGGCGGCACGTTTGGCATATCGATCAGCATTGTTAATTAGGAGGAACATCTATGCATCAACCCGAAACACCCAAGCGTGACCATCAGCAGATTCGTTACCGACGCAGCACAGCTCTATGGAAAGGAAGTTTATGCTTCCTGTTCCTTCTCTTGTGCGTGAGCTTATTATGGATCATCGTGGACGGACAAGCCGAAAGACTTGAGACGATATACTATTTCATCGCAGCCGTACTGGGTATGTGGTTGATTGGACCACTATTCTTCATGTTTGTGTCACGACTAACCAGAACCCCTGCCGTGTTGTTATCCTGGAATGATGATGTGTTGAGCATGGGCAAACGGAAGATTTCTTGGAGCCAGATTCGCAAAGTTGAACTCGCCTCACCTGCCCGCAGCAAGTGGCTCCTGTCTGCTTCTCCCATGATCGTTCTGTTCCTGAAGGACGGCACACGTTCTCATATTCAGACAGATCATCTGCTGAGCAAAAAAGAGCTGAACCAGGCTGTGACTTTTCTTCAGGAGACTTTGCAAGAACAGAAGCAGGATCGTTGAGTACCGGGATGGATGAGGACAAGCTCCCCACATATCACTGTGATTTCTCTACACCTATGGACAGGCTGACTTTGTAATTGCCGTAAGGTAGCAATGCTTCAAGCAGTTGGCCAAGCTGCTCTGTGGTGCCGGTCTGCACTCTCATCAGATAACAGCCTTCCCCGCTGACGCGATGGACTTCAACGATGTCCTTACGATCAGCAATGAATGTACGAAAGGCAGCATGTCTGTCACCGGAGTTCAAGAAAACCGTGACAAATGCCTGTAGGCCGAGGCCCAGGCGTTCCGGGTTCCATTTTACCGTATACCCTTCAATCACACCCAGATCTTGCAGCTTCCGCACTCTTGCACCGACGGCCTGTCCCGTGAGATGAACCTGTTCACCGATCTCTTTGTGAGAACGTTTGGCATCCTGAATCAGGATCTGCAAAATACGGATATCCGTGTCATCTATCATTTCATTCATCTTGCTTCAGCAATCCTTTCACGGTGAAATTAGCATAGCCTAATTCCATTCATCATGTTATGTACTACGTTAAACGGGTTGTATACCATATAGGGTAATACTATTAAACAACCCGAAGGAGTGCAAATATAATGAAAATTCAATTGATTCGCAATGCAACACTGTGGCTGGAATACGGAGGGCTTAACATTCTCGTTGATCCAATGCTGATGGACGCCGAAGTCATCCCCGCAATCCCCAATACACCCAATGAGTTACGTAATCCAAGAGTAGCTCTGCCTGAAACCGAAACGGATTACCTGAATCCGGATCTGTTGATTGTGACACACACCCATCCGGATCACTGGGATGAAGCAGCAGCGAAACAACTTGATAAAGACATTCCTCTGTTCTGCCAGCCCGGGGATGAAAATGTATTTTTGGGTGCCGGATTCACAAATGTAACAGCTGTAGATGAAAAACATGAGCATCACTCTGTCCGATTCGCCCGTACATCCGGGCATCATGGTACAGGTGAAATCGGAGAACGTATGGGCAACGTGTCCGGTTTCGTACTTGAAGCAGACGGGGAACCCGTCACCTATATCGCTGGGGATACCATCTGGTGTGAAGAACCTGCTGAGGCCATTCGTCAATATACGCCTGATGTCATTGTTGTGAATGCCGGAGGCGCACGCTTCCTGGAGGGTGATCCCATTACAATGGACGGGCCTGACGTTGTAGCCGTGAAGCGCCATGCGCCGTCTGCTCATGTCATCGCCGTGCACATGGATGCGATTAATCATTGTATGATGTCTCGTACGGATCTTGCGACTTATCTGGCATCCGAGCAGATGGATGGTCAGGTGCTCATTCCGCGTGATGGCGAAAGTTTTGAGTTTTAAAGCGAAAGCGCGTACGCACCTCCGATGCATTCCTTTCCCTATAAATACAACGAAAAAAAGCTGGATGCGATGAACTCGCACTCAGCTTTTTTTGATTCAAGAAACACTCTGACCATTACTGGACTTTCAAACGGATTACGTTCCATGATGCTTTCGCCAAGCTCGCCGTAATTAGAGTATCAGATACAACTGCACCTCCGCGATTATGAGGAGCAACGCGGTTTGGTTGTGCTGCCGTATTAGATGCTTTGAGGTCATCACTCTCCAGCACGATATGCTCGATCACGGTACACTTCCCGAAGCTGCGCAGATCCACTTCGAGCGGAAGGGATTCTTCCAGATGACGGTTGACTGCGAATACAGTCACTTCACCCTGCTCTTCGTTATGGACCGCAATAGCTTCCAGATAAGGAACATCTGTGATTTGTTTTGTATCGTATTTTGGAGACTGGATCAATGGCACCAATGCTGTTCCACGCCCGAAGAGGGACGTATGCATAAATGGATAGAAAATTGTCTGTCTCCATGAGCCACCGCCCGTATCTGTCATGATTGGTGCAATTACGTTAACGAGTTGTGCCAGACATGCCATTTTAACCCGATCCGCATGTTTGAGCATACTGATCAACATACATCCAACAAGCAGTGCATCCTCATGATTGTAGATATCCTCCAGCTGTGGCGGAGCAATCTGCCAAGGGTCCATCTTCGAATCATTTTCATTGGAGTGATACCATACATTCCACTCATCAAAGGACAGATACATCGTTTTTTTGCTGCGTTTCTTCGCTTTGATATAATCACAAGTTGCCTTCACGGTATCGATAAAACGATCCATTTCAAGCGAGCGTGCCAGGAACGTTGGCGTATCTTGCTCTTGATTGCCGTAGTATTGATGCAAGGAAAGATACTCCACGTGATCATACGTATGATCCAGCACCGTTGCTTCCCATTCCGGGAATGATGGCATATTCAGATTCGAACTTCCGCAGGCTACCAGCTCAATCGTCGGGTCCGTCCACTTCATGACTTTTGCTGCTTCAACAGCTAACCGTCCATACTCATCTGCCGTTTTGTGACCAATTTGCCAAGGACCATCCATCTCGTTGCCCAGACACCATGTTTTGATCGCATGTGGCTGCTTGTATCCATGTTTGATGCGAAGATCACTATAATACGAACCTTCTGGATGGTTGCTGTATTCCACAATGTTGCGAGCTGCATCCGTACCCCGTGTCCCCAGATTAACGGCCATCATGACTTCAGAATTAGCCTGTTTCGCCCAGTCCACGAATTCGTTGAAGCCAAATTCATTGGTCTCAATCGTTCTCCAGGCCAGTTCCAGTCTGCGTTTGCGTTCTGACACAGGTCCAACCGAATCTTCCCAATTGTAACCGGATACAAAATTACCTCCAGGATAACGTACAATCGGTACATTCAACTCTTTGACCATCTCCAGCACATCCGTGCGGAAACCCTGTTCGTTCGCTGATGGATGCCCCGGCTCGTAAATCCCGCCGTAGACGGCACGTCCCAGATGCTCAATAAATGATCCGTACAAGCGCTTATCCACTACACCAATTGTAAAATCTTTATCTACCGTCATTTTTGCTTTTTCCATAATGAATTTCAACTCCCTAAGATTAATATAAAAATTAATTGATATTCTATGGATCAACGTTCATATTTATATTAAAATCGATTATAGCCTTAATTTCAACCTGAATTTTGCAAAATGTTATTCTTTTTACTGAATTTATGTTTAACTTAATTCTATACAGATAAAATGGAGGAACAACTGTGATCAGAGCAAATACCGATGCCGAATGGCTACCCCTATATGAAGCACTTGCCAGTGAAGTCCGTCTACAGATCATCCGCCTTGTTGCAGAGACTCCGATGAATGTGAAGGACCTTGCTGCTTCACTGGGTCTGAGTAGTGCCATCGTGACCATGCATGTCCGCAAACTTCAGGATGTGGGCATTATTCAGTCCAAAATGATACGTAAAGACGGCGGTACACATAAAATGAACAGCCTTGCTGTAGACTGGATTGGCATCTCCATGCCGCAGGAAAGCGGGACTGCCCGCAAGCTGCACGAGGTTTCCGTCCCTGTGGGACACTATACTCACTTTGACGTCTATCCGACATGTGGTCTGGCTACGTCCAATCATGTTATCGGTCAGTATGATGACCCTCGTTATTTCCTCGACCCTGAGCGGATGCATGCCCATATTTTATGGTTTGGACGTGGGTTTGTGGAGTACAAAATTCCAAACTATATCTTATCCGGACAGCAGATCAATGCCATTGAATTGTCCCTTGAGATCGGATCAGAAGCACCTTCGGTGAATCCAAATTGGCCCTCGGATATTACATTCATGCTGAATGGCATCCGATTAGGGGAATGGACAAGCCCTGGAGATTCAGGCAACGGACGTGGCATGTTCACCCCGGAATGGTGGAGTGACAGTGTCAATCAGTACGGCATGCTCAAGGTACTGCGAATTACCCATGAGGGTACGTTTATTGATGGACAACATCTATCCGACATTACACTCGCAGATATCCCGGTCGAACGCAACCAATGGACTCTTCGTCTTTCGGTGGAGGAAGATGCTCAACATGTAGGCGGGCTTACCTTATATGGCGAGGGATTCGGCAACTACAATCAGGATATCCTGTTCCGACTGTACTATCACGATTGAGTTCTTCAAAATAATAAATAACACCAAAACACCTCCTACTCGCCTGTCAAAGGCAGAATGGGAGGTGTTTTGTATGCATATGAACATGCGTGGATTATTTAAGAAGATTCTTGTTCTAACCTACAGCGCACTGCCACCAAACAGGAAGCGATACTCCCAGTGTTTGCCGGAGATATCACTAGTTGTTACACCACCGCCAGCGTTGGAATACGTATGTAATACCTTGCCGTCGCCCAGGTAAATCCCTGTATGAGTAATCGTTGCAGTAGATTTATTCACACCCGAATACGATGATGCAGAGCTGCCTTTATATGACATGAAATACATCAGATCGCCGCGTTTCAGGTTTTTCCAGTTCGTCTGAACTGTACCCTTGGCTTTTACATAGTCTCCCTGTTTGCGGGAATCCGCTGGAAGCTTGATGCCAAGTGCATCAATGAAGGCTTGACGTACAAAGCTGGAACAGTCAAAAGTAGCTGTGCTGTTACGACTGGCTCCGAACTCATAAGGTGTTCCCAAATATTTCATTCCCGCTGCAATCACTTTTTCTACAGATGCATTGCCGGTCACCGATGTACCACTATTCGAACCCGATCCGCTTGTGCCGCCACTAATCGCTTGTGTGTATTTGGATGAAGAAGATATGTAGCCTGTCCGGTTAGCAGAATCCTTAATCTTATACCAATCCGAACCGGATTGCTGAAGCACCGTTACCGTTTCCCCTTTAGCGACCATGCGAACAATCTTTGCAGAAGAAGAAGGTGTTGTGCGTAGGTTTACGCCCCAAATTACTTTTACTTGTGAATTGTTAACAGCAGCTGCCGATACCTGTGCCGTTAGTGCTCCTGTTGTCAGACTTCCCATCAGCATCGATGCTGTGACACTTGCCGTAATAATCGTTTTTTTCCAGTTCATGATGTCGAGTTCCCCCTGATGTTACAGAATTTTAACCTGGCTTGGTTCTCCCGGGCTTGCCCCATTGTAAACGGGCTATCCATAACGTTCATCAGTCGAAAGTCCTGTATTGATATAGGCGAACTTGAGCACTAAGTATTAGGGTGTGTCCATAACCTGCTGGAAAAATTCACTGCTGATCCCTTCTTTTTGAAAGGTTAAATTATTGTAACTATTTGATATGCTTCATTTTACCGTGATAAAAGAGTTAGGTCGTTTCTCATTCAGGGTATATGCCATATGGCCTAGATTTTAATGTTTAAAATATCAAATATGGTAAACATTACTATGATTCATTTGCCGATTACCGTTCCCCAAATTCACATTTTGGCCTCCAGCCTCGATACGGATCGATTTATCAGCAGTGTCCGTTTGATTATTTCGTATTTCATTTTTACTTTTCCATAAAAAAAAGAAAAGCCAGGGATTTCTCCCCGGCTTAACCTGTATGATGAGTAACATCACTCTACAGCTGGTCGATCAACTCATTTAAGGTTCAATTCCCCATACCTTTGCGCCATCCTGATAAGCTGTCACTTTTGTCCAGGCACTGAAGGCCGTTTGGGTGGAATCAAAGGAATAATCATTCGTTTGATCAAAATTCGTCCAGTTGTTTTTCGAGAAACGTCCCTGGATGATTCCGGTTTCGGCACCTGCGGCCAAACTGCCGGCACCTGCTTTGAATTCAATCTCCAGATACGTATCTGCCGTGCCCTTGGCCGGATCTATCGAAACAAAATGTCCTTCTACATTACCACTGCCAATCTGTGCATAATCACACCAGAAACTCAGATCAGCGGCACTATCCTTGGTGAAATAATACCGGACCTTCACTTTGCTCAAGTCCACAGCAGTTGTACCTGTATTCTTCACATTAAATTGTGGGGTAATCGCATTGACCGAAGTTCCTGAACTACCATTACGGTACTGTACTTCAAGCGTTCCCGTTGTGATTGGAGGTGCTAATGGTGTCAACACCAATACATTTGAATTCGTCTGACCACTCGTATTAACGGCTACGACTCTATAATTATAAGCCGTACCATTCACCGCTGTAGCATCGGTATACGTTAGTGCGGTCAAACCTGTCGCCAGATCAGCATATGCCCCGGTACCTACCGAACGTTGTACCTTATAACTTGATGCTCCAGTTGATGCAGTCCATGTCAGTACCGCCTGGGCATCGCCAGCCGTTCCAGTAAGGTTGAATACGCCTGGCACAACGATACCTGCGAGTGGTGTTGCAGATGCCTGTGTCGACGGTGCAGACTCACCTACGGCATTCACCGCAGTGATGACATAATAATACGTTGTGCCGTTGGTCAAGCCTGTATCCGTGAATGTTGATCCTGTGACCCCTGTCGCTACAGACGTATAAGGACCACCATTAACCTCTGCACGTTTCACGGTATACGAGGCTGCACCAGCGGCTGCGTTCCAATTCAGAACCACTTGCTCACTTCCTCCAGTTGCTGTTACGCCAGCAGGAGCAGCGGGTACTTCCACTTCCGGACTATCCGAATCTCCGAGGAGACGATCATACTCACCGTACGCTGTAGCCATATCCACCTGTGACCAGAACCGGTGATACGTAAAGGTAGGTGCACCGTTTTCCCACTGTTTCGTGGTTGTGTTGTATGACGTTTTGTACAGATTATCCAGGTAAGCCCATGCCGGATCTTGCTTGATGGCCGGACGCAGATCGGAGTATCCAATGTATACGCCATTGCCACCTTTCGCCGGATCGGAAGGTACACCTGCTGTACCTGGAATCGTATTGCCTTGACCAAAGGTTCCAGACCAGTTCGCCGGGATATAGATCTCTTTGGCAAAGAAGCGGAAGTAGTCTTTACGCTCTTCTTCCGTAACAATCCCCACACCATCATTGTAATCCCAAGCTGTATCCAGCAGAGCCTCGGCCAAATCCTTGGCTTCTTGGCCTTCCGCGCTAAGTGTGCCGTTCTCTGCCTGTGTTCCCGCTGCGAAGAAGGTCAGAGCTTTAACGTAACTTCCCAGAACTCCTGTGTCCTGCACTGGATCTTTGGTCGTTACACGGAAGTTCGGATTTTCCGTGAACGAACTGAATCCATTCCATTTGTCCGGTTGACCCTGCCATTCCTGACCACCCGGAATCCAGAACTCTCCCGGCGCCGGCGTTGTTGCTACCTGAACATTAGTTCCACCTACAATGCGCTGTCCAGCCGCATTCAGATAATAACCTTGCGCATCCGTCACCGGACGCTCACCTACAAATACATAATCCTTACTCCAGTCGATCCACTTCGTGATTACCTTCTTGGCCATCTGGAAGTTCTCAGAGGTCAAATCACCGCTCTCCGCAAGAATATAGTACATCTCGGCTACACGCTCCAGCGGCCATGCCTGGAATCCAAACCAGGTGTTGGAATCCGGATCACGATATACAGGTGCCTCCTGATAAGCCATGTCGTAGAATGTACTTACGCCTGCCGGATAGGCTTTGTAGGAACCATCCAGACTGTTCGTTGCTCCCCCGCCGATAGCTCCTTCATGAGATTGTAGCCAAGTGTAGAATTCCAACTGACGTTTCAGCGTAGCATTCCAATCTGCCTTCGCTGTTGCTGATTTCGGAATCAGGCCGCCTGCCGGATCAGACAAAGCATACGCTGCAACCGGGTTTTGATAAGCCTGATGGGTATGGCTCGCTCCAATGCGCCAAGCCCAATCCCCACCTTGACCCAATCCACCGCCCCAAGACGTATACCAAGCCATGAGATACATGTTGGAATCCTTTCCTGTACCCGGAGTTGGTGTACCGCTCTTTGCACTTCCAATTTTCTGGAAGTATTTATCATACATGCCATAGCGCAGATAGTCCCCCATCTTCTTCGCTTTATCCAGATATTCCGGATTGTTGTATCCCATCTCCTTCGCCCAATATAGTACCTGTACAGCACGGGCATCGGCATCCGTTGCGTTAGTGTAACGCCATTGTGCTGACGGTACCTGCGTTTCCTTGGTGAACAAGCTCATGAAACCTTCGTTTGCCTTACCAAAAGATTTATCATCCTGGGATGGATGCGGAATGGCTTCCCACACAGACTCCTGCTCCCCACGCTGGAACGTGTTCACATAGGTAGCCGTATGTGATGGATTCAACAGGTTGCCATACCCATACCAGTCATCCACATCGACCAGCCAGTGCATGAGATAGGTCTGATTGTTACCATAGGTCGCCTTCAGTTCAGCATCAATTGGGTCTTTACCCGCTGCATACTGACCATTAAGTTGCGATGGATATTGATCAGGGAAAGGTTTTTCCGCTGCATACGTAGCAGGACTGTTCGGGTTATATGAGCTCATCGTAGGCTGCTCTTCCTTGCCGTCACCTTCGTTGACCGGGATAATGTATTTCTCCATACTGTCCCAAGCTGCTTCCAATTGGGACCAATCTCCCGTGTAGTGGCCATACATGGTTTCCAACCACAGCCAGTAACTGTATGCCTCGGACGTCGTCATATGACCATAATCTGGGGCCTCACTCAACAGTGTCTCAATGGAATGATACGGTAGACCCTCTGGCGAAAAATATCCGTTCGCCGGATCTTTCAACTGATCATATAATTGCAAAAACCGAACTTCATTAATGCTGTCTGCCTGAATCTCAATGGCCTGATCTGCGGCATGTGCTGTTTGCGGCCCTGCCCAGAGTCCGGTGTATCCGGTCAACATGACGGTTCCCGCCAGCATGGCTGTTAAACTTTTTTTCGCAGCTGATTTCAACATGAATATATACCTCCCTGGAATAATGGAAATTGAATATAAGTGCTGTTGGTCTGCCCATGCTGCTCTTTGGCTGATGATTCAGCCAGTTACGGCTCCAAGCCCCATACTTTGGTGTTTCCCTGATACCCGGTTACCTTGTTCCATGCGGCAAAAGCCGTCTTGGAAGCATCATAGGAATAATCATTACTTAGATCGAAATTGCTCCAGTTATTTTTGGAAAAGCGTGCCTGAATCACGCCGGTCTCTGCTCCAGCGGCCAAACTGCCTGCTCCCGACTTGAAGCTAATCTCCAGATACGTATCTGCGGTACCCTTCGCCGGATTCACTGCGACAAATGTACCTTCAACATTGGCCGTGCCCATCTCGGCATAATCACACCAGAAGGTCATTTGATCCGCACCATCCTTGGTGAAATAATATCGGATCTTCACGGTACTGAGATCAATCGCCTGTGATCCGGTATTCTTAACGTTGAACTGCGGAGTCACCGCATTACTTGAATTCCCGGACCCTCCGCTGCGGTACTGCACTTCGAGTGTACCGTTCGTCACCGGAGGTGCAGAAGGCGTCAGTGCCAGGACATTGGACAGTGTCTGTCCGTTCGCATTCATGGCTGCAATCCGGTAATTGTACGTGGTGCCATTCAGCGCTGTTGTATCGGTGTAAGTCAACACGGACAATCCGGTTGCCACATCTGCATACGTCCCACCTGCCACCGAACGTTGTACCTTATAGCTAGTAGCGCCCGAGGCTGCTGTCCAAGTCAGGACCGACTGCGCATTACCAGCTATCCCACTTAAAGTCAGTGCTCCCGGCACCGTCGAAGCTGCTTGCGGGGTAGCCGACACCTGCACAGAACCCGATGATTCCCCTGCTGAATTCACAGCAGTCACTACATAATAATAAGTCGTCCCGTTGGTCAGTCCCGTGTTTGTGTAGGTCAATCCATTAACCCCTGTCGCAACAGTTGTATATGGTCCTCCACTCACCTCGGAACGTTTCACCGTATACGATTCGGCCCCGGATACAGCGGCCCAAGTCAGGTTAACCTGACTGCTTCCCCCTACAGCCTGCACGCCAGCAGGTGCGCCTGGAACCGTGACTGGTGTAACACCAGGTTCTTGTCCATACACCTTCACCCCTGCATCATAGACTGGAAGGTATGTGCTCTTCACAGGAGTGCCTGTGGTCAGCGTCTGGAACGAATGATCATTGCTGGCATTCCATGCACCCTGTGGGCCTGTAATGCGGAACTGTACTTCTTTACGATAATTCCCTTCCCCACCTGGATAGATCTTCGTATTACCGAAGTTCGCCGTAATCGCATAGATATGCTGGGCTGCATTCACCACAACGGGTTGGGATACCGTCGCTCCCTCCGTATAGGAGGTTGTCACTTGCACGTCCGATACCGTACGTCCGGCAGCATACACTTCACTCAAATCCAGGAAATACTTAAAAGACAGTTGATCTCCCATTCGGGCAGGCCAAGCGGAACGATTATTAAGCTGTGCTCTGATTTCCGTATAATTGGCACCTGATGATTTGATCGCAGCCTCCACAAAGAACTCATCTCCCTTCACCTCAGGTGCAGGGAAGTTCGCAAGGGGCTGATGATTCTGACCAAATAGCAAATTCATCTTTGCCAGTGCGCCGGTAAAACCAGCATTGTAATCGGTTGCGACCTCATTACTCACGTAATCCCCGATATCATCGGTATATCCATCCGATGCATCCGGGCCACCGACCATGGCACCATACAGAATGTGGCGATGGTTAGCCGGGATATCTTCGTTATTCAGCCATGAACCGTGAGCGGTCCGATGATGCGGATGTTGAGGTGCATTTTGCCCATATCCGACCACATAACTGCTCTGACGCGGATTATCGCCCAGAATATAATTCATCTGTGAGACAGCAAAATCCTGATATCTTGACTTTTTCACAGGATCACTGACCCAGTCGGAGTATACAAAAGAAATAAAGGATGCATTCGCTGCATATCGGAGCGAGCCCCACTGATCCAGCCACGCCAGACCTCCTGGCGTATACTTGACTCGTGTCCCATTGACTCCAACCGTCCAATAATCCAGATTACGCTCAGTCGACTGAATAAATCTCGTCGCCTCCGGCATGTTCAAACTGGATGTAATTCGGGCAAGCAGGATCTGGGCACCATAATGTTTACTGTCCCAACCTTGTGTCCAGGTATACGGCCAATTGGCTGAGCCTCCGCTAGAAGACCAACGGTCCGTAGCTGCAATGGCTTTGGACAAGTAAGCGCTATCATTAGTAGCTAAATAAAGCCATGCGCCACCCCATGCCAGCTCGTCTTCGTATCCTGTCCACGAGTTATAGAACGCTGCGGCATCCGTGATACAATCGGTGTATTCCCCACGATACGTATCTGCAAAGTTGTACAGCTCTTTGGCATGTTGAAGCAGTCTGGCCGAATATGCCGGATCATCATCTGCAAATACAATCGATGACGCTGCCAGCGCTGCAGCTGTTTCTGCCGCCAGATCACTGCCCGGGCATGAAGCATCAATCTTGAACGAAGGACGGTTCATCTGCATAACTTCTGCGGGTCCCCACCAGGCATGGTCGGTATTGCCTGCCCCCACTTGTCCCCATAATTCATTTGGTTTCGTATGCGCTTTCATAAAATAGTCGGTCGCCCATCGGATATTATCCTTGATCTCCTCCAGTTGTCCGGCCTGATCATATCCGTCACTGTATTCCACGACAGACCAGGCGAGCATCGTTGCGGAAGCAGCCATCGGAAAACCAAACTTCACATGATCTCCGGCATCATACCATCCTCCGGTCAGATCAACGCCTACATCAGCTCCATCCTGCATGCCCGAATCACCGCGCCATTCGACCCGATTACTGGCTGGCAACGGACCCGAACGCTGTGCCTCATAGAAATAAATGGCCTTTTGCAGTGCTTCAGCATAGTTCTGATTTCCGGCGGCCGCATCCGCCTTACGAATTCCTGTGCCCATCGATAAACTTCCTGCCAGTAGTCCTGCCGATAACGCGATCATAGCGACTCGTCTCCACCAGCTCCCCTTCATGTTCAACTATTCATCTCCTCTTCATCAATATTCCGTATGCATTACTCTGGACTGCAAGTTTATATCTCTCCTCCCCATGGTGTATTTGAGTGTAAGTTCCACCATTAATTACCATTATAGCCGTTTGTTTCACCAGCTATATAAGCGTTGGTGACTTCTGAAATAACATTGTTGTGACCTGCTCTGCGTCATGCGACAAAAAAAGCTGTTTCTCTAACGCATATGCGCGTTAGAGAAACAGCTTCTCGCCCTTGCTGTAATCGAAACCACAGATCGAGTGGTATTCTGACCATCTCATCAGTATGTTTCTGTACACCTTAGGTGTCAGAACATCTTATTGGTTACACTTTGAACTTGTTAATCTGCTCCTGCAGTTCTTCGGCCATTTTGGATAATGAACCTGCGGATGAAGCAATCTCTTCCATCGAAGCCAACTGCTGCTGAGTTGCGGCAGATACATTATGAACCCCGCCCGCTGCCTCTCCAGCAATGTTGGAAATTTGACTTACATATCCTACAACCTCAGTTGTACTCGCCGACATTTCCTCTGAACCTGCAGACACTTCCTGGATTTCACCCGCAACTTTGTTGACCGCATCCGAGATCTGCTCAAACGCTTGTCCTGCCGCAGTAACCATCTCGATTCCTGCTTCTGTCTCACTGCTGTTCACTTTGACTGCCTGAACAGCATGATCCGTATCTTTCTGAATCAATTGAACCAGATCCGTAATTCGTTGCGCAGATGTAGAAGATTCCTCAGCGAGCTTCCGCACTTCTCCCGCAACTACGGCGAAACCACGTCCATGCTCTCCTGCTCGTGCGGCTTCAATGGCTGCATTCAGTGCAAGCAGATTGGTCTGCCGGGCAATGTTGTTGATTACCTCGGTGATGGTACCAATCTCTGCTGAACGTTCCCCCAGCCCTGTAACCAATTCTGTAAGCGAAGCAATGGAATTTCGAACAGAACCCATCTGTTCAACCGCTTGCTGAATAATCATATTTCCTTCGGAAGATTGATTCGCCGCATCTACAGCAGATACGGATACACTCTGAGCAAGCTCGGCAATCTGCTCTGATCCGAGAGCCATCTCATTCATTGCCTGTGAAGAGCGCTTCACAATATCCACCTGATCCGACGTGCCTACAGCCAGTTCCTCAACCGTTTGGGAAATCTGTTCCGAGGCTTGAGTATTTTGCTCTGCACTTGCAAGAAGCTCCTCCGATGAAGCCGCTACCTGTTCCGAAGTCATTGATACTGATTCAATCATGGAGCGCAAATTGCCACTCATGGTATTGAAGGAAGCCGCCAGCATTCCCAATTCGTCTTTGTTCTTGAGCACAATCGTCTCACCCGTGAGATCACCATTGGCAATAGCCATGGCCGCTTCATTCATCTTTTTGATTGGACGTGAGATGATGCTTGCAATGAAGAATGCAATGAATATCGCGACCAGGAAGGCAAAAATCGTCACTGCCAAAATCACATTAAATGTATTCTCCGCCATCACGACAGACTCACCCGTTGCGGCTTGCGATCCTTCATTACCTAAAGTGATTAACTTGGTGATAGAGTCGTTTGCTGTGTACCACATTGGATAGGCTTCAGTGTGCAGTCTACTTGCTTCTTCATAGTTATTTGCAATACCGAATTCTATGAATGCTGGCATTTTCTCCACATAAGCATCATAATTCGTACTGAAATCATTGTAGAGCTTCATCGCTTCATCATTGCTCTCAATGAACGTTAGCAACTGTTTACGCTCATCTTCAATCTTCGTGAGGAGCAACTTTAACGCTTCATTCACCTTGACGTTTTCTTCTTCGTTTTGTTCAACGATAATCGCCAGCGCCAATCGTTCTACGTCTGATACGTCACCATTCATCAAGCCCAAGAGGCTTACACTCGGCATCCAGGTCTGATCCACATCATTAGCTTTGTTTGACATTTGATGGATCTGGACTAACGCATAGACGCTTACAACAACCAGCAGAGCCACCACGATTAAAAAACCAGTCAGTAACTTGCCTCGAATCGTTAACTTGAATATCCCCAACTTATTCCCCCGCGTGTCTTCCATGTGTCCCACTCCTCAACTTAGCGCATAAACTAATGCATATGAATAATATATCGTCACCTCTAGTCATGAATTGTAGATGTTAGAATTCAATTTCTAGAAATTTCATGTAACTTCGAAAATAAAGCAAAAAAAAGCCTCCCATCTTTGGCAGAACCAGAGATATGAGGCTTCTTTCATTAATAATAACTACCATCAATTCACTAGACATTTCTTTCAATCGCTAACGAAAAACACGTCGGTGTATGTTAATGAAGAAGTCGGGAATCGACTTGGTATAATTGCGGGTTGTAATCAGAACCACACTAAACAGACTTCCGAGCATGAATCCTCCCAGAATATCTCCTGGATAATGCACACCAACATATACACGCGACACCCCTGTCAACACAGCGAGTAACAACATCCATAACCCGAAGCGACGTCCAATAAAGAATGAAGCAGCCGCTAGAGCAAATACAAAGGAAGCATGTTTACTTGGAAAAGAAGGATCAGGTACATGGGCAACCAGCTGATGCACAGTCCCTTCTACAAAAGGTCTTGGATGACCGACCGCTGGTGATATCCCCCATTTGGCCAGAACTAGCGCTACAATGGAAGCCACACAGGCATAAAAAACAATGCGTTGTTTCGATGGATCGCCGAGAAACCATACGATAACGAGCAGTGCAATCATGACCCAAACCGCATACTCGGATGATGTGATCATAAACCAGTCCAGAAACGGTATTTGGTCTGCAAACTGATTAATCCAATTAAATAGTGATTGATTCATAACTGGCTTTCAATACCCCCATTACACAAAACAAGATTATTTTTTACATAATAAATATACACTAACTATTTGTCAAACAATCCTCACATTGACCGAAGTTACGAAATCAAAGGGGACATTTTGCTTTCTTTTTGTTAAACTAGTCTGGGTTACATATCAGTTCAATCATAGAAAGGTGAAGATTATGCTTAAAAAATGGTTATGGGGTACAGCCCTGACCCTGGCACTTGCGATTACAGGTGTCGTTGTATATTACGGATATTCGATTGTTCATTTTGCCAATAGCATCTCCACGGCTTCCGGGACTTCATCCAACTCGTCCTCTTCCGGCACAGACAGCGATTCAGACACACCATCTACAACGATTCCCAGATGGGAGGGCCAGGAACGGGTGAACATTCTGCTCCTTGGTGGAGACTCAAGAGGCGACGATGCAGGACGCTCAGATTCCGTCATGGTCGCTTCCATTGATCCGGTCACCAAGAAAGCCCATCTATTCTCCGTACTGCGTGATACCTATGTAGCCATTCCAGGGCATGGCAAAAGCAGACTTAATGCAGCCTTTTCCTACGGGGGTGCGGAGCTGACCAAACAAACTGTCAGTGATCTGCTCGGTATTCCCATTCAGCATTATGTCTACACAGACTTTACAGGTTTCATGGCACTCGTTGATGCGGTAAGCGGTATTGAGATTGACGTGGAGAAAGACATGTATTACACCAGTAAAGCTGATAAACATATGTACGACATTGACTTGAAAAAAGGGTTGCAGCATATGGACGGCAAAACCGCCCTGCAATATGTTCGGTTCCGGCATGATGCCACCTCGGATTTTACCCGCACCGAACGGCAGCGGATCTTCATGACCGAGCTGGCCAAGAAAATGCAGAGCACCACTTCGCTTTTCAAAATCCCGGATATCCTGGAAGCCATCGCTCCCTATATTGAGACAGACCTTAGTCCAACCCAGATGTTAAAACTCGCATCACTTGGCTTCGATATCCATGCGAACGATATCGATCAGCAGCAGATTCCACCGAACAAACTACTCACCAATGAACTGGTCGGCTCAGCTCAGGTGCTGGGTGTTGATGTGACCAAACTCCAGTCCTACATTCAGCAACTTTTTGAAGAAGATGCCGAGTCCTCAGAGACTCCATCATCAGGGGAACAGAACTAAAACAAGCATGAGATATATCAACAGAGAAGACGGCTGAAGCCGTCTTTTTTTGGTACCTATTTTCTCCATTTAATGCAGCCTTAATGTTTAACGGGTACCCTTATATGATGAACTCCGGTTCCTGGAGGGAGGATTACGTGTGAAAAAACCGCGAATAGCAGAATGGACCGAACTGCGGGGCATTGCCTTTCTGGCCATCGTTATGCAGCATAGTATCGCTGAGTATATCTATCGCGCTGATATTGAACAACCGGATTCCATTATGCTGACCATGATTTATCATCTGACCCGATTTGGTACGCCAACGTTTGTATTTCTATCGGGTGTAATGTTGTTTTACCATCATCGTAACACCAAACCGGAATATCCTCGCTTCATTCGAAAGCGATTTGGCGATATCTATATGCCGTTTGTTGTATGGACACTGATCTACTGGCTGTCTGTCCGTATCTTCACCCCCGCGTTCTGGCTTGCAGGCATACCGGATTTTCGCAGTCTGATTCGTGAACTGTTTGTCCCGCAGACGGGATATCATCTCTGGTTTGTCATTATGGTGTTTCAGTTCTATATTCTGTTCCCCCTGTTCTGGACAGGAGCAAAAACCATCCAGAGACGTATCCAGAACGCCTCACGTTTCACGCCCATGCAAATCATTGTGGCACTCATTGTCTTGGCAGCTGCATTCTACGGCCTGCTTATGAAATGGTCCTACTATAATATGGGGGGCTGGACAGAATCCATGTCTGAGCCTTGGTCAACGTTACTGCAATATCGCTCCTATTCATGGGTGATGTACTGGTTCTACTTTTTACTGGGTGCCGTATGTGCCTGGTCAGTGGATAGCTGGAGGAGTTGGACCACGAAGGTGCTGCCATGGACGATCTGTCTGTTTATAGGGATGTATATATGGCTTGGTTACGATGTGCTGCGTGGGTCCGGAGATGTTGTTAATCTGAATATCTCCACCTATCTGAAACCAACCACATTCCTGATCATTATGGCTCAGATGCTTATGATGTATGGTTTCCTTGTACTGATGCAGGGCAAAGATACACGGTTTCAGCGATTGCTAGCCTGGATTGGCCGCTATTCATTTGGTGGATATCTGGTTCATGCACTGGTGATCTACGCGATCGCTTATGTAACCAGACCGCTTCAACTCAGTGGATGGCATCTGCCTGTAACGTTGCTATCGTTCCTTGTAACGGTTGGTATTGCTCTTGCAATCAGTTGGGTATTATCCAAGCTTCCTGGCTCACGTTTCACGGTAGGGTTAATGCGCAAACCACGTTCAACCCCCAATCCAACAGCTGCTGTGGACAAAAGAAACTCACCTGAGCGAACTCCGTCACCCGGCGCAACTCGCAGTCCGGGAACGAGTAAGCCGTTTTAAAATAAAAGAAGAGCGTCCCCTTATGGAGACGCTCTTCTTTATTTCACTTCACTCGAAGTTGATCGTCCAGGAACAGGTTCCTGGGGACCCGGGGCAGGATGCACGTTGCCCTTCTGATTCACAAATCTCTTCAGATCACCCGTTAATTGTTCCTTCAGCTTGTCCACCAGCTGCGTTTCGCTAATGCCTTTTGCCTGAGCAATCTCAGCCAGAGATTTCCCTCCCTGAAGCTGCTCGTGCAGTTGAGCGGGTGTGACTCCAATAAAACGGGCGATTTCACCTTTATCTACCATGGAACGTTTGCCATGGTGGGCAAATTCACGCCGCAAATCACGCAGCGGGGTATTGATGACCTTTTTCAACTTGGTATCCATGTCCGCCTTCGTAGCTGCAGCTTGTTCCTTGGTGAGACAACCTTCGTCTACAGCTTGATCCAGACGTTGCGCCAATGTAGGCTTCAACTTCTGCAATAACTGCTCCTCACTAAGCCCCTTGCGCTCTTTGGCAATCTGGGACAACGTCTTACCCAGCTCCATCTGTGATTTCAGATCCCGAAGGCCAATCCCAAGCAGGTCTGCCGTTTCACCAATCATAAACAAACCGTGTCCTGCCTGCATGCATGGCTTCGCTTGTTTGCCTGAGGAAGTAGCGCTAGACGCATCGTCATGTTCCTCAACTCGAAGTGCTGGATCAGCAAATGCCACAAGTCCTGTTGCTGCTGTTATGACTACGGCTGCCAATCCGGCTGCCATCCATGTTTTCCATTTCATTATCATTTTTCTGCCGCCTTTCCGATGTCGAAATCCTGTGCCTTCCTAGTTTGAGCCTAAAATCCACTTTTTTATGCCATAAAATACAAAAAGTCATCATTTTTCTCACAATTGATCACAAAAAATCCTATTTTTTTCATTTCACTTCCGCTATAATGAATGTAACTTCATGATCTAGTCGAACAGTCCTTAGTCACCTTATCGCAGGAAGGACGATATGTAATAATGCAGAAAGATTGGTTAGATCCGTTTAGATCCGATCTGGAGGTCGTGTTTGCTTCAGCGGAACAACTCGTACGGGAATATCCCGAACCCTTGTCAGGACATGCATTAGAGCAGCTTCGTTCGGTTAATCCGCTGTTACGAGATTCGGGACACAGTTACATCGGGTACATCATTCCACTTTGGATGCAACACTCAGATAAACTACCCGCAGAGAAAGCACACCAATTAAGTACAGCCTGTCTCATTCACATGTTATATTTTCTGAATCAGGACGACGTGATGGATGAACAACCGGAGAATGCCACATTGAAGTTATCTCTTGGTAATCTATACTACATGGATGCACTTCAATCTTACTCGGAATTATTCGATCCTTCCTCCACGTTCTGGGTCTATTTCAGACAATATGTAGTGGATTGG
The DNA here is from genome assembly GCF_008386395.1 of Paenibacillus sp. 37. Taxonomy (NCBI): domain Bacteria; kingdom Bacillati; phylum Bacillota; class Bacilli; order Caryophanales; family Paenibacillaceae; genus Paenibacillus; species Paenibacillus sp. 37. The sequence continues at coordinate 1,359,668 of NZ_CP043761.1, read as the reverse complement.
GCCGTGAGTGTTACGGGTGAGCATTCCATTGATTTTTTCCAACAGAATCCTTTGTTGATTGCGCAAAAGGCTGCCCCTCTGCTCATTGGAGCTACTGGTGCACTGCTTCTGCTGAATCAGTCCGACCGGATCATCCCGGTGTGTTCTGCCATCAACATCACACTCATGACCCTCCAGATGACCGATGACTTCACAGACACGCAACAAGATGCTGTGCATGGAAACTACAACAGCTACCTCTCCCACATATCCGCAGCACTGAATCACAACTATCCAGTTCATCCTCTAAGCGACCGTATACATGACAATGTATACAATACACAACTCATGAACTCTTACGTAGACATTGCTTATCACTATAATCGCACACTAACATCGTCTAACTTAGGAATATCGCATCTCGAAGCGTTTAATTCTTATTTATCTAGCACTTTAGTACAAGCTATTCAGGACATTACACAACGGAAGAAACGGCTCCTCCAAGGCGGGTTTCATCACTGGATTAGCGAGCAACAGTTGGGATTCTGAGCATAAGGACTAAGCTGGTTCAGTTTAATTCTAAATATGAAGGGAATGTTGACGATGATGGTATCAGAGAAAACGTTGCATGAGGATATTATTGAAAAGGCCTGGACTGACGAGCACTTCAGACAACAATTGCATTCCAATCCGAAGCAGGCGCTTCGTGAAGCGTTCGGCATCGTAATTCCGGAGCACATTCAGGTACGTACTGTTGAGGAGCAGCAAAATGACTATGTGCTTGTCATACCTCCCAATCCTTCCAAAGTAAATTATGATGTGAATTGCGGACCTTGGAGAAGTTAATTTGGGTGAGCTAATCTTGTAGGTAAGAAATCAGGGGTAGGAACAAAAAAGCCGCAGTATCCTTCTGTGAGTTCGTCATTCGACGAACTCGGCAAAAGATACAACCGCTTCTGTTCCTACCCCTTTGGTGCTTGTAAAGCTGATCTGTCCTTGCATCGCTTCAACAATTCGGAATGTCACCATCATGCCCAGGCCTGTGCCTTTGATTTTATTGGAGAAATAAGGCTCGCCCAACCGGGAGAGTGCTTCCTCGTCCATCCCTTCTCCGTTATCCCTGACATGCACCTTAATCAGTCCATCCTGCTTGTACGCCCAGATATCAATCTGGCCTTGTCCCTGAAAAGCTTCAATACTGTTCTTGATAATATTGATAAAAGCCTGCTTGAACTTCGAGGAATTGCCTCGAATATATAGATCTGGCGGAATGTCGGTGGTGATTTTACCACCCTCCAGATTAGCCATCGGTACAAGAATGCCTTCAATATGATTGAATTCATCCGAGATATTGAGCGAGATAATATGGTCAAACTCAGGTTTGGCAAAGGTAAGAAAATCCGTTATGATGCCCGAAGCCCGATCAAGTTCTTCCAGTGCAATTCGCACATACCCCTTATTTTTGTTGTCTTCCTGTTCCGTCATAAGTTGCAGGAACCCTCTTGTCACCTGAAGTGGATTACGTACTTCATGGGCAACGGAAGCAGCCAGTTCGCTAATAATCTCCATCTTTTCGGATCGCTGCAACTCATTGTTGAACAACTCCAGTTCCTTGGAATACTCTAGAACTTTAGTATGTTTTTCGGCAAAACGACTTCCGAGAATGGCAATCAACGAGATCACAAATGCAACCATGGACCATTTCCACCATAACAGATGATACGTCCCACTCCGCTGATAATACCACAACAGTTCAGCCACACTGATCAAGGCAAATGTACCAAATCCCGTCGCAAGCAGCATAGCTTCCCGATTTCGTTGCAGCGCTTTGGCGATGGTACCAACCAGCAGGATCGTCAGTAGAATGACCAGCACAATGCCAACCACACGCTGCACGAGCAGATTGTATAGGATCTCCCATTGCCCACCTGAAGTAACATAGATAAATAGAGAGAACACAGCGATAACTGAATATATGAATAGTATTTTTCGCAGTTTGGTGAAGATTCCATGCAGTCCTGGCCCGATAATCTGTTCAAAAAAATAACATAGCGCTGGCATACCCAGCAGCATCGCCAGATCAAAGACTACGGAATACAAGTCACCATATACCTGATAGAACGTATACAAAAATTGCGAGTACGTGATGATCATCGTGCCGATGGAACCCATCACGATGCATAGCGAGATCCATAATCCCTTATGGAATTTGCCAAGGAAGAACGTACAACTCAGCATCGTAATCGCTGTGAAAACAAAGGTCGCGCCCAAAATCACATCAATAAGTCCGTTATGAATATATTTCTCCTGTAACGCGGCATAAGGTCCAACCTGAACAGTACCTTGTATACCCAGACGGCCTTTTTCATTTTGTGACCATACATAAAGCGTGTCACCTGAATTTTCGCTGGATAAGGGCAGCAACACAGCATTATTATCATAATTGTAATGATAGTTTTCGTAGACCTTGCGGTCTTCCAGATAAACAACAATATGATTGCCTTTAATGTTCTCAAATCGAATGGCTGAACTTTCCTCACTCAACTCAGGGATGGTCAGGCGAGTCCATAAAGAATTCGATCGATCCGTATTGCTATACTCTAACTTATCGCTGCCTTGCTTTTCCCATATCTCGTCTGCTCCCTTAACCTCACTGATGAACCCTTGATCGTCAACGTTCCCCCATTTTACTTCCCACCCTGTAATGGATACAGGTTGCTGAACCGCTCCTGTAGTTGCAAAGACTATCCCATGTGGCATGCCTAGAATAATCAATACACTCATCCATAAGATGACGATAGCTTTGGGCACATTTTTCATTCACAGCACCTCAAAGTTCTAATTTTCCCTATCTTAGATTCTCTCATTTATCATTCGCCACCGTTTGTCACGTCACCTTCTTGAGATAAAATGAAATTTCACATTTAAGTCGATTTATAGTCTTATTTCCATTTTATTGTTAAAGTTGTCTGGTTAATCACGCAAGTCTTCGAACTGGTTCACTATCATTTCCCGTTCTTTCTGTTCAACTTGACTGCGAAATTCAAGCCACTGCTCTGTCTCCTCATCATCATAGATGGTCCATATGTCGGAAAAAAGGAAATCCCGTAACTGTACAACTTGCCCGGACCATATACCGCCTACCCAAAACAAACCATCCGGACGACGGATGACGGTACGGGAGAACCCGGGTGTGGACGCCTTTTGTCCGATACGGATGCGTGTGATCATATTGCCCAGTGTGAACCAGTCCACATGAAATTCCTCCCTTACATATTCAAGCTTAATCATAACATAGGCAAAACAGGAAAAGCTGTAAAAACGGTGGCTGCGATTCAATCCTTTGCTCCGGGTGTAATGGTTTCTCAAAGCAAACAAACACGCTAAGGAGATGATTACAATGAATGAGCCACATCGTACGGTTGAGGTGGAACATAAGGATGTTCAGCATAAATCGGATTCAAGTATGGTCGCTTCCACATTTATTAAATATGCCGCATATATCATTATCTTTTTTGGATTCTTATACTTCTTGGTTAAATATGTATTCCCCAAATTCTAAGGCATTCATATCGTAGTGAACACCCGGAGATAATAACCTGTGCAAGATTACAACACTAGCGCTTTGGGTAACTACGGGGTAAGAAGTTTTGGACAACCGACAATGAAAGGAAGTGTTACTCATGTCTGACAAACCAATTAGTAACGAAGAGAGCGACCGCTATTATGACCGTTATCAGAGGTCCCGCGATATTCCCCCAGAGACGGAAGTCCCGGAAGGCGATATGGATACCTTTGATGAAGTTTCCGGCAGACGGATTGTAACGGAAGATTCGGATCTGGCACCCGTAGCCGCAGCCGCTGTGGACGAGCCGGAATTGGATTCACGTTTGGCTGAGACACCGCTGGAATCTGTACCTGATGCAGATCTTCTGCAACCGAACAGTCCGGTTGATCCTGCTGCACCCGATCCGGATGCGTTGCATGGTACCGATTTGCTTAATGGTGCTGGTGCAGATGCCAAACCAGAGAACGACATTCCACCACGCCATTAACGGCTGTTATGACATCCTGAATGAGGAGGTGCATACACGATGAAGGAAGATCGCCAAAAGCATGTGCATGAACCGGATAATCTCGTGACCGAACGAGATATTGACCCGGACTTCGGACTATTCACTGAGGACTCCTTCCCCGAAGCACTTGAGGATGAGGATCAACGTGATGCGGTCGAGCATGCCATTCCCAAAGAGAAGGCTTCTCGTAAGCCCTCTACGGATGACTAACTTATATAGATCCGTAGTAGACTTAAAAAAGATGACGTCTGTAATTTCACAGCGTCATCTTTTTTGTTACCTGTAAGTTCACTTACTCTTAGTGATTCAGCATCATCGCTTAGCGGGAACCTTACTTGCCACGGGCAGTTTGTGATCCAATCCTGACCACTTCGCTACAATCGCAGTGATGATCAATGCCACTCCATTAATAATAAATATCCAGCGTATCGGCAGCCAGCCCCCAAGTACACCACCAATGATCGGCCCTGCCATCGTCCCGATCTGGGCAGCGGACTGATTCAGGCTAAAGGCCCTGCCCCGGAAACTCGATGCGGTAGCCTGCACAATCATGGCGTTAATTGCCGGAAATACAGCCGCAAAGAATAAACCATACACAAATCGTAAAATGCCGAATGCGATATAACCTGTTGTAAAGAACTGCAGAAGATTCCCTACAGCCCCACCAACCAGTCCAATAATCAACACTTTACCGTATCCAATCCTTGAACCAATCTTGCCCCACCGCGGCGCCATAATAACGGTTGCTACCCCCACCGCTGAGAAAATAATACCCGAGCTGAGTGAGGCACGATCCGGCTGAACGCCCATCTCCATCACATATACCGTCAATAGTGGCTCCAGAATCATGACGGAGAACGTACATATACCCATCATGCCAAGCACCGTCATAAACAAACGATTCGCTCTCGCTTCACGAATGTCATCCATGACGTGGGAACGAGCTTTGTTCCGGTTGAAGTTCTCTTCTTTTACCCAGAAGGTTGCGATGATTGCTGATACTAACACAACAATAGCTGAAAACAAAAATGCATTCCGGTTGCCATAATAATGACTTACCACGCCACCAATTAACGGTCCAATAATACCACCAGTGGCTCCTGCAGTGGACATAATACCAAGGGCATAACCAGTCTTCTCTTCAGGTGTATTCGTACCTACCAGAGCAATCGCTGCCGGAACAAACCCTGCAAGCAGACCCTGAAACAATCGAACAACAATCAGCGAATACGGGTCCTGCACGAAATAATTGATTAAATACAAGACGGCAAGGCTGTATCCCGACCGGATCAGCATGGGCTTGCGTCCGTATTTATCAGCCAGGGATCCCCAGAACGGAGACACGAGTGCACTCGCGAGAAACGTAATGCCAAATGCCAGTCCTGACCATAACTCCAGGTGATCACGAACCCCCAAGTCAGCACTTAGAAACAGGGGCAGAAATGGAATCGAGATCGAATACGCGGTGCTACAAAAAAATACACCAATCCACAATATGACCAGATTGCGCTTCCACGAGAAGTTCATATACCCGCACGCCCTTTCCGTTACTGACGCCGGGACTGCCGTGTATTGGAGCGGACGGAACAGACCCGTACGTCCCGATGCGGAAGCATTTTCCTTATTTTACACCCATCATTCCACGAAGACCATCCCTTGTTTACCACAAACACATGTATTACATTGCCATCCTGTCCACAAAAACGGTATGATAGTTGGGTAAATATCCAAATATGATTTGGAGAAAATATATAATGCAGAGATGCAAGGAGGAACGTTTTCATGTCTTTACAGTGGAAAAAAAACACAGTAGTTTCGCTGGTTCTCGCGATGCTGCTTATCGTCATTAGTGGTTGTGGACGCCCTTCGAGTGGCGCTACAGAAACACCAGCTCCAGTTGAACCAACGGGTCCAAATCCGATAGCTACCATTGAAATGGCCGATGGACAGAAGATCGTCATTGAGCTATATCCCGAAATTGCACCCAATACGGTGAACAATTTTATTTCACTAGCGAATCAGGGTTTCTATGATGGCACAATCTTTCACCGTGTTATTCCAGGTTTCATGATTCAGGGTGGAGATCCAGAGGGCAATGGTCGAGGTGGCCCGGGATATGCGATTAAGGGTGAATTTACATCTAATGGTCACAAAAATCACCTGAAGCATACTCGTGGAGTTATCTCCATGGCGCGTGGGGATAATCTGGATTCAGCCGGATCCCAGTTCTTCATCATGCTCGCGGATGCCGATCACTTGGATAATTCCTATGCTTCCTTTGGTAAAGTAACGGAAGGCATAGAAACTGTGGATAACATTGCTGCTCAGGAAATAGGTGAAGGTGACAAACCCGTTAAGGATCAAGTTATGAAAAAAGTCACGGTAGACACCCACGGTCTGGAATATCCAGAACCGGTAAAAATGCCTTAATGAAGTCTAAACAAACAAAAGCTCTGTCCTGCGCGAAAACGCAAGGCAGAGCTTTATTTATTGATTTTAATGATAACGGTTACATATATGACTTTATAAAAAATGACCTCTTCCGGCATCATCCTCAATACATCCATCCCATCAAACGTAACCAGCCGATAATCGCAATCCATAACGGGCAGCTAAAGGCAACACCCCATGCAAGCCCTTTCAGTAAACCACGGTTTACTTCCACGAACAACGACTCCTTTCTCCAGGGAATAGTCGCAGTATCGGTAATAGTATATGATTTTATACCCGTTTTCATTCGTCACGCAACCCTCGTTTTCCTGCTTTTGTTCCGCAGATTCATGGAATGCTTTACGGGAACCTGATATACTATGACTACTGTACGATAAATGGAACCTGATTCATGTTTGGAAAGGAGATTTTCCTATGGCAAAATCCAAAAAACGCCCCCCTGCTCCCAAAGTAGCAGCACAGGATAAACCTACAACACTGAAAGATCTGCTAAGCAGTGATGTGCTGGAGAAACTGAAAGCTCAGGCAGATGAGGCGAAGGCTGCCGAAGCGGCACTTAAGGAGCAGGAACGTCAGCAAGCAGAAGAAGCTCGCCAAGCGGAGCAGAAGCGCCGGGATAACGACTTCGAATATCTGCTGAATAACAGCGCTATGGACTGGAAGAAACATAAGTAAACAAAGGCATGACCTAAGGGTGTCTTCTATCACACAAGCCAAAATAATATTACAGCAGACAGATTATGAAGCTGATCTGCTCACAGAACAGGGCCGCATTGCGGTCCTGTTCTTTTTGATATAGATACATATGATTCATCCGTCTTGAGCCGGGTATGTAGAAGTAGAGCGTACAACGATAATCTAACCATACGGAGGGATCAGAGATGACTGAACAACGTTTGGAAGGCAAAGTCGCAATAGTAACTGGAGGTGGATCGGGTATTGGTCAGGCTACGGCTATTCGTTTCGCCGAGCATGGGGCCAAAGTGTACATGCTGGATCGTACACCCGAAACTGCAGAGGAAACAAAGCAGATTATTGAAAAGGCTGGCGGAGAAGCGTATGTGATCGAATGTGATATCTCCAAACCGGATAATGTGCAGAAGGCGATCAATCAGGCTGCGGCTGAAGCGGGTAAACTGGATATCATTTTTGCAAATGCAGGCATTAACGGAACGATGGCGCCGATTGAAACGATGGAAATGGAGGACTGGGACCAGACGATGGAGATCAACATGCGCGGAACCTTTGCAACCGTCAAATATGCCATCCCCCATCTAAAAGAACATGGTGGCAGCATCATAATCACCAGTTCTATCAACGGTAACCGGGTCTTCTCAGGAATCGGATTCTCTGCATACGCTTCCAGCAAAGCGGGACAAACTGCGTTTACAAAGATGGCTGCACTGGAGCTGGCTCGTTATAAGATTCGCGTAAACGCCGTCTGCCCAGGAGCTATCGATACCAACATTGATGATAACACCTACCCGTCGGATGATCTGAAAGAAGTACAGATTCCTGTTGAATTCCCTGAGGGTCACGAACATCCGCTCAAGGGCGAACCTGGAACGTCGAAGCAAGTGGCAAACCTCGTTCTGTTCCTCGCTTCCGATGAAGCCTCCCATGTTACAGGTACACGAATCTATGTGGATGGTGCGGAATCTCTGCTCCGTGGATAACATATAAATAAAAGTTGGCCCGGCCTCATTCAGGGACAACGCCCGAATATCCCGCAAGCGATCTGATCCGTTCAGATTACTGCGGGATGTTTTATATATAGTGAAGAGCATTTCGCATAAATCCAGTGAGCGGTAGGATTCGAATTTATGCAAAATGCTGAGAATTATAATACGGGCGGGCGCATGCAAGGATTACCGCTAAACTGCATTGCTTTTACCTTTTTTCACACGATGGTTCAACCAGTCTGGAATGGCAAAGAGCAAAACGTACATTAGCGAGAACAAAACTAGCGCCAGGATCTCTTCCCCAAGGATGTACATGGGATACGGACCTAACATATCTAGCACCGAGGGTGTACTTGGTTTATATCTTAGAAACATGTAATTCGCGTCAAGCATGACATCTACAACGTATACGATTAATGCCGCCACATTCACAAATATCATGGAACCTGCTACAGATCTCCAGCTAGGTCGCAGCTGTTCCACCCAGGTCATGTAGAGTAAAGCCAGAATGATACAGACATGAGCAACGAAAAATTGAATAAATCGAAAATGTGCATAACCATAACCCAGATTAGGAGTCAGAATCGCCATAAGGGCTCCAGCAATGCCTGCAAACAGCAGCGCAGAATGTAACAGTCGACTGCGTGTCAGTAGTAACAACGCCGATAATAGCAGAGACAGACTGCATAGTTCGAGTGGCAGTGACGTCTGCAGACTCCATATCCCTCCATACACATACCAGAGTTGCAGCACGATTTCGCAGGCAAACATCATACAAGCCAGAACAATTCGCAGTATGCGGCGTGCCCTCTCTGACCATGATCGAAGATGGTGTCGAAGCAAAAACATCAGTACAATCAATGCTGTAATTACGCTAATTGAAACGATATGTGAAGTGGAGAACAGGATAAACGGCTCTGCATCATAAGGGTCCAGCCATGGTGGATACGCCATGCATCTCTTCTCTCCTTTACAAGGATCTCACCAACAGTATCTCTCTTTAATGTTAACTTTTTCATTTTGCCATTGAATGAAATTGCTGTCCAGTTGGAATTCTAAATAAGCATTGTAATTTAAATATCTTTATGTTAAGATAAATTCAGAACCAAAACAAACGAAAAGTTAGTAACTTTCTTAAACGAAATGATACAAATACAGCACTCAACAAATGTTCAACTGAACATTTACACTATCCCACTTCATCTAGGAGGAATTATTATGCAAATCAAAGGTCTTCACCACGTATCAGCTCTAACAGCACATGCCGATCAGAACTATCGTTTCTACACCAACATCATGGGTCTGCGCCTCATTAAAAAAACGGTCAACCAGGACGACGTATCCGTCTACCATCTCTTCTATGGCGATGAAAAAGGCAATCCGGGTACCGAACTTACCTTCTTCGAGATTCCGATGGCTGGACAGACTCGTGAAGGTGTGAACAGCATCTCGGCAACGTCACTGCGCGTTCCAAGTGATGCGGCACTTACGTACTGGCAGCAGCGCTTTGACGAATTCGATGTCTCACATGGAGAGATTGTTGAACGGGGTGGTCGTGCGACGCTCTCATTCACAGACTTTGAAGGACAACGTCTGATTCTGGTCTCGGATGAAAACAACACAGGTGTCGCTGGTGGTAAACCTTGGGATCAAAGCCCTGTGCCTGCCGAGTATGGCATTGTTGGCCTTGGCCCTATCCATCTTACGGTAAAAGATGCTTCCCTTACCGCTCCGGTTCTTACCGAACTGCTCGGTTTCAGAGCGAAAGGAAGTTACCCTGCCTTTACTCCAGGTCAACCTGATGTACTCGTTTTTGAATCCGGCGAAGGTGGCAGCGGCTCCGAGGTGCATGTTGAGGAACGGAATGACCTTGCCCAAGAGCGTCCTGGACGTGGCAGCGTACACCATGTTGCGTTCCGTGTGGATAACGAAGAAGAACTGAAACAATGGGTGGAACGGGGTCGTAACTTCCAATTCCCTAACTCCGGTTTTGTAGATCGCTTCTACTTCCGCTCCCTGTATTTCCGTGAAGCAAACGGTATTCTGTTCGAACTTGCAACCGATGGTCCGGGATTTGATACAGATGAAGAAATGGAGCATCTGGGTGAATCGCTTGCTTTGCCTCCATTCCTCGAAGGTCGCCGCGCCGAGATTGAAGCCAATCTCAAACCGCTGGATACCGTCATTCGTTAAACCCAAAAACGATTATCACCATGTGTATTCTGGACTTGATCCAGCTACCTCATTGTTGATAATCGTTTTTTTATTACGTCTATTTTATTTAACCAAGTAAGATGTGGTAAGAGGCACAAACAGCGATGAACCTGGATCTTCAGATACAATCTCGACATAGACAGCGTCTGTACCTTTAACATCCACATCCAGACTCATCATACCGCTTTCTGGAGTGATATTGAACTTTTTGAGTGTCGCGAGATCCTGATCATAGATATGAATCTCCTGATTCCCTTTCAGCGCGGCAAGTTCCAAGTGCAGAGAAGAATACTTTTTACCCGTATTAATCTGAATATCATCCCCCTGTTTCGTAGGATCATTATGCAGATAAACATCCTTGTAATCCTTGCCTTTATATGTGGTATCCTTAGGATCTTTGGTGTGCCAAGCGGTAGATCCCAGTACGGATGTTCCAAGTGCACTCAGCGTTACTTTTCCGTTGGTTACGGGTGCAGATCCATTCGTTCCGCCAATCAGGACGGAAGAAGTTGCACCGTCATAATTGATTTCAGTTCCAAGCAGTGTTCCAACCGCACGAACTGGCAAATACGTTGTTCCGTTATACGTGATCGGCAATACGGTCTTGCCGTTAGCATCCTTCGCTGTTACGGTCTCGCCATTCAGTTTCAACGTAATTTTGCTGTTTAGATAGGCTTTGATCTGCTCCAACCCTGTTGCTGCGAGCGCACCCGTCCCGATCCCAAGCGTTAATGTACCTACCATCAAACCCAGTACAACCTTTTTCTTCATCAAAATCCCTCCTGAACGTAAAATGATTTGTCCTTTATACATTTAAACGACTAAAGTGATAATGTCAATTGTTTACTGCATTTTTAGGACATAGTTCCTATCTGTGGGCAGCACAAAACGAGGCTGTATGTCCCGATTTTTTTTCAGCCTCGCCCTGTTTCCCACTGTCTGCAAACGCAGATAAGGAGATATTCTGTTCAGATGCTCACTACATTTCACATTCGAGAACTTCCAAATCCTGCTGCACTACGATATCACCATGATGATATCAATCAAAAGATTCATAATATTCTTCTTCATACACTTCCATGCTGTACTTCAAATCTACGGCCTTCCACTCGCCATCTTGATACTCATAAGTGAACGTCAGATCACCCGCATACAAAGCCGCACCGTAAGATCCTGCTGCTGATACGACAAGTTGGCCATCCTCCACACTGTAATAGGTTACTCCACCGAATCCCAACTCTTTGTTATACACGCCGTCACTCGTATCTTCCTCGATCCGTAAAGGTTCTGCTTGAACACCATCAACGGCGACATCAACATCCACACGGTCTGATCTAACCGTAACTTTTGACTTCACATGCTGTTTCGCAATCTCATCCAGAGATTGCATCTTCATCTCTTCCAGCGTTACCGGATTAATGATACGTGCTTGTCCCAAATAAATACCTGTTCCATGACCTTCTGTGTACAAAACAATAATTTCTTTCTGGCCGTCTCCATTCAGATCCAGCTCGTGCACTTCGGGTTTGTAAGACCCACCTTCTCCCTGCCAATCACTAAATTCTTGCACTTTGCCGTCCACTTCCAAAATCATTCCGTTGTATATATATCCTGAACCCTCAACTTTCATAGGGTATAATCTGACGTTCTCATTCTCTGGAGCTACCGAAACGTATTCCTCTTTCACGGGAATGGATTCCTGTGTTGTCTTCGCTGTGTCATGCAGTTTATCTATATTGGAAGCCTCGACCGTTTCAGTCTGGCTGGATTGATCATCTATGTTAAGCTGTTTTTGCGATTCATTCATGGTTCTGGCAGCCGAAGTTGTACTAATCGTAGCTACCGCCAAAATAATCATCAGCAGGATACCTGTCCAAGTTTTCAATATACTGGGCTCCTTTATCTGTTGTGATAATCCTATTATATCTTCATTTATCGCCTGCAAGTTGCGAATTTGTTAATCTTTCATAAAATAATCTTTACAAATTTTCGTTTTCACGAAAGAACGTTCGGCTTTAACCAGAATAAGCAAATTATCATGCCAAAACTGTTCTCCAAAAACAAAAAAAATTCCGAACACAGCTTAAGGCTGCATCCGGAATGCTTTGGTTTTGTCCAATAACCGATCGGTTAATTGTCTCAGTTCTTCAGCCGAAGATGAAATCTCCTCCATAATGGCTGTCTCTTCGTGTGCGGCATCCATAATTCGTCTCGCCTCATCCGAGAACGATCCGGCTTTCCCCTGGATCTTCTTCACATGACCATGCGTTTGCTCCACGCGACCGGTCTGTTCTGCAATCTTGGAACCGATATCATGCGCACCCTTCATAAATACTTCCACTGTTCCTGTCAGTTCATGCAACGTCTGATCCACAGAGACGGTCCGCTCCGATTCATTAACCACGAGACCATGCTGCTCATGAGACAGTTGGGCTGTCTCCCTGATCCGCTGCTGCACACGACTAATCAGCTCATTAATACGGTGTACCGATTCCTTACTTTCGTCTGCCAGCTTGCGGATCTGCTGCGCCACGACTGCAAAACCAGAACCTTCTTCGCCAGCTCGTGCAGCCTCAATGGAAGCATTCAGGGCAAGTAACCCTGTTTCCTCTGCGATGTTTTTCACAGACTGGGTAATTACTTCGATATCGGAGGCTTCCTTCTCCAGCAGCAACATAATATCGCGGGAACGATTGTGCGACTCGGCCAGCTCGTCCATCCCTTTCATCAACGATGAGAAAGTCTGTTTTGTATGATCCACAGATCGTTCCATCTGACCCGACATCTCTGTCATGTCCATGGACTGGCTATGCATACGCTGGAAATCGTTCAGCATCTCATCCGCAGTGATCAGAGATTGATGGGAAGTGACCTTCTGCTCTTCTACGCCTACCGCAATATGATCTACCGCATCCGACATCATTTCGATCTGTTCAGCGGCCTGGGTAATCGCTTCACTCAGAGACTGTGCGTTCTGTGAAGTCGTTCTTGTACTGTCTGCAATATCATTTACAATGCTTCGAAGGTTAGAAACCATTGCGCGAAAAGCATCATATAATACGGTAAGTTCATCCTGCGTGCGTCGCTGCGGAATTTCGGTTGTCAGATCCCCCGCTGAAACCTGCTGTGCAGCCCGGGACAGATGAACGATTGGACGAGTCAGCCAGCGTGATGCAAACCATCCCAGAATCCCGTTCCAGCATACTCCCATGATTAAAATGATCGATATGTATACCCAATTCGGAATATCAAATGTAATCCAGTCTTTGACAAAAAATATAAAAAAGCCGCTAGTTCCGTAGGTAATAATCGAAATCAGTACCAAACCTGCGACAGTCTTTGCTCCTAAAGTCCATTTCATGTGCACACCCCGTAGTCCTTTTTTCCTATTTTACCAATCAAGTACCAAATATCATGTGATATACATCACTGAAAACGTTCTATTCCCCCCATACTTGCCGTTCATGCATGACTTCTCTACCATAAAGCGCATAATGTATAAGACAAGCTTGGACACTCCTCCCCTTTCTTGAAAATTGAATAATATTCCATTTAATATCCCTAATTTTATTTATTATCGGCACAAGAGGCCAAATGATTTAGATTGGCATCCATTTTGCTTAAATGATATACTGAGTGCGCTTCAGCAATGCTGAAGCCGAACTATTTTTATTGATGCCACTGGAGGCGAACGAGATGTCTACTATGTCCACACGGACGGAGAAAGATTTTATCGGTGAAAAAGAAATCCCGGCTTATGCTTATTATGGAATTCAGACGGTACGGGCCGTGGAAAACTTCCCGATTACCGGCGTTCCGGTACACCGGGAGCTGATCACGGCTCTGGCTGCGGTGAAGAAGGCGGCAGCCATTACCAACATGGAGTTGAAGATGCTGCCAAGCAAGATTGGCGATGTGATTGTCATGGCCGCTGAAGAAATGATGAAAGGCCATCATCTGGATCATTTTATTGTAGACTCCATTCAGGGCGGTGCAGGCACCTCCATGAATATGAATATGAACGAAATTTTAGCCAACCGCGGACTGGAACTGTTAACCAAAAGCAAGGGAGACTACTTCCATTGCAATCCCAATAATCATGTGAACATGTCCCAGTCCACCAATGACGTGGTACCTACAGCATTGCGCATTGCGGCGTACCAACTGTCGGAGACGTTACTCGCTACCATGAAGAGACTACAGGATGCGTTCCGTAAAAAAGAAGTGGAATTCAACGATGTGGTCAAGGTTGGCCGTACCCATCTTCAGGATGCCGTACCTATTCGCCTTGGACAAGAATTCGGAGCTTATGCCCGTGTAATCGGACGGGATATTGAGCGTCTTGAATTCGCCAATCGCCGCTTGCTTACCATTAACATGGGTGCAACTGCGGTAGGTACAGGACTCAATGCCAAACCCGAATATATCGTCAAGGTTACAGAGCACCTGTCTGATGTTACCGGACTACCACTACAAACAGCTGAGGATCTCGTGGATGCAACGCAGAACACAGATGCCTATCTGGAACTTTCAGCGGCGCTGAAGGTATGTGCGGTTAGCCTTTCCAAAATCTGTAATGATATTCGCTTGATGGCTTCAGGTCCGCGTGCAGGATTCAATGAATTGCTCTTGCCACCGCGTCAGCCAGGTTCGTCCATTATGCCAGGCAAAGTCAACCCGGTTATGGCGGAAGTCATTAACCAGGTATCCTTCCAGGTGATGGGGAACGACCATACGATCTGTATGGCGTGTGAAGCCGGTCAATTCGAGCTGAATGTCATGGGCCCAGTTATTGCGTTCAACTTGCTGCAATCCCTGAAAATTATGAATAACGGTATCGATGTTTTCACACGTTATGCGG
Organism: Paenibacillus sp. 37; assembly: GCF_008386395.1. Lineage (NCBI taxonomy): Bacteria > Bacillati > Bacillota > Bacilli > Caryophanales > Paenibacillaceae > Paenibacillus > Paenibacillus sp. 37. The sequence goes on along the minus strand of NZ_CP043761.1, from coordinate 1,344,405 downwards.
TTGAAGAGATGGAAGCTAACCGAGAGCGCTGCGAATTAATCATGAAACAAAGTTTCAGTGTGGTTACGGCGTTAAACCCACACTTAGGTTATAATGTGGCGGCTTCCATTGTGAAGGAAGCGCTCAAAACTGGACTTACCTTGCAAGAAATCATTCTGGAACGCGGACTGCTGACACCGGAAGAACTGGAAGAGATTCTTCATCCGGAACAGATGACTACACCAGGAATTGCCGGAGAACACTTCCTGCGTAATATGGAACGTATGTAGGTAATCAGGAAAACTGATGCAGCAACCCAAACACGAATAATTACCAAGAACCCCCGCAGACCGTTCATCCGGTTTGCGGGGGTTCTTTTATTCAGAGAAGATAGGACGCCAGCTATTCGATTAAGCCCACTGTTTACGCTCAAGGGAAGGCAGAATCTGAAGTTCCTCCCTGTACTTGGCAACCGTTCTGCGGGAGATGACAATCCCCTCCTCGGCGAGCACTGTGGCTAAATGACTATCCGAGTATGGACGCTGAGCCTGTTCCGTGCGAATGATTTCTTTTAATCTACGTTTCACCGCTGATGCTGATGTTTTATCCCCTGACGTTGTACGGATTCCCGAGGCAAAAAAAGCTCTGAGTTCATATACACCGTGCGGGGTCTCAATGTATTTACCGTTCACCGCACGACTTACCGTTGATTCATGCATGCCAATCTTCTCTGCAATAACAGCCAGATTAAGTGGTTTTAGCGCGGATGGGCCTTTGACCAAAAAGTGCTTCTGCTCTTCCATCACTGCCGCCAGCACACGCACTAAAGTCCTGCGCCGCAGGTGTACACTCCGAATGATCGCCCTCGCCTCTGCCACGCGGGTAGACCAGATTGTGTCCGGAGCCTCTTCCCTGATCCAGCGGATGCACGCTTCATTCATCGATACACGAGGGTTACCTGCCACATGCAGGCTAAAATGGGCCTCACCGTTACGCAACCCTACGATGGCATCTGGAATAATGTAATGTGGTCTTTCTGTACATCCGATGGATCGACAGGGCTTGGGGTCAAGACGTGTAATATAGTCATAGGCAGTCTGAGCTTCCCGTGAAGTCATGCCTAATCGACTCCCTGTTTTACCTGGGTGAAAAGGAACCAGCGCTTCCAATCCCGCTTCCACCATCCACTCCGCATACAGCGCAGCCGATGAATCACGTCTAATCTGGAGCAACAGACATTCCTGCAAATTCCGGGCCCCTACACCAGCAGGGTCCAGTGATTGGAGAACCTCCAGTCCCGCTGCAATTTTGCTCATCGGTTGCTCAATTGCTGCTTGCACCTCTGCCAGTTCAACTGTCAGATAACCATCATCATTAACGCACCCTGCCAAATATACTGCCATATTTTCCATTTCGACTGGAAGTGTCATCACTCGAATTTGGGCAATCAGCAACTTTTCCAGTGTAGGTTCTGCACCTCTGACCTGAAGCAGCGGATCGTAGGAATCATACCTGCGCTGGTCCATTCGCCGTGGAATCCGGGCGAGGGGCGCAGCTTGTTCTTCCAGTTCAAGAACTGGATTTTCTTCCGTCGCATCCAGCAAGTAACGAGTCAGATCCTGTCCGGACATCGTTAGCAAATGAAAGGATTGTTTCATCTCCGGCGTGATGGACAGCCGAATACGTTGTTCCTGTACCAACTGAACACCTAACATCCGTTACCCTCCTTATGCCTTCGGCAATAAGCATCTGTGTTTCTTATACGAACAAAAGGATTTGCAGGGATAATAGCATACTATTCAAACGATTGTAAGCAGATTTCAGTCGGATCATGGATAATCTGTTTAGTATTTCTCCGATACCAGCTTCGCCTGTGTAAACAGCAGTAGATAGTCTCTTCCACCTGCCTTGGAATCCGTACCTGACATGTTAAATCCACCAAATGGATGCGTGCCCACCAGTGCTCCGGTACATTTCCGGTTGAAATACAGATTACCCGCAAAGTATTTGCGTCTTGCCTGTTCCAGATGTTCACGATTACGTGAGATCACCGCGCCGGTCAGACCATAGTCTGTATTATTGGCGATATCCAAAGCATCCTGGAAAGATTCTGCTTTGATGAACGCAAGCACAGGTCCAAAAATCTCATCTTGAGCAATCCGGGCTTTCGGGTCAACATCGGCAATTATGGTTGGTTCAATGAAATAACCTTCAACATTCCCTGTCCCGCCACCGTGCACAAGACGCCCCTCACCCTTGCCGATTTCAATATATTCCGTGATCTTTGCATATGCCTTGTCATCAATAACCGGCCCGACCTGACTGCCAACTTCAAGTGGACTGCCCATCGTCAGTTTCTGTGTCCGTTCAATCACTTTTTGCAATACTTCATCATATACATCCTTATGAATAATGGCACGGGAACACGCCGAACATTTCTGTCCTGAGAAACCAAATGCCGAAGTGGTAATGGACTCTGCCGCAAGCTCCAGATCACTGTCACTGTCTACAACGATGGAATCCTTGCCGCCCATCTCTGCAATGACCCGTTTGATCCATTTCTGGCCTGGAGCTGTACGTGCTGCACGTTCATTAATTCGCAGTCCTACATCTCTCGAACCGGTGAAACTGATAAACCGGGTGAGCGCATGATCCACGAGATAATCACCAACTTCACTACCTGGCCCTGGTAAAAAGTTGACGACGCCATCTGGCAAGCCCACTTCTGCGAGCAGTTCCATAAACTTCGCCGCAATCACAGGAGTTGTACTTGCTGGCTTTAACACCACCGTGTTGCCGGAGACCAGTGCAGCAGAGGTCATGCCTGCCATAATCGCCAGCGGGAAATTCCAAGGTGGAATAACAATGCCAACACCCAGCGGTATATAACTCAGTTCATTATCTTCCCCTGCAATCCGCACGAGGGGCTGGGGTTCACTCAGTCGCTGCATATCCCGTGCATAGAATTCCATAAAATCAATGGCTTCCGCTGTATCCGCATCGGCTTCAGGCCAGGTCTTGCCGGCTTCATAGACCATCCATGCGGAGAATTCATGCTTGCGACGGCGCATAATGGCAGCTGCTTTGTACAGATAACGAGCCCGTTCATTCGGATCGGTATATTTCCAAGTGTGGAATGTCTCCGCTGCTGTCTGAATGGCCTTTTCGGCCAATTCCTGATCTGCCTGATGGATCGTACCGACAACTTGATTCTTGGCCGCGGGGTTCACGGACGTTAACGTGCGGCTGCTTGTTATTTTTTGCCCACCAATAATAATCGGGTATTCCTGCCCAAGTTCAGCTTCTACCTGACGAAGTGCGTCTTCAAATGCTTCCTGGTTCGCCTGGACCGCAAAGGGTGTGAATGGTTCGTTAACAAAAGGGATATTCATCAATGATTCCTCCTTCAGGATGTGGGGTTCGCTGGCTGCTCGCCTGAATTTTTTTGCATGGTACTCATCACCAAATATATGTAGCAAAATCCGTGCCAACTCCGGTTGGAACTGAAATATTTTTCTTATTAAATTTAACTAAAGAAAGTTCACACTGCCCACTCCGATGACAGAACAACCTTCCAATCGCTGTTATCCCCAGATTTTTTGATTCCTTTTTATAAAGTTAAAATCTCCATGAAAAATAGTAGACCATCGCCAAATCTGGCACGTTTCTTGCTTGAATTAAGGATGCACAATGCTGAAGGAGGAGACGAAAATGAGTGTGGGAACGGAAATATATCGCAAAACCTTATTAACCGTGGCAGGCAACAAAGCTGTAGAGAACCTGTCCATTAGATATGGTAAGAAGCTGGCAGGCAAATTTATTGCAGGAAACACCTTGGAAGAAGCTCTCGAAGAGATCCGCATACTCAATAATAAAGGCATTATGGCTACGCTCGATCATCTTGGCGAAGGCATCACCCGCCTGAGCGAAGCGGCATTGTACAGGGATGAGTATGTACGACTGGTAGAAGGCATCGCACGTGAAGGTGTAGACTCCAACGTCTCACTGAAACCAACCCAGATGGGCCTCGCACTGGACCCGGAAGAGGGCTATCGAAATATCCGGGCCGTTGCCGCACAAGCCAAATTGCATGATCTATTTGTCCGAATTGATATGGAGGATAGTCCATTTACTCAAGCAACGCTGGATATTGTTCGAAGACTGCACTCGGAAGGACTGCACAATACGGGCACAGTATTGCAAGCCTACCTGCATCGCACCGAAGAAGATACACGCGATATGATTCGGGAAGGCATCCGGCTTCGACTGGTTAAAGGTGCTTACAAAGAACCCGGATCAGTCGCCTATCAGAATACTTCTGAAGTCATTCATCAATTCAAAACGATGATTCGTAATCACCTCGATCAGGGTGTATACACTGCGGTTGCCTCGCATGATGATCACATCATTAACTGGACGAAACAATACGCCAAGGATCGGGGAATCTCGCCGGATGCCTTTGAATTCCAGATGTTATATGGTCTGCGCATGAGCGAACAGGAACGTCTCGCCAAAGAAGGTTATCGCATTCGCTGTTACGTACCTTATGGCACCATGTGGTATCCGTACTATACCCGCCGTTTGGCCGAAAAACCGGCTAATCTCTGGATGGTCGTTAAGAATATGTTCCGATAATTATTCTCCATCTGGATCAATATATGAAAAAAGACAAAAGAAAACCATGTTGCCTCTTTTTTTCTGGGCACATGGTTTTTTCAGTAAGAACACTTTACCAGAGCATCCAACCTAGGAACCTCAGTAACGTTATTCCGTCATAAAATGGCTCCAAATTCTGAAAATCGACCAAATCAACAAAATAAAGCTTCTTCATATATCCCTGGCTTCTGGATAGAATGGTCTAAACAAAAGTTGACAACTATATAGTTAGGTACCATACTATATTTATGGACAATCAAAACAAATCAACAACTGATATGTACCTCATCCCTTCGTTAGTACAAACGAAGCGTCAGGTTGATCGCTATCAATTAGACGTGGATGCACAAGCCGTGCTTGTCGCATCCAGACTGATGGTAGCAGGAGCCAAACTTGGGCATGCTGCGGAAATCCATTTCTCCAGATTCGGTTTATCTACAGGTCGATATCGTCTGTTGGCAGATCTTGAAGATCACGAAGGGGAAGAACTGCCCTCCCAACTGGCGGAAAATCTGGGTGTAACCCGTGCTACTGTAACTGGTCTAATCGAGATTTTAGAACGAGACGGACTGGTTGCTCGTCGGACGAGTTCCGTTGATGGTCGTCAGAAGTCAGTCATTTTGACCGCCAAAGGTGCAAAGAAGCTAACGGATATGGCTGCGGAACATTTTGCCAGACTGGAAGCGATGGTCGGATTACTTACGATCGAGGAAAGGAGTGTGTTTCTCAACCTGCTGGGGCGTGTTACACAAGGTATTGCTGCACTTACAGATGAGTCACGTGACTTCTTCGAACCAAAATCCTAGGAGCATAACGAAGAAAGGGAACCGGGCTAGTTCAACTAGCCCATTTTCACCCCATATAGTTAGGTACCTAATTATATATAGATGAAAGCAAATTAGTGATTTCTATACAAAAAAAGGAGTAGTGATATGGTTAACCTTAATGACCCCGTTCATTCCGAGGAAGCTTATCCAAACCAAGCCGCTAATCCTCCCCAAAAACCTTTTGTGCTGTGGCGTGAATTAATCCCGGCCTACTTGTCTCCTGCCATCATGGCAAGCATCGGGGGAATCGTTACCGCTGATAAAGTCCTTCAGTTACGAGCTTTAACAACGATTGGAGGGGCGTCTCTGCTTATGGCTCTATGGGCCGGACTCTGGCTTCGCAACCGTGAGAACCGCACACGGTGGGTGACGAAAGCACCCCGAGTCATTGTGGTGGGTTGCTTGGCACTTGCAGGCGCGGGGTTTGGCTTTGTGGCGGCATGGGGGATTTCTAATGTATTGCAGATCGTAAACCCGAGTTCTTCATGGGCTTGGTTGGATCATATTGGGTTCGATTTTCCATTGTCCGGTGCAATAGCTTGTACGATCATGTCATGGCGCTGGCGAACTTACATTACCAAATAAACAAGTTCATTATAAGGAGAGATTGAAACATGATTACTATTATTGGAGCAACAGGCATGATTGGAAATGCACTTTTGAGACGTTTGCTGGAAAGAGGTATTCCCGTACGGGCAGTAAGTAGAAAGCCGGATAAGCTTCGTCAACAAATGGCGGACTTGGCATTGTCCGGGATTGAAACCTGTGCTGCCGATGCAAATGATTCCGAATCGATGCGCAGAGCTTTGGCGGGTACCAGTCAACTATTTCTAGCATTATCCAACGACCCTAAACAAGTGGAACTAGAGACATCCATTATTCAGATGGCTGTGCAAGAAGGAGTGGAGCATGTCGTCAAAATATCCAGCCCAGCATATGACGAACGTTCACCAGTAGCTGTAGCAGGCTGGCATGAACAAATCGAGCAAGCTCTAGTGAAATCCGGGATGACATATACGATGCTGCGGCCCTATGCTTTTATGCAAAATCTGCTCCGACTCGCACCAACCATTACAACCCAAGATGTATTCTTCGGCTGCATTGGAGATTCCCCATGCAACTTCATTGATTGCCGAGACATCGCAGATATTGCCACAGAAGTGCTGACTAGAGCCAAACCAGCGAACCGCATCTATACGCTGACGGGTTCCGAAGCATTCACTTATGCACAGATTGCAGATAAAATGTCCACCCTGTTCAATCGACCGATCGGATTCCTCAACCTCAAACCCGAGGAGCTTCGAACGGATCTGATCGAACATGGACAGATGCCTCCTTGGCTTGCAGACCACGTTGTGGAAATTCAGACGATGTCTACAGTTGTGCCAGAGAAGCCGACGGATACCGTTCAACGCTTGCTTGGCAGAGTGCCGCGCTCGCTCGATGCATTCCTGAGAGAGCATCAAGATACATTTAAACCGAGGCTGTAACCAAGTCATACATGAGATAAGGAAAAGTTAAGAACTTCCCATGATTTACGTCCGAAGACTGTCAACCACTAATTAAAAGAGAGAGAACCACAATTTTAAATGTCTAATTTTCTGGACACACCCATTTATTATTCAAAAGTTAACCTAATTGTAGCATTAGGATAGAGGCATTCGCATTGATCTGTATTCCGCCTGCTAGGGTCTGCAGATCAACTGCCGATGCAGTGAATGATTCCGTAATGAATGGGCTCCGTTTTGATAAAGGGTGAATTGGTTCGCCTGTACACCTGCCACGATGAAAAACACCGCGTAGTTCAGCATTACAAAAACAAAATTAACCACTATTTCCGATTGTCTTATGTATGATTCATGTCAAAAAATCTATACACACTTCACTTTGAAAGCTATAATATGGATAACTATCTCACTCAAATATTTCCATCTACTCAGATCATAAGAGTTCCTTGTAATAGGTACAGTTCTGAAAGTTATGCCCTAACTGAGGTGATATCGATGAAACATTTACTTCCAGATTTAATGTCTTTACTGCGTACGGATATGGATGTTCTGGATACAGACCTCTCCACACTTACCATACCGTCCTCAACATCGTTGATAGATGCCTTCTGCTTATTCGACACATCTTCTTATTTATTCATTCAGGATGATGGACCCCTATTGGGATATATCGCCGTATCCGATGTTTTGCATGCCATGATGCATGCGCATCGCCTGATAGAAGCTTATTTTGAGACCACACTGGAGACAGCGGGTTCAGCTCTGACATTAATTAATGAAGATGCCAAAGTGGCCTACTGGACAACTGGCGCGGAGCATGTTTTTTCGATCAGCAAAAAAGACATCATTGGACAACCCGCAGCGGACTTTTTCCCTCCAGATCGGTTACAATCTCTCAAGACGTTGTATACCGGCGAAACGGTCTATCGCAAACAGCATCAGCCACGGCCCGACCTCTTCGCCCTGATTAATGCTCGTCCGGTCCAACTGGATGGACATATTGTGGGTGCAGTTGCTGCCGAAGTGGATATAACAACTGAAATCCGACTACATCAGGAACTATTACATATGACCTCCAAAGTCCAGCATCTGGAGAAAGCCGTTGCTCGGCTACGTCCCGAATTAGATCCATTTGCCAGAATCAAGGGCAGCAGCCCGGTCATCAAGCAGTGCATGGAGACCATTCGCAAGATCAGTACCACCTCAGCAACCGTACTTATTCTCGGGGAGAGCGGCACAGGCAAGGAGTTATTCGCCAAAGCCATTCATGATCTCCGTGAATTGCAGACTGCACCGTTCATCGCTATTAACTGCGGGGCAATCCCTGCATCATTGTTTGAAAGTGAATTATTCGGCTACGAGAAAGGTGCATTTTCCGGAGCGGATCCCAAAGGGAAAAAGGGCAAGATTGAGCTTGCCGAAGGGGGTACTCTTTTTCTGGATGAGATCGGTGAGATGCCATTGGAATTGCAAGTGAAGCTGCTTCGGGTGTTACAGGAGAAGAGTTACTTTCCTGTGGGGGGAACACGAGTGAAACAGGCCGACTGCCGGATTATCGCTGCGACCAACCAGAATCTACTGCGTATGATTGCCCGCAATCAATTCCGAGAAGATCTCTACTATCGACTGAATGTCATTAACCTTGTCATCCCTCCTCTGCGTATGCGCAAGGAAGATATATATGAATTAACCCAGACGTTCCTTCAAGAATTCTCATTGCTCTATAACCGTCATATTGAGTTGGTTCCACCTGAAGTGTTCAAGTTGCTGTTCCAATATGATTGGCCAGGCAATGTACGTGAATTACGAAATGTGATCGAACGCCTGACCATTCTGACGACAGATGGTGAGGTGAAGCAGGAATATCTGCCTGATACCCTCACTTCCCTCACGATGCAAGAACAGTCCGAAGTTCAACTGACATCTGGATTTCATTCACATGCCAAGAGCGAAAATCAGCAACGTCAGGATTCGGTGGGAGCAAGAGCAGAAAAAGAACCTCGAGCGGTTGCAAATGTGGACGAATTAGATCACTCCGATGATTCCGAACTTGTCTCCGGTGTTACCTACCAGCAAAAATTGGACACCCATGAGGCCCAACTTCTAATTCAATATCTGAAAGCAGCAGGTGGCAACAAACGAACACTCGCCAAGCAACTTGGCATCTCCAGGGCAACGCTCTATAATCGCATGAAGAGGCTTGGTCTATGACCAGCCTCTTCTTGTCTTTATTATAAGTATATGAATGAATAGAACCCTACAAAATCCGCGCCAAGCGAGTCAGCGCTGTTCTGATATGGCGATAGAATGTCGCCCGACTCATGGAACACGTCTGGGCTGCGGCAGTTGGATTGCCAGCATGCGTCCAGTAGGCCGCGTATAACAGCATCTGATCCTGTGGAGAAAGGCCATGTACTCTGCCTTCCAACAGATCCATGACATACAGCTGTAACTGGATTCCATCCTTTACTCCTCTAACCCTGCCAGCATATTCATGCAATTCTCCCGGGGAACGAAGATCCCCCAACATCTTGCGAACATCCTGTTCAGTCCAGATTACACCATCCAATTCCGTTGTTTCCGGCTGTATCCGATTCTCTGTTGATTCCGGATCAAGCAGAGACATGACCCACTCTCCGAATTGTCCACTACGCAAATCCAAATCAAGTACGTCCGCTTGGTCTTCATATCTGTCACAGACACGAGTGCGGGTTCTTCGCATCCGGAATCCAATACTTTGCAAAAATAGTTTTAGGTGAGGGTTCGTTGCAACGAGCATGGCTCGCGCACCATCACCCAGCAGAGACAGTCGGTCTAGTGCCATGTATCCTACCAGTTCTTCTCGTGTATAACCCGGCACGTCATCTCTTGCCGCAGCCAGCAAAGCAAAGTGCGTATCACTCTGATCCGGATCACTCTCAAGCTCCTGTGGTGTGAAGCATTCATGTATCTCATTTGGAAAATATTTCAGGAGCAGCTCACTGCTATCCCTATGTACAAGTACTGTGATAAACATGGCGATCGTCTCGCCGAGCTTGTCACGCATCAATACGATCCCTTCGGGATAACGTTGTGCCAGTTCATCCAGGAAGGGGCCATAGGATAATGCCTGCCATGGTTCCACGCTGTAATCGCACCATTGCTGTAACAAACTCTGTAAAACTGGCAGGTCCTCGCTTCTCATCGGTTCAAGAGGCGAGAACAAGGAATCACGAGACACATCCGCGTATTTACGGTGTTGAAGCATCGATTCCTGACAGAGCAACAGCATTTTACGGGCTATTTGCCGACGCTCATGGCACCCTGCCTGTTCATGCAGCTGTTTCAGTAACTTCGCAATTTTGATACGCATGCTCTGCAACCGATGTGGCTCACGTTGACGGAAATCCCGCAACAGATGCACCCTGGCCATATCATGCAGGGCAAGACCATCCGGGCCGGAACGGATAAACGACATCTGTCTCAACATATGATACTCTTCTTTTGTCACGGTCATATCCAATACGGATGATAATAATTCCTGATTGGCTGTCTCAAGCAGTGTCAGTACCTCCACTACGGGATGCAGACGGGGCGTCGTAAGCTCCAATAATAATCGAGCACTGATCATATGCGACAGTTCAGCCCATTCGGACTGTGGAAGATTCCTCCTCTGATCCGCAGCTTCTACAGCAAGGGCCAGTCCCAGCGGATGTCCATCGGTCATTCTCGTAATGGTACCTGCCATCCCCTGATTCAGAAAGCCTGCCACCGTGATATATTCCGTAATCTCATCAATTGTGAAATGTTGAAGCCGCATCTGTATAAACCTCTGATGTAATCGGGGATGTGTCCGCCAGGTGGATGCCAGTTCCGGGCGTGATGCAAGAATGACAAGTATGCCTCTTAACGGAAGTTTGGATATAAAGACTTCCATGAACCAACTTTCCAGCAGTGCGAGTTCTTCATAATTATCCACGGCCAGAACCAATCGTTTATCGACCGAAGTGTCTTTCAGCAAGCTGAGTGGTCGCGGGTATCCTTCACTATCCATTGTTTCCAAGCCTAATGTAGAGGACAAATAATCCATAAAAACGGAAGGAGTCGCCCCACATGATCGACCATCCATCCAGATTGCCGTCGCACCTCGATCCCGAGAGACAGATAACATCTCTGAAAGCAAGGAAGATTTACCAATGCCTCCCATGCCCGTAATTGAAAATATGGTTAATGGGGCTTCCGGATGATTGAACCACCGCTCCAGTGTCGTCAGTTCTTTGGTTCGACCAATGAAACGTTTGCCATCCTCAACATATTTGTCGTATTGAGCCTCAGTACTGTTTCCCATATATGTCCTCCGTACTAGATACTGGTACTTTTAATATACTTTTTTTTCTCACAAAATTGAGACTATATTGAGACGCGCAATTGCATGTGAAGTGATAGAATCTTGTTAAAAGCCAATTTATAGGAAATATTCAAAACAGCGGACATGGAAACGTTTAACACGGTATATAGACGCCTCCACGCTTCTTCTCAACGTAATGAATCATTCCGCCGATCAAACACAGCCAACATGCATATGAGCATTTACTGATCTCGAATTCATGCTTCCCTTTCATTCCCTACTACCAGCCCGATATTCCAGGAAAGGCGGATTTGTGTGAGAATAAACCTCGATATCTGTAATCTGAGCGGACAACTTGGAATCAATCCCAAACGACTTAATGAATGGCTGCACCAAAGTGGCATTTCAATGGAGGACAATGAAGCAGAACAGGAAGGACGTCCCGACCGGTCGTCACCCCCGTATCGGCTGGCTGCTCCTTCTTCATTATCACTGGCACCTTCCTCCGGTCAAACGAAGCTTTTTCGGGGCCGACGCTCCACTTCCACTCTGCAACGCCTGCCTGCTTCATTACGACATACCCGGCGAATTAGTAAAAACTGCTAGACTGTGCTCAAGGTAGTGTAAGATCGATGCACAGTCTGTCCTGCATCCCTTTCACCTCATCAAGAGGATTGCCACTGTCCATTCTCAATCATCGCGTGCGCGAGCAGCGCCATCTCCAGACAGATTCTTCTCCCTTGATCCATGTAACCTGGACCCATCAGTTCTTCCAGCTTCTCCAGTCTGTTGTACAACGTTTGCCGATGAATAAATAACTGGGCGGCCGCATCCCGCTTGGAACCAAAGTTCTGCAGGTAAGCATCTAACGTCTCTACCAATCGCAGGTGATGCGTTTGGTCATGTTCAATCAACATACCCAGGTGATCCTGGACAAAGGGTTGCAGGAAGGATTGGGGTAACGCCTTTAACATTTGATATATACCCATACGTTCGTAAAAGTGAACATGTTCCATTGAATCTACCGATCTCGAAACTTCGATCACCTGGTAGGCCTCCTGAAGGCTCTCCGGCAGGCTGGTCAAACGGTTGCGTAACTTGCCAAATCCCACATGAATCATAACCTGTTTCAAGTTACGATTGGCAAACCGTTTTACATCCTGGGCAATCCCTTCCAGTAATCGCAGCAGTTGATGACGTGCAGCGGCCGTTACCGCTTCCTTCGCACAGCACAGATATACCAGGTTGTTCTTCAGCATAATCAAGCTAGGCAGATTATTCTTCTTGAGCAGGGAACGCAGCAGGACAAGAACATCCTGATGATTCGCTTCCATTCGCTCCCGGCCTGTACCCTTCAATCGATGCTCAATCTCGATGACCCCTCCTGCAAACCAGTACTGCCCCTTCACCAGCAAACGAAGCCCCATTCGAGTCTGAGCCTGTTCCTCCTGATGGATGTTGCCATTCATCAGATCCTGGATCAGTTCATTCTGATTGCGGACCATCTTCTCCTCAAGAAACTGGGAACGAAGCGTGAGCGCTGCCGCCGCCTTCGCCGTATAATCGAGCAACAGCTTGAGATATTCTACTGGAGCTGCGGGATGTACAATCATGCCTACAGCCGAAAATACCTGGCCAAAACAGACGACCGGATGACACAACAGAGCCTTCTCTTCGTCTATGTGGAACCATAATTCGGTATCTGAATCATTCAAATCCAGATGTTCTACCTCCTGCTCATACCAGGTATAGATGGCCTGTTCCATCTCCGGAAGAAGTTCGGGCACAAAACTGCCCGGCTCCATGGACGAAATGTACACCACCGGTTTGGCGGCATACTCATGTAGCAGGTTCAGCACAGCAGACATATCCGTACTCTGTAATGTTCGTTGCTGAAGCTGACGGGAGTATGCTTCGAGACTTTTCAGCAGTTGATGTTGATGATTAATGAGCAGAGAGTGAATATCCTGTGTAATCTCGACAAAACGGACCGGTTGCTCAAATACGATCAGCGGAAACTGGTGTCTGTCCGCCAGTTCAATCAGTTCTTCCGGGATCCCGTATATGCTGGTACCAAACTCCACACATAACCCCGCTGCCTCACTGCCAATGAGCTGAAGCAGATACTCTTCACGCCCTTCTTCCGATTGAAGCCACAGTCCAGTGGATAAAATAAGATCATGGGGGCTTACGAATGGAGATACATTCGTAATCTCCAATACATGAACCCAGCCAACCTGACGGTTCACTCCATCCTTCCCTGCCGCTAGTCGTGCTCGGCCAAATACCGGACGTGCAAGGATATCTTTGATCGTAAACACACGGTCATTTCGCAATGGCGATCCCTCTTCGTGTTATTTTTTCTTACATTATAATCCATGGACAAATGTCCTGGACAGTCTTTTTCGACAATATGTTGAGTTCAATCCCTAAAAATTAGACATCAAGTAAGGTGCAAAACGATTATTCAAGTCATAAACTTGTAGTATAAGCTAACAACCAATAAATGGACGAGGTGCATGGTGATGAGAATCGGAATTCCCAAAGAAATCAAGAATAATGAGAATCGTGTAGCAATGACTCCAGCCGGGGCTGCTGATTTCATCAGAGCCGGTCACCAGGTACTGATTGAACAAGGCGCCGGGATCGGCAGTGGATTCACGGATCATGAATATCAAACTGCGGGCGCCGAGATTCGGATTGATGCCAAGTCCGTGTGGACCGAAGCCGATATGATCATCAAGGTGAAAGAACCACTTGCCAGTGAATATGGATATTTTCGTCCGGGACTGATTCTGTTCACCTACCTGCACCTCGCAGCGGAACCGGAGCTTGCCAAAGCCCTTATTAAAAGTCGGGTAACGGCTATTGCGTATGAGACGTTGGAGGTCAACAGTGCTCTTCCCCTGCTAACCCCTATGAGTGAAGTTGCAGGCCGCATGGCCTCCCAGATCGGAGCACAGTTACTGGAGAAGACCGAAGGTGGGAAGGGTATTCTGTTGTCCGGTGTACCCGGTGTCAGTCGGGGGAAAGTGGTCATTATTGGCGGCGGTACGGTGGGAACAAATGCAGCCAAGATTGCCATTGGCCTTGGAGCGGATGTAACCATCCTTGATCTGAATCTGAATCGTCTGCGCCAGTTGGATGATATCTTTGGCAATCAGATCCACACGCTGGTATCCAGCCCGTCCAACATTGCAACAGCTGTTGCGGCGGCAGATCTGTTGATTTGTGCGGTGCTGATTCCGGGCGCCAAGGCGCCAACACTTGTCAGCGAGCAAGTGGTTAAGACGATGGCACCGGGTTCGGTCATTGTGGATGTGGCGATTGATCAGGGTGGGATCGTTGAGACCATTGATCATATCACAACCCACGATGAACCGACCTATGTGAAACATGGTGTCGTGCATTACGCGGTGGCGAACATGCCAGGCGCTGTGCCGCGTACATCTACGGTGGCGCTGACCAACGCCACCATGCCTTATGCGCTGCAGCTGGCCAACCACGGTGCAGCCGCCGCGATTCGCGGCAGTTCGTCCATTCGCAGCGCGGTCAATGCGCTGAATGGACACATCACTTATGAGGCGGTTGCCCGGGATCTCGGGCATGCCTATGTTCCTGCGGGTCAGGCGCTGGAGAATGCCGCCGCCGTCCAGTAATCTTGAACTGATCGTTCCACCCGGCGTATAGTCGCCAGGCCTGTGGAACGCAATAGAAGCGCGAGTCGGGCAGATGATGTACCCGGCTGGCGCTTCTTGATTTTTTTCACATATAGGATAGCTTGTTGGTTGGCATAAGGCCTTTTGGTCTCCGGTTTTGGTGCTTCAGACTGCTCGCTCACTGCATACTTCGCGGAAGTTACAATCCCGGCAAGACCGGTGCGATGGCATCGCTGTGAAGTAGGTGACCTCCTTGGGGCGGTTATAATACTCATCCTCCACGCAGGATCGCATCTCCTCGATGTAACGCCCTACGTTCTCTTCTACCTTCTGTATATCCTCTTCCGTTGCGGTAAACTCTCGGTGCTTCCCGGTTAACAGGTACTCCACTCGCAGCTCAATCTGCTCCAAAGGAACCCGGTAGTGCTCTCTCACATAGGATGCGTACAGCATTAGCTGATCCGAGAAGTCATCTTCCTTGCCTGTCTTCCAGTCCACAATGACAATATTGCCGTTACTGCGCCGATACAATAAGTCCATCTTCACATAAACGCGTGTATCGTGCAGCATCATGGTATCCCATTTCTCAATCTCCAGAATGTCCGTACTTGCCCGGGACAAGTCCTCCCATGTAAGCGTCTGGTACAGGTTACTGACACAGGCCGAAGCCCGTTCCTTAATCGTGGCGATCCGGTCATTCAACGTATCATCGCCGTAATAGATCTCGGACAGCATCGTGCGATTCTTGGGGTTAAGCCGCCACTGATCCGTGTCCATGGATTCCACATACGCCTGATTCAGCAGCTTGCGTATCGTCTGTTCCAGGAAATGTTCACGCGGTTTATCTTTGCCCTCTTCCCTGCTGCGTACTGCCGACTCACACATCCGATGCGCGAGGTCCCCGAAGACAAGGTACAGATTGCTGAGCTGCTTCAAACGGTACAGACGAACCTGCATCTCATCAGCAGAGTCTGTCTTCCAGCCGTTATGGGCACCGTAATAATGATAATAATATTTGCGCAGGCACTCATCGAACATACTCGCCCGCGACTGCGAATAAGACCACTGCGGGTATTGTGCCATAAAAAATCTGCCTTTCTGTATGCCGGATCCGCATGAGATCCTTAATGCTCACAGTATAAAGCCAGGGCAACATTGCCGCAAGCGCGCTTCCGTTATTTTCTTCAGACGCAACCGTTTCCGATTCGATCCGTATCGTTTATATAGTAACATCACCAAAAGATGAAATTGCGGAGCAGAACGCTTAATATACTTCATAGAGGGCAGCGAATCCGGGACCTGGATGCTAGTACGGGTATAGCCCGGGGCCAGTGCTAACGAATCTCACACACCTTATCACGTGGATCACGAGGTTTTACGGAATCTAACGAACCCCAGACAAGCTAATTAGAAAAAGATTATATGAAAAAAAATTGTACAGGCATATCCTAAAAGGAGGCACCACCCATGAATCGACCGGATTGGTTCCAGGCGGAAGAAGCACTACAACAGATCCAAGTCATCGGAAGCGACCGGAATGAGCTCGTGAACATCATCGGCGATGTAGAAGGATTGAATTGCATTGGCACCGGTACGGATGCGGCTGTATTTACGTATGACGGCTTGCCGCAGTATGCCTTCAAGATGTACTCGGATCATGCCTTGGACAAACTCGAAAATGAAAAACAGGTATACGAGCAGCTCAAAGGTCTCCCATACTTCCCTACCTATTATGGCAGCGGCCGGAATGTGCTTGTGATCAGTTTTGAACCCGGGGATACCTTGCTGGAATGTTTGGAAAAGGGAATCCCCGTCCCCGAGCAGGTGATGCTTGATGTGGACGCAGCGCGAGAAGCCGTTCGCAGCCGTGGGCTGAACCCTCGCGACATTCATCTGAAAAATGTAATTCTCCAGAACGGGCGCGGGAAAGTGATTGACGTATCCGAGTATATTCAGGACGGCAATGACAATCGCTGGGAGCATCTCGTCTGGGCTTATCACAATATCTATCCGCGGATTAAAGGAACGCCCATATCTCCGCGCATGCTGCAGACGATCAAATGGGGGTACAATCAACTTGATCATGCCAACGTCAAAATGGACGACCTCGCCAAGAAAGCCAATCGTCTGTTCTCCAGGTTTATGAAATAAGCATGTTGCAAACTCACTCCAATAAAATAACCCGGAGAATCGCCAGAGATTGGCGATCCTCCGGGTTTTGTTTGTCTAATGCCATCTCTCCCAAATGAACCTTACCCTAAATTCAAATGCCGCAGCTTATCTGGATTACGCATGAGATAAATCCGTTGAACGCGGTCGTTTCTGAACGCAAGACTGACAACAGTTGGGAATGCCTCGGAGGGGCTGCTTAATACAAATCCAAGTTGTCCGTTGATCTTGACGAGCCGCACAGCCCCCTTACTGTCACTTTTGGATACAAGCCCTTGAATGAACGCAAGAACTCGCTGGCTTGATGTAACGGGTTTAATTGCTGCCATGACTTTACCGCCACCATCACTATACAGCACGATATCGTCCGAAAGCATTCTGAAGAGCTCTTCCATATCACCAGTAGAGGTGGCCTGGAGGAAACGAAGTGCAAGCTGCTCGGACTGTGCGCTGGGGGTCAACTCGACTTCCGGCTCGTCTTGGATTTTACGTTTGAGACGACTGTAAATCTTGCGGCATCCCAGCTCCGTCTTGTTCACGAAGTTTGCAATATCGCAATAATCAAATTCGAAGGCTTCTCGTAGAACAAATACCGCGCGCTCAATTGGAGTTAGCCGATCAAGCATGACAAGAAAGGCGTACGAGATCGTATCTTCCAGTTCAATCGTTTGGAGTGGATCCTGCCCCGCTGCTGAAGCCGATCCTGGAGCAACCATGTAGTCTTGCACTAGAGGTTCGGGCAGCCATGGTCCGATATATACCTCTCTTTTTTTACGTGTTGATTTCAAGTAATCCAGACAACGGTTCGTAACCATTTTGCATAAGTACGCTTTTAGGTTACGAACAGGGCCACCCTCCTTATGGATATCCTGCTGTTGTACCGTTACAAATGCATCCTGCACCAAATCCTCAGCATGAGTGACAGATCCTAACATACGATATGCGATGGAAAGAAGAAGAGGTCTGTACGTTCTGTATACCAAATCAAGCTCCATGATACATCCCTTCCTTATCTTTTTCTCTACCTGCTATTATCATTTGAGCAGCCTCTTTCGCGCTCGCTAAAGAGGCGTTAATCAACATCCCCTCAGCTCCTACCCAATCGCCAGCAACATAGAGTCCGGGTCTTCCTTTGACCGCAGGTCCAGGCCTGCCCGGGAGGCCGCCATTCGCTGCGGTGACGATGCCATGCGAGACAAGCATTCGCGGAAGGAAACGCTGCTGAACGACGTGCTCGCGCCACCCCGGCTGAATGAAATCAAGAAAGCCTTTAAGCTCGTGTTCATCCTGCGTGGGGTCCGAATGGATTGAAGCCGACAAATACTTCATGACATGCACAACCTCGTTTGCCGGGTTCTCTGATAAGGAAGCCGCGGCGGAATGGTTGGAGTAGTACAACGGGTAATCGGCGCCTAAAACAAATTTCGTCTTTGGTTGAGGCATCCCCGTTACGACAAGATCCAGACACGCGGCACGAACAGGAGTTAACTTTTTATAGGCTTCCACTTCCATGGGTGTAAGAGCGGGATTGAGGAGAGCTAACGTATCCATTGGACCCGCAGTGGATATCACGTGGCGAGTCGTCAACTGTGAACCATCTTTTAAGGAAACCATCATTTGGGGATAACCTCCGACAATTTCTCGTACGACCGAGCTTGTGCGGATGGATACACCCGCCTGCTGAGCTTGTTCTGTCAGCCGACTAACGAGGAATTGCCAGCCTCCATCTATATACAACACTTGGTCCTGTTTGAGTTGTTCAATGACAGCGCCAGCACTTACCTGATCAGGAGCATCGCAATAGGTGCTCAAACGAACGAGCCCAAATACGACACTACGTACACGTGGACTGGAAACCAGGGTTTCCAGGTAAGTCTGCAAACTAACGTTATGCAAAACGGATGTATCTACCTTTCGGAGAGAACTGTAGAACCGGAGAAGCTGGCACTTCTCCTGCCATTTCAAGAACGATCCGAGCAAGAGCTGAGCTAGAGGAATCGCTCTATAACCGCCGTTTGTTCCTTCGAACACCAATGTGCCTGGCGGTTTCGGTACTGATCCGGTAGGTGTTACACCTACCTCTTTCAGAATGGGAAGCGCACTCTTACTGAGAGCATGGGCTCCCAAGTTTACGCGTGCGGCTGCGATCTCAGTCGAAATAGCCCGGCCTCCGGGATGTTTTCCTTTGTCGAGCAACAGTACAGTCTGGCCCGCCCGTGCCAGATATATCGAGGCGGTTAATCCGGCAATGCCTGCTCCCACGATGACAACATCCCATATCGGCTTATTGTGATTCTGTATCATGTATATCAATCCCTTCCGCTTGATGCATACATGACGATGAACGGAGCATTTTTGTGACTCAACCTTCTTTCTTCAACCGCCACTGGGAGGGAGTCATCCCCTTGTATTGCTTATACAGTTTCGTAAAATAGTTGGCGTTGTCACAGCCGACTCTGGCGGCGATCTCTGTAATGGTCAGACTACTGCCTTGCAGCAGTTGCTCTGCCTCACTCATTCTGCACCCGTTCACGTATTCAACAAAGGTACGTCCGGTCAGCTTTTTGAACATTTTGCAGAAGTGATACGCATTCAGTCCCACGTGGCTTGCCGCTTCCGTAACAGACATCTTACCTGTGGGGTCCGCTTCAATCTGTGCAATCAACTGTTTGAAACGTTCGCGATTGGGAAAATACGATCCCACCGATCGATCCGGCAACTGCTGTGGCATAAAGGTTCGCGCAAGCAGGGTGAACAAAGCATGCAGTTTGGACTTCACTACCAGCTGATAAGCCGGGGGCTGTAACGCCATTTCCTCCACAGCTTCATTCAGCAAAGAATAATAGCCTGTGCAGGCTTTGTTTTCCTCTGCCGGTTTGACCGGAAACCTCACCCTTCCTTCCAAATACGGCGCGACATATTGCTCATGCACAGGATCATGAGTGAAATCATGGAACAGTGCACGGTTGACCACAACGGAATCATAATGCACATCCCCGTCATCCAGAGCATATCCGACATGCAATGTACCTCCAGGAATGATGATGACCTCACCTGCGCGAACCACATAAGGTTTGCTATCAATATGAAACAGCGCACTGCCCTTGCGCATGATAATCAACTCAAAATGTTCATGCCAATGCAAATACAGAATACATTCTTCCGCTTTCATATCTGAACACCGATTTTGGAACAGCTGAAATGGATGTGATTTATGGTCAATTCGGGTATTTTCGTGAAGCGCTTTCAGATCCAGCACGACTTCTTCCCCCTCTTCACAAGATCCGACTATTATTACACAAGATTGTTTAGAGCCATCCCTTTAATCCACGGCTATAATGAATGTGTCACGAAGTACTATAAGCCAATATTGGAGTGAAATACAACCATGAATAAATCATTACGCATCGGTACCCTTGTAGGCGGGCAGGACGCCGTCCGCGTTATCCCGCAGATCATGCAACACGGCTTCGAATCATTTAACCTGACCTTCTGGCAAACAACTGGCGATCTGGACCTGAAGGAAACAGCCAAACGTGTCCGTGAAATCGTGGACGAACAAGGTATTGTCATCTCCGCGGTGAGTGTATTTGGTAACCCGCTCACCGGAGCCGGAGACAACGCCGATACACTGGCAAGCTGGGAGCGGGTTATCGATCATGCACAGCTTTTTGGTGCAGATATCGTCTCCGGGTTCACCGGACGATTAACCGATCAACCCATTAACGAGTCCATCCCCCGGTTCAAGGAAGTATTTGGTGAACTGGCACGCCGGGCAGCAGACCGGGGTGTACGGATTGCTTTTGAAAACTGTGATATGGGAGGAACCTGGCAGACAGGCGACTGGAACATTGCCCATAATCCAACGGCCTGGGAGATGATGTTTGATGCTGTTCCGGATGAAAATGTAGGCCTGGAGTGGGAGCCTTGCCATCAAATGTCCAGCCTGATCGATCCGATTCCACAGCTGCGCAAATGGGCTCACAAAGTCTTCCACGTACATGGTAAAGATGCCACGATTGCCTGGGACATTGTCAAGGAATACGGCGTACACGGTCCACGGGAATTTGTCTGGCACCGCACCCCGGGCTTCGGGGATAACAACTGGGCAGACATTATCACCATTCTGCGTCAGAACGGTTATCAGGGCACGATTGATATTGAAGGCTGGCATGATCCCGTCTACAAAGACGAACTTGAAATGACCGGACAGGTGCATGCATTGCGATATTTGAAACAATGCCGCGGAGGCGATTTTGTGCCCAATCCGGTATAGGAAACCATGCGAGCTGTATAACACAATCCATGCGAAGGAGATGAGAACTTGACTCATCCTTATCGGGTAATTATCGCCGGCTGCGGTGCCATGGCAAACACGTGGGCGGATTATGCTTTGCAAAGGCCAGATACAGAAATCGTGGGACTGGTCGATCTGTATGAACAGACAGCCCTTGCTTTTGCTGCAAGACATGGGCTCACCTGCCCTACGTTCACCGATATCCGTGAAGCCATTCAAGCGACTGGTGCTAATATCGTATTCGATGTCACGATTCCGGCGAGTCATTACGGCATTGCCATGACAGCGCTGAAGGAAGGATGTCATGTATTTGGCGAAAAACCACTGGCAGAGTCCTTCTCCGACTGCACAGATATTGTGCAAACCGCTCGCAGTACAGGACACATTCAAGCCGTCATGCAGAACCGCCGTTTCGATCCGCGTATCCGCGCCTACCAGCACCTCATTTCCGGCGGAGCTATAGGGCAGGTAGGTTACGCAGGGGCTGACTTCTTCCTCGGGCCACACTTTGGCGGATTCCGTGATCTGATGGATAGCCCGCTGCTGCTCGATATGGCAATACATACGTTTGATCAGGCACGGTATATTCTCGGAGCCAACCCGGTATCGGTGTACTGCCATGAGTTCAACCCTCCAGGTTCCTGGTATCAGGGCAATGCGATGGCGTTATGTATATTTGAGATGTCTGACGGGTCCGTTTTCAACTATCGCGGGTCCTGGTGCGCAGAGGGTGTACCCACATCATGGGAAGCAAGCTGGCGCGTAATCGGTGAAAAAGGTACCGCCATCTGGGATGGTCATGATGACATCTATGCTGAGGTGGTTACTGCGCAAAGCCTGGATGCTGACGGCAAACCATCCTTTTTCCAGCCAAGCGAGCGGATTGAAGCGGAACTGCCTGTCATGGACAAAACAGGTCATCACGGCTGTCTCGAAGACATGTTCGCCGCACTGGAATCCGGACGATTACCTGAGACCGATTGCAGTGATAACCAGTTCAGCATGGCCATGGTCCTCGCTTCCCTGGAAAGCGCCCGCACAGGCCAAAAAGTCTTCATCGCCGATCTACTGAAAAACACATAGAAAAGCCTGTGTACATCAATTAAACAAAGCCCAAACTGCAAATTTCAGCAGTTTGGGCTTTGTTGTTTTTTTACCCACTCTCCTATTCTAAAAATGATGTCGTTCAAAAAACAGTCGCGCTCGATAGTAAAAGTAGTGCAGGGAACGAAATCGATTCTGAAGAAACGAAGTGTTCGCCTTTATCACCGGATTTCGACTTTACAAAAGTCGATCAGGAAATCCGGGGATAACAGCGATCAAAAGAACGATTCGTAACCGGAACGGCCACTTCAAGAGCAGTAAGAACTCTTTTTTTATCATGTATCTTTTATAGAATTCCTTTTTTCATTGCCTTGTACACCAGTTGTGAGAAGAGGCTATTGGACCAAGCAAACCATGGTCTAGTGAACGTGCTGGGATCATCGGCGTGGAAGCCTTCATGCATATATCCCGTATCCGCATCCGTGTTCTCCAGCAATTCAATCATGGCCAGCATTTCCTCATCATTGTCTGCGGTCAGACCCTGCATGGATAACGCCATGTGCCAGATGTATCCCGGCGGGGTGTGCGGGCTACCGATCCCTTTGGCTACCTTCCCTTCATAGTAGAACGGATTTTCCTTACTCAGAATAAATCGACGTGTGTTCTGATACACCTTGTCTTCAATCGAAGAAAACTCCATATACGGGATGGACATCAGCCCAGGCGTGCCCGCATCATCCATCAGACAAAAGTTGCCGTAACCGTCCGTCTCATAGGCATATATCTGTCCATACTCTGGATGACGGTAAGTACCGTACAGGGAAATGCCATGTCGTATCTCTTCTTCCAAACGAGCCATTTGACTCACCAGCTGCTCATCCCGGAACACCCACTTCGCGATCTCCCCCATCTGGCGCAAGGTTACCGCAGCGAACATGTTCGCCGGAATATTATAATGAAAATCACAGGCATCATCACTCGGACGAAATCCGGACCAGATCATCCCCGTATAATTCACCGGCATACCCAATCCTTCATTACGCAGCGTATCATGGGCAGGACAATTGCGCCGCATGAACCGGTAAGGTGATTGCTCTGCGTGATGCTGCTCCGTCTCCCATAGTTGTACGATATTCTCCATCACTTTCTTGAATCGCTCATCGAATATATCCGTAAGTTCCGTCTCCCGCCAATATGTATAAGCCAGCTTCATGGAGAAACAGAGGGAATCCAATTCAAACTTCCGTTCCCACACCCAGGGTGACATCTCCGTCTCATCATTGGCATCCCAATGCCATCCATTCGCTGTTTCATTGAACGCATTGGCATAGATATCCATATCAGCGTAAAACGTATGCCGTTTGATCAGGCCTCCGATAATACGCTGCAACTTCTCATCATCCTTCGCAAGCGGAACATAATGCATGACCTGCTCTACGGAATCCCTTAACCACATGGCGGGAATATCCCCTGTAATCACAAAGGTTGTCCCATCCTCCAGTAGCTTCGTGGTCGTTTCCAGTGTATTCGGAAAACAATTTCGAAACTGAGCCAGCAATCTCGGTCGATGTTGCAAACGCTCGTCCGCCTCAGTCAGAATATCCTGCACAGCTTGTGGCAATTCCAGTTGTGGCATAGGGATTTTCGGTAATCTGAACTGTTCCATGGATGTCGTCTCCTTATAACTCTATTGTTATTTTTGTTATGATAATTTATAATAACATTATTATTTGTAAGTGTACTGTGTCCGAAGAGGATCGTCAATTCTTAGAGGTCATCTCAATGGAATTATGCAGTTCGCTTACATACGAAGGAGTAATGATATGTCACGCAAAGTATCCATTCAGACGCTGGCTGACCAGCTCGGATTATCCAAATATGCCGTCTCCCGCGCACTCAGTGGCAAGACGGGTGTCAGTGAAGCGACACGCGCACGGGTACTGGAACTCGCTCGGGCTTTGGGATATCGCCAAAGTACTCCAGGTACTAGCAATAGCCCTGCTGCTGCAAACCATGTAGATCCGTCCGATCCCCCGTTTGTTCTCATTTGCATGAATCAGCTCAACCGCGGTGAACCCCACTACTGGCAACGTGTTCTGTCAGGTATGATCTCCGCCTGTAATGAGCGTGGTTGGCATCATGCCATTGTATCTCCCTCACTCGGAGTGACGGACGAGAACACCTCTCCCGAAAAAGCTATTGCACCTCATTTGGACTGGGAACATTGTGCAGGGATTATTGTCATGGGCGCTTTTCCTCATACGGTACTGCAAAGACTATCTCAGACGGGTCGACCTATTATTCTCGTAGATCATCAGGAGCCATTGTTGAATTGTGATACAATCAGCCATGATAATCTGGAAGCAGGTATCACGGTGGCGAGATATTTGATGTCGATGAATTGTCAACGGATTGGCCTTATCACAGATGATGGTCGTGCCGCAAGCTTCGCGCAGCGGAAGATCGGGATTGAGTTGGCCTTGAACCATTTCCATGTGGATACCAGTCATACGACCAGCTTCAGAGAATGGAATATTCCGTATGAGAACGGGGAATGGGTTAACCAGTTAGCCACTGACATTCAAAACATGCCAGAAGACGAACGTCCCGATGCCTGGATTGGTGTTAATGATGATATTGCCTTGCAGTGGATGCACAAATTACAGGAGATGGGCATCTCCACGCCTAAAGATTGCCTTGTCATCGGTATCGACAATGTACACTCTGCGGTTACTTCCTCCCCGCCCCTGACAACGGTTAATCTGTGCAAAGAGGAACTCGGACAACGTGCCGTTGAAGCTTTACAACGTCGGATCGAACGCCCGGGGACACCTAAAGAGACAGTGATGTTATCGACCACCTTGATTCCAAGGGAATCGGCATAATTCCGTAAAAGGTAACCGCTCTTTTCTGAAGATGAATTTGTTAGGCACTTGCTTTCCCCGTAAATCTGGTGCATAAAAAAGAGGCCCCGCATACCATTATGCAGGGCCTCTTTCGTATATTAGGCTTGTATGCTTATATTTCTCTTTTACATTCACACTTAAATTTGCCGATCCATCCACCCATCCTTACATATCCATTCAAAGCTTCATATACTTCATGTCTAAGAATTGTACTAGTGGTTATTTCAGCCAAGGCAGGCTATCGTACGATGGAAGATCCACTTCCCAATTCACATCACGATACTCTCTATTGACTACGGTTCTTTTCAAAGTGAATTTTGTACCCTTTTCTTCGTTAAAGCCACGAATCTTCAACTGCAGATCATCTTCAACGTATTCACCGTTATTGTTAGGCTGATCCGGATAACCGTTCACTTCAACAGGATACTCTTTTCCATCCGAATCTACTGCAACCCAGCGATCACCCATGAAAGCATTTCGGAACGTCCCTCTTCCCTTTAGAACTAGTGAATGCCCTCTCATTACATCAACCTTCGGAGGATCATACGATTCCATCATTGATTCGTACTCAAAATCATCAAAAATTATTCCATCTCCAAGCTGTTCAAAATGTACAAAAGTATAAAAATTCGTGTCCTTATGCATCTTATTCAGATCAACTTCCACTGATTTCTCTTCCTTCACCGGGAGGGTATAACCATCCAGAACAAAGCGAATGTTCTTTGCATCTACCGTTACCAACGCAGGGTCCCATGTCTCTGTCAGCTTCAACGGCCCACCACTTCCTAAGTCACTCAGATCTTGGAGTCGAAACTTGGCTTGACGGGCATCTGGTCTTATTCCATTGAAAATTCGGTATTCATTTGTTTCAGGAATTTCAAGATGGTAGATGATGCCCATATAACTCGCCCAATCCTCATCAACTTTGGCACGAAGCTTATCATCCAGACTCACATTTAGGTCAAGCCGGGTTCCGTTTGGCGTGCGTACAAGCTGTGTCATATCAAGCTTTAGTCCTTCTGGCGTCGTATATGTGTTATCCATAGAATTTTCAACAGCCAATGATTTGGCTTTGGTCATATCGATATTGAATTGGAAGCTCCAATCCACCGTAACATCTCTATCTTCGTAGGATTTCTTCTCGTAATCATAATATCTGCCCACATTTAAATTACGCAGTTCACCCCGTACGACCACTTGATCCGGAATTTCATCATCAAACTGGAATAACAATCGTTCAGTTACGGAACCCTTAGTTCTGGTATCTCTTGCAAGAGTGGCAATCTGTCGTCCCTCTTCATCCGTAACATGAATTCTCCCCATCGCAGACAGTGACCGTGATAACCCTAATCCATCAGGTGTTGTTTGTTGCATGGTCATTACCATATGAGATCGGTCTACAAGCACGTCTTCAATTTTAAGCGTGTAGCCCTGGTCATTGATATTGATATCCGGATTAACCACAAGTCCAAGAGGTTTAAGACGTTTGTAATCATCCGCAAAATAGGAATATTTCAATGCTTCAGGCACAGGTATGTTAGGCAATGGCAGACGATCCACAGCATTTACCGCGGGTTGTGCTGGCTCTGCTGTTCGATCAAAAGCAAACCAGGCCCCTCCGGCAAGTATCACAACTGCTGCTGCGGCGATTCCCGTCCGGCGCATCCAATGCGTTCTCATGGATTTTTTCACGAATGGATGCTCATCTTCTCCACTTTCCATGGACACGCCATCCAGCTTCTGCATGACCTTAAGCGTAAAATCTGCGTCCGGCTCCTCACGATACAAGTGCTCCTCCCACAACCGATCCTCATCCTTTGAAATAGGCTTCATACGTAGCTAAACCTCCTTTGCGTTCCATTTGCTTCCTCAGCGTTTTTTTCCCGCGATAAAGGGCGTTGCGCACTTTGGTTGAACTCATGCCTGTAATGTCTGCAATCTCTTCATAGCTCAACTCGTTTGTGTACTTCAGTAATAACACCAGGCGATACGATTCAGGTAACTGTTCGAGCTGTCGGTATATTTCACGTTGCATCTCTTTATGCAGCACACGTTTCTCCGGTGTTTCATTACTGACAGGTTCGATCCCTTGATCGACCGGAGACATGACGGGTTTCTTTTCCCGTATAAAATCCCGCATCCGATTCACCGCAATGGTGTACACCCACGACGAGAAACTGCTTCCCTCCCGCCGCGACGGGAGATAACGATAGATGCGAATAAACGTATCCTGAGCGAGATCCTGTGCATCCGGATGACTCGCGCCCATTCCGCGCATGATGCCGTAGACTTTATTTTTATATCTATCCACTAGCACGGAGAACAACTGCTTATCCCCTGCAACAATGCGCTGAATAAGCTCCTCCTCCGGTATCTGTTGAGTCATGTAATCCCCCTTCTCTACAGCTTCCATGCATGGTTCTGTACTATATAGACGGAAGCCGTTCCCGAAACCTCTCACTTTATCCAAAAAAAAAGAATTCGCCCTCATCGACAAAATCGACTGGGTGAACTCTGTGTACCAACATTCTGTGATTCACCGCTGCACATTCTCTACAAGTTTTGTGGTGAACTTTATGGCAACCCGAATCACACATTCCATCGTAGCCACTTTCTACTACCTGTTGTCTCTCCTGTCTTACTTGTCTCTTAATCTTCTCCATTCTTCTCCGCAACAAAATCAGCAAGCTGTGAATAGATCGCTACAATCTCATCCATCGACATGCGCACGAGTCCACTGGACGACGGAGCGACGAACTCCTGAATTTCCTTGACGACCGGGTCGTCCTGAAATCCCCATTGCACTTTGGTACGCTTGCTGTACTGGGTGTACACTCCTTTTCCGACAAAACAAGCAATGTCCGGTCGGTATTCCTCCAGCTTTTGCCGCAAAATCTGGCGTCCTTCTGCGTACTCTTCCTTCGTAATATCTTCCATTCCTCTGGTGGGCCGAGCCACGATATTCGTGAATCCGTACCCCAGCTTCAGCAACTCTCCATCCTCTTGTGCATCGTATAAACGCGGAGTTAATCCCGACCGTTCAAGAATGCGCCAGAACCGGTTACCTTTGTAAGCATAATGATGACCCGTCTCACCAGACGTAATGCTCGGATTGAAGCCAATAAACAATATCGATAAACCAACATCCAGATGATCTGGAATCATAATGCAACACCTCCTGATCTTTTTTAGCCTATTCCCACATTCCGTTGTGTATAAAATGATATAATAAGCAAAGTATTTTCGAAATCAGATTGAAATTTTCATGAAAAAGGAAGCTGAACTAATGATTGCAGACATCATGCTTGAAGTCGTCCTACCCGTTTTTCTCCTGATCGCCGTCGGATCCTGGATGCAAAAGGTGTTCAAGCTGGACTTGTACACCCTCGCCAAAATCAATTTCTATTGTATTACCCCCGCAGCCGTCTTTATGAGCATGTATCACTCGGATATGTCGGGCGAATTGCTCGGGACTGTGACATTATTTTACGCAATCTATGTATTGATTCTCTATATTATAGGTTCAGTCGTTTCCCGTTCTCTCCGGATGAATAAAGGCATGAAGGCTGCCTTCAACAACAGTATTATGCTGGATAACGCAGGCAACTATGGACTGCCTATCAATGCACTGGTATTCCGCGGCGATCCACTCGCCTCTTCCATTCAGGCGCTGGTCATGTCTTTGCAGGCATTACTGACATTCACCTATGGCGTGTTGTCCATTCAGGGCGCGAAGCTTAAAGGTAATTACCGGGCAGTAATTATTGGATTTCTTAAAATGCCTGTTCCGTATGCGCTCTTGTTAGGGATTCTGTTCCACATGTGGAAAGTTCCCTTGCCTACGTTCCTGTCCATGCCGCTGACCTATGCGCAGCAAAGTATGGTTGCCGTGGCGCTTCTGACACTCGGAGCACAGATTGTAAAATATCCAATTCAACTATACCGTCTTGATGTGTATATTAGCACATTTTTGCGACTTCTGATTGGCCCGGCTATCGGGATTTCAATTGTGCTAATGCTTGGACTGGAAGGCATCGCTGCACAAGCACTCATCATCGCTTCGGGTATGCCGACAGGTGTCAACGCATCCATCCTGGCGGAAGAATACGATAACGAACCCGATTTTGCAGCCCAGACAGTGCTGATCTCTACGCTCTTGAACATTATTACAATTACAGCACTGATCTCTTTTGCCAAAACGTTCTGAAATGAAAAATAAGTCCATGACCCATGAGCAGGGTTGTGGACTTATTTTGTGTTGCTGAAACTATGTTTCAAACGTCGTTCGTTCAGGGAACTTGCCGCCTTCCCTGAATAAACATCGTACCAGTCGCTGCGCGGCTCGGTTAAAGAAAAAACTCGGACTTACCCCATCCACCTGGACAGGTTCCAGTTCCCTCACACTTTCCTTGATCTTATTCATCTCAATGAGCCCCATCTTTCGCTCATTCGGTCCGAAGCGATAAATAACCTTCTCATCGTCCTCCGTCTGTTTCACCAGCAGAATCACAGATGCCATACAGGTTACCCCCTATCGTTACGTTATGAGATTCCATTAATCACTTGCCTACTATAATTATTACCCAGATTCTAGTGGAAGGATATAGGACTTAAGTTAGTTATACCTAAATTAAATATCCTGATATAAAGATTCTCTGGAATGAGTCGTTAGGCTTACAAACGCTGCGTTCACACTATCCTAATGGATAGTCACTGTCATGAAAGTGCGTACTGCCCAAATCGTTTTTCTCCGTTTATACTAACCTTATCTTGAATCCCCAAAGGAGAGAAATATATGTCTACAGCTCAAATATATAGCCACGGTGTCCCGTGGGAAGACGCATTTAGCGTTGCTCAGGGATACAGTGTTAACGGTACAATCTACATTGCAGGACAATTTTCGCATGATATGCAGGGAGCCTTTATTGGTGTCGATGATATTGAAGCGCAGGTTCGCCAGACACTGGATAACTTGGATCGCGTGCTCGCAGGATTTAACGTGACCAAGTTGAACATTGCTGAACTGGAGATTTTTTTGGTTCATCCTCAGGAGCATCTTGAGCCATGTGTTGCCGTGTACAAAGAGTACATCGGTACGCATCGTCCGGCTGTCACGATGGTTGGCACATCCGGACTCGCCTTCCCTCACCAACTGATTGAGATTCGCGCCGTTGCTCATACCAACTGATCCAAGTCATGTCAAAAGTTGCAGCGCCAAGTAAAATGGCCTGATGAGGTTTCACTTTAACGAAGTTTATACGCACATGAAGCCGGTTTGGATTAACTCCGAACCAGCTTCATCTTTATTTCTTATTCTTTTACTTTAACAGTTACAAACGTGGGTCTACTCGCTCCGACTCCAGCGATAACGTCGCCAGCACGCATTCGTGAATTCGTTCCACCGGCTCTCTGCGTATAAAGCGCTCAATCCCCTCCATACCCAAAGCACTCTCCATTAAGGCGTGACGTTCTTTTTTGGACGTTTTGCGTTTACGAAGTCGGGATAAATTCTCAGGTGCCAGGTAATCCATCCCATAGATGATGTGCAAATATGCACGTCCTCGTACTTTAATCGCAGGCTGAATCATTTTGTTGTTATTCCAGGCGCGGAACGTTTCAGGTTTGATGACAATACCTTCGTGTCCTTCCGCTGTAATCTCATTCCACCAACGAATAACATCCGCTTCATCCGCCTCATTTGCAATTACGCGATATTCTGTCTCCATCATCATGGTCGACATGCGAGCGAACTCACGGTTTTGTTCCATGTGCCATTCATGTGTTTGCTCCAAAAATGCTCCCGTGCTATGTGCTAGTGTGTGGAACGGTGCAATTCGAATGTCCCCGATATCCTCCACATCCCAGCAGTATTTCTGGAATACATCGCGGAACGTCTCGGCATTAGCAAGTTTTCCTGCTGTCTCCTGCAACCACTCATCTACATTCCGACCTGCTGCTTCAGCTTCACGCAGTTTGTCCAGCACCGTAGAGCGATCCATCATGGAGGCTTCGGCAACGTGTGCATATTGTGAAGCAATCAGCTCACGCGCTTTTAGATTCCAAGGAACAATCTCGGCATCGAGCAGTACAAATTCCGTCTGATGACGATCAAAATAACCATCTGCGGTCAAGTCCGCATGTAACTTCGAGAGCACACTCTGCTCTGTCGAAGGATCAAAAAAGGATCGTCCCGTCCTTGTCACGATGTTCCCCAGCATGGGTCGGCCCACTCGTTGCACCGCAGCTTGCTCATCACGGAAAAGAAGTATAATGGCCCGGCTGCCCATGTGTTTCTTCTCGGCAACCATACGGGTAACTCCCTGAGAGCGATAATACTGAAATGCATCCTGTGGATGCTCCAGGTATCCCTCCACAGAACATACACCCGGCGGCGGACTCATCGTAGGCGGGATGTAGAGCAGTTCTTCCAGCGGTACAGTATAATGGGAAAACGTATCAATTGCCGTCTTCGCCATCTCACCGTGCACAGACACATCCAGTTTGGATGCTGTCTGAACCGTGAAACCCTCCTTGAACTTACGTATGTTAGGCGGAGCAAAACGCCGCTGTTCCCAGCGCTTTAATGGACTATCCGGATCTCCCGCATAATCCTGCTTCGCCGGAACACTGACTGCCTCACGTTCTGGCATTCGCCAAGCAGTGAGCATGCCACCAAAAACGACACCTTGATCAATATTGACTGTATCATTCACAATTGTAGGATATGGACGAGGATCATGTCCCCAAACAATGCATTCACCCGAATTGTGATCCACGTACCAATCCTTGCGCACCGGCCGACCTTGCTCATCCATCCCATCCACATCGCCATATCGGCAGTAATCCTGAATGCGTTTGGACTGTTTGCCGATAAAATGATCTCGAATCCCTGCGTGTGCAACAACGACTTG
The DNA here is from genome assembly GCF_008386395.1 of Paenibacillus sp. 37. Classification (NCBI taxonomy): domain Bacteria; kingdom Bacillati; phylum Bacillota; class Bacilli; order Caryophanales; family Paenibacillaceae; genus Paenibacillus; species Paenibacillus sp. 37. Next base: position 1,312,122 of record NZ_CP043761.1, on the reverse strand, counting down.
TCTTACCCCGTCCCGGGAAAACACCAGATGAGATGGTGCTTCAAGCAGAAATGACCTAAGCTCCGCACGTACTCGCTTCGCCGTCTCCTGACCGTGCTCCTGCTCAAACTGTCGCAACTCCATCTCTACCCGTTCGTCACCATGATTCAGCGTAACATCACGACCATCCAGATAACGTGCAATCTTCCAGCCGTGATTACTGTCAATCATGTAGGCTAGCTCGGCGGCACAATGACGTTGCCAGAACAACAGACATTTTAATGATTCTGGCCCACGGCTCGTTACGTCACCGACTGAAACCAATTTTCGTCCTTCAGGATGACGGTACAAGCCACTTTCATCCTCGTCCACATAACCGAGACGCACGATTAATTCCATCATTTCTTCGTAACAGCCGTGAATATCTCCGATGATATCTATACCTGTACCCATGTCAGTCACCAGCGGATTGGATGTGCGGACAAACGTAATCTCATCCGGCTGCTTCAGCACATAACTGGCATCAAAGCCATCCTCACGGATCGAGCGTAATGTGCGCTTGAACTGCTGCACCTGTTGTTTCACCCGTTGACGTCCACGCGGATACTCCCGCTGGGCATCACGTTCCAGCAGTTCTTTTTCCGGAATATCCAGCACAACAGCAATCACAGGCACATGAGCCTTTCTTGCCACCTGAATCAGTCGCTCCCGATCCTCTGGATACAGATGTGTCGCATCCACCCAGGTCAGCTTGTTCAGACGACAGCGGGTTGCGAGCATCGCCTCCATCGCTTCAAAGGCTTTGGCCGATACTTGCTGATACTCGGCATAGATCACATCCGCTTCACTGCGGGGACGGTGTTTCCAATCCACATACTCATCATCTCCAACCAGCATGCGGAATTGATCGGACGAGACGGCTTCCGTGCGCCGAATGACGCTTTCTTCAACGAGACGATCCAGCAACGTACTTTTGCCACTGTTGGATGGGCCGACGAGAACGACAATGCCTGCGTGGGGTAGACGAATCTCACGCTGTCTTTCCTCCGTCACACTTTTCCGATCCTGACGTTCTCTGCCTTCATCCGAGATTTCGTTTGGTCTCATTTTTCTCCTCATGATTGACTCTCCTTTCTCCGCTCAAAAATGACCAGTTGGGTAGGTTGTCCATAGCCTTCTGCATTCTCACCAATGCCCTTAATCTCGTAGCCATAGCTCCCCTGTTGCGTCCATTCCTCACACCGGATAGCCAGCTCCGCACGGGTCCACTCAAAACGGTGGTCATGGTGACGGAAGCTTTCCTGCTCCATTGCGTACACTTCGTTATATTCCTTGTTTGGCGTAGTAACTAGCAGCACTTCTGGCTGATATTCGTTCATGATTGTATCCATAATTCTGTTCAGACGGTATTCCTCAATATGCTCAATCACTTCGCACAGGATCATGACGTCCTGGTTTTGCATCTGCTCGTCAAAATAAAAAAGTGAACCGATGATCGGCTCCGGCATAGCCACCACTCCAGAACGACCCTCCAGCTTCGCGAAGCGCTCCATGGCCCGGAGCCGCGACTGACCGGAAGGTTCAACGGCCAGAATCGATTCCACACCGGGAACGAACGCCAAACGAGCGGACAGCTTGCCCTCACCCGCTCCCATATCCACAATGCTTCGTTTGACTGGCAACGCTGACACCACATCCGTAATCGCTCGATAACGCAACTCGTTTAACCGCACAGGAGTTTCTGATTGTACGCCATTGCTAACGGACTCGGACTCACGTTGATCTTGTTCTCTGTCTTCCTGATGTCCCACGTTATTCTCCTGAATAACCGTGTCTGAGGTGTGACCTGTTTCTCTCTCCTGTCCAAGAGACGCAGACAAGGCACCCTCTTGTCGCTCATACTGCCGGATCAATTCGGCAAAACGAAGCGTACGCTTCACAATGAGCTCTTTCAGTGGATGAGCATCCAGCCACCCTTCACCGTAACGTTTGATTTTATCGATCTCATCTTCACTGATGAAATAGTGTTTGTAATTATCCAGCACTGGAATCAGCAGAAAAAGCTGACGCAATGCATGTTGTACCGTGTTACGACCACGCAAGGTGATATGGCGAACTGTGCTTTTATTTTTCAGATCAAAGGAATAAGACAGCTCTCCACGTTCCATCGAAACTGCGTATCCCAATGGCGAGAATAATTCCTCCACAACCCGATCCGGCAGGTCGGATGCCACCGGTCCAAAGGTCAGTTCCAATTCGAAAGAGTGACCTACCCATTGCACATAGCCTTCCTTGGGCTTGCCATTCAGGGCCGTTCCTAACGCCCCACGTATGTAGGAGCAGAACAGGCTGCTGGTCACGAACTCACGATCATTGATATATTGCGTAATGTCATATCCATCAGGTGTGCCTCTGACCAGATCCACAGGATCAGGCTCGGCATGAATCAGCACTTCCGTTTCGTTCTCTGTAGCGGTGGTGTACACCATTCTTACACGTACGCCTTTGTCTACGCGGTCATATATATTCAGCGGGTTCTTCGCTAACAAATGGGATACAATCCCCGCGTCAGCGCCGCTTGCTTTCAAGATCAAATGCATCCGTTCTCCTCCTTTTATTCAATTAATTCTCTTTTATGATTTCCGTTGTTATCAAGCCCTAATTGTTCCCCCACACCTCTTGCAATGCCAAACGGAAAATCCGGTCCAATTCTTCAAATTGAATAATCTGCTCATTCTCCATCTGGCCAGCCAGTCGTTCAAAATGCTCCATCTTCTCGGCTAAGAAAGCCTGTATTGCTGGCAACTGCGGCTCCAGATCCAGTTCCTCGCCCGCCTTTTTCCGGCGCAGCAATTCATGAATCTCCGTATACAGCGGTGTAGTCGCAGGTACAAGTTCTTGCACCAGCTCTTCAAATGCCATCGGTGGCATCGCATCATAACGTTCAATCCAGCCACAAGCGAGCAATGGACGTAGAACATAGAAATACTTTTTGATCTTCACCTGCTCACCTTGTAAATAATCGCGGAAGTTCCCCTTTGCCATATTCAGATAATGATACATGCAGGACTTGGGCGAGAAGGTCAAAGGCGACAGTGCACGGATATGCTGTGCCACGCCATACTCTTCATCATACTGAATCGGGGATTGCAGCCACTCCAAGAGTGGCGGATTTGATTTGCGAAACAGCTTCAACGCCTTGCGCAGATCCCAACCATTGATATCGAGCTGATCACTTATTGGACGTTCGATCACATCCCTCTTATCCTCAATCGACAAGTACCATTCCAGTGGTCTTACATACAGAAAACGCACATCATAATCGCTGTCCTGGGAAGGAAATCCCCACGCTCGACTGCCCGATTCACACGCATAGATGATCCGTACCTGCTCCTCCTGTTCAATCTGCTTCAGTTGTTGTCTAATCGTATCTCTCATTTCTTCATGAACGTAGGTCATAGTCAGCCGCCTCCAAATCCCCACAATTAAATCTCCATCGCTCTCACCCGGTTCGCAAGTGTATCATATCCGGCCACAGTCTCGGCAATATACGTCAATACCGTTTCACTCCAACCGTAGATGTAAAAGGTTTTGCCATCCCGTGGCGGTACCATTGCCTGCCGATAAGGTGCTATATCCACAATAAATGCTTTCAACTCCGGATTCATCATCCGGCGATATCGCTCAAGCTCGGCATATAACGGGCTGCCTTCATTCTGCTGTTCATCGGTGATCATCATGATCTGATCCACTTTCTCTCCGATATCCCGAAGCTCGCGTACAGGCCGCCCCGTGTCTGTTCCACCTTGTGCGCGAATCCGGTGAGCTTGGGAAAGGATGCTCTCATCCATCTTGGGACGAGCATCCTCAACCATATGGTCGAATAACCAGAACAGTGCGTTACCTCTTGTTTGTTTGTAAAGCGCCAGTGCCAGCACCGAACCAATCCGTAAATAATCCCCTTGCATGGAACCGGAACGATCCAGGAAAATAGCCGTTCTTCCCGGCAGCGTTGGCAGGTTGCCAATGGATAGCTCTACCGCTTGTCGCAAAGCATCCCGCAGCTCTTCCCTCGCAATCATTTCATACGCACTGGCGAAACGGAATGGCAATATGCGCGACTTACGCAGGGCTTCTGCATCCGTTAAACGACCTGTTACGTAATCGATATTTTTCGATTTTTCAAAAACTCCCGCTCGATCCATTGCATTCAGATGGCGCAACAATGCAAAGGCTGGCATCTGGGACATCAACGCCTCCCATACCGTACGTGTCGGCTGCATGATCGATGTGACCACCGAATACGGCAGTTTACCTTTCTCGATCAGATGCATCCGGCTTGCGGGGTTGGGCGTAGCTTTCAGTTCTTCCAGCGCTTGCAACTGCGGCAGTTCCGTAAGATCCACCTCATGCCCGCGCAAATAACGAAACAAGGCTTGCTGCTTCATATCAATCGGCTTGGGGTGTGCTGTAGCGATCATATCCCCCAGACTGTATCCTCGCCCGTGTCCGTTGTATTTGATCGCCCAGTATTCGCTGATCCCGTTCAAAAAGAGACTCACCTGACGCTTCACCGCTCGGCCGCCCTGCCCCCGCCCCAATCCTCTCAGAATAGTCAGAAAATCAGCCAGATCAGCCGGTGTCTGTACCACTTGGGAGAACACCTTGGCAAACTGATCCACATCCGCTTTGGACAATAGTGCCAGACCATATAAAGGCTGTAACCGCATCAAACCTTCATTACGAGCATAGACCAGAGCCCTCGCCATAAACCCTACATCCACCTCAGCCATCTCCTGATGACTGACCATCGCGTCGTCCATCAGTTGCTGGGTATCGGTATAGAACGTATTGTTCAATGTATTGGTCATCAACATCTGTATATATTGTTCCTCCACCAATCGCTCATAGGCTCCGTAGCCCCCATGATTACGTGTCGTTGGCTGAGGTTGATTAAATAATTGTTTCGCTCTGCTCATCACTCATGACCTCCTGGTGTGAGTCTAATGGCTGTACTTTAATAATAAAATGTTCCGAGGAAAAAGGTGGGAAGGTATAATACCCGCTCTACCGCTGAGCTACACCGCCATGAACGGCGGCGATTGGATTCGAACCAACGACCTGGTCGATTAACAGTCGAAGTAACCCTCCCTGGCGCCTCGGAACCTTGATCCACAGTGCTTGTTGCTGCCCCGCTTCACATCCTCATTATGCCTCACACATCTGCACGCGAACATGGCGAAAGTATGGCGACGAATCATTTTCTGAAATTGAGTCAATCTTCACAAGTTTAAATGAAACCCGCCACTCTTCCTGCTACAATGAAGGGATAACAAGGAGTGAATGTTCATGGCAAGAGAGAGTTTTGACAAAGAAATTCAGTTCTTACGCATGTTATCCCTAACAAGCGGTGCGTATAACCGCAAACAGTACGCCGAACGGCTTGGCATATCCGTACATACCTTTGATAAAACCAATCGTCGGTTAAAAGAAATCATGCAGACCGTCGCTGATCAACGTTCAGGTGCCGAAGCAAGTCGGGAAATAGCTGACCTCGTTCGTTTCCAGTACGGAGAATCTGCAGAGCCCATGCTGCTCTTCCTCTTCCGCGCCAAGTCGATGAAAGAGACTGAAGTTCAGCGCCTTTCTGTCCTTTTGCATACCCTACAGGATACAGCCCTGACCGCAATGGAATTACTTGACGCCTGCTGTGCTGATCTGCCGGAAGATCTGGCGTTACCTGACGAGAAAACCATTCGCTCCGACCTGAAGTATTTGGAAGAGGTTGGGGTTATACGAAAAGAGCCTGGTGGCAGACCGTATCGATATGCCTTGCAACAGGATGTCCTTACCGAATTAACAGTGGAGGAACAGCTGGAGTTGTATGATTTTGTGGATATGATGGCGAACACCCAGGTTCCTTCTGTCCAAGGTTACTTGTTGCGGGATAGTCTGAAGAAAGCCATTACGGCAAGTTTTCCTCAAGAAGAAGCGACCGAACCCTATATCTATAAGTATCACTATTATTCTCGTATCCTGGACGAAGCTCATCTCTACACGCTGCTTAGTGCGATTCGTCAGCGCAAGCGTGTGCAGTTCCTATACTATTCACCGAAAAAACCATCCAGCTACAGTTCACAGAATACGAATCCACGCTTTGAACGGGAGGCAGGCGGACGATCCAACCGGATCGTGCCCCTTGAAGTGATTTATGACCATCAGTATGGTCGTTGGTATGTCATTGGATATCAGGGTCGCCGCGGCTTCGTGAAATTCCGCATGGAAGGCATAACCCAACTGGAGGAAGAGGATTCTGTAGAAGAGGAATACATGCTCGAGTTGAAGCAGCAGTGGACTGACATCAGTCGCTACAGTTGGCTGGTAGATACGGGGAATACCGTGACGGTTCAAGCTCGCTTTTTCCACCCGGAGCGTGGTCAGCGCAACTTCATTCTGGATCGGGTTCGTCTGCAAGGTCAATGGGGCAAGATCATACCCGAAACGGATCATACCTTTCTCTACGAAATCCAGGTCAACGGTACCACCGAGATCAAACCGTGGTTACGAAGTTTTGGCTCAAGCTGCGAAATCATCGCACCTCAGAGACTACGCCAGGAGATGATCAAGGAATGGAAGGAGATTGCGGGATATTATGAACCTGTTCGAGAAGATGTTCAATTACCAGATGATGACCCGACTGAATGAAACCGGACTGTTCACCTGGACCTCACAGGAACGGGCCTGGCTTCGCATGATGCTGAATCACCCTGCCGCAAGAGAAGCCCTGAGCGCTGTAACGTTGGATAAAATGCACAACATGTTAAATGGTGAGCAGGACCTGAACCTTCAGGATTACCTGACCGAAAAAGCCAAAAGTGAGGAAAACAGTGTCTCTCATCCACTCCTCAGACAGTTACGACTAATCATTCTGCATCATCAGGGATTTCGAATGACAGGCCGCGTCCGCAATGGACGCACAAGCCAGGATGAATTTGGTTTCCCGTATAAACTGGAGTATTCCATGGTCAAAAAAGAATGGTACGTGCTCTGGTACGCGCCTCGCTTCGACAAACTCATGTCTACCAAGCTGCACAGCATCGTTACCGTGGAAGCCCAACCGGTTGAGCCGGATAGCGCTTCAGGCTACAGTGCCCGAATTGCTGCGATAACAGAGAAGCGTAAAACGACCATCACCATCGAAGTATTGCCTGAGTTCAATCAGGAGCTGTCCCGAATCCTCTATGCCTTCTCCTGCTTCGAGAAACAGGTCGAGTACATGGAAACCAAGCAGACATATCGGATCGAGCTGACCGTCCCGCGGAATGAGATGGATTACGTCTTATCCAAAATGCGTTTTCTCGGTAAACGGGTTCGATTTGCTGACCACACAGTGATGCGGGAGCGAATGTCCGAAACAGCTGCCAAGGCATTGGCCCGTTATGCGGAAAAAGAGCCTGATAAACATGCCGAATACTCCAATGAAGTTCAGCACCGCCAACCCGAGGAAAAACCGCTCGCAAAAGCCGATGGTCATTGATTTCGTAAAAGTCGGTTAACCCTAGCCCTTTGCTCAAAAACAAACCCGTATACAAAAAGGTCTGGATGATCTCATCCAAACCTTTTTGCTGTGCATGAGCCTGACTAGGTCCCACCACTGCTGGCAGCTGAATTTCGTCTCTTGTTAATCGCATGCACTCCCATGACCACTGCAATTAATTCATATGTGTCCAGTTGGTCCGACTGGTTATCCAATACAAATGCCCCTGAACTAAACCAGCCGCTGGTGCGACGGAAACTTGCCACGATGCGTCCACCACTTCCACTGATATCATATTCCTGCGAGAATGCCGGAGCAGACACATCGTACGTACCGCGCGATCCGGCATCATACTCATACTTTTTGCTAAAGAAACTAAACCTCGCTCGCAATACTCCCAGATGTCTCCCATCGGCTGCAGTGATATCCCAACGATTGGTTAACATGCGGAATTTGCCGCTACAGACCAATCCCGAGTTATCGGATACATCGAGCGAAGAACCAAAAACACTTTTCAAATCCAGATGTCCTGCCTGTTCCTGATTCGGATTCATAATCTCGGTGTAACCCGCGTTAAAAAAATTATCCCTGAAGTATAGTTCCATAATACGTTCTCCTTTCCCTTACATATCCCCTTTCGTTCTCTTTAACCCAGTCTCACATCGTACACACATTATATCTATATTTACGTACAATTAATGGGGTTGGATTCAAAAATCGGATCATCACTGGATGTAAAAAAAAACGAGCAACCCTGGTTGCCCGCATCACGTTCAAGTTATCCTGTCATCAGACTTCAACTTTTTTGTTGTTCAGATAAATGGTAGCCCACACCAAGATAACTGCTACGATGACTTCAAATACAATACTCCCCCACATACCGTCCGACCATAATACGCCATTGGCTGTGATTGCAATACCTGTACTTTCTTCGGTGTAACGGAACATCTCATTTGGACTGAAGCGTCCTGTCGTAATTATATTCTCCAACCAGCCAATCAGATTAACGAGGACCAAGAATGCAACGATTCCGATCCATGGTCCAGTTCTCCAACGGAAGCTGCCTGCAATCGAGATCGAAAGGAAGATGATGACAGTCATGAATACCATAACCCAAGCAATAAACAGTAACAAACTAACATAATCCGAAACATGCAGACCCGAAAGATCAATATTGGTAACCACGTTCATTCGGAGTTTTATTGAGATATAGATGTAGGCATGAGTCGTAAATATAATAACTAATCCCAACCCGCAAAGAGCTCCAAAGATCAAAGGAGACAACACATGGGATAGGCCCGTTACGGGTAAAAGACGGCGATTATAAGAGCGGATATTGGACGTGTATGTTTTGATCATTTTCACATAAACAGCCACACCTACCCCAACATAACCCATAATGCCAAGCACAACCCCTGCGACCTCAGACATGAAAAGGGAAAGCGCCACTTGCGCAATAATCAAAATAACCAGCCCGGCCAGCAGTGTATTCCAGTTCCTTCTAAAGTCATACTTCAATAATGTCATCATTCCGCATAGACCTCCTTGAACATCTCATCCACACTTTTCCCATATTTCAGACGGAGCGTTTCCACTTCTTCCCGCATCACCAGCTGACCTTCACGAATGAAGACCACTTCATCAAAAATCCGTTCGATATCATTCACCAGATGTGTGGAAATGATCAGACTGCTGTCTTCATCATAGAATTTGACGATCGCATCCAGAATCTTGCCACGCGCAACCGGATCTACTCCGCCAATCGGTTCATCCAGTAGATACAGACGAGCCTTACGGGATAGCGCCAGTGTTAGTTGCAGTCGTTCATTCATACCCTTGGATAGATGCCGCACCCGATCACTCTCGACAAGGTTCATGAAATCGAGCATCTCCCGTGCCTTCTCCTCGTCAAAATCAGCATAGAAATCGCGGTAGTACGAAATCGCATCCCGCACTCTCATCCACTTCTCGGTTAATGGACGATCCGGCATAAATGAAACCAGTGACTTCGTCTCCAGCCCAACAGGCTTACCTGTGACTTGAATCGTTCCACTGCTCGGATGCAGCAAACCTGCAACCAGTTTCATGAGCGTACTTTTGCCACTGCCGTTGCTACCCAGCAAACCTACGATTCGGCCAGGAGCAATATCCAATGTGATATTACTGAGCGCTTTCTTACTGCCATATGTCTTGTTAATCTGGTTCAGTTCAAGAATGTTACTCATGCGTTTTTCCTCCCTTTCCTTCCGCAACGGCATCGGCTACGATCGATAAGATATCCTGCTCTTCAATCCCCAGTTCCTGCATTCCGGTCAGAAAGCGTTCCAGCAATTCACCGGCCATCTCTTTTTTGATCGTCATAATCTTCCGCTCCTCACTGGTTACATATCTGCCCAAGCCCCGTTTGGTTTCGACCACTTCTTCTCGCTCCAGTTCCTGAAATGTCCGTTGTACTGTATTGGGATTGATCTGTAATTCAGCCGCTAGTTCACGAACCGAAGGGATTTTGTCACCTGCCTGAAGTGTCCCGGTTACAATCTGTCTCTTGATGTACTGCATAATCTGCAGATATATTGGTAAGTTGTTATCAAATTCCATAGTCACAAAGCACTCGCTCCTCTCTGTACTGGTGTGTTAGTTACATAGTACACTAGTGAAATAGTGTTGTAAAGCCCATTTGTTAAAATATATATTCGCTTAATCGAAGGGCAAGCTTCCGCTATTGATATCCATACAAAAAAAAGAGCAGATCGTGAAGATCTGCTCTGCATAACATTATTAATCGTATTGTTATCTTATTCATATGCTTATCCCATAAAAAGAGCCAGCTACACGATATCTAGAGGTACTTTGCCTTTAGGTGCAGGGAATGCCTCATTCAAACGGGCGAGTTCCTCTTGTGTCAAAACGATATTCACTGCTGCTGCATTGTCTGCCACATGATTCAGCTGTACCGCTTTGGGAATCGCCAGCACATCTCCGTCCCTGATCACCCAGGCTAATGCGATCTGCGAAGTCGTAACTCCTCGATCCTGCGCAATCTCCTGAATGACGGGATGCTCCAACAATTCACTTCGAAGTCTGCCGCCCTGTGCCAGTGGACAATACGCCATAACAGGAACGCTACGTTCGCGCATCCAGGGAAGCAGATCATGTTCGATACCACGCGAAGCTGCATGGTAAAGCACCTGATTCACCATGCACTGAGACCCCTCCGGCAGACTCCATAACTCCTGCATATCCCTTGTATCCAGATTCGATACACCCCAGCGAAGGATTTTACCAGATTGCTTCAACTGCTCCAAGGCCTGAACCGTTTCTTCGAGTGGCACTCCCCCGCGCCAGTGGAGCAAATACAAATCCAGACGATCTGTACCAAGACGCGTAAGACTGCGCTCACAGGCCGTAATCATCTGCTTGCGATCCGCATGATGGGGATACACTTTGGATACGAGAAAAACTTCGTCACGATGGCCCGAGATGGCCTTTCCCGTAACAACTTCTGCCCCACCTTCTGCATACATCTCCGCCGTATCAATCACGGTCATTCCCAGTTCAATACCGGAACGCAGTGCCCGTATTTCTTCTTCTTGGCTGGATTGCTTCTCTCCCATGTTCCATGTGCCTTGCCCTATCGCAGGCAGGGCAGTTCCATCCGGAAGTAGAATCGTGCGTGTTGGATTACCATGCATCATCTATATTCCTCCATTCTGAAGACTTTTGGACATTCTGACCTCTCTAACGACGGTTATACGAATCATATATCATGTTATCACTCACATGTCTCCAGTGGTTCATCATCATGATATACAATTGATCCAGTGGCACTGTGAGGCTACTTTGGGCAACGCTGATGGTCGCATCGACCATATTGCTGTTGACCGTCATCAATTTGCGTTTCATCCCGTTCTGGCGATCCAGAAAGGCCTTCTCATCCCGTAATTTGACCCCGATCATTTTCTGTCCCATTAATTCATACATAAAAATATTCTCAACGTCTCTCCAGGCCACGGCTCCTCCTGCGGTATAAGAAGATGCATCCACAAACCCATCCTCATCGATTACAAAAGAAGGTTCCTTCTTAATCATCTTTACCAGACTGTAGCAGAAACATAGCCCAAAAAACAAAATGGATAGAAGTCCAATCACATCCGAAAGGATGGAATCATTCGTACCTGAAGAACGATCAAAAATCAAAAAAAATCCGGCTGCCACAAAAAGTGCCGCCCCTGCCGTAAGCCACGCCATTCGTTTCCGGTTTGGATATTCTACATGCTGCTCATAGGATGTGCTCAACGTGACGTTCCTCCTCCATTGCGACTGAATCATACAAGTTCTATATAAACGAATGGCTATGAACCAAATACTTAAATGTAGAACATGAATTGCATTGTACATTAAACCAAATTCACCAATGTTAAACATTGAATTAAGACCATTTTCCGTCATTTCTGCGGTTATTCAACATTAGGATTCGTCATCCTTCGAGCAAATCCTTTTAACACACCTATATGAATTGAACAAAGAATATTTACATGGGTCACTCCGATGACAGAACAACCTTCCGATCGCTGTTATCCCCAGATTTTTTGAATCCACTTTTTCAAAGTGAAAATCCGGGGAAGCCTATGCTTCCGATGCAGCTTTCTTTCAGAAAGCTTTTAGGCGAACGCTCCGCTTCTTCAGGTTATTTCTGTCCTCTACGTTACGTGCAAATATTTAATTCAATTAATATACATTGTTAAATGTCTTACTCCTCCTTCATTACACTTATTGTCCTGTTCCTTGCTTTCCGTTAATATAAATGGAAAGGTTAGGAAATTAACCAATTCTAATTCATGGTGGGAGGACAAGCAATGATGAGTCAGCGCGGCATAACATCGGAAGATCTTTATCAGATTACATGGGTTAATGATCCAACTCCGTCTCCTCAAGGCGGACAACTGGTATATGTAAGCCGGAAAACGAATGAAGCACGTGACGGTTATTGTTCTCACCTGAGACTGCTGCATTTGGGGAGTCAGAAGGACAGGCCCTTTACCTCTGGAGAGAAGGATCATTCCCCTGCCTGGTCACCCGATGGATCTCAGCTGGCCTTTTTAAGAGAGGTTAATGGGAAATCCCAAGTGTGGATTATCGCATCAGATGGCGGAGAAGCACAGCAAATCAGTCACCTGACACATGGCGTCAGCTCCTTGCTCTGGTCACCAGACGGTCATACCATACTTGTGAAATCATCCGTGGATATGAGCGGAGATGAAGAATCAGAACATACAGATCCTATAGACGATAAACCCAAACTGCTGCAAGAACATGTCGTAGACCGGATTCGCATGAAATCAGATGCCAGTGGATTATGGAACGGTCGACGTTCCCACCTTTTCGCTCTCGCACCAATCGATGCGGAAGCAATACCTGTAACTACAGGTCACTATGACGTTGGAGACTACGCTTGGTCCCCGGACGGAACATCCATCGCATGGATTGCACAGATGCCCGAAGCAGGCGAGGAACACAACGATTACACCCTGACCAATCATGTGTACCTTGCTAAGGCAGACGGGTCGAATGTGCAGCAGTTGACCCCGGAAGGATATACGTTCAGCCGACTGACATTTGCACCCGATGCACAATCCCTGGCACTGCTCGCTAGTGACCGTTCTTATGGAAATGCCACGCTTGTGAAGCTATATACCCTTCCTATATCAGGTGGTGAACCCGTATGTCTAAGCACGGATTGGGACGTACAGTTAAATCACAGCATTGTTGGTGACATGCGATCACATCTGACAACCACGGGACCTGTATTCAGTCGGGATGGTTCATCCATCTTCTGTCTCGCAACCATTCATGGTAGTGTACGCATCGCCAAATTCGCACGAGACGGCAGCAGTGCCGAGTATATATTGCCTGACGAACGGGAGATTTATCAATTTGCCGAGTTGGAAAACGGGCAGATCGTTGCTGCTGTTGCCGATACACAAAATCCTGGTGATCTCTATATGTATGAACAACCGGGAGATCCCGGGGTAGAACCGATTCAACTCACCCGCAGCAATCCACAGCTTGAGGATGAGATCCACCTTAGTACACCGGAAACCTTCTGGTTTAATTCCTCAGATGGCCTGCGTCTGCAAGGTTGGATCATGAAACCTCATGGCATGGTCGACGGGGTCAAAATCCCGACCATTCTGGAGATTCATGGCGGACCGCACATGATGTATGGTTTTACATTTATGCACGAGTTCCAGATTCTCGCTGCACAAGGCTACGCTATTGTGTATATCAATCCACGCGGGGGGCTCGGATACGGGCAGCAATTCGTAGATGCCTGTCGCGGAGATTATGGCGGTGGCGATTATCGCGATCTTATGGAGAGCGTGGATTATGCCCTATCCCAATATGAGTTTATCGATGAATCCAGATTGGGCGTAACCGGGGGCAGTTATGGTGGCTTCATGACCAACTGGATTGTTGGACACACGGACCGCTTTAAGGCCGCTGTTACCCAGCGTTCCATCTCCAACTGGTTATCCTTCTATGGCGTCAGTGACATTGGCTATTTCTTCACGGAAGATCAGATTGGCGGTAACGCGTGGGATGACACGGAAAAACTGTGGAAACATTCCCCGCTCGCTTATGTCGGCAACGTGAGTACTCCGCTGCTCATTTTGCATGGCGAACAGGATCTGCGGTGTCCAATTGAACAGGCCGAGCAATTATACATTGCGTTGAAACGGCGTAAGCAGACAACAAGGCTCGTTCGTTTCCCAGGCGCCAACCACGAGTTGTCCCGTGGAGGTCACCCTCACTTGAGGGTACGCCGTTTGGAGCATATTGCCGGATGGTTTAACGAGTACCTGTAACGGACTACTATTTAGACTATTAATTCAGAGAGTATAGAACCAGACATGGATTCAACCCTAAAAGCCGTCCAATGAAATCTGTTACGATTTCAACGGGCGGCTTTTGGCGTTACCTTTTGAATAATAGAAGGATACGGATCACTATAATTTGAACAACTCAAGCAGGATAGTATTAGGGCGTGTGATTATATTCGTCGCTTACTCTTCGCCCCATACTACGGTAACTTCATTCAGGTCCTTGTTGGTCGCAGACACAGAACCCGTGATGGTTACGGCATATTTGCCATCTTCACGACCCACGATGCTGAAGCCGTCTGCCTGTATATCCTGAGTGTTCTGACTCAAGTTTTTGGTCTGGTAATAGTCTTTGTAGGATGTTCCAACGGTTAGCAACGTTTCTTTGGTTGTGTACGTGAGCACTACTTTTTTGTTACCATCCATGATGTTCTCAATGAGACTTGTCGCCTTCGCATCCTTCGGTAATGGGAAATCTACTGGCAGATACTTGGACTTCACGCCTGCCGCCTGTGTGTTTGTACCTGTTGAGGGCGATGTCGATCCACTATTGCCTGTGGATGTGGACCCGCCAGAAGAGCTTGAAGAACCGATGCTTACTTTATTGTTTTGGGAATCATACTTCACTTCGGTCTTCAACGCATCGGCAATCGAACGAACGGGGAGATATGTACTTCCTTGATATGTAATTGGTGCAAGCTTTTTGCCCTGGTCACCTGTCGGTGTAAATTTCTGCCCGTTCACTTCGATGGCGAGCCCATGGTTCAGATAAGCTTTGATCGTCTCCAGTTGTGTACCTGCATATACACCTGCCGATCCGGTCAACACCATGCCGAACACACTCGCAGTAATCAACCACTTTTTGCTTTTCATCCTTAAACGCCTCCTGAGTTCAAATGTCAGCCTTATGCATCATACGATTCAAGACGATCGCTCGATGTACACGAAAGACTCATGTAGTTATGCTCATCTTGTATGGATACGAGCTTATTCGGATAACAGCCCGTTGTTCCACCAAATGTTAGCAATATAATAGCATCTGACAAGGGGTTGTAAATAATATATGAACAAAACAGGACCAAGGGCGTACAAAAATAGTCTTTGTTGTATGCCTGCTGTTCTCTGGCTCGTTAAGTTGTTCTTATATGAATAAAGTCCTGAATTCCGGACCATACATATGAAGCTAATCATACACGCACAACAGTTGCGAAATTAACCAATGTATTAGATAATTATTTGTCGATTTGTGGTCAAAGGACCGGAACTCAAGGGGGATTAAATACGATGAATAACAATAACAGTACATTTGATCAGTCTATTAACCGGATCTCTACCGGATCAGAAAAATGGGATGCGCTTGAGGAGATCTTCGGTGCTGCTGATGCGCTTCCGATGTGGGTGGCCGATATGGATTTTGCTGCTCCACCATCCGTCATTCAGGCCCTGCAAACACGGATGGAGCACGGGATTTTTGGTTATACAGTGCGGACTGAAGCGTATCATGCCGCTGTTGCAGACTGGATGGAACGGCGCCACAACTGGAAAATTAACGATGACTGGATTGTGTTCACTCCAGGTATTGTGCCCGCACTCAGTATTGCTGTACAACGATTCACGGGGCCGGGAGATGCAGTGGTCATCCAAACTCCAGTGTATGCGCCCTTCTATGAAGTAGTACGTGGTCAAGGTCGTGAACTGATCACCAATCCTCTGGTAGAGAATGACGGTCATTACACGATGGATCTGGAACAACTGGAATCCAGCTTGCAGACCGGTCGGGTCAAAATGCTGATTCTGTGCAGTCCTCATAACCCGGTTGGACGGGTATGGACTCGTGAGGAGCTTGAAGGGCTTACGTCACTGTGTCTGCAATACAACGTACTGATGGTTTCAGATGAAATTCATGCCGATCTTGTTCATCAGCGGGGAACTCATACACCATTGACCCTGATCTCGGACGCCGTCTCTGATCTAAGTATCATCTGTACGGCTCCAAGCAAAACGTTCAATATTCCTGGCCTCTGCACATCCAACATCATTATCCCCAACGCCAAGTTACGAGAATCGTTCGCGCAGGGTGTAAAAACGATGGGACTTGCCAGTATCAGCACACTGGGTGCTGTTGCAACTGAAGCTGCTTACAACGGAGCTGAGGAATGGCTGGATGAGTGCCTTGCCTATATCCGTGGAAATATGGAGTATGTACAGCAATATGTCGCGGAACACATGCCTCAGATTAAAATGCATCTGCCCGAAGCGACCTATCTGTTATGGATGGATTTCCGGGAGCTGAATATCCCACATGCACAACTATGCAACATGCTTCTTCATGAAGCAGGGCTTGCTTTCAATGACGGGAGCTTCTTTGGAACGGAGGGTACAGGGTTCATGCGTATTAATGTAGCCTGTCCACGTTCTACGGTTGAAGAGGCGATGCGCAGATTATCTGTGTTGTTAAGCAATGTGTCGGGCAAATAAGCTGTCAATTACATCTATGTATGTTTCGAACAAAACGTGTACTGTTCATTAAATGGTGAATATCTGTAAAATGGAAAAAGGGGTGCCCCGTAGTCAAGTCCATGACTCACATTCATGGTCAATGACTTCACAAGGGGTGCCCTTTTGTATTCAATCATTTTATTTATTCAAAACTAATTAAAACTACAGTGACATCGACATCGGCATCGGTGTAATTCTGTCGCATAACCTGTTCAGCAAATCCCGATCATGGCTTATGATCAGTAATCCCAGATCACGCTGGCGAGCCACTTCCATCACGGTATGCCAGATCTGTGCCTGAGTGATCGCATCCAGCATCGTGGTCATTTCATCTGCAATCACATAACGTGTCGATGTACCGAGTGCTCGCGCCACACAGAATCGTTGCAGTTCCCCACCGGATAATTCACCCGGTCTGCGGTCCAGCCAAGCTTGCTGAATCCCCAAAGCTTCGAGCAACTGCTCATCCTGCACAGCCGCCTCCTGAAGTACACGCCGCATCCGCCAGCGTGGATTCACAGCTTTCTCCGGATGCTGGAATACCAGCTGAACCGGACATACTCCTGTACGAGGGAGTGGTTCACCATCCAGTAATACTTGTCCTGCCACGGGTTCGGCATATCCTGCAAGGATGCGCCCAAGGCTTGTTTTCCCACAGCCACTCGGTCCCCACAACCCAACGACTTCGCCTTGTTGCACCTGCATGTTCATCTGCTGAAACACCCACGATTTCTGATCGTGACGATAACTTACTTCCTGTGCTTCAAGTGACATGGAGACACCTCACTTCTCCGCCTCGTATCTGACGAAGCGGAGGACGTTCGCGGGTACATGCAACGGTTGCTGAGCTACATCGGGGAACAAATGAACATCCTGTGATGATCTCTTGACCCGCTAACGGCTGGGAGCCTGGGAGTGGCTGAAATCCATTTTGCGGCAACGCATTCCAGAGGGCTTTCGTATACGGATGGCGCAGTCGTTCTCCATTCCCCGTAAAATCATCCACCTGCGCTGTCTCTACATTGGCACCCGCATAAAATACAGCGATGCGATCAGCAGCCGTCAGGGCAGTCGTGACATCATGGGTAATCCATAGAATGCCTACGCCTTGATTCGCAAGCTCACGAAATTGCCTCATCGTCTCGACCAGCACTTCGGGATGGATACCCGGTGTGGGCTCATCGGCAATGATCAGCTTCGGCTGGCCTGATGTCGCTGTAGCCATCAACACCCGTCTTGCCATACCTCCGGACAACTCAAACGGGTATTTCCCGGCTGTTCCTTGAGGAAGATGATAACGATCCGTCAGCTCCTGCTCTGTCTTTTTCAAGTGGGTTTGATTCATGAATCTACGCTTCCTTTCCAAATCTCGAGTTATCGGCTGAACTTGCCTCCCCACCTTCATCAGCGGGTCCAAATAACTGACGGATTGCGGGATTAACATCAGTTCATCACCACGCAGATGAAGCTGCCGCTCTGGAGTCAAAGGCTCACCATTATAGCTCATTCTACCTTCCAACTTGGCATTGGCAGGCAGAATGCCCATAATGGCCTGCGCAAGTACACTTTTACCCGATCCGCTTGCGCCTACTACAGCCACGATCTCACCCTCGTTTATGGAAAGATCCAGATTCTGAATGACATCAATCTGTTCGTGTCCAAACCAACCACGAGCGCGCCGAAATGACACCGATACCCCCTCAATATCAAGAAGAGCCATATTTACCTCACCTCCCTTGAACTACCTGTACCCGTCAACGTCTTCAGACTGTTGCCCAACACATCAAACGCACGAACAACCAGCAATAATGCCAGTCCCGGGAAAAAGGCGAGCCACCACATGCCAGCAGATAAATATCTCATCGACTCTGACAAAATAATGCCAATTGCCGGTTGCTGCGGGGACAACCCCAGCCCCAGAAACGTAATGGCTGCCTCATGCAGAATCGCATGGGGAAAGATTAACAGTACGCCCACAAACAGTTGTGGGACCAGATGTGGCAGCATATGCTGCACCGCAATCTGTAACCGCGATTGACCCAACTTATGTGAAATCTGAATATATTCTGCGGATTTCAGTTGAATCATCTCCGCTCTTACAATCCGAGCCAGATTTGGCCAGTGAGTCAGCGCAATCGCTGCCGCCACTCCTGCCAAACCTCCACCGAATACAAAGGCCAGCATAACCAGCGATACCAGATGAGGTACACTCAGGAACAGGTCGATAATCCATGAGATTACCCGGTCAGCAGCCTTGCTTGAAGCGGCAGCCAAACCTAATAGCATTGCGATCAATCCACCACCACATGCAGCAAGTAATCCCACTTGAATGCTGGTTGCCAAACCTTTTAATGTACGCATGAACATATCTCTTCCAAGCCAATCCGTGCCAAATGGATGCGCCCAGGTTGGAGCCAAATTCCGATCCATTAATGAAGTCAGCGTAGAACCAGCCGGAAGCAGCCTGCCCGTCAACCACACAACGGCAATCCAAATCACCGCAAGGCTTCCCCAGATCACCGCTCTTTGGCGAGGATTGCGGGAATATTGATTGCTGGCGGCCATGTACCGTACCTCTTGATTCGCAGTTTTCACTTTCTGTACTCGGGCTTTCTCTGCCGTCTGTTCGGAGGAGCGTTCTAGCGTCTGCTTCATGACATCAGCTCCTCCTTCATCCGTGGATCAATCATACGATACAGAATGTCGGCAATCATATTACCCGTAAAAACAAAAATCGCACTGCACATCACAAGTCCAAGCAGCAGTGGAACATCACCGCGTAACCCTGCCTGAACCGTTGCCTGACCCAGGCCGGGGTATGAAAATACCTGTTCTGCAAGCACAGCCCCACCGAACAGTTCACTGAACGAAGCAAACTGCAGCGTGATGGCTGGCAAAACAACATGTCTGAACCCATGCCGACGGAACAGCTGAAATCCACGCTCACCCCGCGCTCTTGCAAACAGAATATAATCCGACTCCAGCACATCCGTAAGCTTCTGCCGGGTATGCAAAGCGATGGAAGCTACTCCGGTCAGACTGAGAGTCAACGCTGGCAGAATCATATGAATAGCCCGATCGCCCCAGGTCACCTGATCAGCCGACATCCCTGCGGGTACCCCAAGACCAACTGGAAGCCATCCGAGCCACACCCCAAATACCATTAGCAGCAACAGCGCAATCCAGAATACCGGCGTGGAGGCCAGCGTGTAACAATACCAGCAGATCAGGCGATCCAGCCTTGAATCCCTTCTCATGGCAGCAACCACACCAAGAGTGAATCCGAAGATACCAGATAGTAGCCAGGCTACAGCCATAAGCGCGACAGAATTCATGAATCGTTCCTGGATAATATCCGCTACAGGCTGTCTGTAGATCATTGATGTTCCCAAATCTCCCTGAATAAGTGCTTGTCCCCAGGTAAGCAATCGTTCCATTGGAGATTCATTCAATCCCCAACGTTCTTCGATAAGACTGCGCTGTTCGGCGCTTACCCTGATCATGTCTCCACCAATGTAGGCTTCAATCGGGTCCACAGGAGAGAATTGCATTAATAGAAAAGACAACACACTGACTCCAACCAATAGAGATACGAGTCGCAACACTTTATAACCAACAAATCTGGCCCATCCATTCCTGCCCGTCATCCAATCTCTCCCCAATTCAGGCTAAAGCTACCGCTATGCTTCTTATTTCGTGCTGTTATCCCAGGACCATTCCTCCAGATTGGTTGTCACCGGCCAGCCGTGACCATGGGGATGGATCTGCTGCTTACCAATGTTCAGGCCATTCGTAACCAGATACAGATGATCTATGTTCACAAGCCACGCCCATGGCGCATCACCCTGATAACTGAAACCTGTTGTTCCATCCCATTCCGCTTTCTGCCAGAACGGTAATGCCTCTTCTTCACTTGTTGCATGAAGGGCTTTCTCCATCCAAGAATCCACGACAGGATTGCTATACAGCCCCACATTATAATATCCTTCTCCTTTGTGAGTACTACTATAGAGGTTATACGTCTCCAGCGGATCATGACTGCCCCAACCAAATAATACAGCGTTGGAGTATGCCATCTTTTTCGTCTCTTCACGGCTTTTGCCTTCAACATTGATTTTAATTCCAGCCTGGGCAACCATATCCGCAGCAGCCAGTGCCAAAGATTGTCTTGTTAAATCACCTGCAAAATAAAGCAGATTGAACTCGGCCTTTACTCCGTTTTTCTCGACGATACCGTCACCATCCGCATCTACCCAGCCACCAGCGGCCAGAATCTGCTTCGCTTCTTCGAGATTGGCATCTGTAAATACAGCTTCCGCATTACTCCAAGGCAGATCATCACTAGCGGAATAGGCTGGACGACCGTACCCTTCCAGTACACCCTCAACCAAAGCCTTACGATCAATCACAACATTCACCGCTTGGCGAATGGCCAGATCGGATGTCACATCATTTCCTGCGGGAAGACCATCTTCCGACTTGGCACCAGCAGGTTGCATGGGGAACATGATGCCACGGTTATCTACGGTTTTCACGGCCTCCAATGTCATGCCATTCACCTGTTGTTTGCTAAACGCTGCCGGGATCGCAGCGATATCCACCGTACCTGCCTGTGCAGCGGCGTAGGCTGCATCTTCATCCAGATAGAGGAAGGTGAGTTTGTGGAATGCAGACTTGTTACCGTAATATTCTTCATTGGCTTCCACGATGGCCTGTTGTCCTTTGTCCCACTGAACCAGCTTGTACGGTCCTGATCCGACCGGGTGTTCTGCATAATCAGCGCCATAGGCGTGTTCAGGTACAATGCCAAGTGTCGTCAGCAGACTGATGAATGTAGACTGTGGCGATTTCAGTGTGAATAAGACCGTGCTATCATCAGGTGCCTGTACATCAGCCATATTGGTCAGATCAATCACGGACCCACTCTTGGCAGCTGTTTCAAACGTAAATTTTACATCCTCAGCCGTCAGGGGTTCCCCATCAGAGAATTTCACATCGTTCCGAAGTGTGACCGTCCAGGTCAGCCCATCTTCACTAACTGAGTATTCAGTAGCCAGATCGTTAACCAGTTGAAGTTTGGCATCTCTCTTTAGCAAAGTACTCTGGAAAAGTGGTGAACCATACTGCCCCCATCCGGTTGTCGGATCAAACCCGCCTTCCGGCTCGGTGCCAACGGCCAGCACCAATTCGTCTTTGGTTGAGTTTGTTCCTGACTGTCCATTCTCTAATGACGAAGCTGTTGGCGCTGTGCCCTGTGCACAACCAGATAAACCAATGGAACATACAAGCAAAATGCCTAATCCTGTTCTACCTTTTCGTTTTCCCCATCTCCATGAAAATCTGCCCATTCTGGTCGTTCCCCCTCTAAATATGTGCTGCACTCCCTTTTTTCGTGTTACTTTTTAGAGAAATTGTAGCACAAAACACAAATCGTATGTCAATAAAGTTAACTTCAAAATCCAAATATTTTCATATATTCGAATTAATCATTGAAAACCCATATAAACCAGCAACTGTATCGCTTTATAAAGTTAGGTATTATAACAAACAATAAAAAAACAGACAGTTGGCATCTAACCAAAGGTCTGTTTTTAGATTCGCTATATTTTCATAGAAATTAACTCACACTTCATTTCATCTTAATCGGCAGAACGATGATGATGATGACTGTGACCATGCTGACTCGCACTGTGATTGTGATCCTGACTTTGATTCGGATTGTCATCCTGATCATGACTCTGAGCATAAGCCAGTTTGTTGAGTTCATCCACATAAGTCACAGAAAGCTCAGCATACAATACACCTTTTTGTACCTGGATCTGTTGATGCAGGTGACGCAAGCGTCCCAAGTTACCCCGTACCGCAATTACTTCCAGGCATTGGTCATGGTTCAGATGTACATGCATATTGGAAATGATGTCATGATGCGCCTCGTGCTGCAGCTCCATCAAACGAATGGGAAGATCGCTGATATGGTGATCGTAGACCATCACAATGGTGCCTGCCACATCCTGGTCGGATTGTAATGCAGAAGGTTGCAGTAATGTTTTGCGAACAAGATCACGGAAAGCCTCAGATCGGTTTTTGTATCCCTGTTCCTCAATATACTGGTCAAACTGCTCAATCAGAGGTGTAGGAAACGCCACCCCGAACCGGGTCAAATCTTCTTTGTCTGCCATGCTTCTCCTCCTGCGCCCTCATTTGCTTCGAGTGTACCACAGACTTGTCTGCTCATCGACTATACTGTTGCATAAATCGTACTGCCGAACGTATCGCCTGTTGACCAGCATCACTCTTCAGATCAAATTGATAATCATGTCCCAGCTTCTCTGAGGAGTTCGAGAAAAATAACGTTTCCGTATCAACATCAAGTCGCTTCAAGACTTGTGCCAGCTCAATCGATTGACTGGTCAACGGGTCAACATTGCCTGAGGTAATAAATGCAGGCGGGTACGCCGCAGTAACCTGAAGCACAGTCGACATTTCATTCAGTCTCGGGTAGTCTTCGAATGTTTTGACTCCGGTATATGACCAGAGAAATGTACGTATGAGTGGAAACCCTGTTTCCGCTACTGTACTTAGATTGTAAGGACCACAGAATAGAAGAACCCCGCGCAAATCATCCGGTTGGGCTACTCGTGTTATATTCATCAGCTTGGCTAGGGATGGATTCGTCACCACGGCCGCAGTCTGACTTGCAATCTGGGCACCTGCCGAGTTGCCTGCGAGAAATATGTTATCCGGGTCACCCTGATACTCGCTGACATGGTTCTTCACATACATCAAAGCCTGATTCGTCTGGATCACGGGAGTGGGATATGTCGTATCTGGTGCGAGCGCATAATTCATACTGACGACAACGTAACCCTGCTTGGCTAATTGTACGGCATACTCTGTGATATCCGCTTTGTCTCCCAAGACCCATCCACCGCCATGAACCCACAGCACGACAGGCAAAGGTTCCGAAGTTACGGAAGGATAATAGATATCCAGCGTACTGTCATTACGCCCTTCGTCTGCATAGAGTACATCCACAACACGAGTTATCCCATCCGAGAGCATAGTGTCCTTGTTATTCATGTCTGGATTAGCAGTTTCAATTAATGATTTTAATAAAAATACCGTTATTTTTGGTGTCCATTGTGTACCAACCCCAATAAAACCTATGATCAAAATGAGTACAACGCTGGGAATCCAGTACCGTTTACGTTTAAAACCTTTTGCCCCCGTACGTTTCGTTTCCAATTTGGACTGCAATAGTTCCACCTCGTTCCATCATCATCGAAGCGTCTTTACATCTAAAGTGGTGTACGTAGCAGGGAGAACCAGGTTTCCTCTTATTTGGGTCTCTTCGCGATTTCCTGTCTGACTTTCACATACGTAGTAAATACTTTTTGCTCCAGTGTATGAATGTTTTGTTTTGTGCCTGTCCACTTCTCTGCTGCAGAAGCCAATGTGTTCAATGAGCTGAGTACACGTGACGTTTGGCCTTGCTTTGTATTCTGTTTGAACTGTTGTAGAGCGTTGGAATATCGTTCTTTAGCCAAACTCGCCTGTTTTTTAGCCGTTTGAATCTGTTTCTTCGCGGAGTCGGCCCCTGCTAGTATAACTCGTAAACGTTTTATTTCAGCGCTCTTCCGTTTACGTGCTTCAGCAAGTTCCTTTTTCTTGATCCGGATGTCTTCTCTGGCAAGTTTCACAACGGGTTTCAACGTCTCTGCCTGAGTACGGATCGCTGCACTCCATTCCTTATTTTTGATGGCTTTGGCTGCATCCAACTGTCTATTGACTGAACTATAGAGGGCGAATAGCGGCTCATATCGGGCTTGGGTTTGCTTTACCTTTTCGGCTAGAGCTGCGACCTTCGCGTCATCGGTTTGTCTTATTTCTACACGTAATCGCTCCAATTCCGCGGTATTGGCGGCATGAAGTGTCTTTACCTTTTGTTCCCAAGTTTGCTCTTGAGCCTTCCAGTTCCCCACTTTCTCATACGCTTGCTTCAACGTTAACTTGGTTTGTGCATCGGCTTTGTTCAAAACGGAATCCCAGGCTTTCTGCGCTGTTACGCCAAGATCTATGCCCGCAGCCTCCACTGAAGAAGCAAAATAAATCGTGCCTGCGCTGAACAGAATCACAAGCCCTATAAGTAGGCGTGATCCGAAAATAAGATGAGCGAATGATGACCATTGAGAGCGTTGGACTTTACTGTGATTCATCATGTGATTATGGCTTCCTTCTGTTAGAGAAAAGCAAGGGTTTTCACTCGTCCCCATTGGAGATAAATCTTCTAAAGCTAAACCTTCGATATGCTGTCGACCCTTCTTTCCTTCTACCAAGCCATGATGTTCCATGAAGTGATGTGAGCTTGATCGTTCCAATGGGGAACGACCACATACCATGGCTAACATGGCCTCCTGTTCACTTATCATTTCCTTCCATGCTTCTGTTTGCATGCGTTTCTACACCCTTTCTTCTAAAATATGTAGCAAAATAGCCAACGAAATCAGCGAACGACAAAAAAGCACCCGCAAGTCAGGCATTAGCCTGCTCTTACGGGTGCTTCCCTCATAAGCCGTTCCATATGAGATTCGATTGAACGAGTCGCTCGAACCTTTCCTTTTTCTAATATATTCCATTCGTTGTATCTGGTCAAGTCGTGCTAGTTTGACTGGTCTAATATCAACCCTTTAATCAACGGGAGAACCCTTCCCGCTTATCGATAACAACTGATATAGCTTAGCTTATTGATTG